>NZ_DASYCB010000021.1:0-11667 GCF_036500425.1 Luteibacter sp.
TGGCGCGCTAACGCGCGCATGCGCGCTCCTACAGGGTGTGTTCGATGCAAGCCGCGGCGACGATGAGTGCCGCGACAATCAGACGATCGGCTCGAAGCGCATCGGCAGGTGCACCACCGGCTCCACCAGCCAATGGTCAGCCAGCAGGAACGCGAACAACACCATCAGGTAAATGATGGAGTAGTTGAACATCTTCATCGGGAAGAAGTCGTCGGTCGACGTAAACAGACGAACGGCATACCAGAGGAATCCGATGCCCAGCACCACGGCGCCGAACAGATAGATGAGGCCGTTCATGCCGGTGAGGAACGGCAGTAGCGTGACCAGGAATAGCAGCACGGTATAGAAGAAGATATGCCAGCGGGTGAACTTCACGCCATGCGTCACCGGCAACATCGGCACCTGCGCACGTGAATAATCATCCACGCGGAAGATGGCCAGCGCCCAGAAATGCGGCGGCGTCCACACGAAAATGATGATCAGCAGCTGCAACGCATACGGATGCAGCGAGCCCGTGACCGCCGTCCAGCCAAGCACCGGCGGCGCCGCACCAGCGATACCGCCAATCACGATGTTCTGCGGCGTCGCACGCTTCAGGTAAGCGGTGTAGATCACCGCGTAACCGATCAGCGAGAAGAACGTGAGCACCGCAGTAAGCATATTCACCAGGAACACGAGGACCAGCATCGCGAGGATGCCCAGCGTCATCGCGAATACAAACACCTTCATCGGCGTCAGCTCACCCGTGGCGAGCGGCCGGTGCGAGGTGCGCGCCATCAGCTTGTCGATGCGCTGGTCGATCAGGTGGTTGAACGCCGCTGCCGAAGCCGAGGCCAGCCAGATGCCGAGCGTGCCGAAGATGCCGGACTGCCAGGTAGGCAGCACACGGTTGCCATCGGCATCCACGGCCAGGAACATGCCGATGACCGCGCAGAACACCAGCAGCGCGACGACGCGCGGCTTGGTCAGTTCCAGATATTGCTTGAACTTGGTCACGGCGTCTCCGACGGCAGTCGCTGGGTGCTGGCCAGGGCGGCGAGCAAGGTGAAGAGCAGCAGCGCGGCCACGCCATTGTGCGCCGTCGCCATGGGCAGCGGCAGGCCCAGGTGAACGTTGCCTACGCCGAGCAGCACCTGGGCGACGAGCACGACGCCGATAGCGATGCCAATCTTGCGGAGGCCGGCACGCGCCAGCTTGTGCGAAAGCCAGGCGAGGTACAGGAACGTGACGCCAGCGCCAATGCGATGCGCCAGCTGGATCGCGCTACGCGCCGCCATATCGAGCACACCGCCTTCGTAATTCACGCCGATGCCGCGCCACAGGATGAAGGCCTGATGGAAGTCGGTAGCCGGCCACCACTGGCCAAGGCACTTCGGGAAATCCACGCCACAGGCGAGCGCGGCGTAGTTCGAACTCGTCCAGCCGCCCAGGGTGATCTGGCAGACCAGCACGACAATGCCGATAGCGACAGGAACGCGCAGCGCCGCGAAGCGCTCATCGCGCGAGCCGACGCCCCACCAGCGCAAGGCCGCCCACGCCAGCAACGCAAACGTCGCCATGCCGCCCAACAGATGGCCGGTCACGACGATCGGCTTCACCAGCAGTGTCACGGTCCACATCCCAAGCATGGCCTGAAAGATGATGACGGCCAGCGCGGCGATACCTACGCGCCACGCACCGGGTCGATCGAGCCTTACTGCGGCGATCAAGGGCAACGCGATCGCGAGCGCCGAGAGGATCGACGACACCAGGTAGGCACCGCGCATATAGAGCACAACGCCGACCGCGGCAAAGATCGCCGCGAGAATCACGGCGATCACCGCCATCTTCCGTCGCCACGCGGCGATCAGGGCGATGGCGAGCACCATCACGCCCAGGCTACCCGCGAGGAAGCGGTGGACTTGCTCACGCCACGCCTTGTGATCCTCGTACGGGCGATCGGGGAAGGCTTCGTTCGCATGCGCGATGTCCTGCGCGTGGCCGGGCCAGGTGACCTTGCCATAGCAGGTCGGCCAATCCGGGCAAGACAGGCCGGCATTCGACAAGCGCACGAACGCACCGAACATCACCACGCCGAACGCGAACAAGGCTGCCAGTAAGGCAAGAGTGCGCAGGGTTCTCACGGCACGCGGTGACATCAGCGAATCACCTTCTGCAGATCCTTGCGCAAGCCGTTAGGGTCAAAGCCCGCCGGGAACCAGGCAAGCGCGGTGGCATTGGATTCGACCAGCACCACCGCGACGCTGTCAGGCGTGGTCGGGCGGAACGCGGCGAACGTATCGGCAGGCTCGGTACCGATCGCGTAGTCGGTCATGATGCCCTGCGCTTCCGCGCTAACGGGCGCCGCGCCGATATACAGCAGGCGCAGACGATCAGCGTTGCGGTTGAGGACGATGCGGGCGTTACGCACGAGGCCAAGCGTCTTCACGCATTCCGTTGCACAGTCCGGTCCCGGCAGCACGACCAGGGTCAGCCGCGGCTCACTGTCGCGCCACGCCCAGGACTTGCCAGCCACATCGACCTGCACGGCCTCGAAGCTGCGCTGCGGCGTGATGGCCTGGCCATTGCCCTTGCCCTGCGGCTGCCATCCGCTAAGCGTGAGGATGCCCGCAGCGAGGATCGGTGCCAGGAACACCAGCATGATCAGCACCAGCTTCAGGCGGCCCGAGCGGACGGGTGGGGCGTTCGGTTCGGTCATGGGGTTCCATGGGGCGGGCGGCGCCGCTTGCGGTGGAGAAGGATGAAGATCACGACCGCGGCCAGCGCGAAGGTGAACCACTGGAAGGCATAAGCGCGGTGCCGGGCGGGCGGCATGACGGCCGGCGTCCACTCACGCGCGTAAATCGTTGAGGGATCCCCATCGAGCAACAGCACGCGAGGATACAGCGAGCGGTGCAGATCGGCGGCGACCTCGGTCAGGTCGACGTAGACCACCGATTTATCTGGACCCTTCTGCTCGGGGAGGCGATCACCGCCCAGACGCACACCGACACCGGGCGGAGGTACATAGAGGCCACGAACCGTGGTCGGCGCTTCGGGCACGGGAGGCAACCGAGGCGGTGAGCCCGCCTCACGCGGCAGGAAACCCAGATCGACCAATACCGCGTGGTTATCGCCCTTCGGCAGGAAGGGCACAAACACGTGCACGCCCACCTGGCCGGCGCGGGTCTGGTCATCCAACACGTAGCGGTGGCCGGGCAGATAGACGCCCGAAAGCTCGACCCGAGGGTAGCGATCGGCTGGCGGCGCCTCGGCCACGCTGGCGAAAGGCTCCACCGGCGCCTCGCTGGCTGCGGCGTAGCGCCGCAGGAGCTCGTCCTTCTCGGCTGCCCTATCGAGCTGCCAGACACCCAGGCGCGTAAAAACCAGCACCCCGGCGACGGTCAGTGCGACAGCGAACCACGTCGGGCGGCGCAGAAAGCTCATGCAAAGCCCCGCGTGCCCACCGCTATACTCGGATTGTCGCAATGAAGCGGAACGGTCACGTGGAAACCATCTACAAATACGCGCTGGTGGTCTTGCTCCTGGTGGTGGTGTTCAACCTGGGCCAGGCGCTGTTCTTCATGATGACCGACAAGGGCCAGAGCAAGCGCACAGTCTGGGCGCTGACCCGCCGTATCGGCCTCTCCCTGCTGCTCATCGCCATGGTGGCGCTGGGCATCTTCATGGGGTGGCTACACCCGCACGACGTGGGCCAATTCTAACCCGCCCCCACCAGCCACCAAGGCGCGGTGCGGCAAACTGCACCAACTGCCCGCCCCCGCGCCCGCATCCCCTGTAGGAGCGCGCTTGCGCGCGATCCGCAGCCTACCCCACCAACGCAGCCATCACGCCCTGCGGATCATTCCGAATAGCCCGCAACAACGCCCGGGCCGGCCCCGTCGGCTCACGCCGCCCCTGCTCCCAGTTGCGCAAGGTACCCACATCGACATCGAGCACCTGGGCGAAGTTGGGCTGGGATAGCCCGGTAGACTCCCGAATAGCCTTGATCGTAGCCGGATCGACCTGGAACTCGCGCGACGGAGCGCGCTTGCCGCGGTGGATCTCGTCCATCTGCTGGACGCTTTCGAGCAGTTCATCGAAAAATGTGGTCATGGCGGGTGCTTCCAGTGATTGACAATTTTTCTCAACGTGGCGCGCTGATCGGTGGTGAGATCGTCCTTTTCGCTCTTCGCGTAGATCAGGAGCATCGCGATGCGTGCATGCGCTACGAAGTGGTAGTAGATGACGCGAGCGCCGCCACTCTTTCCCCTGCTCGCCATAGCGACCCGAATCTTGCGAAGACCGCCGGTCCCCTCGATGACGTCGCCTGATTCAGGGTACTCCGTAAGGAAATGCTGCCGTCGGGCGTACTGATCGTCGTGGAGAAGATCCTGCACCCGCCGCGTGAACAGCGGGGTCTCTACGAAGATCACGAAAGGATAGTGCGTCATTGACGCACATATGTCAATGACGCACCCTTCGACAGAAAACGTTGATTCATTGCCATTCCCGTGTGATGGTGCGCCTGGCACCGGTTAGGAAAGGCTCTACGAAAGGCGAGGGTCGCCCCAGTCACCCTCGCCCGCGTCGGCGCGTAGGGGAAGTCGCGCGACTCAAATCATCGCGACAAGAGAATGATCAACGTGACCCACTGCACCCCGAGAAAGATGCTCGTGGGGCGGAAGCGGGTTCGCCCCTCGCGCACACAGAACGCGCGGTGAAGGGCCAGCAAGACGACTATGACGACGAAGGACAGCAGCCCTTCCCATGCCGTGGATCCCGCCACATGCCACGCCAGTACGCCCGCAACGGCGGCCATGGTGAGGTAGGTCAGGAAGTTCAGGAACCACATAAAAAAAACCCGCCTCTCGGCGGGTTCTCAGATCTCAGAGCACGTAGACGAACAGGAACAACGCCAGCCAGACCACGTCGACGAAGTGCCAGTACCAGGCCACGGCTTCGAAGCCGAAGTGGTCGTCCTTCGAGAAGTGGCCCTTGGCGCAGCGGATCCAGATGATCGCCAGCATGATCGTGCCCAGGGTCACGTGCATGCCGTGGAAGCCCGTGAGCATGAAGAACGTGGCGCCGTAGACGCCGCTGCCCAGGGTCAGGTTGAAGTGCTCGTAAGCCTCGGCGTACTCGTGAGCCTGGCAGAACAGGAACGTGGCACCCAGCAGCACGGTGAGGCCCAGGCCGACCAGCAATGCCGTGCGGTGGCCAGCCTTCAGCGCATGGTGCGCGATGGTGATGGTCACGCCCGACGAGAGCAGGATCAGGGTGTTCAGCAGGGGCAGGCCCCAGGCCGCGATGGTGTGGAACGAGCCACCGATCTTGTCGGGGCCACCACCACCGGAAGCGCCCCACGCCGCGTTGTAACCATCCCACACGAACTGGTGGGTCAGCACGCCATGGCCTTCGCCGCCCAGCCAGGGCACCGAGAAGATGCGCGCGTAGAACAGCGCACCGAAGAAGGCGCCGAAGAACATCACCTCGGAGAAGATGAACCACATCATGCCCATGCGGAACGAGCGATCCACCTGGGTGTTGTAGTTACCGGCGAGCGATTCGTTGATGACCGAGCGGAACCAGCCGAAGAACATGCCGAAGATCATCAGCACGCCGACCAGGAACACGGTCTTACCGATGCCGGAATCGCCTGGCTCGGCATTGAGCCAATGCGCGGCACCGAACACGGTGACGAACATCGACACGGCGGCCACGATCGGCCAGTAGCTCTTGGTCGGTACGAAATAAGCGTCGTGTTGCTGGTGACCCATGCTGGTTTCCCGTGGAAGTCGCTTGTTGGCCGTTACAGCTTCAACATCTGCAGG
Source organism: Luteibacter sp. (assembly GCF_036500425.1). GTDB lineage: Bacteria > Pseudomonadota > Gammaproteobacteria > Xanthomonadales > Rhodanobacteraceae > Luteibacter. The sequence continues at coordinate 5,814 of NZ_DASYCB010000021.1, forward strand.
ATCGACAGGAGAAAGATGCCGAGCGCCACACCGCCCGCGATCCACGCGGTGCGGCGGGCGCGCTTGCGCCGTTCATCCATCTGAGTGTCGACCATGGCATTCATCGATTAGTGGTCTGTGTTGCCGTGCGCCAGCTCATCGTCATGGATGATCGGCGGCACATCGAACGTGTGGTGCGGCGCCGGCGAGGGCACCGTCCATTCCAGGCCCTTTGCGCCTTCCCATGAGCGATCCGCGGCCTTCTTCTTCGAGAACCACACGCAGTGCACGATCACGCCAAGGAAGATCAGCTGCGAGGCGCCGAACCAGAAGCCGCCGATCGAGCTGATCATGTTGAAGTTGGCGAAGGCCACGTTGTAATCGGGGATGCGCCGCGGCATACCCGCGAGACCCAGGAAGTGCTGCGGGAAGAACAGGACGTTCACCGAGATCACGCTGGACCAGAAATGAATCTTGCCCCAGGTCTCGCTGTACATGTTGCCCGACCACTTCGGGATCCAGTAATACGCGGCGGCCATGATCGAGAACGCGGCGCCGGTCACCAGCACGTAGTGGAAATGCGCCACCACGAAGTAGGTGTCGTGATACTGGAAATCGGCCGGAGCCAGCGCCAGCATCAGGCCGGAGAAGCCGCCGATCGTGAACAGGATGACAAACGCGATCGAGAACAGCATCGGCGTCTCGAAGGTCATCGAGCCGCCCCACATCGTGCTGACCCAGTTGAACACCTTCACGCCCGTCGGCACCGCGATCAACATGGTGGCGTACATGAAGAAGATCTCGGCCCCCATCGGCAGGCCCACGGCGAACATGTGGTGGGCCCAGACGATGAACGAGAGGAAGGCGATGGAGGCGATCGCGAAGACCATGGCCTTGTAGCCGAAGATCGGCTTGCGGGCGAAGGTCGGGATGATCTCCGAGATGATCCCGAACGCCGGCAGGATCATGATGTAGACCTCGGGGTGCCCGAAGAACCAGAAGATGTGCTGGAACAGCACCGGGTCACCGCCGCCGGCGGCATTGAAGAAGTTGGTATGGAAGTACTTGTCGGTGAGCAGCATGGTCACCGCACCCGCCAGCACCGGCATCACCGCGATCAGCAGGAACGCCGTGATCAGCCAGCTCCACACGAACACCGGCATCTTCAGCAGATCCATGCCCGGGGCGCGCATGTTGAGGATCGTGGCGATGATGTTGATCGCGCCCATGATCGAGCTGATGCCCATCAAGTGCACCGCGAACACCACATAGGCGATGGATTCGCCCTGCAGCGACAGCGGCGGATACATGGTCCAGCCGCCGGCGGGGCCGCCGCCCGGCATGAACAGCGTGCTCAGCAGCAGCGCGAACGCGAACGGCATGATCCAGAACGACAGGTTGTTCATGCGCGGCAGCGCCATGTCCGGCGCGCCGACCATGAGCGGGATCATCCAGTTCGCCAGGCCCACGAACGAGGGCATGATGGCGCCGAAGATCATGACCAGCGCGTGCATCGTCGTCATTTCATTGAAGAAATACGGCTGCACGAGCTGCAGGCCCGGCTTGAACAGCTCCGCGCGGATGACCATCGCGAAGGCGCCGCCAATGAAGAACATCAGCAAGGCGAAAACCAGGTAAAGCGTGCCGATGTCCTTGTGGTTCGTGGACATCACCCATCGCTGGAAGAAACCCTGCGGGGCTCCGTGGTGATCGTGGTGGTCGTGGGTGGCATCGTGCGCCATGGGCCTTGCACCTCTACCTAAGCGAATACGGACTGGACGTTGACAGGATCAGCCCTGGGGGGCCGTGGCGGGGGTGGTCTGGGCGGTCTGTGCGGCCTTCTGCACCTTCGCCTCGTCTTCCTGGGTGGCCAGCCACTGCTCGAACTCAGCCTTGGGCACCGCCTTCACCACGATGGGCATGAAGCCGTGATCCTGGCCGCACAGCTCGGCGCACTGGCCGCGATACACGCCCGGCTCCTTGAGGTTCGTCCAGGCCGAATTGGCGATACCCGGGATGGCATCCATCTTCCAGCCCAGCGCCGGCACCCACCAGGAGTGGATGACGTCGCCGCCGACGATGATGAAGCGGATCTTCGTGCCCACGGGCACGACGAGCGGCTTGTCGACATCGAGCAGGTAGGTTTTGTAGCCATCGACCTGGATCTTGTCCGGATCGAGGTTGGACTTGAGCTGGCGGGTGCGGTCGGAGCTTTCTTCCAGCTTGGACATGAAGCCCACGCGGTCGACCGGCTTGCCCTTGTACTCGACGTAGTCGTAGCGCCACTTCCACTGGTAGCCGGTGACCTTGATGGTCATTTCCGAGCCGGTGGTATCGGCGAACGTGGTCAGGCCGCCGGTGGCGAGCTTGGCCAGGAAAATAAGGATGATGACCGGGACGACGGTCCACACGATTTCGAGCTTCGTGCTGTGCGACCACTTCTCGGCGACCGCACCGCGCGACTTACGGAAGCGGAACATGGCCACGAACATGGCGCCGAAGACCAGGATGCCGATGACGACGCAGACCCACAGCGCCACCATGTGCATGCCATAGGGGGACCACTCCGCCGCGCCCTTGGTCATGTTGAGCTGGTCGGGTTCGGGGTTGGCCAGGGCCGACCCGCCCCAGAGGGCCAGTACCACGCCTGCCGTCCACGCCGAAACCGATCGTCCGATGCCGCCAGATGTCATCGTTTGCACCTTTAGTGAACCTACCTGCGCGACTGATCCATGACTTCGGACAGAAGCACCATGAGTTTCCTTGATACTTCGACCCTTTCCTCTTCCCCAAGGAAGGCGCCGATTTCGAGCTCGTTGCCGTGCGATCTGATCAGGAGCCGCTGGCGACCATCCCCCGGCGCCAGCCCTACACGTACCCAATATGTCTGGAAACGGCGCACCCGTCGACCGGGTAGCCACCGAACCTCAAGCGTATCCGGGCCAATGGCAATGCGTTCACCCCTGTCGCCGGCCCGCCAGGCCGCGCCAAGTGCGAACCCCAGGACGAACGCCTCGAGCAACGCGAAGAAGGGGGCGAACACATTCCCCTGCCACGCGCCAAACGCCGCGGTCGCCATGGCCAACGCCGAAAGCCCGATGATCAGCCGACGCAGGCCGCGTTTATCCAACGCGCGGTTGGGCCGGAGCCACACCACGCGCGGATGACCCGCGACGGTCGGTCGAAGCACGAACATGGGAATCCGGCGTGCCTGGAACAGCCGGATGATAGGGCGCGGGTCGAAAAGCGGCAAGGTGAGGCGGCGGCGGATTGTCGCAGGGCACCCCGCGATCCCCCCCTGGCGCGGCGCACCACGCACGAACTCGCGGCCTCCCCTACAATGGGCGGTCTCCCCCGCCCCCACAGCCCATCCGTGAACCCGTCTATCCTCAGTCCCGAACTCCCCAACGGTGCCGAGCCGGCGCGCGCGCGTATTACCGCCGCCTGGCTGCGCGACGAAACCGAGGCCGTCAACGACCTCCTGGTCCAGGCCACGCTGCCCCCGACCGAGCGCGAGCACGTCATCGACGTCGCTGCCGGCCTGGTGACCCGCGTGCGCGCCCGCGCCAAGGATCAAAGCGCCGTCGAATCCTTCATGCGCCAGTACGATCTTTCCTCCGAGGAAGGCGTGCTGCTGATGTGCGTGGCTGAAGCCCTGCTGCGCATCCCCGATAAAGCCACCGCCGATAAGCTCATCCGCGACAAGCTGGGTGATGCCGACTGGAAGAAGCACCTTGGCCAGAGCGAATCGGTGTTCGTCAACGCCTCCACCTGGGGCCTGATGCTCACCGGCCACCTGGTGAACCTGGCGGACGATACCCGCCACGACTTCAGCTCCGCCCTGCGCCGCCTCGTCGGCCGCGCGGGCGAGCCGGTGGTGCGTCTGGCCGTGCGCCAGGCCATGCGCATCATGGGCCACCAGTTCGTGATGGGCCGCACCATCAAGGAAGCCCTGGATCGCTCCGAGGAGAAGGAACACTCGGTGTACCGCTATTCGTACGACATGCTCGGCGAATCGGCGCTCACCCAGGCTACCGCCGAGCGTTACCAGCAGGATTACCGGGACGCCATCAACGCGCTCGGCAGCCGCGGCCCGTTCAAGAGCAACGTCGAAGCCCCGTCCATTTCGGTGAAGCTCTCCGCGCTGCACCCGCGCTACGAAGTGGGCAACCGCGCCCGCGCCCGCGCCGAGCTGGGCGCCAAGCTGCTCGAGCTCTCGCAGCTGGCCTTCAAGAACGGCATCGCCCTCTCGGTGGATGCCGAAGAAACCGATCGCCTCGAGCTGTCGCTCGACATCATCGGCGACGTGTTCGCGCATCCTTCGCTGGAAGGCTGGAACGGCCTGGGCATCGTGATCCAGGGTTACCAGAAGCGCGCCCCGTTCGTGATCGACTGGGTCGTCGAGAAGGCCCGCGCCACCGGGCGCCGCTGGTTTGTGCGCCTGGTGAAGGGCGCTTACTGGGATGCCGAGATCAAGCGCGCCCAGGAAAACGGTCTCTCGGGCTACCCGGTGTACACGCGCAAGCCAAACACCGATGTGAGCTACCTGGCCTGCGCGCATCGCCTGTTCAACGCGGGCAGCGACCTGGTCTACCCGCAGTTCGCGACCCACAACGCGCACACCATCGCGGCGATCCACCACATCGCCAAGGGCCGTCCGTACGAGAACCAGCGCCTGCATGGCATGGGCGCCGACCTGTACGCGGAAGTGATCGGCAAGGACAAGCTCAACGTGCCCTGCCGCGTCTACGCGCCGGTGGGTACGCACGAAGACCTGCTGCCCTACCTGGTCCGCCGCCTGCTCGAGAACGGTGCCAACACCAGCTTCGTCAACCGCGTGGTGGATGAAAGCGTGCCTGTGCGCGACCTCGTCGCCGATCCGTGCGAGATCGTCCGCGCCTTCGCTTCGATCCCCCACCCCCGCATTCCCCTGCCGGTCAATCTGTACGGCGAACTCCGGAAGAACTCCATGGGTATGAACTTCGCAAACGATAACGAGCTCAATGAGCTCGCCGACGCCGTTAACCGCCACGCCGGCCCGTGGACGGCTGCTCCGCTCGTCGCCGGTGGCGCCACCGGCGGCAGCAAGGTCGAAGTCACCGACCCGTCGGATCGCCGCCGCATCATCGGCACGGTCGAGAACGCCTCGGAAGGCCTCGTGGACCAGGCCCTGCGCGCCGGTGTCGCCGCCCAGCCGGGCTGGGACCGCCTGCCCGCCGCCAGCCGCGCCGCCATCCTCGAGCACGCCGCCGAGCAGCTCGAGCACAACCGCGCCGAGTTCATCGCCATGTGCGTGCGCGAAGCGGGCAAGAGCCTGCCTGACGCGATCGCAGAAATTCGCGAGGCCGCCGACTTCCTACGTTACTACGCGACGATGGCGCGCCGCCTGTTCGGCCAGCCGGAACAGCTCCCCGGCCCCACCGGCGAGAGCAACCAGCTGTTCCTCAACGGCCGCGGCGTGTTCGTCTGCATCAGCCCGTGGAACTTCCCGCTGGCCATCTTCCTCGGCCAGGTCGCCGCGGCACTCGCCGCTGGCAACGCCGTGATCGCCAAGCCGGCCGAGCAGACCTCGCTCATCGGCTACGCCGCCGTGAAGCTGCTCCACGCCGCCGGCGTGCCGACCGACGTGTTGCAGTTCCTGCCGGGCGATGGCGCCACCGTCGGTGCCGCCCTCACCCGCGACAAGCGCGTGGCCGGCGTGGCCTTCACCGGCTCCACCGACACGGCGTGGGCGATCAACCGCGCCCTCGCCGCCCGTAACGCCCCGATCGCCGCCCTGATCGCCGAGACCGGCGGCCAGAACGCGATGATCGCCGACTCCTCGGCCCTGCCCGAGCAGATCGTCAAGGACGTGATCAACTCCGCGTTCCAGTCG
>NZ_DASYCB010000022.1:0-164638 GCF_036500425.1 Luteibacter sp.
CGACCCTTGCCGTGCCTTCCCTGGGCTTGGGGGTAGCGCAGCATGCGTTTGGTGCGCAGATGATCGAGCAGCTGCTTTTTAAGCACTCCTCGGCTCTGGACGAACAGGCTGCGATAGATGGTCTCGTGGGACACACGCATAATGTCGTCGTCCGGACAACCGAGTTCCCGGACCTTGAGAAGATTACAGACGCAGCTGACGCTGCCAAGCATGGTCGGCTCGCGTCGCTTGTGGCACGGCCACGCCATGTCGAGCGCATAGACCAATTGAAGGTTTCGCCGTCGCTTTTCACCGTACCATTCGGGCGCGGCGTATTCGCGGAAGCTGCTGACGTGTTCGTTCGGATGGGGGGGTGACAGCCAGTTCTCCGCGCGCCTCTACGTGTCCAAAGCCCTAGACTTCTGGCGTGCGAAGCTCCGCGACGTCCCCTGCAGTAAGTGCGTTCAACATTCGCTATTTGTGTCAGATACTTACGCAGATATATCGCATGCGATACGCGCCCTCGCCCGGCTCGGCACGAGACGTACTTGGCAGGAAGAGCGGCGCTAGTTGACAAAGTCGATCATTTTTACGAGTATCGCTGACAAAGTAAATGTCAGCCAACTCGGGCCACAAGCGAGGTTTTGTCAACCGATGAACGTTGAATCCGTGCTAAGGGGCTGCGGCCTATCAGACGCGCATTTCACCATGCTCGGCGAGGGTATTCCCTTGGGCTATCGAGCCCTCCAGGCGCTGGTTAAAGCCACCCCCATGCTGGCTCAGTTTATGCCTGGCATGATGACAGTCGGATACTTGCGAAACCTGGCCGTCCAATACGCGCTGGCAAACAAGGCGGCGGAGGGGCAGCTCTTCTTCGTCGACACGGGCCTGAACCAAGCACGGAACCACTCGTTCACGAAGCTGCAGTCCGGGAACGTCATCGTGACAACGCACTACGCCGGCGCGACCGGGTCGCGTGCAGTGCGCAAAGCCATAAGTCGCGCCGCGCTGGCTGACCGAAACGGTGACCTATTTGCCGATGATGGCAAGGGCGTGGACGCCGATGTAAACACTGGCCACGCATATGTACAGCTGAAGCATGGCGGTATTGCCATGCCCGTGTTTGCAGCACTGTACATACCCAATCGGGATCAGCGCTCTGTCGACCTTGCACCAATGCTATTGGAGCTCTCAACGCCAGATAACGCGAAGGTGGAGGAGGTAACCGACCGGCTTCGCGACACGATCAAGCGTAAGAATCGGAACGTCGAGCAGGACCGCCATGCTGGCTAAGTTCGAAGGCACTCGTTTGCAGCAAGCACGATTCCTGCGAGGTCTCACCCTTGCGGAATTGGGTGCAGCTGTGGACGTGACCCGCCAATCTTTGAGTTTGTTTGAGAATAACGACCGCGCGCCCTCGCCGGAGACATTGGAGAAGCTCAGTCAAAGGCTCCAGGTCCCTTTGGAGTTCTTCCTGCGCCCTAAAGGGAACACGGAACGGCAGCCGCGCACCCTGGTCCACTATCGATCGCAACGTCGCACCCGCGAAGTGTTGCGCGAGCAAAACCGTGCGTCTGCGATTCTTGACATGGCCGCGGCGGTGCTCGATGCGTTTGAGGAATACGTCGACTACGAGCCGACTCGCCTTTATGCACTCGACGAGGCAATCGACGTGCTGGCACTGACTGGTGACGACATAGAGGAGATTGCGACACGAACGCGCCGCTCACTCGGGTTGGGCGATGGACCGATTTCGGACGTTTCGCTGCTTGTCGAAAATCAGGCGGTTCTACTCCTTCGAGCCTCCTTAGAAGACGGGATGGACGGGCTGTCTGCTTGGTATGGTGATCGCGCCGCGATCGTCGTATCGAACAAGGCAACCTACGCGCGCGATCGTGCAAACGTCGCCCATGAGCTTGGTCATCTCGTGCTTCATCGTGAACTCGATCATCACGGCGAGTTGGACATGGAGACGTTCAAAGTTGTCGAATCGCAAGCCTGGCGGTTTGCAGGCGCTTTTCTTCTCCCTGCGAAGTCGTTCCTCGGGGAGGTCTATAGCGTTTCTCTGGATGCATTAGTCTCGCTGAAGAAGAAGTGGGGGGTCTCAGTTGCCGCGATGATTCGTCGTCTGCGAGATCTCGGTCTCGTTGATGAAGCACAGAGCCGTTACCTGAATATCCAGTTGCGGCAACGTGGATGGCAGCGTGTTGAGCCAGGCGATGATCGAGAACGCGAAGATAGTCGACTGTTTCGGAAGACAGCTCACGTCCTGGCTGAGGATGGAGGCACTTCACTGCCTGATTTTGCCGCCCACTCGAGACTCCCTCGCGACATTCTCGCATCCGCACTAGAGGTCTCGGTGGCGGACCTTTTGCCAGTGACAACGCCAGAGAATGTCCTGCAATTCAAGTTGAAGCGATAGGGAATGCAGAAGCACGCTCGGCAAGATCGGTGCGGCGCTGACATCACGGCGATAGCTTGGCGTTGAGGTAGTGCAGCACGGTCCGAATACCGTTGATCACTAGCATGGCTTCAGCGTTCGGGAGTAGCAAGTCGTTGGCGTGGGCCAATGTTGCCCGATTACGTAGCGGGTTGAGCGCATCAAGCATGGCTGCCAGGGCCCTCCCGACCTTCGCCACATCGCCCCCTCTAGGGCCACGGTCCTGCATGGCGGGGTGCTGCTGCCAAATCTGTTTGAAGAGCGACGTGATATCTGCGTCGGCTACGAAGGCGAGGCTAGCGTCCTGGCATACAGCTCGCAAATACCCATGCAACGCGGTGTGGGCGCGATCGACACCTGCGACCTCGCCGCTGCTTGCCACGGCTTTCGGTGCGTACGGGCAACGGTGACGACGTGGTATCCAGATCGATCACGATAAATCGCACTGGCTGTTTCAGCTCCGCCATGGTCTCGGCGATGCCTCGGCAGGCCGGGGCCAGGGCGTTGTTAGCCGCACGCTCACCCAGCGCCACGTAGTCATCGAGGGGCGCCGCGAAATAGAGCAGCGCGAACTTGTCATTCCAAGAGTTGGTTCCCTCGTGCAGTTCAAACGGCGCGGTTTCAAGGAACTCGGCTGCGGTGTTCCTGCTGCGTGCTCGTAGAAGGCGAACTGCTGTAGCCTTAAGGCGGACCCACGCGTCCGGCGACAAAAAGGGCTCGCCGAGAATGATCTCGCTGGAACCGGATCCCTGGTGAAGACGAATCATGGCTTCTACAGTCCTTCGATCACTTGCTCCAGCGCCGCCACGGTAAGTACCAGCCCCAACTCTTGGAAGGTATCCAAGAGTTCTCTCGCAGTGCGGGGTGGGTTTTTAAGGGACTCCCGCTGCGCGCGCACCGCCGCGAGGACGGCACCAGGATGCAGATCCAGCAAATGGCGAACGAACTCGTCCGGATGCTGCGCCTCAATGCCTTTGGGGCGCAGCACGTCGACCGGAAAATCCTTGAGGTTGTACGTCACGATGACGTCGGCACGCCCACAGATGGCCGCAGCCAGGACATGGCGATCGTCGGCGTCGGGCAGCTGCAGATCCGCCTCGAGGTCTTCGTAGCCCGTGACCAGGCAATCGGGCACCGCGCGATCCATGAGCTGACTCGTGCGGGCGAGCCGGTCGGCCGTCAGCTCGGGTCGCTTGGCCTGCAGCGACCGAATCCACTCGTCGTGAATGCGATCGGTCCATCTGGCTCGGAAAGTGTCCGTGCGGGCCAGGTGGATCAGCAAATCCCGAAACGGCGCGGGATAAAGCACGCAGGCGTCGTACAGGGCGACGAAGGCCATCAGTAGCCCATGCCCAATTCCTGAGCCTGAGCAGCCAGGGCCTCCATCGCTTCCCGGCCTTCGGCATCGCGTCGGGCCTTATACGCCATCACGTCGCGGGCGTAGATGCGGCGATGCGTGCCGACCATGTGGCACTCGATCTGGCCACTCTCAATGAGCGAGATCAGGAAAGGCCGCGACACATTCAGCAGCTCCGCGGCCTGCTGGGTGGTCAGTTCGGCGTTCTTCGGCATCAGGCCGACGGCCCGACCCTCGGCCATGTTGGCCAGGATGTCGACCAGCAGACGCAAGGCACTGACCGGCACTTCAATGACGTCGTTGCCGTCGTGGACGCGCAGGCGGGCGCTCTCGCCTTGGCCGAGGCAAGCGGCCAGCAAGCGGCTACTGGAGCGGGCCAGTTCGGCCTCGTGCGCCGTCGGCGGTGCCGGCGGGCTGGGTGGGACGGTGTTACGTAGTGCGACCATGATGACGCCTCCTATTGTGTTTCCTAGCTCGACGGAGCGTCATGCCCCGGTTTTCCGACGAGGTTTTTTTTGCCTCTCCGGAATAAGAGCATCTTGCAGCCACAGCCACGTAAACGCAATAACCGAAATAAACGCAACTTAAATTTGGATCGCTAGTTTTGACGCAGGCAATTTGGCCCAATGACAGAGAAGCTGCAATTTATGGCCAAATACGCCGCAATGAATTGTTCTGCTTGATAAATATCGAAAAAACCTCGGAATCGTCTGGCAGGCCTCGTTCAACGGCGCGGATCCGAACGTCCTCTACCGACGTCCTAGGCAGGGCAATGAAATCGCACTCCGGACGCGGTGGCCCCTGGTACCAGCCCGGGTTGTCGCGATCCAGTTGGGCACCGCCGTGGCCGCGGCCGATGCCTGTGGTGACACCGTCACGGGGCTTCGTACCCGGCGTGATCGCACACTGATCCTATTGGGCTTTTTTACCAATTCTCGGCCGACCCTCAAGAGGGCCCGGAAGAGGGGCCATTGCCTTATGCTTCGTGGTCCGCCCGGAGCCGGATGACTGCGGCGACTAGGCGCCCGCCAGAAAGGTTGGAGTAGCCGCTCGTGGCGTGCGAGTCATCTGCAGATCAGCGTAGCGATCGGGTGGCACTTTCTATCGCATCGGAGAGGGCGAACAACGCATCACCATAGTCGTGTGCGGGCGCGGTGCCGTCGGGGCCGAGGCACTCTACCAGCATGGTCGCCGCCATCAGGACTGGGGCAAGGGCGAGCTGATCGGCGATGGCATGGAGGCAGCGGGCCCGAAAACGGATTTCCGTCATGTCATGGTCGCGTAAGGCATGGCCGAGGGCTGAGCCCTCCGCTCGCATGGCATCCAGATGTACGGCGGTATCGGGGGCGTTCATTGCAACGCATCCTATGCCGAACGCGCCTGCGCGTCCTCCCTCCGTTTGGGGGCCGACGCCCTAATAACCTGTGTGGCCTTCGCGCTGCACGCTAAACCTAGGTCTGTTCCGCCCGAGCCTTGGCGACGGCTGCAACTGTCGGCGCCGAACAGGGCCAAGGGCTCACTCTCTGCCGCCATGGTCAGGATGCCATTATCGGCGCCTACTCAGGGGATGGTTTTTGGTGCGGGGCGCTCCCATACTCGGAGCGCAGCATCCGCTGCAAGCTCACCAGATGAGAAATCGAGAAACCCCGATCCACCGTCGATGAGGGAGTTCCCCTCAAGCAAGATCCACCACCACGCGTCGTTTGCATCTTGTCCCGTCATGACAGTCCAGTTTCGTGGTGAAAGTACAGCGTCTGGCCTCAAACTGCCCATATGAATCCTCCCGAGACGAATGCTATAGATCTTGAAATCGCGCGAGCCCTGATTGCGGAGTGTCGCGGCGCGATTGCGAACGCACTGATCTCTGCGGAGGGTGTCTCCCCGGCTAATTCCGAGTTAGTTAGCAAGCTTCTGCACCAGCTCGCTATATTGCGTACGCAAGCCGGAGCGTCATATCGAAGCCGCCGTACGTAAGATCCAGATCCTCGCGTTCGGAGACTTTCTCGATCGAATGATATCGTTCCGTAAACTCGTCGTAGTACTTGATCACGGCGGGGATGGGCGGGAGCCTAGATAGAACTTCCGTCCTAAGGCGATCCGAATTCTCTTCGTTCAGAATCAGATGTTTCTTCACGACTCCTCCTTGTTCGGCTCAAAGATTTCGAAGGTTGCGAAGAATTTCTACCTGGCTATCGAACTCTGCTGACCAGACGCTAGAAAGGCGATCTTCAAAAACGGCCGACGCATAGCGCATCGGCATCATTGACTCCCGTGACCAACCAAAGAAGGCCCGCAATTTCTGGGTTGCGAGATCCATGTGGTCACCATTGGCAAGTAATTGATTTAGGCGTATGACAGCACAGGTGTGCCGAAGGTCGTGCGGAGTAATAGTGTTACGACCGTTTCGGGCACTGAGATCGTCAAGAGCAGATTTTGGAAGCGACTCCGATATCTTTGCGAAAAACTTGGTCAAGGACTCAGTTGACAGAGGCAACTGTCTTTGTGAATTGAAGAGATAGGAATGGCTCGGACGTCCGCGGTAATTATCGACGTAGGACTCAACCAGGTTTGCCATGGTCTTGCTTAGGGGAAGCTGTCGTATAGATTCTGCAGTTTTTATCCCAGGTCGACTCGACCTAGGATCAAGCGAGGCATCCTCGTACGGGTTCGTTTGGATGTTTATCCAGAAGCGATCACGGTCTTGGCGTGAGTCATACGCCGAGCGCACGGCATCCGCAGGAAGTTGGAGCAGCTCGCCTCTTCGAAGGCCTTGGTGAAGCAAAAGTAGGAAGCCTACGAAGACTATCCAGCGAGTTCGTTCACTTCGGAACGGGTTGGCGGCGGCAGCAGGGTCAAGCAAAACGTAAAGCGACTCGACAACGCTGGCTGGTAATGATCTGATCATCGTCGGCTGACGCGACCTGGCAACGTGGAGCTGCTTGTACAGATGTGTCAGCCGGTGAAGTCGCCTTTCGATGTTCCGCAGATCGTGGCCAGGTGGGGACGACTTCGATAGCCACGTTACAGTGTCTGAGACAAAGCCGAAGCCGACACGCCACCTAGCTTCGTCGTTCAGTCTCGAGGAGCTCCTGTTGACGATGGAAACGAACCACGACTCAAGGATCGATGCGAGGCTTGCGACGTCAATCCGATGGATGGCCGCGTCGAGGGCCCCGCAGCCCATCATGCTGTCGGCGTGACAGTAGAGGCTGTCTAGGAAGCGAAGCTTTCGTTCTTCGCTAGAGCTGGCGGCATCGCTAAGCCTCAACGTGGCCCATACAGTTGCCCAGAATCGAGGCACGCCCGCGTGGTCGACGAGGACCCCCTGGCGGAGTGTCGCTGGTAAGGCATTGGTCCGGAGCCGTTTATACATCTGCTGTCAGCCCGCAACGCTGAGGAGGGCCAAAAGCTAGCTTAGTGATTGGTCATTTGCCAAACAGGCCGGCGCCTTGCGCAACACCTGTGAAAGTACCAAGGATACGCATAATGTATATTATGTAAACTTTGACTAAGGGCATTATGAGGGTCGGCCGAGAATTCGGGAAAAAGGCGCCACTTGCAGCATAAGCACCTGTCTGCACTGGGGTTCTTCTCGAGCCGTGAGCTACTCGCATCCCCCAGGATGAAGCGTACGGTTCGGCCGCGCGACGGCGGTGCGGGCTACTGCCTTGTGTGCAGTAGTCCCTTGAGCGCGCGTGGCGCAGAGCAAGTCACTCAAAGTCGAGATCGGCTGGATCGACGCTGTGGAAGACATCTGCAGCTCCGTCGAGAAACATGATCCGTATATTGGGGGTTCCCAAATCGGGGTGTACTACACTGAGCACCTGCGCAGGCGCAAGCCAACGATGGCCACCGTACTTTGTCTTATGCGTGATCTGCACGCGCAGACCAGGCCTCACCTCTTCACGCTCCATCAGTTACGTCCTTAGCACTCTCGCGGCGAATCATTGTTCGCGAGATTTGGAGGCAACGACATCAACGGGCTACGCGGCGAGCTATTTTTTCCGGGCAAGATACCGGCACAGTACCGCGCTGAGGCCCACCATGAGTTCAGCATCATCGAACGATGGTGGACTGCCCTCGACTAGGTGACGGCCAAAGTTGGAGGTGTAACCCCACGCTTTGGTCACCACTGTGTCGAGCGGCGGTGGGAACATCTGGGGATTACGCTGGACCAACTGTCCGAGCGTGTCGCGTGAACCAGCGTGGTCGCGGGCCGCAGCCGGCGCGGCAACTGCTGGGATAACTCGGTGGCGGAGTCGTTCTTCAGCAGTCTGTTCTTCAGCAGTCTAAAGAAGGAGCGCGTGCGAGGCCGCGTCTATGGCAGTCGCGAGGAAGCGCGCAGCGACGTATTCGACTACATCGAGGTTTTCTACAACCGGCAACGCCGCCATGGACATCTGGGTGGCCTTGCGCCAATGATGTTTGAGGCGGCTAACTCAAAATCCAGCAGCTGACCGTCTACGAAAGCGGGGGCGTACCAGTCTGCGTCAGATCGGTCGCATCAAGAGCTGCTCCATGCACCGTTGCAGCTCGACCAGGCCAGTGGGTTTGATCAACACCCGGTCGCCTTCCGTATCGTTGGCACGGGGTTCACCTGACTCCGCGTCGCGCTCGACCAGCAGCACCACGGGAATCGCGCAGCGACGTAGCACGGCGACAATCTGCCGAGTTTCGCCGTAGGGGAGATGGGCATTGACCAGAGCGATGCGGTGGGTCGCCTGCAACAGCGCCTCAAGCGCTGAGGCCAAACCGGCCGCGGCACACACCCCATATCCGGTACGTCGTAAATCGCGCTCCAACGCATCACGAAATGCCATGTCATCGTCAACGATCAGTATCGTCATACCCTCCCCTCGCATGCCTTCGTCATGGCGCGGTGATCACCTTCGGCGCATCTCGTCTGTCACTCTACGCACTTACTTGCGCTGTCGTTGACGACCCAGCGCATGAAAACGGGACGGCGGCGCCAGCTGAGCGCGAACTGTTTCGAAAAGCGGGTTCGGCTGGTCCGGCTGCAGGATGTGCCGACCCACGGCAGCGGCGGCCAATTGGGTCATCTCCAATGCCAGGGGGTCAGTAGCCTCCGACCAAAACGTCAGTTCCAGCGGGCCAAGTCGGGCAGCACTATCCAGATGTGGCAAGGCTTCACGATAAACCTTCAACTGCGCATCGTTCTGCAATGCCCCCCTGCTCGGTGCAATCAGAAGACAACATGCTGCCTGACTCGTGCTCTTGAGGAAGCCGCTATAGGCGGTCAGACAGCCGGCGAACAGAGAGCGATAACGCAATGCATCGGCCCCCGGGAGCGGGCGCGCCTCGTACTCGACGACGGCGACCGAAAAGCGCACCGGAAGGCGACGGATCAACGCCGCCAATGTACTTTCCGCCGCGCCAGAATCACGCTCAAGTGGCGAACCCAGTTGGGGTGCCACGTCGTGAACCCAGGACGTACCACCCTTGGGGGGACTGGAGAGCGCCATGGCGCCACCGCGCAGTTCCCGCAAGCTGGTGGCTGTCTGTGTCAGCGTGGCCCACGCCGTCGGAACGGTGGGCCAGCACAGAACCTGCACGAACACGTGCTTGTCTTCGCTACTCGCCATGTACTCGCCCAGAAACGCCACCTGCTCCGGTCGTAATCCGACCATCGACGGCGACGTGCTTTTGCTGGTCGTCGCCGCCGACCGAGGCGCGACCGCGCCGGGCTTACCGACGGCTGACACGACGACTCCCTTGTTCCTCGGGGACGCCACCGGGCGCGACCTCGTCCTCCGCATGCCATGGCCGTCCCGAGACGCGCTCGATGTACTCCCGGATGAGGCTCCGCACGACCTGGGACGGGGTCGTGTCCGCGTCCGCGCACAGTTGTTCGAAGACCGCCTTCTTGCGCGGGTCGATCAGGATGGTCAGGCGGGCCGTACGGTTCTCGGTGGGCATACAGGATTATCCTGAGTCACATTAGATACGTACTTTATGATAATACTATTATCATCCCGTTTGCTTTCGCTCCAGGGGAAGATGGACGTGATTAACGCTCGCAAGTACCTGCGACTGTATGTGCCGAAGCTGTACACCGTGTTGTCCGAAGGCTACGGATGGCGCGACCTGCGTGGCGATGCGATCGCGGGGCTGACCGTTGCCATCGTGGCGTTACCGTTGGCCATGGCGCTGGCGATCGCCAGCGGCACCACCCCGGAAAAAGGGCTGTACACGGCCATCGTCGCGGGTTTCCTGATCTCCGCACTGGGGGGCTCGCGCGTCCAGATTGGCGGGCCGACCGCGGCGTTCATTCCGGTGGTGTTCGTTGTCATCCAGAAATTCGGCTTCGGCGGCCTGATCCTGTGCACGCTTCTCGCCGGCCTGATGCTGATCGGTGCCGGGCTCTTACGTTTGGGCACCCTGATGAAGTACATGCCCCAGCCGGTCATCACGGGATTCACGGCCGGGATAGCCGTCAGCATCTTTTCCAGCCAGGTCAAGGACGCTCTCGGGCTGACCATGGCCACCGTGCCCGCCGACTTCCTCGGGCGGTGGATCGCGTATGTACACCAGCTTCCGACCACGCAACCGGCGGCCGCGGTGCTCACGCTGGTCAGTCTCGTCGTCATCCTGGCGACTCGCCGCTGGCGGCCGGGCTGGCCCGGCTTCCTGATCGCCTTGCTGGTCTGCACGGCGCTGAGCGTGGGCTTCGCCTTGCCCGCGGAGACGATTGGCAGCCGGTTCGGTGGGTTGCCCTCGAGCCTGCCGAGTTTCGATGTTCCCCATATTCCGTTCGAGCGCACGCGCGAGCTATTGCCCAGTGCGTTCACCATCGCCTTCCTCGCGGGTGTGGAATCGCTGCTATCGGCCGTGGTGGCGGATGGCATGACGGGGGGACGACATCGCTCCAATGGCGAACTGGTGGCACAAGGCATCGCCAACGTCGGCGCCGCCTTATTCGGCGGTCTTCCCGCCACCGGTGCCATTGCGCGCACAGCGACGAACATACGTGCAGGCGGCAGGACGCCGCTGGCTGGCATGATCCACGCAGCCCTGCTGCTGGTGTTCATGCTGGTTCTGGCGCCGCTGCTTAAGTTCGTTCCACTCGCCGCTCTCGCCGCCACCTTGCTCGTGGTGGCATGGAACATGAGCGAGATCGAGCATTTTCGCCACACCTTGTCGGCACCCAAAGGCGACGGACTGGTACTTCTGCTGACTTTCGGCCTGACGGTATTTTTCAATCTCACGGTAGCGATCGAGGTCGGACTGGTCGTGTCGGCTTTCGTCTTCATGTTCCGCATGGCAGAGGCTGTTGAAGTCAGCGCAGGCGTCGGGCAGTTGGACGAAACGGGTGACGATCACCCCTTGGGCGACGACACTTCACAACGTGCCAGGCTGCCGCCAGGTGTCGAAGCATTCCAGATCAGCGGCCCGTTGTTCTTCGGTGCGGCCAATCGGCTGGACGATTTGCTCGATCAGTTTACGAAGGCACCCAGCGTCTTCATTCTCCGCATGCGGCTGGTGCCCATCATCGATGCCAGTGGCGTGCACGCCTTGAAGACCTTGCTGGAGCGCTGTCGTCGACGGAGCATCGTCCTCGTCATATCAGGCCTTCAACCGCAGCCGCAGCGGGTGATCCGGGCGATGGCGCTTCATCCCCACGAGGGTGAGCTGTACTTCGTCGACAACTACGAGGCCGCGCTGGCACTATCCCGACAATTGAGCGTTCGGGCGTTATCCACCGGGCCGGAAACAGCACGGGAAGCCCATGACCCCGAATGACCGAACAATCGACGCGTTGCGTCAGCGCATCCCCTCGTTCACCTGCATCGTGGGTTGCCATGATTGTTGTGGACCAGTGACCGCATCCTCAGAAGAAGTGGCAAGACTGCCAACCAAGACTGAGGCCGAACATGCGGCCGCATTGTCCGAACTGAATTGTCCGTACCTGGGCAAGCATGGCTGTGAGGTCTATGGCGAACGTCCGCTGATTTGCCGCTTGTTTGGCACCACGCCACGATTGCTTTGCCCGAACGGGAAACGCCCGGTGTATATGATCGACACCCGGGCCGAGGGCGAGATTCATCAATTTCTTGCGAGGACACGGCAAGTCTTGTTGTAAAGCGGTCATTGATTCGCGAATCACGCGCCCACTAAGTCCCAGTAACTCCAATCATAGGCTGAAAGTGCCGTCTTCTCCGGGGCAGTCCAGTTGGGCCCCATGGTCTCTCGCCGATACTAAATAGATATACCTAAGACTAAGGCAATTAGCTTAGATTTGCAGATATATACCTATACGGTCCGATATCGTGGATGCCGCGCAATCGCTCGGGTACTGTCGATTCTCGCGTTGCTGCAAGTGGGGCTGCACTTCCCGTACCCGGCACCCCGCGTCAAGGGGCAGTAGCCTAAAGTCGCTTCGCATGAGATCACGTGGCCGGACAATGCCGGCATGGATTCTTTTCGACGTATCGCGCGCGACATGTGCAACTAGCGCCAGACGCTGACTCAGGGCGTGCTGCCGCAAGACACCAGCTGTCAGCTCGCGCGCGTCTTGGCCGCCTTCTTGGCAGCTGACTTACGTCCAGCCACGCCTTTTGTCTGAGCGGCTTTCTTTGCTGCCGCACTCCTCGATGCCGCGGGCCGCTTGCGTGCAGCGGCCTTGCCTTGCCGTGATAAAGCTAACTTGCTCGCTGCTGCCGTGCCCTCACGCTTGAGGACCTTTTTCGTTGCTGCCGAACGCTTCGTCGAGGCCTTTTTTGCGGCACCCTTACGATGAGACGCAGCACTGTCTTGAGCCGCTTTCTTTCGGGTGGCCTTCGTCGCCGTTTTCTTGACCGGCGCCTTGACGCCCGCACGCCTTGCTTTGGACAGGCCGATAGCGATGGCTTGCTTGGTAGATTTGGCGCCGTGCTTGCCTTCGCGGACGTGCTCGATTTCTTCGTGGACGTAAGCCCCGGCTTGGGTGCTGGAAGCTTTGCCTGCTTTCTTGGCAGCCTGGGCTTTCGCCTTCGTTTGTTTCTCGGGCATGGTCGACTCCTTGCAGGGAACCGAAGCCGATTCTCACGAGGAAGGCGTGAATGGTATGGCAAGTCAAGCTCCCTGCCGCCTAGCCATGGCCCGCACTCACAATATCACACCTTACGAGCGATCTTCAGCAACTTTGGGCTCCCGCGTTGTGAGTCCTTAGGAACAAAAAAGTCGGCGACCGATGTCTGCTCCGGGCTCGGTCGCCGACTGACCCTGCGGGCCGGAAGGGAACTCATCAATTACCGCTGGCCGCCCTTGTCGGGGCTCTGCTGGCCTCTCTCGTCGCCTTGGCTCTTGCCGAGCCTGTCCTGGCGGAGATTTGCGGCACGAACCAGCGACGCCGGTGGAGGAATGCTGGGTTATTCGATGGTCGTTATTGCTCATCACTGCTCTCCTGTTGGGAGACCAATCCTCGGCCTCGACTCGTGAGGGAATAGAGGCATCGCCGTCAGCAGTCGGTCACGGCTTTCACCCAAGTGGAGCTTTACGCCACTGTCAGCCGCGCCAGGCAAAGGTACGCCTGCACCTTATGCGCATCGGCACCCACTGCCAGGGTTGCCGCCGTAATAGTTTGCGATGTAACGCCAAGTACGAGGCCCCACAACATTACGTTGTAGGCGTCTTCGAGGTTGATGTTGGTCGACGTCGTTTCGTAGACGTCCGGTCGATCGGTCATAAATAGTCCCACCGCGATACGTCGAGGGGCAGGCTGCCGGTCGTCTCGCAAAGACGGCCTAAGGCTAGTGGTACCGTGAGAAGATCGCGTGAAGATGGTGTTCCGGAGGGCAGCCGCAGCTGAAGGGCGTATGGTGAAGGCTCACCTACGCCCATGGGAACTGCGATGTCCCGCAATAACCTGCCGTTCGCCGTTGTCATCGAGCCGAAGCCCCTAGTGGCTGACATGGTGGCGGACACCCTTCGACGGATGGGCTACGAGGTGGCTGTGTCTGCCACGCATGCTGGCGGCGCCCACCACGCGAAGACGCATGGAATGGTCAGCCTCGGGGTGGTGGCTGTCCCCGCGCCAGGCGAAGACCTAGGGGGGGCGTATCTCCTTGAGGCCCGTCATGCGAACGACAAGATGGGAATGTTAGTCCTGCTCTCCGATCCCTCCGAAGGATCCGACGAAGCCCTTCCCGGTGCGCAGAAGCTCGTGAAACCGTTCGGGATGGACGAACTGAAGGCGGCCGTCATACTCGCGACTAGCTAAGCACCCGTCATTGAACATACATGCTGTCTACAGGTGCCCGCCATGTTTAACGAATCTTCGTCACAACGCTTTCTGGCGGGCGCGGGGACGTCGGCTGCACCCCGCGCCAGCGCGTCATCGAGGCCCGAGGGCAGTGTCAGTTTTGCGTCGTCAGAAGATTAGCGTCGCGTGCAACCCGCCACTTTCCATCGGATTCTTTGCGCAAAAGTGTGAGCGTGTATCCCGAACGACGAATGGGATCACTGCCGGACGGCGTAGCCGTCATGTCAATGCGATTGCGGATGAATGCCCAGCTTCCAAGAACCTCCAGTTCGAGGATCTGGTTCATGCCCTCTATCCGGGTGTCGCCCATGCTTGCTGAGGCCGTAGCAAAAGCCTCCTTGCCGAATGGCTCCTGTCCAGGCACCGAGAACACCACATCGTCGGTCATCAATGCAAGGACGGTTGCGAGGTCTCCAGTCTTGCCAGCTGTCATCCAAGTCTCAACAACTTGCCGGATCGCCTTTTCGTCGTCGGTCATTCTAAAAGCCTCCGCTGAACAATTTCTCTTACGGCACATTGTGCGACTAGAACCCGCAACCTAGCAGGGTTAGAAACTTTGCAATGCATTGAGACATTCGGCATCGCACTCGGTCACGGGTGGTCGAATTCAGCTCTTGGTAGAGATCCAGGCGTCCCCAGCCACCCGTGTCGACCCCCTGTAAACTTACTCCAGACATAAACCGAAGTTGCCGGGCAATTGACGTCGTACCGTTTTTAAGACACTTCAGAACTAGATTCAGGCCACTTCTGGGGCTGCTCGCTGACCTTTCTTCAAGAACTCGCTCGGGGCCAGATGGCCGAGCGATCCCTGGGGTCGGTGCTGGTTGTAATCGATCCGCCAGGCTTCCAACTTCTGCCGAGCATCGTCGATCGATTCAAACGCCTGGACGTTGAGGCATTCGTCGCGTAGACGTCCGTTGAAGGACTCGATCATGCCGTTCTCCGTGGGCCGCCCGGGGCGAATGAAATCCAGTTGAATGCCGTGGTTATACGTCCATTCGTCAACGAGCTTGCAAGTGAATTCGGTGCCGTGGTCCACGGTGATCGCCCGAGGCAGCGGATGAGCTGGACCAAGCCGTTCGAACGCGTCGATAAGGCGTTGGCCGCCGAGTGAAAAATCGGCCTCTAGCAGGATACTCTCGCGGCTCCACTTATCAACGACGGTCAGCACGCGGAAGGGACGGCCGTTGACGAGCTGGTCGTAGACGAAGTCCATCGCCCAGTACTGGTGGTCACCGGTCGGGAGGGGCGTGGGCCCCCGATGCAAGCTGATGACCTTGCGCCGACGACGGCGCATGCGAAGCTGCAGACCTTCCAGGCAATACAGGCGATGCACGCGCTTGCGGCCGACGACCCAACCCTCACGGCGCAGCATCACCGTGATGCGCTCATAGCCAAAGCGAGGTCGGGCTTGGGCCAGATCGCGAATACGCATGCGTAGCGCCGACTGATCCTTCGCCTGGCTCTTGTAGTACCAGGTCGCTCGCTGTATGCCGGCCAATCCGCATGCACGTCGGGCGATCACCTGAAATTGCTCGTGGATCCAATCGGCAATCTCCCGGCGGCGAACTGGCCTCAGATTTTTTTTTCGAATGACTTCCGAAAGGATCTGCTTGTCCAGGGTCAGGTCGGCCACCAGGCGCTTCAGGCGACCGTTCTCGTCCTGCAGCTGACGCAACTGACGAAGCTCAGCAACGCCGAGGCTGGCATACTTCTTCTTCCAAACGTAGAAGGTGGCTTCGCTGATGCCCATCTGTCGACAGACATCCGTGACCAGCGTTCCGGACTCGGCCAGGCGTAGCGCGTAGATGACCTGTTCTTCGGTAAACCGCGACTTCTTCATCGCTCCTCCGGGGCCCGATCGGGCCGGTGGGTGAAGCGACCTTACCTCTAGTTATGAGCTGTGTCGAAAAAGCGGGCCCACGTCACCCACGATGGACGCTGCCCTGGCTCGACGAAATGCACGATATCCAGGGCGAACTGGTGCTCTCGGCACGCAGGCTGTGCGGCGGGAATGATGGCGTGAATTGCTCGCTCGCCCAGTCCGTCTTCCGTGCCCAGAGCCAACAAAGTTCTGCTGGCCCCCTTTCCATCGAGAGCATGCATGCTGGCCATGTAGGCAACCTCAACGAACGACATTCCTGCCAAGGCGGTCGTCAAAATATCCATGAGCCAGGCGGGCGCTGGTGTAGACAGGCCGATCAGGGGCTCGCTCCCTTCCGTGACGGTAACCTTCGCGAACCGAGGCATGCGCCCGGTACGCAAGAGTGCTTCGATCTCCTCGGAATAGAACGTGCCATGCTCGTCGTTGGGATTGAGCATGAGCGTGGCGCCCAGGGTCGCTTCGAGAAACACGCGACCACGCAAGGAAATGAC
Source organism: Luteibacter sp. (assembly GCF_036500425.1). Lineage (GTDB taxonomy): Bacteria > Pseudomonadota > Gammaproteobacteria > Xanthomonadales > Rhodanobacteraceae > Luteibacter. The sequence continues at coordinate 16,414 of NZ_DASYCB010000022.1, forward strand.
GCGAGGTGACGTTCCGACCGCTGCACGAGCTTTAGCTTCATCGGTGAAAAAAGGAAGAATGAGCTGCCCGGTCTCTGGATGGTTGAACTGGATGAAGCGAAGACGCCGCGATACCGGATCGGTAATCGGCGTGGGCGTACACCTTGGCATCAAGCAGAGCACGAAAAAAAGCCGGCTCCTGATGATTGTCTTCAGCTGCACGCGTCAACAAACGATTTAGCGTGGCGGCACTAATCACCCTCTACCTCCGCTTATCGAACATCTGCTGAGGATTGCCCATAGCGCTCAATTTCATCGACGTTTTCGAGCCGCGATGGGTCAACGGTTACTTCATGCCCGTCTAGATAGACACTATGCGGCAAGGTCCACAGATGATCGCTTCCCTGGCATCGATGTATCCCGCGAGGATGGGAGGGCTTCGAACACCGATCATATTAGGTCGACGGCTTAGGTCGACGGCGCGGTCCCCGTCTGCGGGAATGGCTGAAGACTCGATAGCAAGGCCTCAATTGTTCCCCAGCGTTCGCCCTGCGCTCTGGCTTCTCGCAGGGCGTCCGCCAACGCGCTGCGTTCGGCATCCCATTGCATGTGCGCCATCGTCTGTTCGCGGCGCATCGCTTCCAGGTCCGCGGTGACCTGACTGACGCGCTGCTCGAGCGCCTGATTGGCCTGACGTAAGGCCTCTGTGCCGGCGGCGCGCTCCTGCGCTGCAAGCAACGCCCGGCGCGCTTCCCGCAGCTCTTTGTCGTGCTGCCCAGCCTGCTCGGTCAATCGGGCATTGTCTCGATTGAGCGTGAGGAGCTCGTCGTTCTTCGTCGCCACGCTGTCCGTGGCCCGGCGCAGTTCCACCTGAAGGGCTTGCACCGCCTGTTCGTGTTGCCGCGCTTCGATCTCGCGCTGCTCTTTGGAGGCCAGCCGGAAATGGTCCAGGGCGTCACGCGCCTGCTGGTGTTTGGTTTCGACCGAGATCAGATGAGCCTCGCGCTCGCCCAATTGGCGTTCGAGGCCGGCCAGGCGCTCCTGCAGGCCAACGATCACGGTATCCCGTTCCCGCAGGGCTTGTTCGGTCGCCGCGAGCGTCTGTCGGGCGGCGTCCAAGGTCGTCTGCAAGCGCTGAATCTGGTCGCTTGCCTCGCGCGTTTGCCGAGTCAGCGAGGTCGCCTCGGCCTGGGCGGCGGCCACCTGGCTGTCGGCTCGGGTCTGCCCGGCCGCGACGGTCGCCTCAGCCTCGTGGCGCAATTGGGCGGCGAGCTGCCCCACCAGGGCCTGGAGCACGTCGCTGACCGCTTCGCCTGCGAGTTCCGCCGCGCTGACCTCTTCGGCCTCCAGCTCCTTCATCAGCCGGTGGATCGTCGTCTTCGAGCCGGTATTGCCCAACGCGATCCGGACGGCGTCCAGCGAGGGGTTCGTACCCTGAAGCAAGAGCGTGTCACGCGCGACTTTGACCTCGGATTTATAGACTCGACCGCGTGCCATGACTTGCCCTCAGTGATTTATCGTACCGTAGTACGTACTACGTATATACGTACCATTTAGTATGCAGTCAAGTGCCATCACGGTAGATAAATCAAGGCGGGATAATTACGAATTATCCCGCCTTGGGGCGCCGATCGGCGTAGGATCGGCATCAGGCAGTACGGCTGGCGCATCTCCAGCCCTACGCTCGCCCGGAGACCTCATCTGTGAGCGAAAGCGATAAGAACGAGCTCGCGTCGGCGCCGTTGCCTTTCTCCGCCGGCGACTACGCTGTGGCCGGTCGCCGAGCGAATACCGAGCGTAGTTACGCCGAGGTGTGCGGCATTTCGAGGAAACGTGGGGCGGACTCTTGCCGGCGACGCCCTGCGAAAAAAATGGTGAGCGTACCGGACCGGCGCGAGCTGGTGCGCTATCTGATCGGCCAGGAACTGAGTGAGCGCCAGTCGCTGGCGATCGCCGGTACCCCGTCAAACTCGTGGTCTACGTTAGTGAGATACCACGCGCAATGACCGCCTATCTCGAAACCGTCGAGGCAAAAGCCACAAAGGCCACAGGATAAGCGCCAAGCTGACACTGGTTCGGCTTCTCGAAAGCGAACACACTGCTCTGCAAACGCAGAAGAGGGTCCACTATCTCGTGCCAGGGTTAGCGCCAGCCTGAGCCGAGGGCAGCGTGGCGGCCGCATGTTCGCGCAGGATGCGGCGAATCTCCACGATGGCCTCGGGTGTCTCCTGCACGCTGTGGCCTGAATGCACGACGAGTTCGGATGACGCGGCAGGCATATGCGCACTGGAATATGGCACCAGACCGTCACTGGACTCACTCAAGGGCTGATCCGGATTCTCCTGCCCCAAGATAGCGTGATACGTCACGCCCCGAGACATCGGAAGGTCAGCGGCAACCACGATAAAAGGATCCTCGTCGCTAAGGCTGTCGATGCTGCTCGGTACACGGGGTGACTTCCCTGCATCTTCACCGTGCGACAGATAGTCGGCCGCCGCGCCCATCTGCCTTATCAAGCCTGCCGGAGCCCGGATGAGCTGGCTTAGCCAACGCGCAATGCGCAGCCTCGCGAACGGAGTGCCACGTTGGGGCGCCGCAAGAAAGATGGCACTATCGAACTGGTGCATAGGATTGAACTCCATGTAGGGGGCAAACCTTTCCCGCGCTCGCGCGCTCTCATCCGACCGGAGATTCGGACGGAGCGGAAGTGTCTTCCATAACTTCTCGTCGCTTGTGGAAACGAGAAGCCGACCAATAACGCCTCCCATGCTGTGTCCGATCAATACCGCGCCATTCGACGCGATTGCCGTGCCCAAGGGATCAAAATGCGCAAACGTGACATTGAGTGCATCACGTATTCGCTTGAGATTGACGGGAATCGGCAAGTCGGTGGGGTAATACACCTCCCAGATCTGATATCGCTTTCGAAGGTTTTCGTCACCCATGATTTCGTTTGCAACGTTGACCCATGCTTCGGGGCTGCTCGCCAGGCCATGAATCATCACCACCGTCTCGCGGGTCGGGTCGTAAGGCTGCATGAGATAGACGTTCGGCGTCTGGTCGCCAACACCACGGCCGAAGAGGTTTCGGATGCTCTCGCGAGCGAAATTCGATCCGGACAACCAGACACCGTAGGGCGCAGTGAAGTTTGCACCGAGGGGAAGTTCGTGACCTGCAACCGTGATGGACGCCGATGCGTAAGGGTCACTGACGGACGGGACCACTGTTTTCGCGGCCAACACTTCAGAAAGCGTGTCCCCGGGAAAGCTTAACGAGACCGTGGCAGGCAGGAACGCCGGTTCACGCCAGGGTTGATCTGGCGCGGCCTCGCCCCGCGGCATCTCGGCGACAAAGGTTGCTCCAAAGCCATCTCGCCGGTATGTATTGCGCAGCCCGTTGAAAGCAAGCCGCTGGGACGGGAGGAGTGCCGTTGGCGTCTGTCTGCTGAGATCCGACTTCAGATCATTATGCGGGTACCCAATCGTCCACCCGGCGAGCTTCATGCCTTCGGCCTGGCTAAAGTGCAGGCGTTCCTCAAAGAACCGTCCCACAAGCCGCTGCACGGCGAAATTGTAAAAGTCGATGACCTGGATCTGGCGCATCTCGAACACGCGTTCTTCGGGGTGACGAGAGGTAAAAAAGAGATACGCATAGGCGTACCTGGTTGCCTCCAGATAGGCGGCGGTCGCGACGTCACTGACAAGATGGTCCTCTGGCCGTGCGTCAGCCAGAAGAGCAACCTCAAGCCAGAGCTCGGCGAGGGTCGATGTTCGCTGCTCGTCGTTCAGTGCCAGTGAACCCGCGACGCGCCCCACGCACGCAGTGAACTGCTTTCGACACGTCGACTCGTTCAGAGCAAGAATGGAGAGAACCTGCCTCGTCCCATCGCTCATGCGCGACGTGTTGAGGACATCTGAGCGTTGGTCCGCAAGAAATGCATGCGAACTGACTGTTCGTGTGCCGACGACACTGCAGCCTACCGAAGCGAAAATCATGCTCGTAACAGTGAGAGCGCGACAGATCCACGCCCGTGACGGCGCTCGGGTAAGTCTCATGGCGGTAGGTAACCTCCCGGCGCATAGGTGGTCAGAAAAAACGTCACCGCCACCTCAATGTGTGCATCCAACGACTGCACGCTTGGCCAATGATTTCCAGTGAGGACCGTGTGGAGGATCGGACGACCGATGGCCAGTCCGAGAAACTGCGCGGATGCGCACGGGACGTCAGTAATCACGAGCCTTCCCGCACTAACCTCGATATAAAGGAACGCTTCAATGGCACGCGCATAACGGTCAAATATCTCGGCCGCAAACTGCTCCGTGATATGGGCGTTGAGCGATGTGGAGAGGACGACCATACGGTACATGCTTTTCATCATCGGGCCCGTCAACAGCTCGCATACATCCCGAGCGATGCCACGGAGCGAATCACTGAGGCTCCCTTCGCGGTTGAGAACCAGCTCCCTCGGGCCCGGCAGAGCAGCAAGCATCTCCTCAAGAGCAGCGAGCAAAATATCGTACTTGCCATTGAAATACGCGTAGACCGTTGCTTTTGAAACCTGGGCGGCATTAGCAATGGCGTTGACGCTCGTCCCATCGAATCCGCGCATCCCGAACAGGTGTATGGCCGCTCGCACAACGGACTCGTACTTGCACCCATCGCGGCGGCGGAGAGGCCGATCATCGACCAACGCTTCGCCGATCGGTCCGGGCACCAGACGGTTCACTTCGCCCCGGCCAAGGTTACAAGCGGCGCCCCCGACTCGTGGGAGGCCACCCCAACCTCGTCCGGCTGGTGTGAAGCGGACGCCTCGATCCAACCTCCACCCATCGCCTTGTAAAAGCTCACCTGATTGGTGAATCGGGAAAGACGCGTGGAAATCAGGTTCTTCTGTGCGGCATATAGTGATCGCTGCGCATCGAGGACGTCTAGGTAGCTATCGACATCATGATCGTACCTCGCCTTTGACAACCGGTAGCTGTCCGCTGTGGCATCGACCAGCGACTGCTGGGCTGCAAGCTGACGCGCCAATGTCGACCTCTGGGCCAAGGCGTCGGAAACCTCACGAAACGCCGTCTGAATTGATTTTTCGTACTGGGCCACGTCGATGTCCCGGCTGATCTTGGCGATATCCAGGTTCGCCCGGTTGGATCCCGCATTGAAGATGGGGAGCGACAATTGAGGCGCGAAGTTCCAGCTGCCGGAGCCCCCCTTGAATAAACCCGACAGGCTCGCACTGGACGTACCCGCCGACGCGGTTAGCCCGATACGCGGGAAGAAGGCTGCTCGGGCCGCGCCGATGTTTGCATTGGCGGCACGCAGCGTGCGCTCTGCCTCGAGGATATCCGGGCGTCGCTGCAACAGGTCCGACGACAATCCGGGGGGGATGCTGGCGAGCATATTGCTGTCGGCTTCTGAGTCGTTGGGCAATGCGGAAGGGAGTATATCGTCAGGCACCGGCGTGCCCACCAGCAAGGCGAGCGCATTGCGATCCTGAGCGACCTGGCCGGAGTACGTCTCTACATCCACCCGCGCGCTGTCGACGGTCGTCTGGGCCTGACGCAGCGTCAGGGTCGAATCGACACCGAGGTCGAACCTGCGCTGGGTGAGCCGGTAGCTTTCTTGCTGGCTGGCCAGCGTATCGTTGGCCAACCGCAATAAGTCCTGGTCGGCGGCAAGGGTCAGGTAGGCTGTGGCGACTTCGGCCACGAGACTGATGTGGGTGCTTCGTCGTGCTTCTTCCGTTGACAGATACGTCTCCAGCGCCTGCCTCTTGAGGCTGCGCACGCGGCCGAAGAGATCCAGCTCGTAGGACGTAAAACCCAGTGTGGTGGTGTACTCATGCGACACCAGAGGCTGACCGGTCGCCGACAGGTCGCTCGGCGTACGACCACTGGTGCCCGAGCCCACGGCTTCGATTGCCGGGGAGAGGGCCGCGCGCTGCACGCGGTACTGGGCTCGGGCCTCGTCGACGTTCAATGCGGCGACCCGAAGATCGCGATTGTTCGCCAGGGCAAGTGCAATGACCTGCTGCAAGCGTGCGTCCGTGAATACGTCTCGCCACCCGAGATCCGCAACGGGCCTTGCAGGCGTCGCGTCCCCTGCCCCCGCAAACGTCGCCGGTACTGGCGCGCTCGGTCGTTCGTAAGTCGGATCGAGGGAGCAACCTTCTGCCAGCAGGCAAAGTGCAGCAGACATCGTGGCAATCAACAGATGCTTCATCTTCAGTCTCCCAGCCGCAGGCCGGCTGCCGGCTGCTTGCGCATGAACAGGCGTCCCACCAGAACAAAGAACAGGGGCACGAAGAAGATGGCGAGCACCGTTCCCGAGACCATGCCGCCAATCACGGCTGTACCCAGGGCGTGCTGGGCGCCAGCGCCTGCACCGGCGCCGAGAACGAGCGGAACCACCCCGAGGATGAACGCAAGCGAGGTCATCAGGATCGGACGCAGTCGCATCCGCGCGGCTTCCACCGCGGACTCCCTGAGGCTCTTGCCGCCTTCGTGCAGCTCCTTGGCAAACTCGACAATCAGGATGGCGTTCTTGGACGCCAGACCAATGGTGGTGAGCAAGCCAACCTGGAAATACACGTCATTCATCTTCCAGGTCAGGATGGCTCCGACAAGCGCCCCGAGTACGCCCAGCGGCACCACCAGGATGACCGAGAAGGGAATGGACCAGCTCTCATAGAGGGCTGCCAGGCTGAGGAACACGATGAGAATGGACAGTCCGTACAACAATCCCGTCTGCCCGCTGGATGCCTTTTCCTGCCGCGAAAGGCCAGTCCACTCATAACCGATGCCGGCTGGAAGTTTCGCCGCCGCCGCTTCAACGATAGCCATCGCCTCACCACTGGATGCGGCGCCCGGCATGGCCATACCAAGAATCTCAACCGACGGCACGCTGTTGTAGCGTTCCAGCCGCGGTGATCCCGATGTCCAGCTTGAAGTGGCGAACGCATTGAACGACACCATGGTGCCGGCGCTGTTGCGTACATACCAGCGGCCGATATCCTCCGGCAGCATTCGGAACGGCGCATCGGCCTGCAACATGACTTTCTTCACCCTGCCCTTGTCGATGAAGTCGTTGACATAATTGCTACCCCACGCCGTCGAAAACGTGCTGTTGATGTCGGCGATGGACACACCGAGGGTTTCGGCCTTGTGTGAATCGATATCCAGCTTGAATTCCGGTGCGTCTTCGAGCCCGTTGGGGCGCAGCCCGACGATGCGCTTATCTTTCGAGAGCTCGCTCAGAAGCTGGTTTCGTGCCTGCATGAGCGCTTCATGCCCCAGGTTGGCCCGGTCTTGCAGCATCAGATCGAAGCCGGTGGCATTGCCCAGTTCGGCGACGGCCGGAGGTGCAAACACGAATACCTTGGCATCGCGAATGCCGGCGAACGCTTCGAGGGCCCGCGTACTGACGTCGCTCGCGCTCTGCCCGTTGCCACTGCGCTCATCCCACGGCTTGAGTTTGATGAACGCGAAGCCGACGTTCTGGCCGCTGCCAGCGAAGCTGTAGCCGGAGACCGCGAAAATGCCACCGACAGATGCCTTCTCGTCGACCAGGAAGTGATGCTCGACCTGTCGAATGACTTCATCGGTCCGTGCCGCCGTGGCGCCCGGTGGCAGCTGGATGACCGCAAACAGCGTGCCCTGATCTTCGTCAGGAAGAAACCCGAGCGGCAATTTCATAAAGCCGACGACGACAAATGCCAGCAGCACCGCGTACACCATCATGTACCGCCAGCCCTTGCCGACCATGTGGCCCACCACTCCCTGGTAACGGGCATTGCCTCGGTTGAACGTACGATTGAATAACCCGAAGAAGCCCGTCGTGGCCATGCCGTGATCCTTGGCCAACGGCTTGAGCAACGTCGCGCAAAGGGCCGGCGTCAGGACCATTGCCGTCAACACCGACAAGGTCATTGCGGCAACGATGGTGATGGAGAACTGTCGGTAGATCACGCCGGTGGAGCCGGCAAAGAAAGCCATGGGGACGAAGACGGCCGCCAGCACCAGTGCGACGCCTACCAGCGCTCCGGTGATCTGGTCCATGGACTTTCTGGCGGCGTCCTTTGGTGATAAATGTTCCTCGCCCATCACACGTTCAACGTTCTCGACCACTACGATGGCGTCATCGACCAACAACCCGATAGCGAGCACCATGGCAAACGTGGTCAGCGTATTGATGGTGAAGCCGAACAGTGCCAGCACACCGAATGTACCGAGCAAGACCACCGGCACGGCGATGGTGGGAATCAGGGTCGCGCGGAAGTTCTGCAAGAAGAGATACATCACGGCGAAAACCAGCACGATAGCCTCGACCAGGGTGCGCACGACCTCTTCAATCGAGATGCGTACGAACGGAGTCGTGTCGTAGGGCTTTTGCACTTTCATCCCAGGTGGGAAGAACTTTTCCTGCTCGGCGAGACTGGCGTCGACCGCCTTGACGGTATCGAGTGCATTTGCCCCCGAGGCAAGTTTGAGGGCAAGGCCCGCGGCGGGTTTACCGTTGTAGCGCCCCACGGTGTTGTAGTTCTCGCTGCCAAGCTCGATGCGGGCGACATCTCGCAAGCGGACTTGCGATCCATCCGATTGCGTGCGAAGCAGGATAGTTGCGAACTCGTCGGCGGTCTTCAGCCGGGTCTGCGCTGTAATGGTCGCATTGAGTTGCTGGTTGCCAGTGGCAGGAAGCGCGCCCAGTTGCCCGGCGGAGACCTGCGCGTTCTGCGCGCGTATGGCGGTGCTCACATCGTCCGGGGTCAGGCTGAAGTTCGTCAGCTTGTTGGGATCGAGCCACACCCGCATCGAATACTGCGAACCGAACAGCGTCGTGTCGCCCACGCCATCTACCCGGCTGAGTTTCTCCTGTACGTTGGCTGCGACGTAATCGGACAAGTCCGAGTCCGTCATGCTGCCGTCTTCGGACGTGAAGGCCAATACATTCAGAAAATTAGCCACCGATTTGGTCACCGTCACACCCTGCTGCTGCACTTCCGTGGGAAGCAGCGGTGTGGCGAGCGACAGCTTGTTCTGAACCTGGACCTGTGCGGTGTCCGGGTCGGTGCCGTTTTCGAACGTGAGCGTGATGGTGACCTGGCCGTTCGATTCGCTGGTCGAGGCCATGTAGCTCAGGTGATCCACCCCTTTCATCCGCTGCTCGATCACCTGGGTGACGGTGTCTTCCAGGGTCTTGGCCGAGGCACCGGGATAGTTGGCGGTGATCGCGACGGCTGGGGGCGCAATGCTCGGGTACTGGGCAATCGGGAGCGTGAGGACGCACAGGATGCCGGCCAACATCACGATGATGGCAAGAACCCACGCGAAAATCGGACGATCGATAAAGAAGCGTGCCATGGGGATCGGTCCGCCTTAGTTCGCAACTGGGGAGGCGGAGGGTGTCGACCTGGCATCGGGCTTCCACGGCGCGATCTTGACCTCGATGCCCGCCTTGGCGCGCGGCAGGCCGTCGACCACCAGCTGCTCGCCGGGCTTCAAGCCACTGTTTACCAACCACTGGTCGCCCACCGCACGTTCAGTCACTAACGTGCGCAGCTGAAGCTTGTGATCAGTGCCCACGACATAAACGATGGGCTTGCCCGCGCCATCGCGTTGAATGGCCCGCTGCGGCACAAGCAGGCCTTGACCCTTCACCCCCTCTTCGAGAACGGCGCGAACATACATCCCGGGCAAGAGGTCGGCATTGGGGTTCGGGAACACGGCCCGCAAGGTGATCGAGCCGGTGTCCTTGTCGACGGTGACGTCGGAGAACTCAAGGCGGCCTTCAAGCGGGTAGCTACTCCCGTCCTCCAGAAGCAGGTGGACCCTGGCAGCGCTGGCTCCCGCCTTTTCCAGATCCCCTCGGGTCATGGCCTGCTTGAGCTTCAGCAGGGAGGCGCTGGTCTGGGTGACATCGACATAGATGGGGTCGAGCTGCTGGATGGTTGCAAGAGCCGTGGACTGGCTGGCGGTTACCAGGGCACCGGCGGTCACGCCCGACTTTCCGATGCGTCCGGAAATCGGTGCGTCAACATGAGTGTAGGCAAGGTTGATGCGCGCACTGTCCACACTGGCCTTGCCCGCAGCCACGTCCGCCGCCGCCTCGCCAAGCGCGGCGGCCGTGTCGTCGTTGTCCTGGCGACTGATGGCGGAGACGGCTACCAACTCGTGGTAGCGATCCGCCTTGAGCTGCGCCGTGCGCAGGGTCGCCTGGGATTTTTGCAGTGTCGCCACCGCGCTGTCGTAGCTCGCCTGGTAGGTGGCCGGGTCAATCTGGTAGAGCGTTTCGCCGGCCTTGACGTCGCCGCCTTCCCTGAACTTACGTGACAGGATGATGCCGTTGACCTGCGGCCGGACATCGGCAATGAGGTAGGGCACGGTTCGGCCCGGCACCTCGGTGGTCAGGGTCACAGGCTGCGTGATCACGGTGACGACGCCCATCGTCGGCATGCCTTCGGCAGGCGGCGGCCCCCCGGGGGGCTTCCCACAGGCACTCAGGATGGCGGCCGACACGACTAGGACAAGCAGCGTCCGGGCCAGGCGAAAGTAAGGGGCGAGGTGCATCAGGGGCTCCGGGCATGGACGACGTCATTACTAGACGGTACAGGCCGGTATCCTAAAGACAAGCTTTCGAAAGTCAAGCTATAATGACCACCATCGTGTACTTATTTCAGCCGACCTATAGGGAGCGCCCGATGCGAGTCCGGACGGAAGCCAAACGCGAGACCATCATCCAGGTCGCCTCGGAGGTCTTCCTCGAGGCCGGCTTCGAGGGAACCTCGATGGCGCAGATTTCAGAACGTCTGGGCGGCTCGAAGCGCACCCTGTATGGCTACTTCAACTCGAAGGAAGAGCTGTTTGGCGCCGTCGCCCATCGCGCCTCGGAAGCACTTTTTCGCCCGCTAGTCGACACGTTGATTGCGAGCGAGAAACCTCTGCCCGTTGCCCTGGCGACTTTCGGCAGGGGCATGGTCAGGCTGATATGCGACGAACAGAACGTGCAGATGTTCCGCACCATGATCGGCGTTGCCGGCAGGACCGATGTCGGCGCTGACTTCTATGACAACGGTCCGGCAGTCGGCATCGAGCATGTTGCCGGCTATCTGCAACGACACGTCGAGGCGGGTGAGTTGGTGAAGTGCAACTCCACCGTTGCCGCTCACCATCTCCACGCGCTACTACAGGCTGAGATCCTGCTTCCTGCACTGCTGGGTAAGCTGCGAAATCCACCGAGAAAGTTTGTCAACGATGTGGCAGATCGTGCGGTGAAAGCCTTCCTGGACGCCTACGCCACTGCACATGCGCAACGGACATAGACACCCAGGGCGCCGCGTTCATAACTGTCGCAGTCCATACGTGTCGTTCTTCCTCAAGAGAGTCTGTAGCCGATCTGGTGTAGGTGCATGGCGCAGGTGGCGACGATATCATCGTCACTTACCAGCGAGGGCCTCCGTAACATGGATATGGCGCGATACGATATGTGGGTAACGCGATCTTCTCGCTGGATCCGAGATCCCACATGCGATGGTGGGCTGCCGCCTAGTGTCGGCTGGCAACTCTATAACAGCCTCGTTGTGTCTCAGGGAGTGTTCTTGAACGCCTACATGGTGAGGCTCGCCGCGCTCCGCTCTCAGCAGGACGAACCGTGACCCTCCCGCCAGTCCCGAGCCGAAGTGTCGCGGACTATCTGGACGCGAGCACACGCGACAATACTCAAAAGGCCTACGCTGCTGGCGTGCGCCATTACGAGGAGACCTGGGGCGGTTTGCTGCCCGCAACGCCACAGCGGGTGGCAGAGTACCTTGCCGCCTACGGTGCGACCCAATCGGTCAACACACTGCGTAGTCGCCTGGCGGCACTTGCACACTGGCACCAGTCCCACGGCTTTGCCGATCCGACGCGCCATCCCCTGGTTCGGCAAACCCTCAAAGGGATTCGTGCGGTGCATAACGTCCAGGAGCGGCGCGCGGAGCCCCTGCAATTGCGCGACCTCACGGCGCTTGATGGATGGATGGCCCGCGCCATCGCGGCCGCCGTCGCGTGTGGCGATCATACGACGGCGCTACGCGTGCGGCGTGACCGCGCGCTGATTCTGCTGGGGTTCTGGAAAGGGTTCCGCGGCGACGAACTGTTGCATCTGCGCATCGAGCAGGTGACGGTCATCCCCGCCCAGGGGATGACCCTGTATCTCCCCCGGAGTAAGGGCGATCGACAGGCGGCGGGCGTGACCCACCGCGTGCCAGCTCTGAGTCGGTTGTGTCCGGTCGTGGCCGTCCAAGAGTGGCGTGACACCGCCGGTCTAGCGGACGGGCCGCTCTTTCGCGCCATCGACGCCCAAGGCACCGTAAGAGCCGGCGCCCTGCACGCCAATAGCCTGATCGGCGTACTCCGGCGCGCCTTCACCCGGGCGGGGTTGCCTGGGGCCGCGCAGTACACCAGCCACTCCCTGCGGCGCGGCTTCGCCGGCTGGGCCAGTGGTAACGGTTGGGACGCCAAGGCGCTCATGGAGTATGTGGGCTGGAAGGATGTTCATACCGCCATGCGATACGTCGATAGTCCCGATGCCTTCGGGCGATCTCGGATCGAGGAGGCGCTGGCACAGTCGACGTCGATCACCCCGCCGGCACGCCCAGCCCCGGTACCGGAAGTGGCCCAGCCATCCACGTTCACAGTCTCGCTCACCGTGCGGTTGGCGGTCGGTCGGTTGCGCCGTGGGGCGGCCCAAGCCCATCGCACGATTGAGTTCGTCTGCCTGCAACGGCACGCCGCCGTTGCGCAAGACACCGCGCGAACTCAATACATCCTGACCGTCGGTGCCAAGGATGAGCTGGAACTGAGCGAAACCATGGCGTCGCTGATCGAAGACATCCATCGGATCGCCGACAACCACGGCGCCACGGCCGACACGGTGGCGCAACACGACGAAGGCAGGCTCCGATGGGACTGATCACCTTCTGACCTAGAGGACACGGCCCGGATGACTCAAGAGCACGAGACGGCGTACCGACGGCTCCCCGCTGATCCGGGCGCCATCGAACTGAAGGAAATCTTCACCCCTACAGCGGCGGAAGTTACTTTCATTCGGTCCATCACCGACCAGCCGCATCGTCGCTTCACGGCGATGCTTCAACTGAAAACCGCGCAGTACCTTGGCCGCTTCGCGCCAATCGCAGCGACGCCCGAGCGTATTGTTCGCCATGTCGCGGAGACTCTCGGTTTTCGGCGTTCCTTCCGGCTCGACGACCTAGACGCGTACGACCGTTCGCGAACGCGTGACAGGCACGTCACCGCCATTCGTGAGTACTTGAAGCTACGCCGCCTAGGGGATCGCGGTCGTGCGGCGTTGACGGTCGTGGCCCGAGAGGCTGCGCGAACACGTCATTACCTTGCCGACATCATCAACGTCATGCTGGAGGAACTGATTCGGCATTCGTACGAGCTGCCCGCCTTCGCGTTACTGGACGCCATGGCGGGGAAGGCTCGCGAGGATATTCACGAGACCTTCTTCACCCAGATCGACGACAGCCTGTCCGCTGCCTCCAAGGCGACGATCGCGGACCTGTTGACCGTGTCTCCGGGCATGACCAGCAGTGGCTGGCAAGCGCTCAAGCGTGAGCCGCGCAAACCGGGCAACAAGGAGGTCCGCCACTATTTGGCCCATGTGCAGCGTTTGCGGACACTGGCGGACTCACTGCCGCCGGTGGATATCCCGATCGCCAAGCTGAAGTTCTTTCGTGACTGGGCGCGTGCCAAGGACGCTGCCGAGCTGGCTGAATACCACCCGGCTAAGCGCCACGCGCTGGCCGTCATCTTCATCCGCTCCCAGTACAACAAGACCCTGGACGACGCCGCTGAGCTCTACATACGGCTGCTGCAGAACCTGGAAAACGTCGCTCAAAAGAACCTGATGACCTACCAGGCCGAGCATATGAAGCGCACCGATGCGTTGGTCGCGCAGCTCAAGGAGATCCTGCAGGCCTACCAACTCGACGGTACCTCCGATCAGCGCATCGATGCTATCGAGGGCACCATGGATCGCGCAGTCCCGCTGATCCCGGCCGATTGCAATGAACACCTGGCGTACGCGGGACAACATTTCATCCCGTTCCTCGAGCGGCCCTATGCCGCCCAACGCGCTCTGCTGCTGAATTGCCTCACCATCATGCAGCTCCGTTCCACCTCAAGCGATGACAACACGGGCCGACTGCTGGAAGTACTGGCGTACTGTCGGGACGTACGTCGCGACTCAATCCCTCTGTCGGAACTGGGCTTGAGCTGGCCGGAGGATTTCACCTGGCTATCCGCCGCATGGCGGAAAGAGGTACTGATCAAGAACGGCACGGCGGCGCCCGTGTTGGTTCGGCGACGCTTCTTCGAGCTCGCCGTGCTCTTCCACATCAAAGACGAGCTGAAATCCGGTGATCTCTTTGTGCCAGGAGCCAACAAGTTCGACGACTACCGCGAGACACTGGTCGACGATGCCACATTCGCCGAGGAACTCCCGCTCTATGGCGAAGCCACGGGGCTCGCGATCGAACCCGAGCAATTCGTCCAGGACCTTCGCCAAGCGATGCGCGACCGTTGCGAATCCGTCAATCGGCGATTCCCGGCCAACGCCGACGCCTCCTTCGTGGACGGTCGCTTGATCCTTCGTAAGCCGCAGCGCCCGGAGGTGAGTCGTGACATCGCACTTCTGGATGCGAAGCTACTCGAACGCATGGAGCCGACCACGATTACGGATGTTCTGCAGGACGTTGCGACCTGGACCGGCATGGAGCAGCACTTCAAACCGCTTGCCGGCAGTGAGGCACAGGTCGATAACCTCTTGTATCGTGTCGTCACCACCGTGTTTTGCTACGGATGCAATCTTGGGCCCACGCAAACGGCACGATCGCTCCGTGATTTGAGCCGGAAGCAAGCGGGTTGGCTGAATCTCAAGTATGTGACCGATGAGGTGCTTGAGCGCGCCACCAAGGACATCATCAATGTCTACAATCGCTACGAGCTTCCAGGGTATTGGGGGAGCGGCCAGTCCGCTTCCGCCGACGGGACGAAGTGGAGCATGTACGAGCAGAATACGCTCTCGCAGTATCACCTCCGCTACGGAGGCTACGGTGGTATCGGGTACTACCATGTCTCGGACAAGTACATCGCGCTGCTGAGTCGTTTTATTGCCTGCGGCACCTATGAGGCCATCTACATCCTGGATGTACTGCAGAACGACTCGGACATTCAGCCAAAAACCATTCATGGCGACACGCAGGCGCAGAGCTTTCCGGTGTTCGCCTTGGCCTACCTCCTGGGCATCGACCTTATGCCCCGCATCCGCAATCTACGGGACTTGTCGTTTTCCCGGCCGGATGCGGGAACCGCTTATCCACACCTGCACCCGCTGTTCGGCGAAGGGGTAATCGACTGGGATCTCATCCAGACGCATTTGCCTGACATGCAGCGTGTCGCCGTGTCGATCAAGACGGGAAAAATCACTGCCTCGACGATTTTGCGTCGACTGGGGACGGCTAGCCGCAAGAACAAGTTGTACTTCGCATTCCGCGAACTCGGACGCGTGATCCGAACAATGTTCCTGCTACGCTACATCGACAGTGCAGAGATTCGCCAGATGATCACCGCGGCAACGAACAAGAGCGAGGAGTTCAACAACTTCGCGCAATGGGCCTTCTTTGGCGGTCAGGGCATCATTGCTGAAAACCTGCGCCACGAGCAGGAGAAGGTGATTGGCTACAACCATCTGGTCGCCAACATGGTGATCCTCCACAACGTTGAGCACATGACGCGCGCCATTGGCGAACTCCAAGTGGAGGGGCATGTCATCACGCCGGAGGTCTTGGCAGGGCTATCGCCGTATCGGACCGCGCATATCAATCGGTTTGGCGACTACACGGTCGACCTAACGCGCGCAGTCACACCTCATAATGCGAGTCAAAGGCTCCTTACACCACGCCTCGTCGAAAGTGCAGACGATTCTGTTACACCGGTGGAGGCTTAAGCATTCCCTAGGCTCTGGATATCGAGTGGTCGGGATATCCGTGTTTTCCTGTGGCGGTGCGCATGCCGCATGCGTTCGCATGAAAAAAACGTCGATGCGCCCACCATATCACACATGATATCAATGTGTTACGAGTCAAGTGGCGCTTTTTTTCTAGATTCTCGGCCGACCCTCTACCTATGTTCAACGAAGACGACGAGCACGATCTTGCAGATGGGGTGAAACCACTTCGCCATGCCGTAGCGAAGGCCGATGGCCTGCTGATCGCCACTCCCGAATACAACCACTCGTTTCCTGGTGTTCTGAAGAATGCTATCGACTGGTTGTCCCGGGGCACCGATTCGGTGCTAGCCGGCAAGCCGATGGCGGTTATCGGTGCCAGCACGGGAAGCTGGGGCACTCGCCTTGCACAGGCTGCGCTGCGACAAGTACTTACGGCGACCGAGGCACGAGTTATGCCGGGGCCGATGCTGTTCGTCGCACGTGCGAGCGATCGCCTTGGTGTTGACGGTCAACTACACGACCCCGAGCTGACAGAGTCGTTGTCAGCTCTGGTCGCCCATCTAGGGGATTGGATTACCCTGCACAATTTCCACGGGGAACCCTCGCCGAGGCTTGATCCGTCGATGTCGTGACTGCCCTTCCCAGCTCCCTCAAACCTAGTCCTTAAATATCGCAGGCGTCCCCACCCAAATCATCCGCACCTCGGTCTTCCCGGCATTCCGCATACTGTAAGGATGCCGCTGATCAAAGTGCGCACTATCCCCAGCCTTAAGCACAAACTTCTTCCGACCCACCGTCATCTCCAGCGTCCCGCTAAGGATGTACCAGAACCCCTCCCCCTCCCTATGGATGGTAGGCGCAACGAGGCCCGGTGGAACGATCAGCCGCAGCGCCTCCATCTTCCGTTCGGCATGCCGGCCGCTCAGCCGCTCGTAAACCACCGGCGATTCCAGGTCGATCCGATCATGCTCGCCGGCACGGCAAACAATCTGCCCCGGCGTAGGCACGCCGACGAAGTAATCCACGTCGACATCAAGCGCCCGCGCGATGGCTTCCAGCGACAGTAGCGATGGGTGGGCAAGGTTCCTCTCGACCTGGGAGAGGAACGGTATGGACAGCCCTGAGCTGGTAGCCAGGGCTTGCAAGGTGAGACCAAGTCCGCGCCGGCGGTCACGAATCGCGGAGCCGATGCTCAGCCCCGCGGGGTGCTCCGGCGTCCCCTGAGCGCCGGCCATGCTCAGGAGCTATGGTCGCTGTTAATCAGCCAGCGACCGCCTACCTTGTGGAAGAGCAGCGTGGTGAGTCCGGTGACCTCCGCGCCGGTATCCGGCTTAAGGTGGTAGCGGCCGACCACATAGGCATATTGGGAGCCGAGGTCTTTGACTTCGATGACCTCCAACGTCAGCTTGCCGAAGCTGGCACCTGGCTTCTTGAAGCGCGTTTCGTACATGGCTGCGATCGCTTCGTAGCCCTGGATGCTGCCGCTCGCGCTCACATAACGGGTGCTGGGCGAGTGCTCGTAGCACTCCATGAAGGTTTTCAGGTCACCCGCCGACCAGGCGGCGGCGCTCGCATCGAGCGTCTGCTTGATGGCCTGGGCGGTCGAGACGGCCGGAGTTTCAGCCGACACGCTGGCGGCCATCGCCACTGCGCTCACGGCGCAGAAAAGAACGGACATGGTTTTCATGGCACCCCTGGCGCATGTGAGAAGTAGCTCTTCCACCCCCGGAAGGATGGCATCGGTGGGACCGTTTAGGTGGCTATCTGCAACTGCGATCCGATCCTATCGCAAATACTTGACTCCATCAAAACTTTTTGATCTGATCGAAACAAGCCATCTTGCACCGCAGCAATGGCCGTCTGGATGTCTATCCATTCCGTGCCAGGGGACCTAGGGCACAACCGACTCCCGGGGGAGTTTCATGAACCACGATTTCAAGCGCACCCTGCTCTACTCAGCCCTGTTGTCCGTGGCATTGGCGGCAGGTGTCGCCGAGGCGCAAGACGCCGCCACGCCCGCCAACGATAAAAAGAAAGCGCAGGCGTCTGACACGCCACAGACCCTTGAAGGCATCACGGTGACGGCCGCCAAGCGCGAGCAGGATATCCAGAAGGTGCCGATCAGCATGACCGCGCTGACTGGCGAACAGCTTGAGCGCCAGGGCGTAACCAGTCTGGTCGACCTGGCCCGCATCGCACCGGCGCTGACGGTCGTATCGTCTGGCCCGGGTTCCAATAACCTGATCATCCGCGGCATTTCATCGAGCGCCGGCTCCGCAGCGACCGTCGGCTATTACCTGGACGACGTGCCCATCGCCGCCTCCAGCAATGCCGCGCTGCTTTCAACGCGCGGCGTGATCGACCCGTCGGTCTTCGATATCGAGCGCGTCGAGGTCCTCCGCGGACCGCAGGGCACGATCTACGGCTCCAGCTCAATGGGCGGCACGGTCAAGTATGTGACCAACCAGCCGGACCTCGACTTCGTCGAAGCCCGCATCAAGACCGATGTCTCCGGAACGTACCATGGCGGTCCGAATGCCAACGTCAACGGCGTGCTCAACGTCCCGCTGCTCAAGGACAAGGTTGCCCTGCGCGTCTCTGCCTATTATCGCGATGATGATGGCTATATCGATCGCTACCGGATCGATCCGTCCAACTACCTCGAGGCGGATCCGGATAGCAAGAAGAAGGACAACGTCAACACCTTCAAGACGTACGGCGCACGCGCAGCGTTGCTGATCAAGCCGGACGATACGCTGACGATCACGCCGAGCGTCATCTACCAGTACTCGCGGCTGGGCTCGCCGTTTACGTATGACAAGATTCCCGCGACGCTCAGCGATCCGTACCAGGTACGCGACGTCAACGAAGCGAACGTGCAGAAGTCGACGATCTCGAACCTCGCGATCCACAAGCAGTTCGATGCGTTCGAATTGATGTCGTCGTCCTCGTACTTCACCCGCGATGTCAACATTCGCGACGACAGCTCCAAGGTCATCAACTACTTCTTCGACCTGCCCAGCGTCTATCCGACGACCATGTATGGCAGCTACAAGAACAAGGAGTTCACTGAGGAAGTCCGGGCGACGAGCAAGTTTGACGGTCCGGTGCAGGCCATCCTCGGTGCGTTCTACCACGATGTTAAGGCGCCGCTTTCTTCATCCATCCCCTACCCCGACGGCTTCAACCAGGCTTTCAACACGCCGTTCCCTGACTATTCGACGATCTACGCCGGCGCGCGTAACGCCACCTTGCATGAATACGCCGTCTTCGGGGAGTTGTCCTGGAACATCACCGATAAGCTGAAGGCCAGCGCGGGTATCCGTGCGTTTGAGGTCAAGCAGGGCTTTGCCCAGAGCGGTGATGGTCTGCTCAATGGCGGGCCGAGCACCGTGCGAAGCAGTTCAAAGGATTACGGCAGCACGCCGAAGTTCACGCTGCAGTACCAGATCACCCCCGACAACATGGTCTACGCCACCGCGTCTGAAGGCTACCGCCCGGGCGGCCCGAACAACCCTGCCCCGGCAGCGCTGTGCGGTTCGGAAGTCGAAGGGCTGGGCCTCAGTCAATCGCAGTTGAACAAGTACAACCCGGATACCTTGTGGAACTACGAGCTGGGTTTCAAGAGCTCACTGCTGGACCGGCGCCTGCTCATCGATGCGTCCGTTTACCACATCGACTGGAAGCACGTGCAGCAGCAGATCGTGCTCGGCTGCGGTTACAACATCACCGCTAACTTCGGCGATGCCGTGAGCCAGGGTGCGGAACTCGAGATGAAGTTCCTGCCCATCAACTCGGTGACCTTGAGCGCGGGCTTCAGCTACAACGATGCGTATCTCAAGAACGACGTGCCCGGCACCTCGGCGAAGGATGGCGATCGCCTGGTCAACGTGCCGCGCTTCACAGGTTCGCTCGCGGCCGAGTACCGCCACCGGGTGAATGCGCAGTACGACGGCTTCATGCGCGCCGACCTAAGCTACGTGGGCGATTCCAACTTCCTGTACGACCGCGAGAGCCCGTTCTACCGCCGCGCGGGCTTTGCGACCACCAATGTCCGCTTGGGCATGGAAGGCCGCAACGGCTTCGATATCTCGCTCTACGCTACCAACCTGTTCGACAAGCACGGCGAGACTGACCTTCCGGTCGCCATCTCGGCCGACCTGCCGACGACGCGACGGGTCGCACTCAACCAGCCGCGTACGATCGGCGTGACCCTCCAGTACCAGTACTGAAGGGCCATCAGGCGGGGCTTTGGATCAGTTTTCCATAGCCCCGTCGCCCGGCTCAGCCCTGCACCACCATCCCCTTCCCCTCCGGCATGCCCGCATCGGCCCGCTCGGCCAGCAACGAACTAGCCAGCTGAATCAGCGAGCCCAGGCCATTCGCGCCGGCCTCGCCACCACCCAGCGAAATCTTCGGCACGATGGCGATCTGCCCATCGCGGATCGCTTCGGCGAACTGCGTACCCAGCGTGTTGATCAGCTGCAGGCGCGCACCCTCACCCGTTAGCGCCTGTGACTTGGCCTGGATGGCTTCGGCCTCGGCCTTACCCACCGCGGCGATGGCGGAGGCGCGGCCGTCGCCCTCGGCGGTGAGGCGGCGGCGTTCGGCGTCGGCATCGATACCGATCACGTTCGCCCGCTTGGTCGCTTCCACCACGTTGGCCTCACCCACGTTCTTCTTGATCTCGATATGGATCATGGAATTGGTTAGCTCGGCCTGGATGTCGGTCTTGGCGCGGGCTTCGCGTAGCGAGCGCTCCTTGGCGGCCGACTGTTCCTGCAATTCGAACGTGGCGACTTGCTCGATCGCGACCTGTCGGTCCCTCAACTGGTTAAGGATCGCATCAATACGAGCACCCGAAGCATTCCCCGTGCTGCCATGGGGCGTGCCGATCAGCACCTCCTGGAGTTCCAGGTTGTAAGCCGCAAAGCGACCCATCATCTCAACGCCTGCCACCTGCTGGATCTCGGCGCGGTTCTGGATCAGTTCGATCAGCGTCTTGGTCTGGCCGATGTTCTTGAAGTAAGCACTGACCATCGGGTCGAGGGTCTGGTCGACAAGACGCTTGATGTCGCCGAAGCGCTGCACTACCAGCGGCGCCTTGCGGTAATCGATGTGCACGACCACGGAAAGCGGCAGAAGCGGCTCGAAGGCATCCTTGGTGATCAGTGAGACCTCGGAGAGGTTTTCATCGAACTTGTGCATGTTGGTCACTTCCGGCGTCCACTTCAGGATGAAGTTGGTCGTCGGCACGAGCTGGATCTTGCCAGCATACGTGTTGAAGGCGTACTTGCCAGGAAGCAACGGTTCTTTCCACACACCGCGGCACGAACTGTCCACCAGTTCACCGTGGGAATAGCCCTCGCCGGAGCGATCCGCGCCGATGGTACCGATGTATGAAACCACCACGCCAACGAATCCAACGGGCACCACCGTCTTCGCGATGTAGTCCACCGTCGCGAATAACCGGTTGATGTAGTACGTGCCCTCAACCAGCACCTGGTGCTGGCGGCCGCGGTTACCGCCGGCGCGCAGGAAGGCATCGATATTCTGGAAGTTATTGTGGAAGGTGGGTTTGTCGGCCGCATCCTGGCCCACGCGCGGCGCGACGATTTCATCGGGGGGAAGCACCGGGCCATCGTGCACCGTTACTACGCCGAGCATGTCATTGGTGCTGTCGTCGGCCTGCGCCGAGGCATTTTCGCGGCGGCCCCCGATAATCACCGGCTGGAAGCCGCCACGTTCCTGCAGCACGCTTCCCATGTGGTCGATAGTCCCGCGCTCTTCCTCGGAAAGGAGCAGACCGTGCACACGGGACGCCGTAATGATGGCGAACTGTGCCACGTTGATGGCGTACGTACCTTCGCGGAGCATCGTGCGTTGCGGCCCCTTCTGGCCACCGCTGCGCAGGAAGGCATCGACATCCTCGATACCGGTCTGCACGGTGCGGCCCAGCGCCTGGCCTTCCTCGAGATCATGGCCGTCGCGGGCGAACACGTAGCCGATTTCGCCCTGTGGAATGGTGACCAGGTCGACCTTGTGCACGCGCCACTGGAACGGCGTGAAGTAATGCAGGCCGCCACGCAGGACGGTGGGTTGGTAACCCACTTCGCCCTTAAGTGCGATAAGCCCACGGGTTACCGAGGGCGCGCCCCAAAGCCGCTCGACGACGCCGACGCGGTCATTGGGGATGTAGACGATGACATGGGAGATAACAACGAGCACGATCAGTACGACAACGGCGACTGCGATAGCAATAAGCCAGGTCATGGCTGAATGTCCTTAAGGTAAGTGGGCCCGGTGTGACACCGGGGAAGTACAGCGAACACATAGGCGGGGCGCAAAGGCCCGTCCCGCCCGTAAAAGGCGGATGACATATCAAAGGGTCACGGCCTGACGGCCCGCTGCATACGCAGGGGCATCGTCATGGGCAGGAGGGACGCGGGCTCTGTGCCATCCGGTCGCGGTGCGCCTCAGGGCGCTACGATCCGGCACTACTTATTTCGTGGGCGGCATGGCTGGTTCGTCTCGGAACGCGGGTGCGCGTTCAACGTGCTGCGCAACATACGCCGACGTTCGGTGATACACAATCACACGGCGTAGTCGTGCCGTGATGGTGCCCGATTATGCAATTTCGGCCGGGGTGTTACCGTGCTGAGACGGCCAACTAGCTAATGGGGAAACGTCAGCGACCCGCATAGACTGGACGTTGCCATCGTTTGTGCGTCCTGTTGGCCCGGATTGACGCCGCTAGGAGGCGCTCATGGTTGCTCGTAGTCCGCAGGGAAAGACGGTATACGACGTCGTGCGCAATGATGTGCCGATGCGGCACTGGACGATCCTGGCCCAGGACCCCTCCATTCTGGGCGCAGGCGGTAAGGCACTGACGACCACGGTACGGGTACCGTCGGAGCGCCTCGAGCGTGGGCCGAAGGGCTTTCGCGTCCATGTCATTGACTACGATGCGTCATCCGACACGTTCTACCGGGCCCGCGACAAGAACATCGATACGGATCCTTACGTCAAGGTCACCGATATCGAGAAACTGGTCCGCGACCCGTATTTCCACCAGCAGAACGTCTACGCGATCGCCATGGCGACCCTGCAGGCGTTCGAAGGCGCCCTGGGCCGGACGGTGCCATGGGGATTTCCGACGCCGAGCCACCAGATCAAAGTGGCGCCGCACGCCTTCGCCGATGCAAACGCTTATTACTCGCGTGAATCCGAGAGCCTGAACTTCGGGTATTTCCCGGATCAGGATGGAAAACAGGTATTCACCTGCTTGTCCCATGACATTGTCGTCCACGAAACGGCCCATGCGCTCCTCGACGGGTTGCGCTCGCATTACCTGTTGCCATCGTCTACGGATCAGGCCGCCTTCCACGAGGGCTTTTCCGATATCGTCGCCCTCCTCTCGGTGTTCCAGAGCCAGCCCGTCATCGACCGCTTGCTTGCACCGCTGACCGCCCGGAATGGCCGCCTTGCGCCCGGCAACCTCACGGCGAGCAAGCTGGGCGGCACCCACCTGGCTGAACTCGCCGAGCAAATGGGCGCGGCGCTCAGTGGCGTGCCGACCTCGGCCCTGCGCACGTCGCTGTCGATCAGGCCGGACAAACGCCACTACACCAGCGCCAGGTTCGAAGAGGAGCATGACCGCGGCGAGCTCCTGGTCGCTATCGTCCTGGGTGCGTTCTTCGAGGTATGGGCACGGCGGCTCAAACCGCTCTTGCAGGGGCATCCGGATGGGCTGGCCCGGGCCGTGGTTTCTGAGGAAGGTACAACGGCGGCGAGCCAGCTGCTGCGCATTATGATTCGTGCGCTCGATTACATGCCGCCCGTAGATCTCACGTTCGGCGATTTCCTTAGCGCCTTGCTGACGGCGGACCTCCAGCTATATCCCGACGATACGCGGTATCGCTACCGCGACATCCTCAAACATTCCTTCGAAAGCTATGGCGTGAGCCCGGCGAGCCACGGTCGGTCCGATGGCGCGTGGGACCCTCCGCGTGCCAGCGAATTCACGCTTGCCGGAACGCACTTCGAGCGTATGCAACGCGACCCTTTAGAGGTCTTCCGTTTCGTCTGGGAGAACAAGGCTGCGCTGGGCGTAGAGCCCAATGCCTTCACCCGCGTTACATCGGTACGGCCGGTGATGCGCATTAGCAACGACCAGACGGTCCTGCGCGAGACGGTCGCGGAATATGTGCAGCAGCTCACCGTCTACGGCAGTGAACTGACTCATATGGGCATCCGAAGGCCGGAGGGGATGCCGACAAACCGTCTCATCAACCTCTACGGTGGCGGAACGCTCGTCTTCAACGAGTACGGCTTGTTGAAGTTCCACATCGCCACGGGGGTCAAGAGCCCGCGCCAGTCGGATCGCCTGCAAAGCCTTTGGGACCGCGGCTACTTCGCGAAACAACCTTCCGCGTCCGCGCGTATCGCCAGCCTTCACCGGGACCGCGTCCTGCGGCCGCATCCTTCCTTCAAGGAGGCATGGTGAGATGGCTACGCGTCGTTCTGGCAAAAAAGTCCAGCCCGTCGAAATGATCCTGCGCAGCTACGATGTCGGTTTCGGCGACTGCCTCCTTCTGACGTTTCGCTACGCTGAATTCAACCGGCACGTGTTGATCGACTTTGGTTCGACCCGGCCGCCCAAGGGCAAGAAGCTCGATGCCCACATGTTGGCCGTAGCAAAAGATATCGCGGAAAGATGCGAAGGCAAATTGCACGCGTTGGTCGTTACGCATCGGCACAAGGATCACCTCAGCGGATTCGCCTACAAGGACGGCAAGGGGCCGGGAGCCATCATCCGCGCCCTTGATCCGGATCTGATCATCCAGCCCTGGACTGAGAACCCCAAGGCGCAACCCGGCATGAAGAAACGGGCTAAGACAGCGTCTTCAAGCGCCAAGGCGAAGCAACAGCATATTGCGGCCCTGACCGACATGAACCATTTTGCCGGCTATGTCGTCGCGGCGAGCAAGCGACTTCGCGGGAGCCACCTCAAATCGGTTCGGGACCAACTGGAATTCCTGGGCGACGACAATGACCTGGCCAACCGTGATGCGGTCACCAATTTAATGAGGATGAAAGGCCGTAAACGCTACGTTTCTTTCGGCGTCGATTCGGGGCTGAAGAGCATCCTGCCCGGCGTCGTCACACACGTACTCGGACCACCTACCCTTGATCAGGAACCAGGCATCGCGACACAGCGCTCAAAGGATTCGGAGCAATTTTGGCTGCAACTCGAGGAGCGCGCCAACTTCTGGGCCAAGCATGGCCAGATCGCGAGGTCCGGCAGCACGGGCCGTCCGCTCTTCCCCCGCCACGTCGAGAAGCGTCACCCTTGGGATATGCGCTGGTACCGGTACCAGGCCCAACGCGAGCAGGCGGAGAACATGCTGTCGATCGTGCGTACACTCGACGGCGTCATGAACAATACGAGCGTCATCCTGTTGTTCGAAGCCGGAAGCAAGAGCCTGCTCTTCCCGGGTGATGCCCAGTACGAGAACTGGATGTACGCGCTGTCGCAAGCGGCCATCGTTAAGCGGCTCGCCAAGGTTGACCTTTATAAGGTAGGGCACCATGGAAGCCTCAATGCAACGCCAAAGGACCTTTGGAACCTGTTTTCCGCGAAAGGCGGCAAGGCCAAGACGGGCCGGCTGAAATCGGTGCTATCGACGCTCGCCGGCGTCCATGGCAGCGAGGCCGCCCACACCGAAGTGCCACGGGATCCCTTGGTGGCAGCGCTAACGAAGCAGTCGAACCTCACGGACACAAGGATGGCAGGCGATGAGTTATCGGTAGTAACAAGGCTGAATCTATAGCGTGTACGCGGAGCGACGATGAAACGAATCATTGTGTGTGCGGATGGCACCTGGAATGTTCGGGACCAGATCAACGACGGCAGCAAGACCCGTCGGCCGACCAATGTGACCAAGATTGCGCGCGCGATCCTGCCCACGGATGCGTACGGCGTGACTCAGGTTGTCATTTACCGCGAAGGTGTCGGAACGGGCCCAGGGCTGGACAAGTTAACCGGAGGCGCTTTCGGGAGTGGCATCGAAGACAATATCGTCTCGCTCTACCGCAGCGTCCTCTACAACTACGAGCCCGGCGATGAACTGTTTTTTTTCGGGTTCAGTCGCGGCGCCTTCACCGTGCGCAGCCTCGCCGGGTTCATTGTGCACGCAGGCCTGCTCGGCAAGAGCGACGACTATTACACCCCCGATTTCTACGCATGTTACGAAGGCGGCCGCGGGCCCGGTACACCGGAATGGACGAAGGCTACGCACAAGCTGGAAAGCCCACGCCTGCATCCGAAGATCAAGATGCTGGGCGTATGGGACACCGTGGGTTCGCTCGGCGCGCCCGGCGTGCTTGGGCAATGGATGAACAGCAATAAGTATCAGTATCACAAGGTGGGTCTGTTTCCCGATATCGAGAACGCCTTCCATGCGCTTGCGATCGACGAACAGCGCAAACCCTTCGTGCCGACGTTATGGGAATCCCCCCCCGGTTGGGCGGGGCACCTGGAACAGGTCTGGTTCGCGGGCGTGCATTGCAATGTCGGCGGCGGTTATCCGCAAGACGGGTTGGCCAATGAAGCCATGTACTGGTTGCTCGGCGAAGCCGCACACCTTGGCCTGGCCGTGGATTGCCCCTACCTTGCGCCGTTCGAGGCCAGGTTTGATGGAACGATCATGGATTCGATGGACTTCAAATACCAACTCATGGGTAAGGTCGTTCGCCCCATCGGCGAAACGAAGAACGGGAATGAGGCTATCCACGAGTCGGTGGTCAAACGGCTAGGCGAACCCAGTCTCAAGTATGCGGCGGCGAACGCGCTTGCTTTTCTGAAGAGAAATGGCCAGCAGCCGGTAAAAACACGCCCACTGCCCTGCCCCCCAGTCGTGCCTTCCTGAGGTTACCGCCGTGGATGAAGAGGATTTCGCATTGATCGAACAGGATCTGGTCAGCCTGGCCGAAGCGCTGGGAGCGCCGGATGCCGTGGATGACCCGTTGTTCCGGCGTCGAGACGTCGAGAGCGGCATTGAGCGCGCCATGCCGCGTCTTGAGAGAGTGAGGGAGAAGATTCGTGCCCTGGAACGCGTGGCTGCCTTGATCGATCGTCGCACCTTCGAAACCACGATGGAGGCGATTGGTGCCGCTGCCGACCGCGGGCGGCCTCGCGAAGGGTCGCGCTATGTCCCCGAGAGCGCGTTGGTATTGGGCGACAACGGCGAGCCGGTCATCGATTTAGGTGCACTGCCCGACCTTAGCGAAATCCGGTCGTCGCTGCGCCGTCTAGCGAACTCGTTAGAGGATGAGCAATGGCTACGTTAAGCGGGACGAAGGCCCGATCGGAAATAAAGCGGATCCTGACGCAGTTGGGCGTGGCGCGCTCCGGATTGCCCGCCGTGACAAATCTCGGTGCGGGGAAGCTCTACGAGTTATATGTGCTTTCGCGTTTGCTGGAAGAGCTCGTCAACGATGGCTATGCGCTTGGCTTTTCCCATCCTGTGATTGCCTTCAAGACGGGGGGCGGCCCCATCAAGGCTCATGATTTCCACATCGATCTGAGCAAGGGCGGCAATGTCATCGGCCAGCTATACACGGACGTGGAGGTCAGGACGTTGGGATGGCAGCTGGGTCAGGTCTCCGATCTTAGCCAGTATCACGAGATCGATATCGTGGTCGTCGACGCCGGTACGACGGGCTTTCCCGGGCCCCAGGAACTCATGCTCGGCATCGAATGCAAGGCCACGGCGACCTTCCAGAAATCCCATGTCCGTGAGGCACTGAGACGCCGACGCGAGTTGAGTCTCTTCGACCGGTCGACCTTCCCTTCCAGGGTATTTGCGGGCCGCACCCTTTCAGCAGACCCTCCATCGGAATACTGGCTGGCATTCATCGACCCGGCTGGCAGCAAGTACAGCCAGAGCCCCGCGGTCTTCTCGGTCGACCTGAGGCATTGGCAGCCCTGATAACGTCGCCGTGAGTCGTTCACGGGGCCAGATGTCCATCCGGTGCGAGGATTGCGTCATGGGTTCAGATCTTCGGAAATTCATAGATTCAGCTTATTGGGATATCGAGGCGCTTCTTGGAAAGGCGCCGTTTACAGTTCTTTTTACCAACGTGGCATTTATCCTGTTGCTTGTCCTGATCTGGAAGCTCACCAGCAGGATGACATCTACCGGGGCTGACGTTCGCGAAACATGGAGCAACCGGTTGATAGCATTGATCGGTGGCTTATGCGGCTGGGCCATTGGGACGGCCTTTGCCCCTTACTCGACCGATGATCTTGCCGCCTTTCAACACATCGGGTCAGTCGTGTCGGCGTTCGTATCCGGTTACGTCGTCAGCAAACTTGACAGATTTCTCGAACAGATGGTGTTTCAGGGAAGTCCGGACAGGTGGCAGAAGCTAGGGCTCTTCGTTGCAAGTTTTCTCTTGGTTGCAATTACTGTCTTTATCAACCGCTTCTACGCCTTTAACTTACCGGCAGCCGAGATTACTCATATGCTCGCGCCGCCTTCAGTCATTGTAGACATCACGCATGGGATGACGTCGCCGGCATGTATCGCGCCCCTTCTCTCTGATTGGGTCTAGCGGAGCATGGGTACAGCCACCGGTGGGAGGTGGCCGCGCTCGTCTTGAGCGATGGCCCCTCCCCGCTCCCCCATTGCCATTCCCGCCAAATCCGGCAACCCTACCCGCTAGCCCGCCATCCGAGGCGGAGCACCAGGGGAGCACCACATGACCGGACGACTTTCGTGAGCGGCAATCATCTCCAGACGGAAAACCGCAAGGAGCTGACCGTTCGAGGTCTCATCCTGGGCGTGATCATCACGGTGGTCTTCACCGCCGCCAACGTTTTCTTCGGCCTCAAGGCTGGCCTGACCTTCGCCACGTCGATTCCTGCGGCGGTGATTTCCATGGCCTTGCTGCGTGGGTTCAAGGATTCGACCATCCAGGAAAACAACGTGGTGCAGACCATCGCCTCGGCGGCGGGCACCTTGTCTTCGATCATCTTCGTGCTGCCCGGCATGATCATGATCGGCTGGTGGGCTAACTTCCCGTTCTGGACCTCGTTCGCCGTGTGCGCGCTGGGCGGCATCCTGGGCGTGATGTATTCCATCCCGCTGCGCCGCGCGCTGGTCACCAATTCGGACTTGCCCTACCCCGAAGGCCTCGCCTGCGCGGAAGTGCTGAAGGTCGGCAGTGGCGAGAGTGCCGACGCCACCAGCGTGGACGAAAGCCGTGCCGGCCTGCTTGCCGTCCTGTGGGGTTCGATCGTGTCGGCCGTGTTCGCCGTGATCGTGGCCACGCAGGTGTTTGCCAGCGATTTCGTGCGCTACTTCCGTGTCAACGACAAGGGCGCAGTCAGCGGTTTCGACTTCGGCCTTTCCTTCGCGCTGTTTGCTATCGGCCACCTGGTGGGTCTGTCGGTGGGCATCGCGATGTTGGTCGGCGCGATCATTGGCTGGGGTTGGGGCGTGCCGCACTTCTCCGCGCTCGGCGATCTGTCGCAGCCGCTTTCCGATCTCGCCAATGCGACCTGGAGCCACAAGGTACGCTTTGTCGGCGCAGGCGCGATCGGCGTGTCGGCTATCTGGACGCTGGCCAAGCTGGTGAAGCCGGTGATTACCGGGCTGACCTCGGCCATGGCGGCCGCCAAGGTACGTAAGGCTGGCGAGGCCCATACGCTGCCGCGCACCGAGCGCGACATCCCGATCGGTATCGTCGGCCTGATCACGCTGGCGTGCTTCATTCCGATCGCATGGCTGCTCGGCTACTTCGGCAACTCGGCCGGCCTGGGTGCCCACGTGGGCGTGCTTGCCATCGGCGGCGTCGCCTTCGTGGTGCTGATGGGTTTCTTCGTATCGACCGTGTGCGGCTATATGGCTGGCCTGATCGGCTCGTCGAACAGTCCGCTCTCGGGCGTGGGCATTCTCGTGGTGATCGCCGCCGCGTTGTTGCTGGTGGCCTTCGTCAAGCCGTATGTCGGCGTGGAGGAAGGCAAGGCGCTGGTGGCGTTCGCGCTGTTCATCACCGCGGTGGTGTTCACCGTTGCCGCGATCGCCAACAACAACCTGCAGGATCTCAAGACCGGCCAGTTAGTGGACGCCACACCGTGGCGTCAGCAGGTGGCGCTGGTAGTCGGCGTGGTCGCAGGCGCAGCGGTCATTCCGCCGGTGCTGGATCTGATCAACAAGGCCTATGGTTTCGTCGGTGTGCCGGGCGCGGGTCCCCACGCACTACCGGCGCCGCAGGCAGGGCTGATTTCTGCCCTGGCCCAGGGCGTGATAACCGGTGATATCGACTGGAGCCTGATTGAAATCGGTGTCGGCATTGGCATCGTCATGATTGCGATCGACGAGATCCTGGCGCGCACTACCAAGGGTGCGCGCATTCCGCCGCTGGCTGTCGGCCTGGGCATTTACCTGCCGACCGTAAGCACCTTGATGGTAGTGGTGGGTTCGGTCGTCGGCTGGTTCTTCGACCGCCGCGCCGATCGCTCGGCACGACCGGAAAGCACCAAACAGCTGGGCGTCCTGCTTGCGTCAGGCCTGATCGTGGGTGAAAGCATCATCGGTGTACTGATTGCCGCGATCGTGGCATTCGCCGACAAGCTGGGCTTTAGCAACCTGCAGGCGCCGTTGGCCCTGGTGGGTGCGGACTTCGGCGAAAAGGCGCAATGGATCGGCGGCACCGTATTCGCGATCATCGTGCTTTTCATGTATCGCTGGGTGGCCCGCATGGCCAACGGTATCGGCAATAAGTGAAGCACCCGGTCGCGCCCTGCTCGAGGCGGGGCGCGACCGAACGTTATTGCGATGAAAGTCGCTCGTGCAGCAACCGCGCCCTGGCAAAGCGGTAAACTGGCCCGGCCCAGCGCTTAAGCGGTTTCTTGACGTTCCACGCCGCCCATTGCTTCAGTCGCGCCCCACCCTCCCCGCTGGCAAGCGCCACGGCCATAGCCGGCGCAGAGTCCCGGAGTAGCGCGTAACGACCCAGCACCGCACAGGTGCCGCTATGCGCTTCACGCGTGGTGGGCTCTGAGGTAAACAACGTGCGGATCCCCGCAGCCTCCGCAGCGCGCAATACGGCCGTCGACATGAAGCCGCCCGGCACGGAGGCAGTGTGCACCGGCTCGCCGAGCACTTGCTCGAGGGTATCCACGCTTCGACGCCATTCGTCGTGCAGCGCGTGCGTTTCGAGCTGGGAGATGTTCGCCGGATGCGTATGCGAATGACTGCCGATCAGATGGCCATCCCGGCGCATCGTGCGCAGGTCCTGCGCAGTGACGAATCCGGGTGTACCGATGCGGGCGGTGGTGATGAAAAAACATCCGCGGATGCCCCGCTGCAGCATCGCCTCGCCAACGGTGGATGCGCTTGCGCCGCCGTCGTCAAAGGTCAAAAGGCAGCCTTGGTAGTTCCCACCGACCACGGCATCCGGGTCAGCGAACAGCGTTCTTGCAGCGCACAGGCCGTCCAGGTGGGCGATAAAGTTCGCGGTATCGAGCTTGTAATGGGCCGCCGCGCTACCCGGGAAGCCGCTGTCGTCCCAGCGGCCGGCGGACACGACGTCGTGGTACATGAGGGCGGCCAGGCTCATTCGGCGGGCACCGCGGCAGGCTGCTTATCGAGGGTGGCCCGTTTCCAGCGCAGGTAGCGGCTCAGCCATGGCTGGCCCCACACGCCGCTTTGCCGGCCCGCCACGTCCAGGGGGCGGGCCGTCCCGGCCGCAATGTCCCGAATGCGCTGGGCCAAGGCGTCCAGGTTCTCGAGAACCATGCGGTACTGCACCCGCACATGCGATTCGTTGGCCTCGTCAAAGGCATAGGTGAAATAGCCATAGACCGGCCCGGTGTCGACACCGGCGTCGATGCGCAGCAGCGTTAGCCCAACGCGATCGAGGTCGCGCTCGGCCAGGGCCCAGAAGCAACCGTGGGCATTTCGGTATTCCGGGCAGATGCCGGGGTGCATGACCAGACAACCCCGCCGGGGAATCCGGTAGATCTTTCGTGCCAGGAGCTGCTTGCTGCGGGCGATCATTACGTCGGGTCTGCAGCTGGCCAGGAACTCGGCCACTTCTGGGGCATTGCCGCTGGAAACACGGAGTTCAGGCACGCCGGCCACTTCGCCGAAGCGGCTTTTGAGGCCCGCCAGGCTGGCATCCATCCAGGCATGGTCGGCGGCCGCCAGCCGGAAGCGGTAGTAGAACCGCATCGCAAGCACGTCCAGGAAGCGCCACGGCCCCACGCGCTGGAACTCGCGGCGGACGCGGGCGCGTTTCTGGGTGCCGGTCTCCTCGATCAGGACCAGCCCGACCAGATCGGAAAACGACGCCAGCCACGCCGCAAGGCCCTGGCGGTCGAAGGCATCTTCGGCGTGGCACATCAATACCGTGCGCATGAATCGCACTCAGGTGGGAGGCGGCCTATTCTGGCGCCACCCTGCCCGGGGCGCGATTGGTCGAAGGTTGTATGCCGCCACGCTGATCGGGACCTCACCCCTGCGGAATATCCCTCATATTAGGCAGGTGATGCGCAATCCCCTTATGGCAATCAATACAGGTCTTCTCCCCAGTCCCAAGCCACATCTTATGGATCTGCGCCGCCCGCGGTGATTGGCGGGTCAAGTCCATCGAGTTGAAGCTATGGCAGTTCCTGCACTCAAGCGAATCATTGGCCTTCAGTCGCGCCCACTCGTGTTCGGCGAGCACAAGTCGATGATCGACGAACTTCTCCCGGGTATTCACCGTGCCGAAGACCTTCGCCCAGACCTCCTTTGAAGCCTGCATCTTGCGTGCGATCTTGTCCGGCCAGGCATGCGGCACATGACAGTCCGGGCAAGTAGCGCGCACGCCGGATCGATTGGTGTAGTGGATGGTGGTCTTCAGCTCCTCGAATACGTTGTCGCGCATTTCGTGGCAGCTGGTACAGAAGGCTTCGGTATTGGTCGCCTCCAGACCTGTGTTGAACGCACCCCAGAAGGCGACGCCGGCGATGAAGCCGCCGAGGGTGAGGAAGCCCAGGCTGTAATGCACGCCGGGGCGGCGCATCACGTCCCACATGGACAGGAGCCAGCGGACCGGTGGCCAGGCTGAGATGCGTTGCCACATATCAGTTCGCCTTCTCGCGCTCGTTGGACAGCACGGTATCGATATCCTTGAAGGTATTGGCGACGAGCGGCTTGGCGTCGGTCTGCACCACATGGCATTGGTTGCAGAAGTAACGCCGCGGCGAGATCGTCGCCAGGAACTGGTCGTCGCGGTCCATGTAATGGGTGACGCTCACTGGCGGCGCCTGGAACTTGTCGGCGTTGGCGCGCGCGTGGCACAGCAGGCAACGGTTGGAATTCAGGTCGACCTGATAGTTATCGATACTGTGCGGAATCGTCGGCGGCTGCATCGGGTACGCCCGATTGCGCTTGACGTCGGTGTTTTCCACCTTGGCCATCGCCGGCGGCGGGATTTCCTGGTCGATCGGCGCGCCTCGGCGAATCGCATCGATCTGCTGGTCACCGGGGCCTGGCACGATCGTCACCGGTGGCAGCGGCTTTGCATCGGCCAACGTCGGTGCCGGCGTGCCAGGTTGCAGGTCGGACTTCTTGCCCACGCTCAACCCGACCACGAAGGTCGACGCCGCAATCACGACCAGGAACAGCGCCCCCACGAATACCGGAATCTTGTTATTCATGACGCGACTCCTAGGCGGCCAGGATCTTGACGGCGCATTTCTTGTAGTCGGTCTGCTTGGAGATCGGGTCGGTGGCGTCCAGCGTGACCTTGTTGATGAGCTGGCCCGCGTCGAACCACGGCACGAAAATCACCCCTCGCGGCATGCGATTGCGCCCGCGTGTCTCCACGCGCGATAGCATCTCCCCTCGCCTCGACACCACGCGCACCTCGTCACCGCGCTTGAGCCCTCGTGTCACGGCATCGTCGGGGTGCATGAAGACCACCGCGGCCGGCACGGCGCGGTAGAGTTCCGGTACGCGCATGGTCATTGAGCCCGAATGCCAGTGCTCAAGCACGCGACCGGTGACCAGCCACATGTCGAACTCGTCATCGGGCGATTCCGGCGG
Source organism: Luteibacter sp. (assembly GCF_036500425.1). GTDB lineage: Bacteria > Pseudomonadota > Gammaproteobacteria > Xanthomonadales > Rhodanobacteraceae > Luteibacter. The sequence continues at coordinate 50,508 of NZ_DASYCB010000022.1, forward strand.
GGGTTCGTAGGGCAAGGCCCAGATCACCGCGCGGTTGTCGGGATTGCCGTAGAACTGGAATCCCGTCCCTGGCTTGACGTATGGATCGGTGCCTTCCCGGTATCGCCATAGCGTTTCCTTGCCATTGACCACCGGCCAGCGAATGCCCCGCGCCTTGTGATAGGCATCGAAATCGGCCAGGTCGTGACCATGCCCGCGACCGAATTCGGCGTATTCCTCGAACAAGCCCTTCTGGGGATAGAAGCCGAACACCGTCGCTTCGTCGTTGAGGTAGCCTTTTTCAATGTCTGAAACGGGAAAACGGTCGACCTTGCCGTTTCGGTAAAGCACGTCGAATAGTGTCTTGCCCTTGAACTGCGGGTTGGCTGCAAGCATGTCGGCAGGCCAGCATTCGTCGGTGGTGAAGCGCCTGGAGAACTCCATCAGTTGCCAGAGGTCGGATCGGGCTTCGCCGGGTGCCTTCACCAACTGGTGCCAGAACTGTGTGCGCCGTTCGGCATTGCCGTAGGCGCCCTCCTTCTCCACCCACATAGCGGCAGGCAGGATCAGGTCCGCGGCCTGCGCGGTCACCGTGGGATAAACGTCGGACACCACGATGAAGTTGCCAGGGCGGCGGTATCCCGGAAAGGTCTCCTGCAACATGTTGGCGCCGGCCTGCATGTTGTTGTTGGCCATCACCCAGTACGCATTGAGCTTGCCGTCGCGCAGTGCGCGATTCTGTTCGACAGCGTGATAACCGGGCTTGGCGACGATCACGCCATGCGGAACCTTCCAGATCTCCTCGGCGTGCTTGCGATGCTCAGGGTTGGTCACGACCATGTCGGCTGGCAGGCGGTTACTGAAGGTGCCCACCTCGCGCGCCGTGCCACAGGCGGAAGGCTGGCCGGTCAATGAGAACGGGCTGTTGCCGGGGGTGGATATCTTGCCGGTCAACAGATGGATGTTGTAGACCATGTTGTTGGCCCAGACACCACGGGTGTGCTGGTTGAACCCCATGGTCCAGAACGAGGTCACCTTGACCGCGGGGTCCGCATACAACTCGGCCAGCTTCTCCAGCCAGCCGGCGTCTACACCTGTCATCTCCACCGTTTTTTCCAGCGTGTAAGGCTTGACGAAGTCGGCGAATCGTTCGAAGTCGATCGGTTGTGAGGCCGTCGGGTCCGTCGCGTTCTTCGCGTGTTCCTCCAATGGGTTGTCGGGGCGCAGCCCGTACCCGATGTCGGTCACGCCCTGCCGGAACGTGGTGTGTTTGTCGACGAACGCTTTGTTGACCCTGCCTGTCCGGATGATGTGGTTGGCGATGTAGTTGAGGATGACCAGGTCGGTTTGCGGATGGAACACGATGGGAATGTCGGCTAGCTCGAAGCTGCGGTGCTCGAAGGTGGACAGCACGGCGACCTTCACGTGCGGATTGGAAAGGCGGCGATCCGTGACCCGTGTCCATAGGATCGGATGCATCTCTGCCATGTTCGAGCCCCACAGGACGAAGGCATCGGCCGCCTCAATGTCGTTGTAGCAGCCCATCGGCTCATCCATGCCGAAGGTGCGCATGAAGCCCTGCACGGCGGAGGCCATGCAATGACGCGCATTGGGGTCAAGGTGGTTGCTGCGGAATCCCGCCTTCATCAGTTTGTTGGCGGCATAGCCTTCAAAAATGGTCCACTGGCCCGAGCCGAACATGCCGATTGCCTGCGATCCTTTCTCCTTCAACACCTGCTTGAACTGAGCCGCCATGACGTCGAAGGCTTCGTCCCACGAAACGGCTTCGAACTCGCCGTCCTTGGCATAGACCCCATTGCGCTTGCGCAACAAGGGCTGGGTCAGCCGGTCCCCGCCGTACATGATCTTGGACAGGAAATAGCCCTTGACGCAGTTGATGCCACGGTTGACCTCGGCGTGGACATCGCCATGCGTGGCGACGACGCGGCCGTCCTTCACGGCGACGTTGACGCCGCAGCCGGTGCCGCAGAAGCGGCACGGTGCCTTGTCCCATTTCAACTGGGTCTGGTCGCCTTCGAGGATGACGTTGCTGGCTGATCCCGGTAGCGAAAGTCCCGCCGCGGTGGCGGCGGTGGCCAGGGCGGTCTGCTTGATGAAGTCGCGGCGCGTCACGGTGCTCATGCGGAGGCCTCCATCGATTCGACCACGGGCATCAGCTGATCCAGGGCCTCTCGGGGCTCGGCGTGGTGGTAGATCAGCGACACATTCAGTACGCCAACCACGTCGCGCATGGCGTCGATGTGATCCATCAGGCCGCGTTGGTCGCCGGTCTCGCAGAGCACGATGCTGCGAATCCCTTCGTTGAGCGCGAGTTCGAGCTCCGGGCGAGCATCGATGAAGGCGCGGAGCTGCGGGAGAGCATCGGGGCGATGCTGGATGAATAAGCTGGAGATGTGCAGTTCACGAGACATGCCGGCTCCTTGGAACCTGTCAGGTTGACGGGCGCAATGCGATCGCCAGGGTGGGACAGTTGGATATACAGGCGCCGCAACCAGAGCACCGATCGGGATGGACGGTTGGTGTGGAGACGCCTCCGGCGCGCGGAAGGAAACCGATGGCGCGATCGCCACAGGCATCCTCGCAGCATCGGCAGACCACGCCGCGCGTGGTCAGGCATGCGTCGTCGTTCACCCTGGCCTTCCAGTGCCAGGCCGGTGTCACGGTGGCGGCGTTCAGTGCGCGCGGCGCGCAGGCCTCGGCGCATACACCGCAAAACGTGCACTCCCCGCGCATGGGATCGAAAACAGGAAAGCCGCCATCGGCCGACACAAGCACATCTTCCGGACAGCGTTCGACGCAGGCGTTGCAACGCGTGCAGGTGTCGAGGAAGGCCGCTTCGTCCAAGGCCCAGGGCGGCCGGACAGCGGGTTCCGGACGGGGGCGTCCGCGAAGCCATGCACGGCGGGAAGGGTCCGGGGCATTCATGTCAGCCCCGTGGTGGACCGGGTGGGCCACTGACGAACATCTGCCAGAACCACACGACGAAACCGAAAATGACCACCAGCGCGATCGCCAGGATCGGGAAGAGAGCGACCGTGAGCAGGAGGAAGGCCGACCGCTCGCCCTTCTTCGTGCTGGATGTGATCAAGGGCTCCATGTCACCTATCCAGGACAGGACCCGACTCCGTCACGGAGCCTAGTCATTCATTGCCGCTAATGATTTCCTTCTTATCGGCTTATACAGAAAAAGAATAGGTGGAGCCACTGCTTCGCTCGCAATGTGCGAACCGGCATCGGATTTAGAAAAAAGCCGAGCTCACGGGGGAGTATCCGCAAATTCGGCAAGTCAACCGCTCAACCCGCCACGGAGCCCGCGAGTTTCACACCCGACCGGCTGTGCTCCCCAGGCTCCCGGCAAAGCTGTTCAACCAGAGCGCGATGATCTGGCAGATCATCCAGCGCGCGAGCGGCCGCCTGCTGAATCATCGCGAACTCCTGCCGGGCTAACTCCACATGCGGATAGGCACTGCGCATGGCCTCAAGGTCAGTCTGAAACTCCATCCCATACAGCACGTACTGCCAACTGGAGGTCATGAACATCTCCAGGTCGCTAACGAAATCCAGCCGATGCGGCGGACGTTGCTTCCACTTCTCGAGCTTCTCCCGAAGGGTCTGCGGAATACTGGCGACGTCGGCGTTGTTGATCCAGAACGACGAGTCACGCCGCTGGGTCAGGCAATAGTGCATCTTGATGAAGTCGATGATGCGATCGTATCGCGCCACCATCATCTCGTTGAAATGACACGCGGCACTTTCCATATGCTCTGTGTCGCTCGGCAGCAGATGCGTGAGCAGGTAAGTCGCGAGCTCCACCAGTGCGATGCCGGTGGATTCCAGCGGTTCGACGAAGCCCCCAGCCAGTCCCACTGCCACGCAATTCTTGCGCCAGTGCTCCGGCCGGTATCCCGTCTCGAACTTGATGTGCATGGCCTTTAGATTCTCCCCCGCCCGGCCCACATAGCCCCGAAAGACTTCTTCGGCACGATCGTCGGTGGTGTGCCGCGACGAATAGACATAGCCGACGCCGCGCCGCTTCTGCAGGCCGATGTCCCAGATCCAGCCAGCCTCCTGCGCCGTGGAGATGGTGTATGAGGGGATCGGGGTATCGGGTGCTTCGTACGGCACCTGCATGGCGACTGCGCGATCGGCGAACAGCACATCCGCGCGACTCCGGAACGGCGATTGCATCACGTTGCCAATCAGCATGCCGCGCAGCCCGGTGCAATCTACGTACAGATCGGCAGTGAACTCGCCCTTCTCCTTCGTCACCACGCGTGCTATGGCGCCCTGCTCGTCCAGCTCCGCGCGCTCCACCGTCGCCACATGCCGTACCACGCCAAGTGCTTCCTGGCCATGCTCGGCGAGCACACGTGCGAAGCAGGCGGCGTCGAAGTGGAACGCGTGATTCAGCGGGCCCTGGTACTCCGCATCCTTTGCACGCTTGGGTGCGCGCGCATGATCGACCAGGGTGCTCTGCATCGACACGGCGTCGGCAAAGGCCATGCCCTGCGGTGCGGCCCCGAGCAGCCAGTACGGCAACAACTCGGGGCCACCCGGACGCTGGCTGGGTGCGTTGAATGGATGAAAGAAGTGATCCGCTCCCGGGGTACCCGGTGGCCGTACCCAGTGGCGATAGTGGATGCCCTGTTTGTACGTCGCCGTGGCACCCACCAGGAAGCGGCGCTCGTCGAGGCCGATGGCCGCCAGTGTGCCGCGGATCGAGGGGAACGTGGCTTCGCCCACGCCAAGCAAGCCAATATCAGGTGATTCCACCAGATGGACCTGTACGCTCCGGGGATCGACCGCATTGACCGCCTTGGCCAGATAGCATGCCGCCAGCCAACCGGCAGTGCCGCCGCCCATGACCAACACTTTCTTCAGACGCGCCATGATTCGTTCCCCGCCGATCCGCCGTGTATCACCTCAGAACCACACGCCAAGCTGGACACCATAGGTACGCGGCGCCAGGTATTGCGACACATACTGCAGCGACCCATCAGACATCAGGAAGCGGCCGGCGCTGGTACGGATCTTTCCATCGGAAACATTCTGCACATATGCATTGACCCACCACTTGTCGCCCGGCTCGCTGTAGCGCAATGCCACGTCGCCGCGCGTGTAACCCTTCTGCTGGTCGCCCGACCCCAGGTTGAAGTAGCTCAGCCACTGCGAGCTCTGGTACTGCGCGCTGACGCGTGGCGTGAGGCGTCCGCCGTTGGAAAGGTGGAAGGTGTGCTCGTAGATCGCAGTGAGTGACACGTTCGGCGCATGCGGCAGATCGTTGCCGGTGACGTTCATGCAGTTGGCGAGGTTGGATTCCGGCGGGCACGCCGGCAGGCCCTGGTAGTCGTTGGAACCGGCGTAGACCAGCTTGCCGAGCTCCTTCTTCGGAATGGCCGAGAAGATCAGGTTGAGGCGGTCGTCCGTCGTTTGATATGCCAGCTCCGACTCGAAGCCAAGCACCTTGGTGCTGCCACCCACGTTGGAGAAGCCCAGGCCGTGGTTGCCGTCCGGGTAGACGATGGGTGCGGAGAGCTGGAAGTTCTTGAAGTTCTCGTAGTAGACGGCCGTATTCCACGTCATGTGGCCATCGAGGAAGGCAAACTTGCTGCCCACTTCATAGTTGGTCAGCGTCTCGGGCTTGTACAGCGTGCCGGCGTCCTGTGTACCGCCCGACTTGTAGCCCGTGGAGACGCTGGCGTACAGCAGGCCGTTCTCGCTCACATCGGTATCGAGGCGCACGAGCCAGGTCGGCTTGCCCTTGCTGTATTTGGCGGTGTTCCGCTGCGAGATCGAGAAACCGTTCGACGGATCCGGGTAGACGTCCGGCGAGATCGGCACCTGCGGCACGTTCGGGTCGTAGGCCCAACCCCAGTTGATGCCGCCCTTGTTCTCCTTGTCATCGTGCGACCAGCGCGCGCCGCCGGTGAGGCGCCAGTGGTCGCTGAGATGCCACGTGGCCTGGCCGAACAGCGCGTACGATTCCACCGTTTCCTTCGGCTGGATGAAGGACCCCTGCCAGCTCACCGTGCCGTAGCGCGTGCCGTTCATGATGGGGATGTCGAAGCGGATGTCGTTGTCTTCGTAGCCGTAGTACGCACCGAGGATCCAGTCGACCGTCTGCGGTCCGACGGATTTCAGGTTGATTTCCTGGCTCCAGTTCTTGTAGGTGGAGCTGTTGGTGCGGTCGTCCTGGTAGACGCCATTGGTGGTGAAGCTGGTGGGCACGCTGACGCCGACATCCTGGTCGAAGTCGCTCTGGCCGGTGTAGTGGTTATAGCCGGCGATGTAGCTGAGCTGCATGCCGTCGTTGATGTTCCAGTCCATGCGGCTGCGCAGTGTCTTGGACGTACGGTCCAGGTACGGCGCGGTGTCGATCAGCGCGGACCAGAAATCCTGGCCCTGGCGCGGGGTCTGCATCAGGCTCATGCTGGGCGTGCCGCGATCGAGGAAGTACTCGTACGAGAGATTCCACTTGAACGCGTCGCTGGGCTGCCACAACGCACTCACGCGCGCGGCGGACTGGTCCTGCGAGTTGTACTTGTCGCCCTTCTGCACGTACTGGCCGGGGTCGATCGGCCGGAAGCCGGCAAGCGAGCCGCCGGAAGCCGGCGAAGCGAGGTACGCCTGTTGCTGCTGCGCCACGCTGGGCAGCTGGCCTGACGGGTTCTGGTAATCGACATAGCCATCGTGCTGCTCGTGCACCACAGCGACGCGCATCGCGAAAGTGTTGCTGATGGGAAGGTTGAACGCGGCACGTGCACCTAGCTGGTTGTAGTTACCCGCGCCCATCTGTGCGTTGCCGTAGAAGCCTGCGCCGATGTCTGGCTTGGCCGTCTGGAAGCTGATGGCACCCGCGGTGGAGTTGCGGCCCCAAAGCGTGCCCTGCGGGCCGCGCAGCGTTTCGACGCCATCCATATCGAGCAACAGACCCGATGCCGCCTCGGCGCGCGGTGCATAGACGCCGTCGACGAACGTCGCGACTTCGGGATCGGCGTACTCGGTCTTCGCGCTGTCGTTGCCGATGCCGCGCAGGGTCAGCGTCACGACGCCATGATCGCCCTGCGATGTTCCTTGCAGGCCGGGCACCAGCTTGGTCAGGTCCTGTACGGTCATCACGCGCTCTCGGTCGAGCGTGTCGACGGAGATCGCGGTGACGGCTACCGGCGTCTTCTGCAGCGGCGTCTCGCGCTTGGTCGCGGTGACCGAGACGGCGTCCAGGTTCTGTACCTTCTTGTCGGCGGCAGCAGGGTTCTTTGACGGCGCGCTTTGCCCTGTGGTGTCCTGATCCGCGGCGAACAGCGTGCCCGGAGCGACGGCGAGCGATATGGCGACGTACAACAACTTGCGATGCAAATTCATCTGGTTCTCCCCATGATTCGTTCGGATAAATGTTGTCCGCCGCACGCGCCGGCCATGACAAAGGTTTCCCTACTCCCCAACCGGCACGCCATTAACCCCAAATGACAGCGCTGTCATTGCTTGATAATAGAGCGCCGTGACGATGAATGCTTGCGGCATGGCAGCACGTCATCGTTGGCAACGACAAACTCAGGATGTACGGGCTCGGGCGCCGCTTCCGAGCCTTTCAACGCCTTGATATTGGTGCAAAGCAAATAAACAATCTGGCGCTTAATCCACAAAGTGGACGGTCACGGCTTATCCCGGTGAGTTGGGCACGACAACGTGCGGTCCGCAACGGTGCCGAGTGATACATCGGTGATGGCAATTTGCCCGCCAGAATGGCTGGACCATTCAAAGGGCCGATCGATCTTGCTCATGTTCGCGCCGGCGTCGCGGAAACATTTCAACGGAATGCCCACGCGCAACCACTGCCCGTGAGGCAACGCGGAGAGCTGGTCGCCGACAGGCACCCTGCCCTCACAACCGGTGCCGCAACCAACACCAACGGTCGAGGTATCCCCTGGTGACATGGCATCCACCTTCAACGTAGTCACCAGCAAAACATCGCCATTGGTCTCGCGATCGACATCGAGCGGTGCGGGCGCAACCAGTTCAACGCGTGCGGCACCCGTACCGGTACCGGACCAGCTCAGGCTGCGCGCATCCTCCTGCGCTTTATAGTCGAGCGCGGTCAGCCGCAGGCTGCCGTCTGCCGTGGCGGCCGGCGTAGCGGCGACACTCATGGCCACGCCGTTCGCGCCAGTCAGGCGCACCACGAAATCCTGTGATGGCTTGCCGCGGGAGAAGTAGACGCCGGCCTGCGCGCTGCTCAGGACGAGGCCTGGGTCCTCTGGCAACTTAGTGGCGGTCCCGTGATCGGCATAGGTCAGGCCAAAGCCGTAAGGGAATTGCGGATGCTCGCCTCGTGCCATGGCGGCGACCGGTATCTGTATCGCACTGCGTGGCCAGGCGTAAGGCAACTTGCCGTGGAAGTCATGCGCTACACGACCATCGCGGGTACGTAGCAGCACGTCGGCGATGCCCTCGCCCTCGCTACCCGGGAGCCACGCCACCACGAAAGCATCCGCGGCGTTGATCTCGCGATTCACCCACAACGGCCGCCCGGTCAGGAACACCGCTGTTACCGGCACGCCCTGACTGCGTAGTTTGCGAAGCAGATCGAGGTCGTGATCGTTGCCCGGATGATAGGCCAGGTTCGGCCGGTCTCCCTGGAACTCCGCGTAAGGATCCTCACCGAACACCACGATGGCGGCGTCGGGCTTCTGTTTGTAGTCGCCATCCACCGACAACTCGGCGCTGCCGCCTGCGGCCTTCACCTGTGCCTGGAGACCGGCCCAGATCGAGGTGGCGCCGGGGAAATTCGCGTTGGTCAGGCCGGTGCCCTGCCAGGTCAGCGTCCAGCCACCGTTTTGTTTGGAGATATTGTCGGCGCCATCACCGGTCACCAGGATGTGCTTGCGCGGATCGATCGGCAGCACGCCCCGGTCGTTCTTCAGCAGTACGAGGGATTCGCGGACGGCCCGACGTGCCACGTCGCGGTGTGCAGCACTGCCGATCACCTCGGCTGACTTGACGGCCAGTGCGTTGGCGGACGGTCTCCCGGCTTCAAACATGCCCAGGCGCATCTTCACCCGCAGGATGCGCGTCACCGCATCGTCGACGCGGCTCATCGGGATCACGCCAGCCTTCACCTCGGCCAGGGTGTTCTTGTACAGGCCTTTCCAGGAGTCCGGTGCCTCTAGCATGTCGAGCCCGGCGTTATACGCGACGGGGCAATCCTCGTTGGTGCAGCCGGGGACTTGTCCGTGCGCGTTCCAGTCGCCCAGCACAATGCCATCGAAGCCCATGCGCTGCTTCAGTACGTCGGTGATCAGGCCCTTGTTGCCGGCCATCTTCACCCCGTTCCAACTGGAGAACGAGACCATCACCACCTGCACGCCCGCCTTGATCGCGGGCGGATAGCCTGCGCCGTGGATGTCGCGCAAGGCGGCCTCGCTGACCTTGGCGTCGCCCTGGTCCTTGCCATCGTGGGTGCCGCCATCGCCGAGGAAGTGTTTAGCGGTGGCGATCACATGTCCGGTATCGAGGAACTGCGCGGTGCCTGGCTTGCCTTCCAGACCACCGATGATGGCCGAGGCGTATTGCGCAACGAGCGCCGGATGTTGCGAGTAACCCTCATACGAACGGCCCCAACGCACATCCTGCGGCACGGTGAGCGTGGGCGCGAAGGTCCAGCTGATACCGCTGGCACGTAGTTCTCGCGCGGTGACCTCACCGATGTCGTGCATCAACTGCGGATCGCGCGCGGCACCCAGCCCTGAGTTCTGTGGGAAGAGCGTGCTGCCGACCAGGTTGTTGTGGCCATGTACGGCATCGATGCCGAACAGCACCGGGATCGCCAGGCCGCCCTTCGATGTATCCATGGAGGCGTCGTAGAACGCGTCGGATAGTGCCTTCCAGTCCGCGCCATTGGGGTACGGCTTATCCGGCGGTTTGGAGTTGCCGCCGGCCAGAACCGATCCAAGGCGGTACTCGCGCACATCGTCCGGCGTCACGTACTTGATGTCTGCCTGGATCATCTGGCCGACCTTGTCCGCGACGGACATCTTCGACAGCACATCCCGGATCCGGGCTTCGAGCGCGGGATCAGGCGGCAGCGGTGATTGGCCTTTGGGCCACTGGTCGGGATGCACGGCGGTGGCATCGCCACCCATGGCTGGAACGGTCATTAGCAACCCGCTGGCAACAGATAGCGCGACGGAAAGGCTTCGCACGAACGGGCTCGATCGGTGCAGCAATGGCACGGCAAAGCTCCCCGCAGGCGTACCGGCGGTACGCTCCCGAGCCGCATCTTGGCAGGAATGACAGCGCTGTCAATTTGCTATGCAGCATGACCTTTGCCTGGGTCGGGAACGAGTGTTCTCAGGGGGCCTTGGCCGTGGAGCCGCGGATCTGCAGGGAGAAAGGCACCTGCACCAGATGACCGGTACCATGACTGCGCAGGTCGCTTAGCAGCTGCTCGGCGGCAATCTTTCCCATCTCGCGGCTGGGCTGTTGCACGGTGGTGAGCGCCGGCCATAGCTGGCGAGACAGGGGCGTATCGTCGAAGCCGCAGACCGACAGGTCGTGCGGCACTTTCAAGCCATACTCGCCGGCCGCCCACATCACGCCGGTGGCCATGTCGTCATTGGCGGCGAACACCGCCGTCGGTCGCTTGCGCAGGGAAAACAGCTGTCGCGCCGCCTCCACGCCCGAACCGAACGTAAAAGCGCCCTGCACCACCAGGGCCGGATCCTCGGGTAAACCCGCGGCGGCCATCGCCTCGTGGTACCCCGCCAATCGCCAACGACTGGCACCATGATTGGCGATACCGACCACGTGGGCGATCCGCCGGTGGCCCAGGTCCAGCAGATGCTCCACGATAGCGCGCGCGGCGCGCTGCTCATCCATCGTCACACCCAGGTTCTTGCCGCGCCGCTGCGGCGACACGCTGGCGTAGGGCACCTTATGCTCACGCAGGCGCTTCAACAGCGGCGCGTAGTCGGTAATCGGCGGTGTCAGCACCACGCCATCGGGGTGGTGGTCGGAAATAAGCGCATCGAGGCGGCGGATAAAATCGCCATCGCGCATGCGCAGCGGCCGGACCATCATGCTGTAGCGGTGTGCGTCACAGGCCTCGAGCACGCCATCCTGGATTTCGGCCAGATAGGTCGAGGACGGGTTGTCATTGTTGTCATAAAGCATCGCAACCACGAACGAACGGTTGCCGGCCAGGCTGCGCGCGGACGGATGTGGGCGATAATCCATTGCTTCCATGGCCGCGCGCACGCGCTCACGCGTGGCATCGGTCACGTTGGCCTCGTCATTGAGCACGCGCGATACCGTCTTGGGCGATACGCTCGCTGCGCGCGCCACATCTTCGAGGCGTACCCGCATGGATTCTCCGCTGTCATTGCACTGTCGATTGACTATGCGGCCAGTGCCCTCTCCTTTACAAGGGCAGGCCAGGCCCTCGATGCTGCGCCCGCAGCATGCGGGATGCGCCGGGCCATGACATAACTGTGGTTGGAGGAGGCACCCATGACCTTGAACGACCCCAGTGCAGACCCGCTACGTGCGCGCTGAGCATGTACCCGACGGATGCGCACCGGCGGCGCGCGATCGCCTGGAGCACGGTCAAGTATCGATGACGAGGCGATCCACGCTCTCGTTCTGGCAGATATGGAACATGTGCTTTGGTTTTCTCGGCCTCCAGTTCGGGCTCGCGCTGCAGAACGCGAATGTCAGCCGGATCTTCCAAACCCTGGGCGCGAACCTCAATGACATCCCTGCCCTATGGATCGCCGCGCCGCTGACGGGGTTGATCGTGCAACCGATCGTCGGCCACTACTCCGATCGCACCTGGAACCGCCTCGGCCGACGCCGGCCCTACTTCCTGGCCGGAGCCGTGGTCGCCTCGCTGGCCTTGCTATGGATGCCGAACGCGCCGGCGCTGTGGATGGCTGCCGGACTGCTGTGGATCCTGGATGCCTCGATCAACGTCTCGATGGAACCCTTCCGCGCCCTGGTGGGCGATCAACTGCCCACGCAACAAGCGCCCACCGGTTTCGCGATGCAGAGCTTCTTCATCGGCGCGGGCGCCGTGGTTGCCTCGATATCGCCCTGGGTGCTCGCGCGCTTCGGCGTCGCCAACGTGGCACCGGACGGAGGCATCCCTGATACGGTGAAGTACGCCTTCTACGTCGGTGGCGCGGTACTACTGGGTGCCGTGCTCTGGACCATGCTGACTACGCGCGAATACCCGCCTGCGCAGCTGCGTTCGTTCACCGACACCGTGCCAGAGCGGCCGTCAGTGGATGTATCACGGGCCGTTCGTCCCGGCTTGTTCTTACTGCTTGCGGGTGCTGCTGTCCTGTTCGCGATCAGGCATTTCGCGTTGGAGAAGGAGGTTTACCTGCTGGCTGGTGGCCTGGTCGCGTTTGGCCTCCTGCTGACCTGGCTTAGCCGCACGCGCAGTCGCGGCATGCTGCGCGAGATCATTGGCGATCTCTATGGCATGCCCGAGTCGATGCGGCGGCTGGCCGGGGTGCAGTTGTTCTCGTGGTTCGCGCTCTTCGCGATGTGGATCTACACCACCGCAGGTGTGACCCAGACGATGTACGCCACGGTGGATACGAGTTCAGCCGCCTACAACGAAGGCGCCAACTGGGTTGGCGTGCTGTTCGCGGCATACAACGGATTTGGTGCGCTGGCTGCGGTGGTCATTCCGCTGATGGTGCGCCGGTGGGGACTGCGTACGAGCCATGTGGTGAACTTGTGCTTTGGTGGCCTTGGACTGCTGTCGTTCCTCTACATCCGCGATCCACGTTGGCTTCTCGCCTCGATGGTCGGTGTCGGCTTTGCGTGGGCTTCGATTCTATCGCTGCCTTATGCGCTACTTTCGGATCATCTGCCCACTGCGAAGATGGGCGTGTATATGGGTATTTTTAATTTCTTCATCGTGATCCCGCAGGTGCTGGCCGCCAGCATTCTCGGGCTGTTGCTGCGGCTTTGCTTTCATAACCAGCCCATCTGGGCGTTGGGTCTTGGTGGAACTAGCCTGCTTATCGCCGGCCTGTGCACATTGCACGTGCCGGAGCCACAAGGCCGAGTTCACGGCAGCAGCCTCTCGTCCTCACCATGAAATCGCAACACCTTCCGTCGCGCCGCCGGCGGACACTTCACCAGACTGTGCAACGAAAGAAGCGCATCACGTCACGACCACGGTTCTCAAACACGTGCACTTGATCGCTGGCAAACAGATGCCCCGTCTGCGTGAGCTCGACCTTCTTCCCTGCACACGTCAACGTCAGCACGCCCGACACCACGAACAACATCACGTGCCAGCCCTCAGGATCCGCTCCCGCCTCGTAACGTTCCCCAGGCTGAAGCACCCACTCCCAGGTCTCCGCTTCACGACGCGCGTCGACGCTCCAGCGCAGGATGCCCTCCCCGCCCTTCTCCCCTTCCCAGCCCAGCTGATTCCGTACCACACTGCGCCGCCCCGACGAATCGGCCACGAGTTCCGACAGCGTGGTGTCCAGGGCCACCGCGATCCGGTCGAGGGTGGCGGTGCTCAGGCTGGTCGTCCCGTTTTCGATGGCCCCGATCATGCGCAGGCTGATACCTGAGGCTTCGGCGAGCGTTCGCTGGCTGACGCCAGCCCGCTTGCGTGCTTGCCTCACATTGGTGGCGACATGGACAAGGAATGATGGCGTGGCTTGACTAGGCAAAATTTTGCCTCTCTACTATATGGCAATATATTGCTTATACCGGAATCGCCTGCATGCCGCCATCGATGCGTTGGGTCATGGTCTTTCTATATGGGATCGGCAGCATCGGCGCTGCGAGTGCCGCGCCCCCTCCGACCACGGCGCTTACGGCCTCACAGGCACAGGAAGACCTCGACCTGGCCGTGAAGGCGCTCGAAGCAGCGCTCCCCGCGCTCTACTGGCATCAGACGCCTGGCGAGTGGAGGCAGGCCAAGGCAATGGCCCGGCAACGGGCTGCGCAGGCAGGGAACAGTGAGGACCTCTGGCGGGCATTAATGCCGCTTCTGGCCCAGATCGGCGAGGGTCATCTCAGCCTCACACCCAGCGACGCGATGGTCCAGAACGAGCGCACGAACGGATTGCTTCTTCCGCTCTCCGTGCTTTGGAACGCCTCAGGGGCGTACGTAGTGGGTAGGTATGGGGATGCGGCCGACATCCCGCGTGGGACACGTATCCTCGCGATCAACGAACGCAGTACAGCTCTCCTCGAGAAGGACCTGATGTACGCGGCGACACGCGATGGACAGATCCGCACAGGCGTTCTCCGTGAGGCGTCGGGTAGCAACTATGGCCACCTCCTCTACCTGATGACCGGCTCACACGCGCAATTTCGTCTTCAGCTGAAGACCGTCGATGGACGCATTGTGAACCGCGATGTCCACGGGGCGCCGCCATCGGCACGCCACGATCCTATCGTCGCGGAAACCCCAGCCGTGGCCTCGTTGGCATGGTTGGATCCCGATACCGCTTACTTGAATGTCCCGACATTCAGCAATCGACGTTACCGTGAGGCAGGAGCGGATTTCCACGCGACCCTTCAGCGCATCTTCGACGAACTGCACACTAAGGGCGCGCGAAACCTCATTCTCGACCTGCGGGAGAACGGCGGCGGCTCCGAACCGAATGAAAGCATCCTGTTCTCCTACCTCGTCGCCGAGCCGCTGCAGAAATACGCCGCCGTCGAAGCAAACGCCAGGCACCTCTCCGTATACGACGCCAGCGGCCGGCGCTATGAAACGGACGTCTTCGACGACGACGAGATGAAAATGCAGCGAGTCCTGCCCAAGGGACGCCTTATAAGACGCGATATCCCACCCGAAGGGCTGATGACCACGTGGACCGCCTCATCGCCGGTCTTTCACGGCCGCCTTGTGGTCCTCGCGGGCGGAAACACATTTTCTGGGGGCGCCGAGCTGGCATCCATGCTTTACCACGTTCACCGCGGCGTGTTTGTAGGCGAAGAAGTCGGTGGCACCCACGAAGGCAACACCAGCGGCTACCGGTGGTCGCTGACCCTGCCGAACAGCGGCATGACAGTCAGGATCCCTTTGCTTCAGTTCCGCTTCGCATGGGCCGGACTGCCGCGCGACCGCGGCGTCCGGCCCGACTGTGAAGCGCCCCCGAGTGCGGAAGAGTACGGATTGCAGAAGGATGCGGCGTGGCGTATCGCCCGGAACATCGCCCGTGGGTTGACCGACGTTCACTGCGCGGGAAACGTACAGGCTCGCCGCGCGCGCCTCAGTCTGTCGCCGCTACCGCCTGCTCCTCTTCCCAACGAGGGAAGTCCGTGAAGCCCACCGGGCCGCGACGGGTGTAGTACGTCGAACGATCGGCGACGGCGAGCGGCCAGCCGTTCCGTAGACGCTCCACCAGGTCGGGGTTCGCAATGTACGGGCGGCCGAAGGCGATCAGGTCGACCAGACCGGTATCAAGCGCTTCCTGGGCAGCTTCGCGGGTCGTAAAGCCCCCGCACCAGATGATCGTGCCGGGGAATATCGCGCGAATCTTCGCGAGTACGGCGTGCTCGATGTGCGCCTTTTCGAACGTGGCGCTTTCCATGTTTCCCGCCAGCATCAGCTCATAGAGAAGATGGATGTAGGCGACGCCGCGCTGACCCAGCTCACGCGCAAGGTATAACAGCGTTTCCTCGACATCGGGATCCGCCGGCATCGAGTTGAAGATGCCGAAGGGGGAAAGGCGAACGCCGACGCGCCCCAGACCGAGCACACGCACCGCCTCGTCGACGGTCTCCTTGCTCGTCATGGGCAAACACGTCAGAGGTCTCAGCCGGTTGTTCGGTCACGCCCCAGGGCGCCTCGCCGTTGGGCATGAGCGACGGATGAGCCATGCGGCCAACGTGCCAGATCTGCATGAAGATCGTGCCGCCGTTGCGATGGACTTCGTCGGTTACCCGCCGCCAGCCCTGTTTCTGCGCTTCGTTGTAGATACCCGGCGTCATCGCGTATCCGTTACTGGACGGAAGCACGTCTGCGACCTCACTGACGATCAGGCCTGCACTGGCGCGCTGTCCGTAATAGGTGGCGATGAGCGCATTCGGGATGTCGCCTACGTCAGTCCGTGTACGTGTCATCGGGGGCATGACGATGCGATTTTTTAACGGAACGGTGCCACCGACTACATGCGAATCAAAGAGGTTTACCATACGCTTATCTCCGATCAGGAATGATCAAAAGATAGGTTCGGGTCACCATGCATTCCACACACTTTTTGGTAAGTAGTCGCCATGAAGATCAACAAGAGACTGCCAGGCCTTGCGCTTGACCGCACGTTGGCCATTCTCTCCGGACGCTGGAAAGCGAACATTCTTCATGCGCTCCTCGACGGAGCACAGCGCACCCGAGAGCTCGACAAACGCATCATCGGCATCTCGCAGAAGGTGCTGATCGAGCAACTTCGCGTACTTGAGGAACACGGGTTGGTGAGCCGGCAACCTAGCAGTGACGACCGGCAAGGGATCGAATATCGGCTCACTCCGTTCGGCGAAAGCCTACGGCCGGTGCTGAAGGCATTGGATGAGTGGGGAATGCATCATGCCGAGGCATCGCACGAGGGGGACAGGCTTCTGCCGTGTGAGGCGGTGGTCCGGGAACGGTAGAGACCGGGTCTTGCTGCCACACGTAGGGCGAGACGTAGCCGTATTCGGCAAATGCAACGCACGCGAATCACCACGCGATTACTCGATCGAGTTAGGACGTCTGAGGTATGGGCGAGCGGCTGCCGCTGTAAATAGACTGTGCGCCGCGGGCCCTATGTGGCCCGTGTCATTCCGCACGTCAGGGGCCACGCCGACACGCATCCAGGATGGGAGGATTTGCCATGCCCGCGTCCCGAACGAATTATCTGTCTTCGTCGTTGGCCGATCTCGAACGTGAGCTTCCGCCGCCGGTCCATTGGGAGCATGTATCGAGCCTCGGTTACGGCCTCGCGCGATCGGCAAGCGCAGGCACCAGGCTGGCGTCGTTTGAGCGATTCCTTTGGGCCATCACGGGACCGCTCCGGAAACTGGATGCGCTGCATGAGCTGGCGTTGTCGGCGCTGGCGGGAAACCCGGACGCGGTGCGGGCAGCTTCGTGCGCACTAGACCAGTTAGCACGACGCGCCATGCAGCGCGATTTACTCATACACGGCAAGGTTACGGCATGCGCGGTCGAACCCGCATGCGGTTGCGCGCACCTCCCGTCGCGCGATTCCGCACCTCTCGAAAGCCCGGACGGGCGAAGCCATGTCGATGAACCCACGCTCTTGAACGAGCTGGGGCTATCCGGCCTGCTGCTCGCGGCCGCAAGACTTCACCGGCATTCACCTCATCTGGATAGCACGCTGAATGCCGTCATGGATCTGGTGAATTCCGCCGGGCTTGCCGCGGAACTGTTCAAGGCACTCGTACGCGCGGGTGACGAGGCGCTCGCCCCTGTGTTGGCGCAAAGGCTCGCTTCCCTGCCCCAGGAGGCACTGCAATCGCTGGATGAGGCCATGCGCCCGATGTCGATGACCATGGACCTCGATTTTGGTACGGACGTTCCGGGACTACCTGGTCTGCCAGGCGTAGATCAGCTGTTCCCGAAGAAGGATATCGACAACATACTCGCGACGTTGCGCGGGAAGAAACGCTTTGATCCGGACCATCTGTTGGACCCGAATTTCGTCGTACACCGCTCATACGATTATGTGGACTACTGGAATCTTCCCTTCTTCCGCTGTGTCCGGCACGCCAAGGAGATGCTCGCCGATCGCGCAAAGATCCCGCCGCCGAACCCACCGGTGCCCGTGACCTGGGCGCTCGGGATCTCGAGCATAACAGCCAGTCATGCATGTGCAGGTGCCACGGTAGTGATTCGCGGTACCCATTTGAGTATTCCGGGTGCCGTACTCCTCGTGCCGTTTGCGGATGGTTGTCATGTGGTGCCCGTGGACGCAGGGCGCTGGACCGACTCGACGATCACGTTCACGCTCCCCGCAGGCGCTATCAGCGGCCCCGTCGGATTCGGCGACGGAGCTTACATAAAGGCTTACGACGTATGGGCGGATCAGCAGAACCAGCTGGCCGATCAGATTCGAGCGCTGAATTGCCTCTTTCCCGACATGCCCTGGGTTTCGCCCTTCCGGCAGTGCCCGCCCGATCTGGGTGTCAATCACATACAAGCCGGGGCGGCGATCATCGATGCGTTCACGGCCAACGGCGCGGGCCTGCTCGTGCTTGAAAGCGATGCGCCCGTCACGCTCGCCTGGGTCGTGAGGAACGCCATCGAGGTCCGGATCAGCCAGATAGGAACGCTCGGGCCGTTTCCCGGAGGCTTCTCGGATATCGTGAATCCTGTCGGCACTTCACTGGCACTGGGTAATGTGACCGCAGGAAGCCCTTCGGTTTTCACGTATCGGCTGGTAGCTCGCGGACCTTGCGGGGAGGCGACCCAGGACGTGCAAGTGGTTGTGAGCCGACGGCCAAAGCTGTCCATCCAGGGTATCGAGATCACCCAGGGCATTCAGACCATTCCCGCTTCCCTGCCCTACGTGGTCGGGAAACCGATCGTGGTGCGAGTGACGGTTCGGCACGGCCTGAATGGGTGGGCAGACGACACGGTGCCCCACGTGGTGGGTCGTCTTAGAGTGCGCTACACCGCCGGAGGAGGCTCGGCCTGGTTCGACGCCGCCAATGGCTCGTTCCCCATGGCTCCTAATCCCGGAACCAGCATCACTGTGCGACCCCATCCGCAACGTAGCCGTACTGACGACACGTTGAACTTCCTGGTGCCGCTCATTTACAGCACCAATCTGCCGTGTCTATACGCTATCGAGGTACGCGTTTCGGGGTTTGGAGCCATCGGTCCGTTTGCCGGGTTCGATGATCAGGTCGCCGTGTTGAGCGACGTGTGCACGTTCGAAACGCGCAAGGCTCTGGATGTCCGCTATGGGATGGTGAATTTCAACAACCAGGGTGCACCCACGGCGGCCCAATGTGTTTCTGTCATCAACGCCGGCGTGGCCCTCCTACCGACGCCTGCGCCTCATATCTCCGCGCTTCCCATGGGAGTGCGCATGGCGTCGGGTGGGGGCTCCCCTGGCAAGGATAAGTTCATTGGCGGCAAGCAGGCCTTCATCGATCAGGTGGATGATGAACATAACTGTTCGTTCCTTGAGTCTTTCATGCCGTTCATGGATTGCCCGGACGACGACGGCGCGTATTGGGCATTCATTACCGGCGCAGCCACCAGTATCGGCGGCCTTGCCTCGGATATCCCTGGAAATTGCCTGCTTTCCGATCAGACGACGGTCATTTTTGCCCATGAGATGGCGCACTGTCTCAACCAGCGTCATGTGAATACCTGCGGAGCGAGCGGCGGTGATTCAGCGAGCGCATGGAACAACGGGTACCTCAACGATTTCGCGTTCGACCCATCGGCCAATACGGTGGTCGTTGATGCGACGGGGCGCACCACCGAGCTCATGACGTACTGTAACGGCCGCTGGCCGGCCCCGCAGCGCTGGGATGCCTTGTTCAACTACATCGGCCCGTGAGGTAGGCGCCATGCGAGATATCACCTTTCTTCTGCTTACCGGTGTGCTGGACCGCGCCGGCACCTTCACCCTCCGTCGTGCGCAGACGGCCCTGACCGTACGCGCGTGGCCACACGTCACGGCGTCGCAACTGCGATTGGAGTCGCTGGATGCCGAGCACCATGTCATTGCCAGCGAGGAGGCGGAGCTCCGGCCGCGCACGACGTGTTCGGCGGCGGATAGCGATGACTGGCGCGTATATGCGGCCATCGCCCTCAGGGATGACGCGGCCAGTATCCAGCTGGTCTGGAATGAACGCGTGATCTGGTCGAGGACCCTTCCTGAGCCGCCGACATTGGAACTGCTTGAACTGAAGACGTTCCATCGCAAGGAGCGACAGGTATCGCTTCGAATGGATTTTAGCGCTCCTGAAGATGAGGCCTGGATGGCTGTAATCTACCAGTGGGGTACGCAGCGCATGCATCGCATGGTCTATGTGGGCGAACCTTTGCGCACGATGCAGCTCGGCCTGAACGATATGCCGGGAGGTGATGAGTGCGTGATTCGTATCGCTTACAGCAACGGCCTGCGCTCGGCGACAGTGAACTCAGAGCCTTTCAGCATGCCGCCGCTGGGGCCGCGCCTCGACATCCTGAAACCTGCCGATGGCGCCAGGGTGCGCTTCGGTGTGCCGGTTGAACTTCAGGCCTCCATCCTGGACGAAGAGCGGGTGGGTGGTGCGCGCCCCGGTGATCTGGTCTGGTGGGTCGATGGCAAGGTCATAGCCTCGGGGCATTCCGCGTGCACAAGCCTGCTGGGGATCGGAAACCATGAGATCCGCGTCGAGTACGGTGCTCCTGTTGAAGCCCGCGCTGTGGTTCGCGTCGCGGTCGAACGGGTGGGTGATGCGCCCATCGCCGATGAATGGCGCGATTGGAATCCGGTACTTGGGCGGCCTGCGTAGTAGCGTGTGGCACGACCTCGGTCACCGATTCGGCGAAAATCCGGGCTCGTGGCGTGCAGGTGTGCGAATAGCGGTAGCGTCCAACCTATCCGGGGCCCTAGCATACGACGGATATCTCCGACGCGAGGAACCACGCGAATGAAGAAGCTGGCCAACGGTGTCTTGCTCGCCGCCCTGCTGACAAGCGCCGCCCATGCGCAAACCAATGCGGGTGATCAGAAGTCCGATTCCGATCTCCCTTTCAATATCACGCAAGTGGCTACCTTCGATTTGCCTTGGCGCATCGCCTTCTTGCCCGATAGCCGCATGCTGATCACCGAGAAGGTCGGCCGCCTCCAGCTTGTGACGCCCCAGGGCGCCAAGACCGAGGTCCAGGGTGTGCCGGCCAGCGATTTCGAAGGCCAGAACGGCATGCTGGGTGTCTTCCTTTCGCCCCACTACGCCACCGACCACAACGTGTACCTCACGTACAACGAGCCTGGTGATTACGGCAGCGGCCTGGCCCTGGGCCGGGGGAAGCTCGTGCTGGATGGCGACAAGCCGCGGCTGGAGAACTTCCAGGTGCTGTGGCGCCAGTTGCCGACCGGCAAAGGCGGCCAGTCCGGTGCCCAGATCGCCTTCTCACCGGACGGTAAGTATCTGTTCCTCACTGTCGGCGATCGCCAGCGCTTTACCCCCGCGCAGGATCCGGATCAGCCGGAAGGCAAGATTCTGCGGCTTACACTGGACGGCAAACCCGCACCGGGCAATCCGTGGGCCGGAAAGGAAGGTGCCCACACCATTCCACTGATCGACCCGGCCAAGGACACCGAGGCCGCCAAAACGGCGCCGGTAGTCAGCACCTATACCTTCCCGGGACCCAACCTGACACCCGCTGAAACCTGGGCCACTGGCGTGCGCACACCGTATGGCCTTGCCTTCGGTCCCGATGGTCGCCTTTGGGAAGTTGAACACGGCCCGCGTGGGGGCGACGAGCTGAATCTGATCCAGCGTGGCAAGAATTACGGTTGGCCCCTGGTGTCGTACGGCATGAACTATGACGGTGTACCCATTGCAACCCCGGATTCGCGGCCTGATCTCGTCAAGCCGGTGATCTATTGGGTACCGGTGATCGCACCAGGCAATCTCATGTTCTACAAGGGCAACCTGTTCCCACACTGGAAAGGCAGCGCCTTGATCAGCGGCCTCGTCAGCATGGGCATGACCCGCGTGACGTTCGACGGCAAGGGCGGCGCCACCGCGGTCCAGCGCTGGAGCATCGGCAAACGCATCCGTGACATCGAAGAGGCCCCGGATGGCTCGCTCTGGATGCTGCAGGATGCGCAGCCTGGTGGCCTGTTCCGTCTGACGCCGAAGTAACCTCGAGATCAGGTCCGCAAGACGGGTTGGCCTTTTCGACATCGGGCCAACCCGTATCGCGGTCGAGCGTCCTATTAGTTCAGCTTGTAATCAAACGTCATAAAGATCTCCCGACCGTTGTACTCATCCGCGGTCTGCCCCGTCGTAACGAACTCAAAGCCACCGGCGTAATAAGGAATCGCCCCGACCTTATTGAAGATGTTCGACACGGTGAGCTTCAAATGCGTATCGGGATTGATCTGCAGGCCCACCGAGCCGTTCCAGGTAATCCACACCGGCGTCCTGCCCCTATACGTCGTGTCGCTGACGGTGACCTGATTACCATCCTGCGTGACCTGGCAGATGCCGGTCGGGTGTGTCTCGCCCCCATCAGCATAGGTGACCATGCCAGGCTGGATGCCATTCGGCAGCACATCGCAGCCGTTGTAGTTGGGCGCGCGCATGCTCCCCTCGCGGACACCCGAGATCGATACGTTCCACGGCCCCTTGGTCCAGTCACCGATCCAGGTGACCCGGCTCGCTACGTTCTGATAACGCGTGTTCTGCAATTCATCAGACGCAAGCACACGCTGCTTGTACGAAAGGTTGTCCGTATAGTTGATGCCAGCACGGAAGTTGCCCCAATGATCCGTGTGGAACTTGTAATCCAAAGAGGCATCGATACCGCCGACGTACAGTGAGGCCTCGTTGATCGGCCCGGAACGCACGGAGAGGACCTGGCCGGTCGCATCACGCGTCACCATCTGGGTCACCATGTTGCAGTACGCCGAGCCCGCCACGTGTGCCGTATAGGGTGAAAGGCCGGAGGTACCGTTTGGTTTGACGCCCGTGAGGCAACCGGCCTCGTCGTTCAGCACGGTGTTCTGGTCGAGGTACTGGATGGCATTGTCCACGCCCATGTGCCAGTAATCGGCGGACACAGACAGGCCCTGTACGCCCGGGATCTGCCATACGAAACCGTAGGTCCATGAGTGGCCGGTCTGCGGCAACAGCAGGCGGCTGCCGTTGGTGTACAGCGTGTAGTACTGCGAGCTCGGCCGCTGGACCTGGTTGCACCAGGTGTTATTGCTCTGGCCGCTCTTGATCGCGTTTATGCACTGCAAGGGATCGATGTAATCACCCACCGGCGAGGTGGAGCCGGTCAGGTAAATGGCCTGCATGTCCGGCGCCTTGAAGTTGGTGCCGTAGCTGCCGCGGAGCAGAAGGCCGTCATACGGCCGCCATTCGATACCGGAACCCCAGGTCCGGGCGACGTCGGCGCTGCTCGCGTCGTTGTATTTGTCGAGGCGGCCGGAGATGGTCCAGGTCACGGTATCGAGCACAGGCACGCGGAACTCGGTACCCAGCGAATAGCGCTGACGGGTGCCGCCACCGGTGAGATATGCACCAAACGGATTCTGGAACGTGCTCGGGTCAGTAGCGCGAATGTCCGGCGAGAGTTTGAAGCCGTTGTGTGCCGCTTCCAGCACCGCCGCCCAGCCCACTGACTCATCCACCCAGGGGAACTTGAACAGATCGCCGTTAAGGCGGAACTGCGCCTGGTTTAGCCAAGACGATGAGGTGTTCTCGCCGTTCACCGCGAACTGGCTGTACTGCTGCGGCGTGATGGGGTTCCACCACTGCTGCCAGTTCATGGCGTAAATGGGCAAGCCATCGGCCGTGGTGCCCTGCTGCTGGCCAAGGAAGAAGTTATTCATGCCCTGCGCGTTGTAGCCGGTGAAGTCCTCGCGCACGATGTACTTCTGGCTGTTGAGGTTCAGGTCCCAGTTGAACCTGCCGTCGAACACAGTGCCGCGCAAGCCGGTCTGCAGGTTCCAGTTCTTCTCGCGATCGTGGGTATTGGCCGACGTGCCCATCTCCGTCGCCGTCAGCTGGCGGATGGCCTGATTGATGACCTGGCCGGTGGTCTGGTCGTAGAACTTACCCGTGCCGTAGGCATTCAACTGGGTGTTGGAAATACCGACCGTCTGGTAGAGGGCCGCCGAACCGTAGAGCTGCAACCCGTTGTCGAAGTCGTACTCGCCGGACACGTAACCATTATTGCTGCGGCTACCGGGCGTCAGTACCCAGTTCTGGAACAGGGCTGGCTGTGAACAGTAATAACCGTTGTTCGTCACGCCAGAGATTTGCGTGCCATTGGTGGTGACGGTGTGCGACTGGCTCAATTGCGAGTTGGTGAATTTCCCACAGGTGCCCGATGGCGGCGTGATGTACTGGCCGTTGCCGTTCATCGCGGAAAGAGCCACGGCGCTGGCCGCATCGTACTGGTAGCCAAACATGCGTGCAGCCGGGCCCCAGGCGCCATAACCGGCATCGGACACGGAATCCTGGTACGGACGATCCATGCCCCACAGGGCCGTACGGTTTGACTTTTCCAGGTTGTAGAGGACATGCCAGTTGCTGCCGGACTTGCCACCGAAAAAGTTGATGTCGCCATACGCGCGACCACCGCGTGTGGCGCCACCACCGGTCACTTCCAGGTTGTCGCCCTGGTAGTTCTTCTTCAGGATCACGTTCACCACGCCGGCGACCGCGTCCGATCCGTAAATCGATGAGGCGCCGGAGGCGAGGACTTCGACATGGTCGATCATGCCGATGGGGAGGTTGTTGTAGTTCTGGAAGTTGTTCTGTTTGTTCAACGGCTGTGGATAATCCACGACGCGGTGGCCATCGATCATCAACAGGCTGAAGCCGGGGCCCAGGCCGCGGAGGTTGACCGAGCGCGCATTGACCGAGCTGGATCCCCATGCGGCGGAATCCGAAATCTGCTGGCCCACCTGCGGTAGCGAATCGAGGAATTCCCACAGGGTGGTATAACCCTGCTGCTTGATCTGCTCGGCCGTGATGCTGATCACCGGCGCGGGGCCCTCGACCTCCACGCGCGGAATCATTGAACCGGTGACCGTGACCTCCTTGAGCTGCACCGCCTTGTCGGGGGTGCCGGGAGGCGGGGCGTTTTCAGGCGTCGCCGACTGCGCGTAAACCTGCGGAGCCAAAAGCGCGAGTGCAATGGAACTGGCGATAATTCCGCGTCGTAAACGAATGCTATTCATTAATGATCCTCCCCCCACGGGAGTTCTCGAACGGATGAGTGTTGTGCAGCCTGCTCGCTACCCCTAAGCCCCGGCCCCGCCTATTCGCAAGAAAATGCGATATGAGGCAGGGAGATGCATATACGAACGCGAAGTTCACATATGTAGGTACGGTTTATAAGCCGAATTAAGATCGATGCAAGTTGCGTCGCACCAAGCATTAGCCGCGGTTCAGGAACTCACGGTCAAGTCCGCATGCAAATCGCATACTGGCTTTCAGAAACCTTTCGATGGCGCGGTCAATTTCGTGGGGTCGATAACGACATGTCGCATTTTTTTTCGCTCCCACGTATAGAAAACATGGACGCGACCATCCCGCGCTTGAATAACCGCGGGGTACGAGTACTCCTTACCCGGTTTATCTTCGAGCGTCAGCACCCTCTTCCATTGAATGCCATCCTCACTAATAGCGACCGCCAGGGTGCCCCGGCCATCCCACCAGTTTTTGCCAGGTTGGCCCGGGTTGTAGACCAACAGGTAGCGATCATCCGCGAGCGATACCGCGTCGATGCCTGAATTGGGATTTTCGACGTCCAACAAACGCATCGGCGACCAATGGCGCCCGCCATCCACGGAGCGGGTCTGAAAGAGCTTGCCTTGGCGGGTGCGCCCGATCGCTTCCAACTCACCGTGCGGCCTGACGAGCACACTGGGTTGAATGGCGTCGATGCCACTCGCTGCTACATCGCCGCTCCTCGACCATGTCTTGCCATCATCGCTGGAGCGCTCGAAATGAATATGCCAGCCACCCTCTTCCGTGCTGGAAGGACTAACGATGGTCCCATCGGCGAGTTGGACCGGCTTGTTCTTGATCGGCCCAAGGATGCCCGGCGGCAAGCGGCGCGGTGCGGTCCAATGCAGACCGTCGTCGCGGGAGGTCATGAGCATGCCCCACCAATGCGACGGATCGGGGCCAATCTTGTAGAAAAGCATCAACGTGCCAGACGCGGATTGAAACAGGACGGGGTTCCATGTCGGCAGGCGCTGTCCGTTGTCTTGCATCCCATTTGCGACTTCACGTGGTGGTAACCAGCGTCCCTCGACGTATCGCGCCACCCAGATGCCGACGCTGGGGTCACGCTCCTCTTTTCCACCGAACCAGGCTGCAACGAGCCCATGCCCGGTCTCCACGATCGTTCCTGCATGACTCTGCGGCGTGGGGGCGGGGTCGGCGACGAATTCGCTGGTCACGACAGGCGTCTCACTACCGAACACTGAGAAAGGTATGGTTAGAAGAAGCGAACAGCCCCAAACGCGCCAACCAGAAATCATGAGCGCTCCCGCACATACTTCCCGATAACCTTTCCATACAAGGACGTCTCCTCCTTGTAGGCCAGGCCAAGGCGCTCAGCGACACGGATCGATGACGTGTTGCCTTCGGAAATCAGCGCATGCACGCTCGGCTCGCGACGCACGGTGAACGCGTGATCCACCATCGCCGCCGCCGCTTCACCAGCAATGCCCTTACCCCAAAAGGCCCGATAGGTATTCCAGCCAATCTCCATGTCGGACGACTGCTCGCGGAAAAATGCGCCGACGGTGCCGACGACCTGCCCTGTTTCGCGCAGCTCCACCGCCCACCAGCCGGCGCCATGGAGTAGCCAAAGGCCGGCATGCGATCCGAAGATCCGCCAGGCCGTCTGACGATCCTTTACCGACAGATGCACCATGCTCTCGGCATCCGCGGTGTGTTCAGCGAATGCGTCAAAGTCCTCGGGGCGGTAAGCGCGCAGCAGAAGGCGTTCGGTCTGGAGGATCGGTACAGACATGGCAAAAGCATGGGTCATGGAATGGACAGCCTCGGTTAGGCGTTATGCCGGTGAATAGTCGCCGCCTGGAAGACCGAGTTTCCCCAGTGCTTCTCCCAGTCGTTCCTTGATAAGCAACGCAAGCCGCTCCGCCGCAACGTTCTTCTCAGCGCCGCTCGTGTAGAGGGCAAGTCCCAATGTGGGTAGCGCCGGTAAATCATGCTGCCCAGCGTCCAGCACCTGCAATTCGGCCGGTAACCCCAGCTCCGTCCGGACGCTCAGGCCCCACCCCGCCTTCACCGCCGCCCACGTGCCGGCAAGGCTTGGACTGGTAAAAGCGATGCGCCATGGGCGGCTCGCATAATCAAGCGCGTCGATGGCCGCCGATCGCATCATGCAGGGCGCGTCAAGCACGACCAGCGGCATGGGCTCATTCGCGTCGGGCAAGGGTGAGTCCTTGGCGGTAATCCAACGCATCGGCAGCGTGGTGATGTGCTCCGCGTGGATGGAACTGGCCTCGGTCTGCCAGGCCAGGGCCAGGTCGAGGCGGCCGGTCTTCAGGCCATCCAGCAGTTCGGCATTGCGTGCCAGCTGCACTTCGATCTGCAGGCGCGGGTGGGCCCGGCGGAAAAGCCCCAGGACATCGGGCAGCACACTCTCGCCAAAGTCCTCTTGAAGACCAAGCCGCACGCGGCCGGCGAGTTGGGCGCCCTGCATCGCACTGGCCGCTTCGTCGTTCAGATCGAGCAGGCGGCGGCCATAGGCGAGCATGATTTCGCCGGATTCGGTCAGGGCCAGACCCCTCCCCGCCTTTCGTAAAAGAGGTGCATCTACCTGATCTTCAAGACGTTTCAGCTGTGCACTGACCGCCGACGTCGACCGGCCCAGCCGTTCGGCCGCCTTGACGAAGCTCCCCAACTCGACGCCAGTGACGAAGCTGCGAATGACATCGAGATCGAAGGTAAGCCGGCCCATATAGACAGTCCTGATTTTCGGGATCGTCGATCAATTACTTTCAAATTTTCAGAACGATCATCCGGAGCTAAGCTGGTTTCGTCAAGCCGTTACACCGGAGCCATTTATGACGTATCGATCGCTTACCTGCGTACTGCGTTGTGTCACCACGGCGAACTTGCCGGGGGCTGAGACATGATGGCCATGCAATATCGCATCGGGCTTCCGGCCGACTACGACATGGCGATTATCCGCCGACGTATTGCCGAGCGTGGCCATCTCACCGACACGCTCGACGGGCTGGCCTTCAAGGCGTACCTGCATGCCAACAGCGACCCGACCCGTGTGGGCAGCCAGAGCGCTTATGCACCCTTCTATCTGTGGCGAAAGCCCGAAGGTATGAGTGCCTTCCTGAGCGGCCCCGGCTTCGCTGGCGTCGTGGCGTCGTTCGGCCGGCCGGTGGTGCACCTATGGTCGGTATGGCAAGCGGAGTGGAACGATGACCTCTCGCTTGTCACCCATGCGACGCAGGAAACGGCCACGATTTCGCCGCATGCCTCCCTTGACGACGTGCGCAAGACCGAGCACGCGCTCGCTCAGGCCGCGCGCGACGAAGGCGCAGAGGCTGTCGTCTCCGCGTTCGATCCCACCCGCTGGACGCTGATGCGCTTCGCCCTTTGGCGTAGCGCGAAGCGTGCCGACGGCATGCTGCTCGGCGATGCCTATGCCGTCGGTCACCTTTCCCAACCGCCCTACGTTTGATCACCCTGAGGACAAACCATGCCCCTCGTACGTATCGCCTTGCGCCGTGGCAAATCGGCTGCCCACATCAAGGCCATCCGCGATGGCGTCTATGCCGCCATGCACGAAAGTTTCGAGGTGCCGGAGGGCGACCGCTTCATCCTGGTCAGCCAGTACGACGCCGATGAATTCGATTACGACCCGTCCTACCTGGGTATCGAGCGAAGCGACGATCTGGTGATTGTGCAGATGACCTGCAACAACACCCGTGGCGTCCCGCAGAAGAAAGCGTTCTACGCGGCGGTCGTCGAGAACCTGAAGGCCAATCCGGGGGTCCGCCCGGAAGATGTCCTCATCAACCTCGTTGAGGTGGTCAAGGAAAACTGGTCGTTCGGAAACGGTATCGCGCAGTACGCCTGAAGCCGCTGGGCCATCGAATCGGAACGATGTCGACTGACTGGCTTACCAGTCAGTCGGTCGATAATCCTTCAGGAACTGCCCCCAGACGTGTTCGCCGGTGTTGATGCCGTTGATGATCGGATCGACGATGCGCGCGGCACCGTCAACGATGTCCAGCGGCGGGTGGAAACGTTCTTCCAGCACTTTCTTCGCGGCAAGGTCCGCCGGATCCTCGTCGGTCACCCAGCCGGTGTCGACGCTGTTCATGTGGATGCCGTCGTTGTAGTAATCCGTCGCCGAGGTGCGCGTCATCATGTTGAGCGCGGCCTTGGCCATGTTGGTGTGTGGATGCCGGGTGGTCTTGAAATTCCGGTAGAACTGCCCCTCCATCGCCGACACGTTGACGATGTGCTTGTCGCGCTCGGGGGTGCGCAGCATGAGCGGCTTCAATCGCGCGTTGATGATGAACGGCGCGATCGCATTGACCAACTGCACCTCCAGCAACTCAACCGATGAGACTTCGGCCATGAGCAAGCGCCACGAATTACGCTCACGCAGGTCGATCTGCTGCAGGTCCTGGTCGAGCTTGCCCTCGGGGAACAGATGGCTCTGTGCCAGCATCTCTTCCGGTAGCAGCGGCAGCTGCGAGAGTTCGGCAGCGCGGACCAGACCAGGCAGATCCGTAGCGCGGTTGGCGATCGGGTTCGCCGCAACGCTCGCATCGGGCAGGATGTTGGAGCCGCGCAGGCCTTCGTAGTGACCGACCAGTTTACGCACGTGCTCGGGCATGTCGTGCAGCGCGGCCCTCTCGCCATCCATCATGTGCGCGTAGAAATCCGGCGGGCGACGCACGGTCTGGCAAGCGTTATTGATGATGAAATCCAGACGCGGCCGGGTAGCGACCAGTTCCTGGCAGAACGCTTCGACGCTGGGCGTGTGGCGTAGATCAAGTCCGTAGACTTGCAGGCGATGTCCCCATTCGCCGAAATCCGGCTCCTCGGCGTACCGTGCTGCCGAGTCGCGCGGGAAGCGCGTGGTGACGATCAGTTCCGCACCCGCGCGCAGCAGCTTCAGGCCGGCTTGATAACCGATCTTGACGCGACCGCCGGTCAGCAGCGCGACGCGACCACGCAGGTCGACCAGTTCCGTGCGCTTGGCATAATTGAACGTGGCGCAGTCTGGGCACATCTGGTCGTAGAAGAAATGGATTGACGTGTATTTCTTCTTGCAAACGTAGCAGTGCTTGGGCTCGATCGACTCGCGCGGTTGCGTGGCGTCGGCATCGGGGCCAATGTCGTTCGCCTCGAAACCCTCTGGAGCAAACACATTCGGCGTGGTGAAGACCGGTTTGCGGCGCAGTGCGCGGATACCGGTCTGGTTGAGAACGGTGTCCTCGGCCTGGATCTTCGAGGCATGCCGGGCCTTCTGGGCTGCCTTGAGCCGGATCCGGCGCTCGCCTGGGTCGGGGTGATAGACCTGCGCCACCGCCTGGTACAGGCGCTGGCGGTCATCGGCTGGCACGTCGTCCAGCAACAGGCGGTCGGCCGCGACCGATTCAAGCAGTTGCACCGCGGAACGCAGGCGCTCCAACAGTGGGGTATCGGTGTCGTTAGACAGTGGCGTGGTCATAGTCAAGAGCATCATCCGTATCGGGCATCGCACATAGCAAGCGGCCTATTTTGCCCGTTATGGCGGTGTCGTGGGGATTACGCCGTGAAGTTCCGCGCTCAGCACCATGGCGCGGTAGTCGCTCGGCGTCATGCCGACGGTCGCCTTGAACTGGCGCGCGAACGCGCTCTGGTCGACGAAGCCGCAGGCCATGCCGATGGAGGCGACGCTGCCGTCACCGCTCAGTAAGCGCATGGCTGCCTCGATGCGTAGCTTCGTGAGTACCTGTTGCGGTGTCAGCTGGAACACGCGACGGAAATGGCGTTCGAGCTGGGCCACCGACAGGCCAGCGAGCTGGGCAAGTGCAGGGATCCGTACACCATCGCCATAGTGCACCTGCATGTGCGCGAACACTCGGCGTAGACGTTCATACGTCGGATGTCGACCATCAGGAAGGCCCAGGTCCCGCGAAATGCCGATCACACCGCGGATCTCGCCGCGCGACGATACCAGCGGCCGCTTGCAGGTCAGGCACCAGCCCGGCGTGCGGCTGTTGAAAATGTGCACCTCGAGCTGATTTTCGATCAGCTCGCCAGTCAGCACGCGCCGATCCTGCGCGGCGTAAGAACCACCCATCATCACCGGGAAGAGTTCGGTCACGTCCTTACCTATCACGTCGCTGCGACGCTTTAAGCCCAACCGGCGGACAAGGGTCAGGTTGGCATGGGTGTAGCGGCCGTCGGTGTCCTTCACGAAGAACACGACATCGGGCAATACATCGAACAACGGCTCAAGCTCATCGGCGGAAATCTTCATGGCCGCGCGGTCCTCCTGGGCTGTGGCAACGTGTGATGACGACACACCGGATATGCCGCAACGCATCATAAACGGCACGGAACGGGTTGTTGCAAGGCCTCCACTTAAAGCGTCCACCAGGGCGGTGCTTCGGGTTATGCCAAATTCCGCATCCACCCTCGGCAAAGCCTTCTATACGTCGAAGGGGCGTCCCGGTGAGCATGATCCCATGCACCGTATCGAATTCATTGACTCACACACCGGCGGCGAACCCACCCGGGTCGTGCTTTCCGGCTTTCCCGACCTTGGGCGTGGCCCGCTCTCCGAGCGTCGCCTGCGCATGCGCGAAACGTACGATCACTGGCGCCAGGGTATCGCCTGCGAACCCCGCGGTTCAGACACCATGGTCGGCGCCCTGCTTCTGGAGCCGAGCGATCCGTCCGCCTGCGCGGGCGTGATCTTCTTCAATAACGTCGGCTACCTTGGCATGTGTGGGCACGGCACCATCGGCCTGGTGCGTACGCTGCACCACCTGGGCCGAATCTCCCCCGGCCGGCACCGCCTCGAAACTCCCGTCGGCATGGTCGGCATCGAACTGCTCGACGACGGCCGTGTGGCCATCGAGAACGTGGAAAGTTACCGGTACCGCCGGAACGTCGTGGTCGAGGTGCCCGGTCACGGCCTGGTCACCGGCGACGTCGCCTGGGGTGGCAACTGGTTCTTCATCACCAGCGACACCCCGCACCCTCTCACCCTGGCAAACCAGCGCGCGCTCACCATGTACACCGAAGCGATTCGCGCTGGGCTCGAACGTGAAGGGATTACGGGCGCCGACGGCCAGGAAATCGACCATATAGAACTGAACGGCCCCGACCAGGATACGGGTGGCGACGGCCGCAACTTCGTGCTCTGTCCCGGCATGGCCTACGACCGCTCACCCTGCGGTACCGGCACCTGTGCGAAGGTGGCGTGCCTGGCTGCCGACGGCGAGCTTGATCCGGGTCAGGTATGGCGGCAAGCCGGCGTCCTCGGCAGCATCTTCGAAGCCACCTACCGCTATGGAGAGCGCGGCGTGCTGCCGCGTATCACCGGCAGCGCGCACATCACGATGCACGGCACGATCGTGATCGACGAGGCCGACCCGCTGGCCTGGGGCATAGGCACCGCGTGAGTACGTTCGACCTGATCGTGATCGGTGCCGGCATCGTCGGTGCCGCATGTGCGGAGAAGGCTACCGCCGAAGGGCTGAAGGTCGCGATCATTGAGCCAGGTACGGTCGGTGGCGGTGCCACGGCGGCAGCGATGGGGCACCTCGTGGCGATGGACGACGATCCGGCGGAACTCGCGTTGTCGCGATATTCGCTTGCCTTGTGGGAAGCCTTCACCGATCTGCCTCTCGCTGAGTTCAGCCGTTGCGGCACGCTATGGATCGCCAGCAACGATGACGAGTTCTCGCACATACCCGCCAAACTCGCGCGACTCGCCGATGCCGGCATCGAGGCAGAGCTCGTCGAAGCGGCGTACCTATATGAACTGGAACCGATGCTTGCTCGCGGATTGCGCGGCGGCCTGCGGGTCCCTCGTGAAGGGGTGGTTTACCCGCCGGCCATCGCGCGGCATCTCGTGGATCGCGCGGTGGAACGGGGTGCCACGTTCCACGCGCAACACGCGTCCCACTTGCAACCAGGCGGCGTAACGCTGCAGAACGGTAGTGTGTTGCATGGCCCCGTGCTCGTCGCCACCGGCTGCGCCTTACCCCAACTGCTACCCTCGCTGCCGATCCGCGCGCGCAAGGGGCATCTGGTCATCACCGAGCGCTATGCGCCTATGGTGAGGCATCAACTCCTTGAACTTGGTTATGCCGACAGCGCGCACGGCGCCGATACCGCCAGCGTTGCCTTCAACGTGCAGCCGCGGCCGACGGGGCAGATACTGATCGGCTCGTCGCGCGAATACGACGCGAACGATGCTGATGTGTCGATGGATATGGTCCGGCGCATGCTTCAGCGCAGTTTTTGTTTCCTTCCGGGACTGCGCGATCTCGACGCCCTGCGCATCTGGACCGGCTTTCGCCCGGTGAGCGTGGATGGATTGCCTTACCTCGGCCGCGTGCCGGGGATGGCGGATACCTGGGTCGCGGCCGGCCACGAGGGTCTTGGTGTGACCACCTCGCTAGGCAGCGCTAGCCTTCTTATCGACCAGCTGCTGTCGCGTGCGACGGCGATCGACGCGACGCCATACGATCCCGCTCGGGTGCTCTCGTGAGCGGAGACCGTGTCCGCCTGACCGTGAATGGTGTGCCGGTCGATGTGCCTGGGCGGATCAGCGTCGCCGCCGCGCTGCTCGGCCTCGAGCGTCCCTTCCGGCGCTCGTTAAGTGGACAACGCCGTGCACCGTTGTGTGGCATGGGTGTGTGCTTCGAGTGTCGCGTGCGCATCGATGGCCGTGCCCAGCAGCGCGCCTGCCAGGTCACCGTACGCGATGCCATGCGGGTGGACACGGATGACTGAAGCCTTCGACATCGCCGTGATCGGGGCTGGCCCGGCGGGTCTGGCCGCAGCCACTGCCGCCGCCGGCGCGGGGCGCCGTGTCGTGCTCATCGATAGCCAGCCGACGGCGGGCGGCCAGGTCTGGCGCCACGACGTCGCACACGGCTATCCCGCGCCCGCCAGGCGGAGCATTCAGGGCGCCATGTCCGGGCACGGCGTGACGTGGTTGCCCGAAACACAGGTGGTCGCGGCCGAATCCGGTCATCTGCTCGTGCAGGACCCGCGCCGCGGCTATCGGCTGCCCTACCGTTCGCTCGTGATTGCCTCCGGCGCACGCGAACTGCTGCTGCCGTTTCCGGGATGGACGCTACCGGGCGTGGTCGGCGCCGGTGGCCTTCAGGCGTTGGCCAAGCAGGGCTGGGCTCTGCGGGGGCGTCGTGTCCTGATCGCAGGCAGTGGCCCCCTTCTGCTGGCCGCCGCCCATACCGCGCGCAGGCATGGTGCCATCGTGCTCGGCGTCCACGAACAGGCATCGGCCGCGACGATCCACCACTTCGCGCGCGGGCTCTGGCGCTGGCCGGGCAAACTCGCGCAAGCCGCATCGCTGCGGCTGTCGCTCGCCGGTATCGGGTACTACCCAGGCAGCGTCGTTACCGCGGCGCTGGGCGATGACGCCCTTTCCGCCGTGGAGATCGAAGGCCCGCGCGGTCATGAGCGCCTTGACTGCGACGTGCTCGCGGTTGGCTTCGGTCTCGTCCCCGACCTCACCCTGGCCAGACACCTGGGCTGCGCGACGCGCACGGATCATGTGCACGCACAGGTCGACGTGAATGCCCAGCAACGGACGAGCCGTGACGACACGTTCGCCGCTGGCGAAAGCTGCGGTATCGGTGGCCGTGACTGCGCTCGGCTGGAAGGCACGATCGCCGGGCTCGCCGCGGCCGGTGTACCGATACCCGCGGCGCTGCTGCACCGTCGTGACCACGCGCGGGCCTTCACACGCCACCTCGACCGACATTTCATCCTCTCGCCGCGCGTGCATGACCTCGCCCGTGATGACACCGTGGTCTGTCGCTGTGAAGACGTGCCGCTGGGTGCGATCCGTCCACACGCCAATGGGCGCAGCGCAAAGCTCGCAACCCGTTGTGGCATGGGCGCTTGCCAGGGCCGCATTTGTGGCGCCGCGTTGACCGAACTCGGGCACGGCCCAAGCACCGATGCGCGCCCACCTGTCTTTCCCACCCGGTTGTCGACCTTGGGCGAACCGGATCGTCTCCCTTCCCTTCCCGTATCGAGAGGCATCTCAACATGAGCAACGCAACCTTCTGGCACGGCGTCCTCCCCGCCATCACCACGCCATTCACTGCCGATGGCCAGGTCGATCACGATTTTCTTGCGAAGCACGCGGTGCAGATGCTCGATGCTGGCTGCAAAGGCATCGTTCCACTCGGTTCGCTGGGTGAAGCAGCCACGCTGAGCTTTGACGAAAAGGTGGCTATCCTGCGTACGCTGGTCAGGGCTCTCGACGGCCGCGGCCCGGTGATCCCGGGCATCGCCTCACTCTCCACTGACGAGGCCGTTCGCCTTGCACAGGAGGCCAAGGCGATCGGTTGTTCGGCGCTGATGGTCCTGCCGCCCTATGTCTACTCCACCGACTGGCGCGAGATGAGCGCGCACGTGAAGGCCGTGATCGCCGCCACCGACCTGCCCTGCATGCTCTACAACAACCCGGTGGCCTATAAGACGGACTTCGCCCCGGCGCAGATCGCCGAGTTGGCCTCCCAGTTCCCGAACCTACAGGCCGTGAAGGAATCCTCCGCCGACGTGCGCCGTTTCGCCGCGATCCGCGCGCTGCTCGGCGACCGACTCGAGCTGCTCGTCGGTATGGATGATGCCCTGGTCGAAGGTGTCAGCATGGGGGCAACCGGCTGGATCGCCGGCTTGGTCAACGCCTATCCGGAGGAATCCGTGAAGTTGTTCGAGCTGGCTCGCGACGGTGGCCCCAAGGCCGCTGAATCGCTCTATGCCTGGTTTTTGCCGCTGCTCCGCCTCGATACCGTGCCCACCTTCGTGCAGCTCATCAAGCTGGTGCAGGCGCGCGTCGGCATGGGCAGCGAAACCGTACGCGCGCCGCGCCTGCCCGTCGCGGGTGCGGAACGCGACGCGGCAATGAAGGTCATCGATCACGCCATCGCCACGAAGCCGGGAGTCTGAGCCATGAGCGACCAGCCGCAGGTTCTGGTGGGTGGCCGGTGGCGCGCCGCGGATAGGCCGACCGGCGAGTTCCGGGCGGAGGACCCTACCCGCGCCGAAGCCATCGGCCCGGCTTTTCCGGTCAGTAGTGCCGCGGACGTCGAGGCGGTGCTCATCGCCGGCATCGCGGCAGCTGCCGACCTGGTAGCCACGGCACCCGAACGCATCGCGGATTTCCTCGAACGTTATGCGTCGGCGATCGAGGGCGATGCCGAAACGCTCGTCGCGCTAGCGGCGGCGGAAACCGCACTGCCCGCCGAGCCACGTCTGCGCTCAGTGGAACTGCCACGCGCGAGCGGGCAACTTCGCCAGGCAGCGCGTGCGGTGCGCGAACACAGCTGGAGCGATCCCGTGATCGACACCGCCAGCGGCTTGCGTGCGCACCGCGCACCGCTAGGCAAGCCGGTGCTGGTGTTCGGCCCGAACAACTTCCCGTTCGCCTTCAACGCGATCGCAGGCAGCGATTTCGCCTCGGCCATCGCCGCGCGTAATCCCGTCATCGCCAAGGCGCACCCCTCGCATCCGGCCACCTCGCGACGCCTGGCCGAGCTCGCCCACGCGGCGATCCTCGCCGCCGGCCTGCCCGCCGCGGCGGTGCAGATGCTCTACCACGTCGATAACAGCCTCGGTGTGCGGCTTGCCGGCGATGCCCGGCTGGGTGCCATCGGGTTCACCGGTAGCCGCGCAGGCGGTCTCGCCCTGAAAGCCGCCGCCGATCCGGCCGGCATTCCCATCTTCGCCGAGATGTCCAGCATCAATCCGGTCTTCCTGTTGCCGGGGGCGCTAGCCGAGGATGCCGATGCGCTGGCGGCGACGTTCTTCGCCTCCTGCACGATGGGCAGCGGCCAGTTCTGTACCAACCCCGGTATCGTCGTCGTCCCCAAAGATGCCGCCGGTGATGCGTTCGTCGCCCGCGCCACCCGCGAGTTCGCCGAGGCTTCCCCACGCCCGCTGTTTTCGCGTGGCGTACAGGAAAGCCTCGCGCGCGCCGTGCAGGGACTGACCGTGGCCGGTGCGCAGGTACTAGCGGGCGGTGACGTCGGTGCCGGCACGGGCTATCGCTTCCGGCCGACGCTGCTTAGTGTCGAGAGTGCCGCCTTCATTGACGACAAGGGCGCGCTGCAAGCCGAAGCCTTTGGCCCGGTCAGCCTGCTGGTCCGTGTCGATGGCGACGAGGCCTTCACCGCGGTGGCAAAGGCGTTCGAAGGGAATCTCACGGGTACGCTTTACCGCGCTGCGGACGGTAGCGATGACGTACTCTGGGCATCCGTCGCGCGGCACTTGCGCGAACGCGTGGGCCGGCTCATCGCCAACCGGATGCCCACCGGCGTGGCGGTTAGCCCCGCGATGAACCACGGCGGCCCCTTCCCGTCTACGAGCCAGGCCGGCTTCACTGCCGTTGGCATGCCGTCGGCCATTCACCGGTTCACGGCGTTGCACAGTTACGACAACGTTCCCGATGCGCTGCTACCGGATGAGCTGCGCGATCGCAACACAGTTGGCGTGCAGCGGCGTATCGATGGGCGCTGGTCCGACGCTGATGTGGGAGCCGGAGCATCGACACGCACCCACCACTGAACGGAGTGTCACGTGCCCCCGTACCTCGCCCGTCTTACCTTCCTGTTGGGCATTGCCACCTTCGCTGCCCCCGTGCTCGCCGACGACGCGACCCACCGCTTTCGCGATATCGCCGCCCGTGAATGGTCGTGGCGACAGGGCCAGTTCGCCGGCGCGGATGACGAGGATGGCCCGACGGTGCCCTCCGATACCCTGCCAAGGGTGGATGCGTCGACCCAGGCGGCACGTCAGCGGTACTGGAGCGAGGTACTGGGGCAACTTCAGGGGATCGACCCGAAGGAGCTGACGGGTGAGGACCCGGCCAATGACGCAGTGTATCGCCAGCAGATCGAAGTGTTGCTCGCCGACCAGCGTTTCATGACCTGGCAAATGCCCTTCAATGCCGACACGGCCTTCTGGAGCAACCTCGGCTTCAGCGCGCGGGCCACGTTCACCGATACCGCGGCGTACCGCCGTTACCTCGGCCGGTTACACGACGTGCCCCGCTACTTTGATGAGCAGATCGCCAACATGCGTCTCGGCCTGGCGCGCGGCTTCACGCAACCGAAGATCATCGTCGCCAGCCAGTACGATGGGATTCGCGCGGTGGCCAACGCGACCGACGACGAAAACATCTTCTACACGCCGTTCAGGAGAATGCCCTCGGTGATTCCCGCGGCGGAGCAGGCACGCCTGCGCGAGGAAGCGCGCAAGGCGATCACGCAACAGGTACGGCCAGCGTACGCGAAGCTACTGGCATTCATGCGCGATGAGTACTACCCGAAAGCCCGCGAGGGCCTCGCCGCCGAAGACCTGCCGGACGGCATGGCTTTCTATCGTTCGCAGATCCTCGAGTACACCACGCTCGACATGAGCCCCGACGACATCCATGCGCTCGGTCTGAAGGAGATGGCGGATATCCACGAACAGATGCTCGCGGTCATGCGCGAGGTGGATTTCAAGGGTAGTTTTCCCGAGTTCCTCCATTTCCTGCGCACGGACCCGCAGTTCTACGCAAAGACACCCGATGAGTTGCTCAAGGATGCCGCGTGGATCGCCAAGGAGGTCGATGCCGTGGTCGGCGACTACATCGGTCTGTTGCCGCGGCGGCGCTTCGCGATCAAGCCCGTGCCAGACGATCTCGCCCCCATCTATACGGGTGGGCGCGGCGGTCCCGGTATTTACCTGGTCAATACCTATAACCTGCCGGCGCGACCGCTCTATTCATTGCCCGCGCTGACACTGCACGAATCGTCCCCCGGGCATGCCTTGCAGATGCCGCTGGCGGCTGAGATGACAGGCCTGCCCGACTACCGCCGGTACAACTACATCTCGGCGTACGGCGAGGGGTGGGCCCTGTACTGCGAGTACCTCGGCCAGGAGATGGGTATCTACCACACACCCTACGAGCGCTTCGGTTACCTCAGTTACCAGGCATGGCGCGCGGCGCGACTCGTGGTCGATACGGGTATCCACCACCTGCACTGGACACGTGAGCAGGCCCGGCAATACCTGCGGGACAACACGGCCCTGGCCGAGCACGAGATCGACACGGAGGTAGACCGCTATATCGCGTGGCCAGCGCAGGCGCTGTCCTACTACATCGGCGAGATGGCGATCCGCGATGGCCGCGCACGTGCCGAGAAGGCGCTGGGCACGACGTTCGATATTCGCGCCTTCCACGATACGGTGCTCGCCACCGGTTCCGTGCCGCTTCCCGTCCTGAACCAGCGAATCGACGCCTTCATCGCGAGTGGTGGTAAATCTCCACATGACCAGGGAATCCATTGACCATGGCTGATGCATCGCAAGGCCACTTCCAGAAGCGGCTCACCCTGGTCGATCTCACCTTCATCGGACTGGGCGCGATCTTCGGCTCGGGCTGGCTGTTCGCGGCCGGGCATGTCGCCGCGCTCGCGGGGCCGGCCGGGATCCTCTCATGGTTGATCGGAGGCGCTGCGGTTCTGCTGCTCGGTCTGGTCTATTGCGAACTGGGCGCCGCCCTCCCACGCGCGGGGGGCGCGGTGCGTTACCCCGAGTACTCGCACGGCGCGCTGCTCGGTTCGCTCATGGGCTTCATCACGCTGATCGCGTTTTCCAGCCTGATCGCCATTGAAACCGTGGCCTGCCGGCAATACGCCGCGGCGTGGCTGCCCGCGCTGAACGTCCCAGGCACGACGCATGCGAGTGTGGTCGGCTGGTTCGCCCAGCTGGCCTTGCTTTTCGTGTTCTTCGCGCTGAACTACTTCAGCGTGAAAACCTTCGCTAAAGCTAACAACGTCGTCAGCATCTTCAAGTTCGTGGTGCCGGTACTGGTGGTTATCGTACTTTTGACGCACTTCCACCCCGGCAACCTGAGCATTCACGGACTCGCGCCCACCGGCCTCTCTGGCATCGAGGCGGCGGTGTCTGCCGGCGGCATCATCTTTGCCTACCTCGGCCTTACGCCCATCGTCTCGGTGGCCAGCGAGGTGCGCGACCCGCAACGCACGATTCCCATCGCGTTGATCCTGTCGGTACTGCTCTCGACGGTGATCTATGTGCTGCTGCAACTCGCCTTCCTCGGCGGTATCCCCACCGAGATGCTGGCAAGCGGCTGGAGCGGCATGGACAAGGCTTTCGCGCTGCCTTACCACGACATCGCGCTCGCACTAGGCTTTGGCTGGCTAGCTACGCTGGTGGTTTGCGACGCGGTGATCTCGCCCAGCGGCACCGGCAACATCTACATGAACGCAACGCCGCGCATCGTCTATGGCTGGGCTCGTAGCGGCGGCATCTTACCGATGCTGACGCGGATCGACCGACAGTCCGGCATTCCCCGCCCGGCTCTCTGGCTGACCCTCGCCTTGTCGATCTTCTGGACCCTGCCCTTCCCCTCCTGGGAGGCGTTGATCCAGGTCGTCTCCGCCGCACTGGTGCTGAGCTATGCGGTGGCACCGGTGACGGTTGCTGCGCTGCGCCGTAGCGCGCCGGGACTGGAACGTCCCTTCCGCGTCCATGGCTTCGCCGTCATCGGGCCCGTCTCGTTCGCGGTCGCCGCGCTGATCGTCTATTGGTCTGGCTGGAGCACGGTGTCGTGGTTGCTCGGCCTGCAGATCGCGATGTTCGCCGGCTACATCATCATCAAACGGGCCGGCGGCGCGCCACGCGATGTGCTCGCCCAGCAGGTGCGCTCGTCGCTGTGGCTGATCGGCTTTTATGTGCTGATCATGCTCGTCTCGGCGCTAGGTACGTTCGGCGGTAGCGGCCGCCTGGCGCATCCCTGGGATTCGGTGACGGTACTGGTGTTTTCTACGCTGATTTACTACTGGGGCGCATCGACCGGCTTGCCCGCCTCCGCGCTTTCACTGGATGACGACGATGAGTGACCACGACCGAGGCGGCGATGCCGTGCGCCTGTATGAAAAGCGCAGGCGATTTCTGAAGACCGGTGCGTTGGCCTTCACCGGTGCGCTCACCGCGCCCCGCCTGCGCGCCTTCGATACCGCCGACCCGGCCAGTATGGCCGCCGGCGCCGCCCGCGAAA
Source organism: Luteibacter sp. (assembly GCF_036500425.1). Classification (GTDB taxonomy): domain Bacteria; phylum Pseudomonadota; class Gammaproteobacteria; order Xanthomonadales; family Rhodanobacteraceae; genus Luteibacter. Next base: position 91,525 of record NZ_DASYCB010000022.1, read on the forward strand.
AACCGGTATCCCGGATGCAGCCTTTCGCGCTGAACCAGGTCCATCTGCTCGATAGTGATTTCAGCCGTGCTGCGGCGGTCAACCTCGGCTACCTGCACAGCCTACCCGTCGATCGCCTCGCTCACAGTTTCCGCGTGCAGGCCGGCCAGCGCTCCACCGCGCAACCATTGGGTGGCTGGGAGAAGCCGGATGGCGAGTTGCGTGGCCATTTCAGCGGTGGCCATTACCTCTCCGCGGCGGCGCTCGCCTGGGCGGCCCAGGGCGACACCACGATGAAAGCGCGGGGCGATGAACTCGTTGCCATCCTGGCCAGCTGCCAGCGCCCTAACGGCTACCTCAGCGCGTTCCCCGAATCGTTCTTCGACCGGCTCAGTGCCGGCGAGAAGGTATGGGCACCGTTCTATACGATCCACAAGATCCAGGCCGGCATGCTGGACATGTACAGGCTGGCCGGCAACAAGCAGGCCCTGGCCGTGGCAACAGGCATCGGCAACTGGACGGTGCGCTGGCTCAACGGATTCTCCGACGCAGAAATGGCGCACATCCTCAAGACCGAATACGGCGGCATGAACGAGTCGATGGTCGAGCTATACGCCATCACCGGCAATACGCGCTATCTGGACGCCGCCCACCGCTTCGACCAGATGTCGCTGTTCGAACCGCTCACTGCCCATCGCGACGAGCTGAAGGGCTTGCACAGCAACACCCAGATTCCCAAGGTAATCGGTGCGGCAAGACGCTACGAACTCACCGGCGAGCCGCGTTTCCGCCGCATTGCGGAGTTCTTCTGGGAGACCGTGACGCAGAACCGCACCTATGCGACCGGTGGCTCAAGCAACGACGAGTTCTGGAACACCGGCCCCGGTGATCTCACGCATCAGCTGGGCCTGTACGCCGCCGAGTGCTGCGTGGCCTACAACCTGCTCAAGCTAACGCGCCACGTCTACGCCTGGAACGGTGACCCGCGCGCCTTCGACTATTACGAGCGCAACCTTTACAACGCGCGTCTGGGCACTCAGGACGCGCAGGGTATGAAGCTCTACTACTACTCACTCCAACCGGGCGGCGCGAAGTTCTACAACTCACCGATGGATTCGTTTTGGTGTTGCACCGGCACTGGCGCGGAGGAGTTCGCCCGCTTCAACGACGCGATCTACTTCCGTGACGGCGACGCGCTGCATGTAAACCTGTTCATCGCTTCGACCCTGGACTGGCCCGAGCTGGGCCTGACAGTGCGCCAGGATACGGATTTCCCGCGTGAGGCCGCGACGCGCTTCACGCTCACGATCACGCAGCCGCGAGAGATCGCCCTCAACCTGCGCATTCCATCCTGGATCGAGCCCGGCGCGACGTTGGAGGTCAATGGCCAGGTGCAGGACATATTCGCCTCGCCCGGCAGCTACCTCACCATAAAGCGTACCTGGCGCTCCGGCGACCGCGTGTCGCTGACCCTGCCCATGGCACCACGTCGCGTGCCGCTGCCCGGTGACGACACCCTGCACGCCGTCCTGCTCGGGCCGCTCGTCCTCGCGGCGCGACTCGGCGCAAAGGGTCTGACGCACGACCAGCAATACGGCAAGTACGACGCCGGCCCATCGCCGGAGCCGAAACCACTACCTGCCCCGCAGGTGGCCTCCGACGAGGGTGATCCGCTCGGCTGGCTGGTTCCGGCGGGGAAACCCTTGACGTTCCACGCAAACACGCGCCACGGCGTGGTTGAAGTGGTGCCGCTCAACACGATCCAAGGGGAACGCTACGCCGTGTACTGGCAGACCGAAGGCGAAGCCGGCACCGGCTGACGACTCACTCCTTCGGCAGCACGATGTTGAACCCGACGGTTACCCACGCTGAGTGGGTCTGTCCGCGATCCGCGCCGACCAGCACATCGAAGCTGGCGTCCTCGCTCAGGTAACGCCGTATCCCCGCCTCACCGGCCGCGTGGGTATCGCGGTAGGCCTCGGCCAGCATGGCCCAGTGGCCGGCGATCGCCACTTCAAACCCGATGCCTCCGGTCACTGCGCCATGCTTGCCAGGGGACTGTGCCCACCCCACGTTCGTGTTCATGACGACGCGACGCTGCGAATCCAGGGCGAAGGTCATCGGGACATTGACGTTCCAGCCGTCTAGGTGTCCGCGCGTGACGTTCCACGCGGTACCGACGGAAAGGCCAACGCCCCAATCATGCGTATCGAAATCGCGGAACACGCGCTTGATGCCGGGACCCAGAAGCGTGCTGGATGATGCGTTGTGGAGCTGGCTTACGCCCAGGCTCCACTCGGTGCCATCCACGGTGCACGCCGGCACCGCGGTGAGCTCCTGACCGGGCGTATAGGTGCGCGCCCAGGACTCGACCTGGCAGCGGCCCGCCGGGGTGAGCGTAGCGTCATCGACGAACAGGCTAGCGCCCGCACGCGCTTGCAGCGCGTACGTCGAAAGAAGAGCCACGAGAAACGTGACACGCAGGTGCTTCGAGAGCATTGGCGATCTCCGGGAACAACGGAAATGCCAAAGACCTCCCTGTCGGGGTCTTACGGATGTTCAGCAGATGGGTGCGAGGCGCACCGTGAGGCTGGGCTCACGTTGAGCGGGCCCGTCCTGAGCGGACGGAACCGACCTTGGGGTCAGTGTTCCGCCGGCTTAGGCGCCGTGCCGAGATCGACTATGACTGTCCAAGGAAGGAGGCCTCTGGATCGGTGGATGAAAGTGGCGGGATGATGCCGGACCCATCCCGCCAAATCAACCGCATGCAGACCTGATCTTTCAGTCACGCGTCATCTTCACAGATAACGCGACCACTGGACCACACTGCTATTTGCCGTGCCGCTCGATCCCGACGCCGCGCAGTCCTTCATGCACGGCAGCGTGCCGGGACTGTACGTATTCGGGAGCTGGGCGAAGTTCAACGACGTCGAACCGCTCCACGATACCGGGCTCTTGTCGGCGGCGTTCTGCGCGGACGACATGATGAAGCCGTTGATGGTGGAGCTACCGCCCGTGTTGACCTGGTTGCCGGCGATGACGCTTCCGTTCACGACCGAGCTTGCCCCGATATCGATATTGCCGCCGCTGAAGGTGTCACCGACGTAACCGCCCGCGAGGAGTCCGATATTGCCGATCGGGTTGGCGATCAGCTGTTGTTTGGCCGTATCGCAAAACGCGGTCGGGTAAACCCCGGCGAAGTCAGCCACCTGGGCGGTGTCCAGGGTGACGCCCGCAGGCGTGGCGTTCGTGCAGATAGCTGCGTATCCGGCGAAATTTGGCGAGTCCAGGCGGAAGCTGCCGCTGGTGAAGATGTTCCCGGTCGCGATCGCGGTGTCGAGGTAATAGCCGTTATCGAGGTTGAGGTCTCCCTCGAACCAGATGACCCCGCGGGCGAAGCTGCGACCGCTGATCTTCCAGGTGCCGTTGGTATAGGAGAGGCAACTATTGACCGTCGACTGGCCCTGGCAGAGCGTGCGGCCTGGTGTTGCCGGGGTAAGGCATGTGCCCTTCCCGCTTGCATCCAGCGTTCCACTGACAAGAGCGGTGCAGAGGAAATCCTGGTAGCCCCGACCGGAGGCGAAGGGATACGACCCGAGGAAATAGGTGCCATCCGTCACGCCGGTAACTCCCGAGACGGTCACCTGGATGGCCTTTCCCGCCACCGTGAAGGCGTAGTTCGACGAGGCGCGCAGTGCATAAGCGTCGACTGACTGCGGCGCCAACGTGACCGGCGCCAGCGGTGTGACGTCGACCGTAGGCACGGTCACAACCAGCCCGGGGCTGACGGTGACATTGGATGACATGAACGGGCTGGCTTTGGTCAGCGTGCCGCCGATCGTTCCGGTCACACTGGCCCAGGCATTGAGGTTGAGGTTCCCCTTCGCCAACAACGCGTCGACACCGCCAAACCCATTGATGGTGACGTTGCCCAAGGTGGTGACGGCGTGTGCGCCACCTCCCGTCAGGGTCACGTCGCCCTTGGCCTGGATCGTCGTGGAACCGGTATTCCCGCCTGCGTAGACGACGTAGCCGTTCGCGGTGATCGAAGTGGCGCCGCCACCGCTTCCCGTCCAAAGCACATTGCCCATCGTGGCGATCGAGCCGATGGTGATCCCGCCGCCCTGGACGAGGACATCCCCCATGGCCTTCACCGTGGTGGCACCGCCGCCCTGGAAGGTGACCGAGCCGTTGGCGGTGATGAGCACGGGGCTGGCCCCACCCTGGATGATCACGTTACCCAACGAACTCACCTGGGCGACGCTTGCGCTGCCGGTCAAGGTCACGTCACCGTTGGCGTAGACCTGGTTCACGTGGATGCCGCTGCCGATCGACACGTTACCGGTCGCATTGATGCTGTTCACGCCGGTGATCGACGCGCTATCGAGCACGACATTGCCCTGGACGTTCAGGTTTGCGCTCTGACCGCCAAGGACCGCGATGCCTCCGGTCATGTTGAGGTCTTTGTAAATGTTGATCGTGTCGATCGTCGCGGGGTTCGTCCCGCCTTTACTGCCACCGGGCGTGGTGCCTGCGTTGCCGGGCGTCACGCCATAGACCACTTGCAACGTGGCTGCCGTCGCCGCGCTGGTATCCGCAGCCACCTTGCCGGTCAGGTTGACCACGATCCGGTAGACCACCGGGCTGCCAGTGGCATCCACGCGCACCACGCTCGCGGTCAGCCCATCGAGCCCATCGATCGCGAGTGTCCCGCTCAGCGCGGCAAGCGTATCGGCAGGCAGCGTCTCGAGATAACGGCGGACAAGTTCGGAGCCCGTCCAGGCGGTCTGCTGGGCCGGTGTTATCGCATGCAGGGAGAGCTGCCCTTCTTGCGAGCTGCGCACCGCATGGACCACACCCGCGGTCGTGACGATCATCCCGAGCCCGATCATCAGGACCATGAGCAGATTGGCCATGCCGCCCTGGAAACGACGTGGCACGCGAGGGTGGCTGCGGCGTACAGGCATCATGGCAATCACGTCCTGAAGTTGGGCAGGCAGACGGAAAACACCGGGATCGCGTTGAATGGCGCGGATGCCGCAGTGGAGGTCGGGGCCGGCAGACCGGCGGCGTCGGCGCCTTCTTTCGTGAGGTAATAGCTCACGAGAAGGCTGTTCACGGCATCGGTCTGGCCGAAGGGCCAGCAACTGGCCGGTTCGAGGCGGAACGTGGATGCATCGCCGACGACACCCGGATCGACCAATGCCGTTCGCCTCCATGTCAGCTCATGCCATTCGGTCGGCGCGGTACAGGCAACGGGCGACAGTCGAAGCAGATCGTTGCCATCGACGAACAGGCCTTCGCAGGTATACGCGGCAGGATCGAGGGTTCCGGTCGCCCCCGTGGGGTTATAGCCCCAGAGGATGGCGTTACCGGTCACGGCGGAGCTGTACGCGCTGGCTGGCTCGCCGCTCATCTTGCCGGCCGCAGTCACGCTTACGTGCTGCAGCACGATCACATCCGTGCCAGCGACCGCCTGGTTAATGCCGAACCCCGCCTGCTGAAGCTGTTGTTGGGCGACCAGTGACGACGTGGCCAACTGCGCATCGATACCGGCGCGCTGCCTGACATCGTACGAGGTGGTGACCAGCATTCGATACAACACGAGCATGGCGGCAATGCAGATGACCCCGATCAGCAGGCCGATCATCATGCTGACGAGCGTGAAACCACGACTGCGCGGGTGGCCTTTCATCCGCAGGTCACCTTGGCATTGTTTCCCACCTTGATCGTGCCCTCGAACTGACCTGCGGAATCCTTGGGCACACAAAGCACGACGCTCGAGGGTTGGTCGATGCTCACACCGCCTACCGACACCTTCATGCCCTCAGCGCACTTCACGTCCAGGGATTGATGGGCGTATGAGCCAGGCAGGATGACCGCCGCTCGTGAGTGGCTAGCCGCACCCGGGCATAAGGTGGCGCCGTACTGCTGGAGCAGGACGCGCATTTGCGTGGTCGCCGCGCCATTGGCACGGGTCTGGCGCGCGCTCACGTTCATGCGCGAGGCGATGTACGTCGACCCGGCACCGATGATGGCCATGATCAGCACGCATATCAGCGACTCGAGCAAGGCATCGCCGCGGGCCTTACGCACGTCACGGTATGGATACGGTAAGCGCATTCTCGTTCCCCACGATGACGTTGATGATCGCCTGCTGGCCGTTGTTGGGCGCGGGCGTACAGTGCAGGCCACCCACGGTCGCATCCAGTGCAAGACCGCGTTCGTTGTAAGCCACGCAGCTCAGCGCTCCGCCACCGGTGGCCAGGGTCACTTTGGCGTCCTCGGGAAGCGTGCTCGACCACACGATCCCGGCGGCGCAACTTAGGCTTGTACCGACGGGTACCACCACCCGCGCGTCGCTGCCGATAAGACAGGCAGCTGCCACGGGAAGCGTCTGATCCGTCTGCCCCGCGGCATTGCGAAGACTTAGCGCCTTTGCCCTTCCCAAGGCCTCGATCAGCATGCCGTACGCGCTGCGCTGGTGTGCCGATTGCACCCAGGCACGGGTGAGCGGCGTGCTGAGCAGGATGAGGAAGGCCAACACCGTAAGCGTGACCATGAGTTCGATCAGCGAGAACCCGCTCGCTTCACCCTTTCGCCCTGTCACGGCGCTCACCAGGCGGTCACGGTGCCGCAGTTATCCACCTGGCCGATCTGCGCATTGGCTGCGCTGGTCGCGCTGCCGGCTGGGTACATCGTGCTGTTGAGAGTCAACTTGCAGCCGGTGACCTTACCCTGGCTCCCGGTGGCGACGAGCTGGTAGCTGCTCGCTGTCGAGGTCATGGTGTAAGTGAAGTTGTTGTATTGCGCGGGCTTCCAGCCGGGATACGCACTGACCGTCGCATCGGTCGAGGTCGTGGTATGCGCTCCATAACTGAGATTGCGCTGGAGCTCGTTCTCGAGGTTAAGCGAGAGCGCGGTGAGATCGCCCTTGGCCGCCTGGATCTTGCTCCGGGTGATGTACCCGCTGTAGATCGTGATGGCGATCGCCGCGAGAATGCCAACGATGGCAACGGCGACCATGAGTTCGATGAGTGTGAAACCTCCAGCGCGCTTCGGCGCCGGCGGCTTGGTCTGACGGTTCACTACGGTCTTCCCCTGTAGAAGAGTCGAAGCGGTGGGTTAATGGCTATGGTGGGAAATGGTAGCGGTGAGCCATTCACACGGCCTCGGCCCGCGCGGGCCGAGTTCCTGTCAGATCAGGCCATGTTCGCGAACTGCGACAACCGACGCAGACAGATCGCATCGATCGCCATCGTGCGAAGTGCACTTCCGCCGGGAATGCGGCGACTAGCCCTGGTCCGTCAGGCCGATCCGCCCCGCTGCAGCGACGGCCTCGCCGCGCGAACTCACGTCCAGCTTGCGCAGGATCGCCGAGATGTGATGCTCCACGGTCTTCTCTGAGCGCACGATCTGTTGCGCGATGTCCGCATTCGAAAGGCCTTTCACCAACAAGCTCATGACGTGGCGTTCGCGCGCGGTGAGGCCTGCCGGATTCGCCGCGGTACTGGCCCGCGGTCCTCGCGTGACGCCGCGTACGCCCGCTTGCCGCAATTCACCTCGGCACAGCTTTACCGTGGCACAGGCACCCAGTGCCTCGAAAATGGCAAGGGCTTCCAGCTTGTGTGCTTCATCGCCATCCCACAGCGCGATCGCGCGCATGTACGGGCAATCGAGCGTCGCCCAGGCGTCGGCGGCACGCTGCCACTCGCCATCGCATTGCATGGCGTAGGGATCATCCACAGCGCGATACGTCCCCTGCTCCTCGCCCAGCTTCCAGCACCAGAAGGCAAGTTCGCCGAGTTCGCGACGCTCACCTAGCCCTTCGGCCATCGTGTAGGTTTGCCTTACCCACGCGTCCGTCAACCGCGTGCTGCCTTGCAGCCACGCTGCTTCTGCGCGTGCGATCGCCACGGGTGCAAGCCGCTGGAACTCGCCGGTGCTGCTCGCCAGTTCGCTGGCTTCATCAAGCATGGCATCGGCACCGGAATCACCGCGGCGCAGGCGGATGCGTGCGAGCACGGCCATCGCGGGGATCCGGGTGACGGGCGCCACCGCGTCACGGATGATGAGCTGGCTGGCCAGGCGTGCCGCATCGTCCCAGCGGCCCTGTTCGAAATCCATGCGGGCCTTCCAGGCGAGGACGTAGTTTGCCCACGAATCGAGATCGCGCTCAGCGAAGTAGGCCCGGGCTTCGTCGATCGATTTCGCCGCACGCACGTAGTCGCGCGTGGTGACTTCGGTACTGGTCAGGTTCGCATAGGCGCGGGCGACGTGTTCGCCGTAGTTGTGTTCGAGTGCGACCGCCAGGCTGGCTTCGAGCAGCGCCCTGCCCTCCGGGTCGCCGGTGCCGAGCATGGCGGTGCCGACGTTGTTCATGGCATGGCAGAGGACTTCGGTATCGCCGATGCGCTTGGCGAGTTCGGTCGCGCGGGTGCCCCACGCCACGGCTTCCGCGGTCTTGCCTGCAAGCATGTACAGCTGCGAGCGGTTGCTCAGCGCCCAGGCCAGCTCACGGTCTTCAGACAGTTGTTCGAGCAAGGCCACGGCCTGGTCGGCATAGGCTTCCGCCTCACCGTTCAGGCCGGCGAACCAGCGCAGGCGTGATAACCAACGCAGGGTGTGCCCTTCCTGGGTGAGGTCGCCGAGTTCACGCCAGATGGCCAGCGCACGCAGGGTCGCGGTCATGGCCTCGTCGGCCTGGTCGGTGAGGTAGCACTGGTAGGAGCGGCGACCCAGAAGCTCGGCCTGCTCACGCGGCGACAGGTTCCATGCGTGGGCCAGCGCGACGCCATACAACTTGGCAGCCTCACAGTGCGAGCCGTGCGAAATGGCTTCCTCGGCAGCCGCAGGCGCATAGGTCAGGACGGCGGTAGCGTCGCCAGCGCCCGCGGCGTGATGCACCAGGCGGGCAAAAGGAACCGCATGTTGAGAGGGTGCGGGGGTGTCCTCGTTCTGCGCTTCGAGGTGAGCGAGCATCTGCGCGTGGAGCATGGCAGCCTGGGGCGCGGCCAGCGCCTGCTCCATCGCGATGCGTGCGAGCTCGTGGCGATAGGCGTACCAGCCATCGGTGAGCGTGATGAGCCCTGACGCGAGAGCGGCGGAGATGTCTTCGGCCATGGGCGCAAGGACGGCGTCGACGGTGGCGATATCGATGCGCGCTGGCACGATCGCCACGAGGTCAAGCAGTGCGCGTACCGATGGGATTTGCCGTGCGGCACGCGCCAGCACGGCATCGCGCACGCTGGCCGGCACGCCCTCCGCGCGCAGAACCTCGGTGACGAAGAACGGGTTGCCGGCCGTGGTGGCGAAGATGCCATCGACGGCGCAGCCGGACTCGCGCGCCATACGCGCGACGCCTTCTTCCGATAGCGGCAGCAAAGGAATGCGCATCGCGGCATCGGCCGGCAGATCGCCAAAGACCAGTTGCAACGGATGCCTGTCACCTATCTCATCGTCACGGTAGGTAAGCAGGAGCATGGCGCGCAGCGGGTGGATGCGCCGGGCCAGGTATTTCACGAGATCCAGGGTCGCGGTATCCGCCCAGTGCAAGTCCTCGAGGACCAGCAGCGTGGTGCGGCAGGACTGTTGCAGATCCGCCAGCACGGCGCTGAAGAGCCGGGCACGTGAGCCATCGACCCCCAGCATGCCCTGCACCTCGGCGTCGAAGGCGTGGGCCATGTCGTAGATCGGCCCCAATGGCCGGGGCGAAAACAGGGCCTCACAACTGCCCCAAAGCACCCGATCACCCTCCACGGCCCGGTCGCGCACGAGCCGGCGCACCAGCGCCGTCTTGCCGATCCCCGCCTCACCGCTGACGAGGACGGTGAGTCCGGTGCCCTGGTCTGCTCGCCCGACGGCGTCGTGCAAGCGTTGCAGGGCGTAATCGCGTTCGATGAGTTCCACCTACGGGCTCCCCGGAACCTGCCCGCGCATTCTTGCACCGGGCAGGTTCCAGACGAGTGAAGCGGCGTGCCGCTGTTGTAGCTTTCCGCCTCAGGCCGCCAGGTAGCTGAACGGAAGCCAGGGAGCGCGCAGACGGGAACGTGCCGTGGATTCGCTGCCCGCATGGCCGATACCCAGATAAAAGTACGGATCGAGCACCGAGACCTCGGTGATGCTGCCGACCGGTAGCTTGTTCCGGCGAGCCACCTCGCGGATGGCCTCCGGGCTGGGAGCGTCATAGACACAGAAGGTCACCGTGCGGTCCAGGCTCACATAGGAATGCACCCAGGTGACCCCTTCTTCCGCATTGGTGTCGACGATCTTGCGGCACAGCCGGTCGCCGGTCTCATTGGTGGGCAGATCGAGGCCGCCAGGGAAGGAACGTTCAACGATATAGCGAGACATGGGTGTTCTCCGTGGGGAAGGCAGTTCAATGTCGAGCTGCGAGTTCAGACTACGGAGACCGGGCCCGCCCGCCATCGGGGATATCCCCCAGATTGCACGCACGAGCCCCTCAGTTTGGAACCCTCGATATGGACCCAACCGTGCGGGCACCCGCTTGACGCTCGCCATCCGGATCAAGCCCAATGGCCGCACCATGCGCCGCGAGATCGCCATCGTCGTTTTCCCCGGGTTCCAGCTGCTGGATGCGGCTGGCCCGATCGCCGTGTTCGAGATGGCCGAACGGTTCCGGCCGGAGAGCTATGCGATCCACGTCGTCGCCCCTGGCGGTGGCGTGGTGCGCAGCTCGTCAGGTGTATGCCTGACCGCGGCACCGCTGGAGCACACGCTGTTCGATACCGTGATCGTCTCCGGTGGCAACCTGGCGCAGGTCGAAGCGGGCCAGTCGGGGATCGCGGCGCTGCTTGCGGGCGACGCCTGGCGCCGGGCGGCAGGCGTTTGCTCCGGGGCGTTCTTCCTCGCTGAATCCGGCCTGCTTGATGGCCGGCTCGCCACCACGCACTGGGCGGCAGCCGAGCGCTTCCGCCAGCTGTATCCGAAGGTGCGGCTCGATGCGGACCGGATGTTTGTCAGGGACGGCAAGCTCTGGACCTCGGCGGGCATTTCCGCGGGGATCGATCTCGCCCTGGCCCTGGTCGAAGACGACCTCGGCCCCGGTATCGCGCGACGCACGGCGCAGCAGCTCGTGGTGCACCAGCGGCGCCACGGTGGGCAATCGCAGTACTCCGTGCTGATGGAACAAGGGGGCAAGACCGGCCGCTTCGGTGAACTGATCGGCTGGATGCGCACGCGACTTGACGAGCCGATGTCGGTCGAGCGCCTCGCCGAACGGGCCGCGATGAGCCCGCGCAACTTCGCCCGCGCGTTCGCGGCGGATATCGGTGCGACACCAGCGAAGGTCGTCGAAGGCTTGCGTCTGGAAGCGGCGCGCATCGCCGTGGAAACCGGCCACCTCAACCTGGAGCACATCGCGATGTCGACCGGTTTCGGCGACGCTAGCCGCATGCGGCGCGCGTTCGTGCGTGCCTTTGGCATGTCGCCGCAGGATCTGCGCCGTAGTACGGGTACCTGAGCGCAGCGCTCGCGCGCTGTCTGCCGCCCTTCCCGGCTGGCCGTTTTCGCTCGGAAATTGTCCTTGCGGCGACAGGCGCGAGCGCCGATAAAAGGGCGCAGCGGCAACCGCTACCCACCATGAGGATTCGCATGCGCCCGATCCGTCTCGCCTCAGCCTGCCTACTGTGTCTCGCCACCGCCCAGGCCGCGATAGCCGCACCTGCGTCCGTTGCGACGACGACACGACTCGACCATGTGCTGCTGTGGGGCCATGGGATCGACGAAGCCACTTCGGTGATGGCGGTCAAGCTGGGCTTCCAGGTCCGGCCCGGTCGCGATCCTGGCGGCGTAGCGAACCGCTATATCCGCTTCTCGGATACGAGCTTCATCGAATTGCTCGGCGTCACCCGGGCAGATCCCAGCTACGACCCCGGTATGAAGGAAGACCGGCAGGCGCTGAAGAACGGGCCCGGTGCACGGACCTTTGGCTTCCGTTCGTCGTCGCTGGATACCCTGCATACCGCGTTGGAAGCGCTGCACTACCCCATCACGCCATTCTTCACCGGGCCCGATAGCGCCAAGCCGGGCTGGCGTTTGTTCGCGTTCGACCTGGACCACCCGCCGCTGTCGAGCAACACCTTCTTCATCGACTACAAGGCCGACTACGCGCCTGACCAGTTCGATCCCGCCAATAAGGACGACTACCGTGTGACGCGCGAACATTCGAATGGCGCCCGCGCGCTCTCCTCGATCTGGATAGTGTCGGGCGATGCCGATGCGGATCGGCGCGAGCTGGAGAAGATGGGCTTCGGCCATGCCATTCCCGTGACGCTGCCTGCCGTGGGCGCGAAAGGGTTCTGCGTACCGGTGGGCCCCACCGCACTGTTGGCCGTACAGCCCGATGGCGCGGGTGTCGCCGCGCAGACCATGGCGAAGGGCGGCGCCCGCATCCTCGGCGTGAGCTTCGCCGTCGCCGACCTCGGCCGTGCGCAGCGCTGGGTCGAGCGCGGCTACGAGCGCAAGCTGCCGACATACCAGGGACTCGCCGGCGAATCATTCCTGGCACCGACGCAGGACGACCTCGGTCTGTCGATCGAATTCCACGCCATGCAGGGGCATGCATCGCCGTGCGCCGGAGCTAAACCGTAGGCGCGTCACAAGCTAACTACACCAGCGGCCGGCGTATCCATCACATGGAGTGCCTTGTCCGTGGCGGCCACGTCTGCCGCTTCCGTGTCGGACCCGCCTAGGCCACTATGTCCCTCTTGAACCGGGGACGTGTTGGGCATGAATGAGGCAAAGGCGTCGACGGGCGCTGTCATCGCACTGGGTGTCACCGTCGTGATCTGGGCTTTCAGCTGGATCGTGATGAAACTGGTGCTGCAATACGCGGGGCCGTTCGACTTCTCGGCCCTGCGCTACAGCATCGGTGCGGTGCTGCTGTTCGTCGTGTTGCTGGTGATGCGCCGCCCCCTGGCGCCACCGCCGCTGCCCGCAACGATCGTGACCGGGCTGGCACAGACCGCCGCTTTCCAGGGACTCGGCCAGTTCGCGCTCACCGCAGGTGGAACCGGCCACGTGGTGTTATTGGCATATGCGATGCCGTTCTGGGCGGTGCTGCTGGCATGGCTACTGTTGGGCGAGCGGCCGTCGCGCAGGCACTGGATAGGGCTCGCCCTCGCCGCGATCGGCCTTACCTGTGTTATCGCCCCGTGGCATGGCCTGGGTAATCCGGTCAGCACCCTGTTCGCCTTGATTGGCGGCATGTGCTGGGCCCTGGGTACGGTCACCAGCAAGCAGATGTTCCAGCGCCACCAGCCCGACCCGCTCACCTTCACCGCATGGCAGATGGCCTTTGGCGCCGCCGGGCTAGGTGTCGTCGCGCTGCTCGTACCGCAGCGGACCATCGAGTGGAGCCCGGCCTTCATCGCGGGCCTGGCATACTCGGTGATCCTGGCCACCAGCCTCGCCTGGACGCTATGGCTGCTGGTGGTGCGGCGGTTGCCTACCGCCGTCGCATCGGTGTCGTCACTCGCCGTGCCGGTGCTTAGCGTGCTGATGGCCTGGGTGGTGCTGCAGGAGAAGCCCGCACCTAGCGAGTGGCTGGGTATGGGTTTCATCGTGGCAGGGCTGCTGGCGGTCAGCGGCGTGAGGCTGCGCCGAACCTGACGCCCGTACGGATGGACGGTTACACCGGCACTATCTGAGGATCGGCCGAGATCTATAGAAAAAGCGTCACTTACGCTGTAATCCACCGTATGTATCTGCTTTCGTCGCGTTGGCCGGCCGGGGCGCGCTTGCCTGCCTAGTGCGATCGACGACGAGAGTTAACCAAGCGCGCGGCCCATGCCCATTCATAGCCCGGCGTCAGTGGGAGCGCATCGATCCACGGATGGCCTTGCCTGGCCATAGATGACGTGAAGGGCCTGCTATCTCTCGGCGCCAATAACGGCGCTGGATCCTCGGCGTGCAACCGAACGTGGACTCGCGAATGAACTCTCGCAATGGCCAGGTTTGGTTCGCCGAATATGTGTAGGTGAATTCCCTTCGTGCATTGTCGGTGCTGCCTGACAGTGAACTCTAAAAAATTGATCTACGTTTTCGAGCGCTGCGCGCGCTTGGGCTGACCAGGCGCACTGACCGATTGGCCTGTCTTCTCCAATGTACCTGGCGCGAATGCTCCAGCGGTAAGGGCCGGTGCAGCAATAATCGGCGTTGCTACCGTAGGAATAGGCTTCTACGATGCAACTATCATTCTGGAAGGCTTCATCTACGCGATTCCTGAGAACTCACCATGACCTTGACGTGGATCATAGTTGTTGCTTCCGTTGTCGCATTGGCCGCCTTGATTATGTACTTCAGGCGGCACACGCGAACCAATCTATTTGGGACAAGGGAAGATGTTAGCCTCGAGCACCTACGGGTTATGTCGAATACGAATGCGCCGCTCGCCTTGTTCGAAGAGGTTTTTAGCACGATTGCAAAGGAAGTCGGCGTCCATCCCGGTCAACTCAGACCTTCGGATAGACTTGTTGAGATTTTCAAGGTCGACAGTTGGCAGTTGGGCGGCGCGCAGGATGCGCTCGAAGTCTTGATTCGAAGAAAGACGGCAAATCGTCCACCATCTTTCGAGACCCTCCAGGAGTTACTTACTTGGCTGGCGAGCGAGCAATCAAAATAATCCGTGATGGGCATTAGCTTTTGGCAAAATAGCTGTCCCATCTCGTAGATGATTACCGGAAATTCGCTGAACCGAGGACCTGGGCCTAGGAGATTAATTCGGCGTAGAGGAGAACGATGGCTTCGCGTTCATTGGGTGCTCGCGAGCCATCCTCGGCATGGGATGTTCTGTATGTGAGAATCGTTAGCTAACGCTGTGGCGGCCCGTCGCCGGTCGCGACAAGCTCGCTACGGTTCGGTAGCCTGCACTGACCGTATCTTTGACCAGAATGATCTGCGGATGATGGACCCTATCGCTTTCGCGGTATCGGTCTAAGTGGTCGGGTTGCTCCATTGAGAAATTCTCTGCAGCAGAACGGCATAGACGTTATTGAACATTGACCATGACATACGACATCATTAAGCAGCCCTTCGAGAAAGATCTTCTTGATATGTCGAAAGGCGAGCTCGAACAATATTTCCAATGGTTCATCGGCGTGATTCCAGCTCGCATCGACGTACTAGAAGAGGCTGTGCGCAATACGCCTGGGTTCGGTCAGTGGTGCGCGGATTACACTCCGTCATCACTCAGTCCGCTTGGCCATTGGTTTGCCTCCCAGGTAGAGACTCGAAGCCGATCTGAGACAGAGCTGGAAAAGATAAGGGAAAAGCAGACCTTTCCCATGGATGTACCAGAAACCGAGCTGACAACCAGGACTTTGTCCTTAGTCATGGACATTGGCATGTACCTCGGCCGGGTTTTTCTGACGAACCACCCTTCCTTGAAGTGGTCTCAGGATACGTCGGACAAGAAATTCGCTTACTACGGACAACCGCTAGTTACTGGATTCGGCTCCGTACCGTTCAATCCTGCAGGCACAGCCTTGGTTCAGGCGTATGGCCTAATCAGCAAGAAAAAAACGGGAGACAGGCTTCGGGAAATTTACGACATTTGGCAGAAGCGAACTGGGCCTTCGTCGTAAAGCGCATGCCCTCATACTGAGCGCGTCCGGTCGTCCGCGCGATTCCGTGCTAGTCGGTTGATCAGCCGGGCTACTTAGCTGTGAAAGCCGGGTAGCCCGGTGGCCTCTGGCATATGTCCGATCGATGGAGCGGTTTGATGACCCACCGCAGGTGCGATACCTCACGGCAGGACTAACTGACATGTCGTTTCCGCGCTGAAAGCCGCCCCCTTGGTCACAGGTAAAGGCCCGATTCTTGCCCGGCCCTCTACCTGACCGTTGCCAGCCACTTCAGCAAGGCCTGCGAAAGCTCCAGGCGCTTATCGGAATACGCATGGTCCGTTGGCAAATGCAGCGCGGCCACCTGTGTGTCGCCGGCTTTGCGAAGTGCCTCGGCGAACGCCCCATCCGATGGAGCCAGGCCGTCGTCTGAGGTAATGACGAAGACCGGCCGGCTTTTGAGCGCGTCGACCGTGGATGAGAAGACCCACTTGGCCGTATGGTCGGCAAGTTCCTGGCCCAGGCCATCCGGGGTCACGCCGTGCAGCGGCGCGAGGCCTTCTTCCGCGAGCATCGCGCCCATCTTCTTCGCTGCGGCTGCTTGCGTGGGTTCCTTCGCTCGCACCTGCTGGAACATACCGGCCATGTCGGCGCCTGAAATCAGGGCGATACCTTTGATCGCGGGATCCGCGGCCGCGCCTTGCGTGGCCATGAAGCCACCCATGCTATGGCCGATGAGCACGATCTTCGAGGGATCGATCCGGAGCTTTGCGGCGTTCTTGGGGTCGCGAAGGTAGGCAATGGCCGACGACACATCCTCGATGCTGTTCGCGAAGGAAAAGTCGCCCGGTGTGCCCCACGCGCCGCGGTAATTGAAGTAGAGGACGTCCCACCCTGCCCGGCGCATGTCCTGGGCAAGATCCAGGTTGCGCTCGTTACCGGGAAAACCATGCAGCAGGATCACGGCCGGATGCGGGCCCGCGCCGGCCGCCACGTAGACGATCGCGTTGAGCTGCGACCCGTGGCTGGGGATCTGCAGGGTGGCCATGCTGGCTTTCGTGTCCGCGCTTTCGCTGGCGTACACGGCGGGCACAGCGGTGCATAGCAACAGGCAGGCGATGAATCGGGCCGCCTTCGCAAAACGATGGGTCATGTGGTTCCCCCTGGACGCTGTGACGTTTATCACTTGCCCGGCCGCCGGTGTGGGCAGGGTGCGTGGGGAGTGTACGCCGGTTGGGAGGGATCGCGCGCAAGCGCGCTCCTACAGGGTCGTGCGTTTGGTTAGTGGATTGGGCCGCCGCTGCGGCTTAGGGCGCGGCCATCGCGGGCATGCCGGGCGGCCATGATTTCGGCGACGACGGAAAGCGCGATTTCGCGGCTGGTGTTGGAGCCGATGTCCAGGCCGGCGGGTACGTGCAGCGTGGGCGATGGCACGGCGTGGGCGATGGTGCGGGCGCGTTGTTGTGAACCTAGGGTACCGAGGTAAAACGCGGAACAGGCTTGTCCGGCGCGAAGATAAGCGATGTCGAGTTCGAGGTTGTGGGTCATGCTGACCACGGCCGTCGAGGCGTGGACACGTAAGGTGTGGGCGAGTCGCTCGGGGCGGACTTCTACGGCATGCCACCCTGGCGCATCGAGATTCATGTGTTCGAGGCGCTCCACGGACGTATCCACGACGACGCCCCGCCAGCCCATCCGCGACGCCAGGTAGGCCAGTTCCCTGGCTTCATGCGACGCGCCCGCGACAATGAGCGACACCGGTGCATCGAAGGTTTCGAACAGGCGGAAGCCACCTTCCCACGGTTCGCTCATGGCCTTGTCGCGTGTTACACCTTCGCCATCGCCGCCCTCAACCCGCATTAATGACCGCGTTGCAGGGCTGCGCGCATCCGGCGCGGGGAACGAGGTGACGATGCGAAACGCATCGTTGCTAGCGAGCATGGCATCCAGGTCACCGAGGAAGGCAGGTAGCTCGCCGTGGATCGGTTCGATCGCCACCTCCAGTTCACCGCCACAGCCGGCTTCCATGAGCAGGTCCAGTCCTTGTTCGGCGTTGTAGGCCACATAGGCGATCCTGCCCTCGCTCATCACCATAAGCGAGCGCTCGACGATCTCCCGTTGCGGGCAGCCACCCGCAAGCGGGTTGACCACGCTACCGTCGGCACGGACCAGCATGGCGGCGCCGACACGCCGGAACGTGGAACCCGATGTACGCAGGATCGTTACCAACGCGGCGCGCGCACCGGGAGTCTCCCCAAGCACGCGCCATGCCCTGGCCAGTTCGCGTAATTCGCCGTAGGACTTCATACGGCCGGGAGCTTGTCCAGTAGCTTGTCGAGCGTGACCGGGTAATCACGCACGCGCACGCCTGTCGCGTTGTACACGGCATTGGCGACTGCGGCGGCGACGCCGCATATGCCGAGTTCTCCCACGCCCTTGGCCTTCATCGGCGACGACATGGGATCGGTTTCGTCGAGGAATACCACGTCCTGGTGCGGGATATCCGCATGTACAGGCACCTCGTATCCGGCGAGGTCGTGGTTGACGAAGAAGCCCAGGCGCTTGTCGACGACGAGCTCTTCCATCAAGGCCGCACCGACGCCCATGGTCATGGCGCCGATTACCTGGCTGCGGGCCGATTTCGGATTGAGGATACGGCCCGCGGCACAGACGGCCAGCATGCGTCGCACCCTAATCTCACCCGTGGCCGCATCGACGCCCACCTCGACGAAGTGCGCACCGAATGTGGATTGCTGGAATTTCTTTTCCAGGTCGCCGTATTCCATGCTGTCCTCGGCGACGAGCTCGCCACCCATGGTGGCCTGCATGAGCGGCAGGCTATGACCGCCGGCAGTGACTTTACCGTCTTCAAAGACGGCTGATGCGGGGTCTAGCCCGAGCTTCCCGGCGACGGCCTCGCGAAGTTTCACACACGCCGCGTAGACCCCCGACGTGGAGCTGTTGCCACCCCACTGCCCACCGGACCCCGAGGACACCGGAAACGACGAGTCGCCCAGAAGAACGGTCACCTTCGATAGCGGGAGGCCGAGCATTTCCGCCGCGGTCTGTGCGATCACCGTATAGCTGCCGGTACCGATGTCGGTCATGTCGGTTTCAACCGTGGCGCGTCCGTCCTTGCCGAGCCGAACGCGCGCGGCCGACTTCATCACGAGGTTATTGCGGAAGGCAGACGCGACACCCATGCCCAGCAGCCAGCGTCCATCGCGGCGCGCACCCGGTGTCGCTGAGCGTTGCTGCCAGCCGAACTGCTCGGCGCCGCGACGCATGCACTGGACGAAGTTGCGTTGGGAGAACGGCCGTTCGGGTTTTTCCGGATCGACCTGGGTGTCGTTGAGGACGCGGAAATCGATCGGATCGAGCTTCAGTTTCTCGGCCAGTTCATCGATGGCGATTTCCAGCGCCATGAGGCCGGACGCTTCGCCCGGCGCGCGCATCGCATTGCCTTCTGGAAGATCGAGCGTCGCGAGCCGCGTTGCGGTCATGCGGTTGGCCCCCGCATAGAGCAGCCGCGTCTGGCTAACGGCCGTCTCCGGGCCGCCACCAGGCAGATCGCCCGACCAGCTCTCGTGGCCGATCGCGGTGATCTTGCCGTCGGGCGTCGCACCGATGCGGATCCGCTGGATCGTCGCGGGCCGATGGGTCGTGTTGTTGGCGATGAGCGGACGGGGCAGCGCGACCGCGACCGGACGCTTCGCCGCCTTCGCACCGAGCGCCGCCAGCAACGCATCCGCGCGGACGAAGAGCTTGCCGCCGAAGCCCCCACCGACATACGGCGAGATGAGCCGGACGTTCTCGGGCGGCAGACCCAGCGTCTTCGCGACGTCGCCCTTGCCCCAGTTGATCATCTGGTTCGAGGTCCACAGCGTGAGCTTGTCACCCTCCCAGGCGGCGATGGACGCGTGCGGTTCCATCATGGCGTGGGAATGGTCGGGCGTGGTGTAGGTGGCATCCAGTTTGACCGGGGCGGCGGCATACGCACCGGCAAAATCACCGACCGCGGTATCGGGATCGCCATCCGCCGGTTTGACCGCGGCGCCTTTGGCGGCCGCCAGATCGAAGGTACCGGGCGTGCGGGCATAGTTGACGCGGACGAGACCCGCTGCCGCACGTGCCTGTTCGAAGGTCTCCGCGACCACGACGGCGAGGGCCTGGTGGTAATGCTGGATGTCCGGGCCGCCGAGCAGGTTCGCCGTGTTGAACTGGCCCTTCGGCAGGTGGCCCGCCTCTTTCGCGGTCACCACGGCCAGCACGCCGGGCGCGGCCTTCGCTCGTGAGGTATCGATGGCGACGACCCGTCCCTTCGCGATCGTGGCCGGGACGATGTAGCCGTACGCGTGATCCGGCACGGCGTCGTGCCGTTCGTAGGCGTAGCGTGCCGTGCCAGTGGTTTTCAGCGGGCCTTCGATACGGTCGTGCGGCTGGCCGACCACCTTCAGGCGATCGATCGGATTGATGGTAGCGGGGGTATCGAACTTCATGCTCAGCTCCTCGCTTCCGTGATGACTGCCCCAAGGGTTCGCTCGACGAGTGCCACCTTCATCGCGTTCTGCGGTGTGGTGCGTGCATTCGCAAGCAACACCGGGGTCACGGCTTTCGCGCCTTCCGCCAGTTTCGCGTCCGCGGCGTCAGTACGCCATGGCATGGGTGCCACGCCGCCCAGCGCTACCCTGCCCGTGCCATCCTTCTGCACGATGGCGGCGACGGAGACGAGGGCGAACGCATACGACGCGCGATCGCGTACCTTGTGATAGATGTGCGTGCCGCCTACGGGTTTGGGTAAGGTCACCGCGGTAATGAGTTCGGCTGGCATCAGTACGTTTTCGATGTGTGGCGTCGCCCCCGGCAGCTTGTAGAACTCCGCCAGCGGGATACGGCGGGTCTGGCCGTTCGGCTGCACGGTTTCCACGGTGGCATCGAGGGCGCGCATCGCCACCGCCATATCGCTGGGGTGTACGGCGATGCAGGCGCTGCTCACGCCGACGATCGCATGCGATCGGCTGAATCCGCCCAATGCTGCGCAACCGCTGCCCGGAAGGCGCTTGTTGCAGGCCTGGTGCGTGTCGTAGAAGTACGGGCAACGCGTGCGTTGCAGCAGGTTGCCGGCCGTCGTCGCCTTGTTGCGCAGCTGGCCCGATGCACCCGCGACCAGCGCGCGCGTCAGCAACGCATAATCACGGCGCACCCGGTTATCCGCCGCCAGATCGGTATTACGCACGAGGGCGCCAATGCGCAGGCCACCGTCCGGCGTCGGCTCGATCGTGTCGAGCCCTAGCCCGTTGATGTCGACCAGGTGTTCGGGTGCCTCGACCTCGATCTTCATGAGGTCGAGCAAATTGGTGCCACCGGCGATGAACTTCGCCTTGTGCTCGTTGGCCACGGCAGCGGCCGCCTGGGCCGGCGACGTCGCGCGTTCGTAGGTGAAGGGCTTCATGCCTGGCCCTCCGCATACTCGGTCACCGCCTCGACAATATTCGAGTAGGCACCGCAGCGGCAGATGTTGCCGCTCATGCGCTCGCGGAGTTCGAGCGTACTGAATGCTGCTTTGCTGCTGACGTCCGCGGTTACATGGCTTGGTACATCACGCCGTATTTCATCCAGCGCGCCGACGGCGCTGCAGATCTGGCCCGGGGTGCAGTAGCCGCACTGGTAGCCATCGTGCTTGACGAAGGCCGCTTGCAGCGGGTGGAGCTTATCCGGCGTACCCAGGCCTTCGATCGTCGTGACCTTGGCACCCTGGTGCATCACGGCAAGGGTCAGGCAGCTGTTGATGCGCCGCCCATCGAGCAGCACGGTACAGGCGCCACACTGGCCGTGGTCGCAGCCTTTCTTGGTGCCGGTGAGGTGCATGTGCTCGCGCAAGGCATCCAGCAGCGTGGTGCGCGTATCCAGGGTGAGCGTCGCGGGCTTGCCGTTGACCTCGAGCGTCACGGCCTGCATAACCGGTGGCTTGCCGCCATCCGGGGTGGCCGCGCGGGCCACCCACGGGGGCGTGGCGGCGAGCGTGGCGGAAACGGCCGTTAGCTTAAGGAAGCCACGACGAGACACAGGGAGATCGTTGATGGTAGCCAAGGCGTTGCCCTCATGCCGGCGGGTCTGTGGGTATCGCTACCTGGGCCATGCTAACGGGTAAGGCGTCGGCGGATTGTTAGGGAAATCCGCATGAAGTGATGGGGGATCTTCATGAATCGGCGACGTGGATGCTGCCGCCGGGTTGTGCACTGAGGCTATCGCGCGCAAGCGCGCTCCTACAAAGGCGGTTTGTAGGAGCGCGCTTGCGCGCGATGGGCGTGCCGTGCCGCTGATCAGAACCGCATACGGAACCCCACCGTGCCGCTCACACCGTGCGAATCGCCCGCATGGGACAAGCCCTTCTGTCCAAGCACCTCGCCATACACCGAGTAACGCCCACCGGCCCAGTCCAGCGCGCCACCGATGCCCAGGCCACCCGACCAACGCTCATCACGCGTGCTGAAATCCGTGCCGGCCACGCTGGCACGTGCCTGGTCCTTGAAGCGGTTGTACACGTTGGCGATGGCGTACAGGTGCGTGGTGACCGCGCCCGCTGCGCCCTGGCGGGTCGTGAGGTAATCGAGGCTGACGCCGCCGCGGGCGGTGCCTGCCTTGCCATCGGCCTGCGAGACATGGGTATCGAAGGCGTCGTCGAAGTTATCAAACGACGCGCGGCCGTAGCTGACCTGGGCTTGTGGCGTGATCGTCCATGCCTCGCCCACCGGGAAGCGCTTGCCGGCTTCGATACCCAGTGCATAGCCGGTGGCCTTGTTGTTGTCGGCAAGGACCCGGGCCAGCGCGTTCGAATGCAGATCCGAGTTGAAGCGCAGCCAATGGGCCTGGCCATCAACATAGAAACCGTCATCGCCATACCAGGTCAACGCAGCGCCCACGCCGTACGAACGCGTGTTGATGCTGCCATCGCCATACGCCGAGCGAACGCTCGAGCTTTCATGGCCATATTGCAGCGATGCGCTGCCGACGAGCCGGCCCTCCCCGCTTTGCGCAAGGATCGCGTCGGCACCCAGTTCGGACTTCGAGCTCGACACATCGAAGTTCGTGCCGCTCGTGCTGGAGGCCGGCTTGATCGTCTGGTCTGCACCCTGGACGCGGATCCACGCACCTTCGCCCGGCTGCATGCTATCGCGCGACTGCTCATCGGCCCACTGGCGATTGCCGGTGCGCTGGAACAGCGTATCGAGCGCATTGGCTTGCTGCAGCATGCCCGCATACGCCTCGTAGACAGGCACGCCGGGCTGATAAAGCGGGGTCGTGCCGCCACCCGCCGGATCACCACCGTTCGGGTCGCCAGCCGGGTTGGTCAGGGCCGAACGCAGGTACCAGTCGCCATCGGTATTACTCGTGCCATCCTTGTACAAGCGATAAGCGTAAGCACCGGCCACGACCGCCTGGTCGCCCTGGAACACGTAGTTACCCTTCAGGGCGAAGGTGCCATTGGACGCACCCTGCACGTCGATCAGCTTGATGCCGTTGGTCGTCTGCGCGCCGGCGCCGCCGACGTTGGCGACCTGCACCAAGGTATTGCCCGACGTGTTACCGGTGACCGTCAGCAGGTCGGTCGCCGATGCATCGGCACCCAGTGCCGTGTTGAAGTTCAACGTGCCGCCCTGGCCCGTGTAATCACCCTGCACGGTCAGCGCGGTGCCGGGGGCGTTGCCAAAGTGCACCGTGCCCGCGTTGGTGAGCGCGCCCGTGTGCTGCGCGAAGCCGGCGAGATCCAGGGTGCTGCTGCCTTTCACGGTCACGGCGGACGCCGCATTGAACGCGTTCGCCGCCGCGGCGCTCAACGTACCTGCGGTGATCGTCGTATCACCACCGTACGTCGACGTGCCACTCAGCGTCAGCGTGCCCGTGCCCAGCTTGGTAAGGCTACCCGTCCCGCCGATACCGTTGCTCAGCGTCAACGCAGTGCCGTCGTCGGTGTCGATGATCGCCGCGCCGCCGAGGCCCACCGTGCGGGCACTCTGGAAACTGCCGGTGGTGTGCAGCGTGGCGTCATCGATGGATAGCGAACCTGCCGCGAAACCGAGGTTCCCATCGTTGGCCACCTGCAGCGTGCCGGCGTGTACGGTGGTGCCGCCGACATAGGTGTTGGCACCGGTAAGCACGAGCGTACCCAGGTCGTCCTTCACCAGCATGCCGGTGCCGGTGAGCGCGGAGTCGATGGTCGCGGTCATGTCTGCGCCGGCCGCGGTGCCGTCGCCCACACGGATGCCGGAGGCGCCGCCCGCCAGGGCGATGGCGCCGCCGCTCAGGCGATAGCCATCGGTCAGGAACTGCATGCCTGATGCGGTCACCTGCCCGTTTGCGTTGTCCACCGTCACCGAGCCGCCGGTACCACCGAACACCGCGAACGTACCGTTGCTGTAGGGCGCGTTGAGCGAACCCGTGGCATCGGTCCAGTAGTCGTTGTCGGCAAGGCGCCAGGTGCCGGTGCCACCGGTGATAGCACTGTCATTGGCATGACCCGGGCCATCCCAGAAGCTGAGTGTCAGGCCATCGGTGTTGACCAGGTTCACCTGGTTGTCGAGTGAGGTCTGCACGAAAACGTTGCTGCTCGGCGTGGTGCCGATGGCAAGGCCGTTGTCGGTCAGTGCGCCGTCGTAGCTGAAGAGACGGTACACACCCGCACCGAACGTGCGGCCTGCCGTGGCCGACACGTTGAGCGTGCCGTCCAGCGTCAGGTTGCCATGCACGACGGTGAGGTCGTTGAAACTGCCGCCCACGGTGCCGGCCTGACCCAGCTGATAGTCGACCAGCGCATTCGGGGCCAGGGTCAGGTTGCCGTTAATGGTTAGCGTGCCCGGGGAATCGCCCGGGCTCAGCGTGCCACCGTCGGCCACTGTCACGTTGCCGCCGATGGTGCCCGTGCCGCCCAGGTTGCCGCCGTTCTGCACGGTGGTGGCGCCGGTGGCAGCGGACTGGTCGCTGTCGATCAACAGCGTGCCGCCCTGTACGGTTGTCGCACCGGTATAGGTGTTACCGCCGGTAAGCACGGTGGTGCCGCTGCCCATCTGCGTGACAGCGCCGCTGCCAGTGATGACACCGCTGAACGTCTGGACGTCCGAACGGTTGAAGGCCAGCGTACCGTTGTTGGTGACATCGCCGATGATCGAACCGCTCGTGCCGCCCTCACCCAGCTGCAGCGTGCCGTCCGTGATGGTGGTGCCGCCGGCGTAGGTGTTGTCGGCCGCAAGCACCAGCGTGCCGAGATCCGACTTGGTCATGCCGACGCTGCCGGTAAGCACCGAGGCGATGGTCGCTGTCATGCCCACACCGGCCGTGGTGCCGTCGCCAACGCGGATGACCGGCGACGTGCCCACCAGGGCGATGTCATCGCCTTCGACGCGGTAACCATCCGTCGCGAACTGCATGCCCTTGCTGTTGATGGCGCCCAGGCTCGAATCCACCGTCACCGTGCCAGCGGCGCCCGCGAAGATCGCGAAGCTGCTGTCCGCGTACGATGCATTGAGCGTGCCATCAGGCACCGTCCAGTTATCGTTACCGGATGCGTTCTGCCAAACGCCATCGCCACCTTGCACCTGGCCATCGCCGCGCGCGCCATTGCCATCCCAGAAATTCACGCCCAGGCCGGCGGTGTTGAGCAGGTTTACCTGTTGGGCGATGGACGTCTGCAGGAAGTAGTCAGACGACGGCACCGAACCGATGTCCAGGCCGTTGTTGGTCAGGGCGCCCGTGTAGCCGATGATGCGATAAATGCCCGGATCGAAATTGCCGCCCGACGACACGGACACGTTAAGCGTGCCGTCCAGCGTCAGATCGCCATCCACCTGTACCAGGTCGTTCAAGGGGCCGCCCACCACATTGGCCTGGCCCATGTCGACATTGAGATTGGATGTCGTGCCGAACGACAGGTCGCCCTTGATGGTAAGCGTTCCCGGTGCCGCGCCGACGTTGCCCGGGCTGAGGGTGCCGCCATCCGCGATGCTCACATCGCCGCCAATGGCGCCCATACCACCCAGCGTGCCGCCACTGTCCACCGAGGTAGCGCCCGTCGCAGCGGACTGGTCGCCATTGATGATAAGGCTACCCGCGCGCACGGCGGTCGCACCGGCATAGGTGTTGGCACCACTGAGTACCGTGGTGCCACCGCCCTGCTGTTCCAGCGCGCCAGTGCCGGAGATAGCCCCGGCAAAAGACGACGTGTCTGCGCGATCGAACACCAGCGTACCGTTATTGACGATGTTGCCGCTGACCGTACCGGCATTTCCGCCGTTGCCCAGTTGCAGCACGCCGCCTGCGATGGTGGTGCCACCGGTATAGGTGCTGTTTGCCGCGAGCACGAGCGCACCCGCCCCCGTCTTGGTCAGCGCGCCTGCGCCACCGACGCCGCTTGCAAAGGTGAGATCGGCGTCCGTGTCGAACGTGCCGCCACCACTGCCCAGCGTTATATTGCGCGACGAGGTGAATGCACCTGTGTTCTGCAACGTGCCGCCTGCGAGCGACAGAGCGCCGCCCGCATTGCCCAGGTTGGCATCAGCGGACACACTAAGGATGCCGGCATTGATCGCAGTACCACCTGCATACGTGTTGACGCCGCTCAGTACCATCGATCCAGCGCCGATCTTGGTAAGCGCACCGGCCCCTCCGATCGCTTGAGTGGCAAGCAGGGAGGCTGACGTGTCAAACGTGGCACCACCCTGGTTGATCGTGACCGGGCGTCCCAGTGCGAGGTTCTGGGTGGTGCGCAGGGTGCCACCGTCGAAGCTGAGCGCACTACCCGCGGCGCCGAGATTGCTATCGCTTGCCACCTGCAACACGCCACCATGGATCGCGGTGCCACCGGTGTAGCTGTTGATGCCGCTGAGGACAAGCGTGCCGAGATCCTGCTTGACCAGGCTGCCCGCGCCATCCAGTGCGCTGCCGATGGTAGCGGTCATACCCGCACCGGCGGCGGTTCCGTCACCCACGCGAATCACATCCTGCCCAGGGGCAAGGGTGATCGGGTCGCCGATGATGTTGTAGCCGTTCACCGCGAACTGCATCCCCGAACTGCTGACCGCACCGCCCGTGTTATCGACGGTCACCGTGCCGGGCGCCCCCATGAAAATGGAGAACTCGCCATCGGTGTACGGCGCGTTGACCTGGCCGGTCTGGTCGGTCCAGTTGCTGTTGCCGACGCTGCTCTGCCAGGTGCCACTGCCACCATCGACGGTGTTGTTGGTGTGGCCCGTGGTGCCATCCCAGAAGTTCAGCGTGAGGCCGCCGGTATTGATCAGGTTGACCTGGTTCGCCACCGAGGTCTGCACCTGGTAGTTGGCGGTCGATGAGCCGCCGAGCGCAAGGCCCTGATCATTGAGCGTGCCGTCGTAACTGATGATGCGGTACAGGCCCGGGCCGAAGCTGCCGCCCGGCGTGGCGGACACGTTGAGCGTGCCGTCCAGGCTGAGATTACCGTGCACCACCGCGAGATCGTTGAGGGTGCCGCCAACCACGTTGGGCTGACCGAACTGGTAGTTCATGACCGCACCGGCGTCCAGCGCGAGATTGCCATTGACGGTGAGCGTTCCTGCCGCACCGGCGTCGCCCGGGTTGAACGTACCGCCGTTCGCCACCGTGACGCTGCCACCGATGATGCCCGAACCGCCAAGGGTTGCCCCGCTCTGCACGGTGGTGAGACCGGTGGCGCCGGACTGGTTGCCATCGATCAACAACGTGCCGCCTTGCACGAGCGACGCACCCTTGTACGTATTGGCCGCGGTGAGCACGGTCGTGCCCGTACCCAGCTGCGTCACGCCGCCCGTGCCGGAGACCGTGCCACCAAAGGCGTAGACATCGGAACGGTTGAACGCCAGCGTACCGTTATCCGACACATCGCCCACGATGGAGCCGTTGGCGCCGCCGTTGCCCAACTGCAACGTACCCGCGTTGATCGTGGTACCGCCGGTGTAAACGTCGGCGGCCGTCAATACGGTGGTGCCGGTACCGGACTGCACGACATCGCCTGCACCCGATATGGTGCCGTCCAGCGTCATGCTGTCGGAGCGATTGAAGCCCAGCGTACCCGCCGTATCGACAATGATGGTGGGGCTGGCGATAGAACCACTGGTGCCGCCATTGCCCAACTGCAGCAGGCCGTCATTCACGACCGTGTTGCCGGTGTAGGTATTGGTGCCGGTCAGCAGCCAGGTGCCCGCGCCATTCTTGCCCAGGGTGGTGATGCCACCGAGGCCGTCGACGATGGTGCCGCCCATGGTGTTGTTGCCGGTGTTGGTGCCGCCCAGGCCCAGCGTGCGAAGCCCGTTGCCACTGTACGCGGCGGAACCGGTATTGCTGAAGACGATGGCGCCCGTGCCGGAGGATTCGATGACGCTGGAGCCCACCGACAGGGTGAACAGCCGGTCGGTGGTGTCGCCGGCACCGGTATAACGCAACGTGGCACCGGTGCCGATCACCAGGTTCGAGGCCGCGTTGGACGATGCACCGATACTGCTCGCCTGCCCACCATTGGTGAGGTGATCCACACCAAGCACGCCGCCGGCGATATTGGTGACGCCGGTGTAGCTGCTCGCGGCGTTGCGCAGGATCCAGGTGCCTGCGGCCGTCTTGTTGAGCGAGGTCTTGCCCGTACCGTTTTCGGTGATCTGCGCCGCCAGGCTGTTGTCGAGCACACTGGTACCCGTGAGGGTCACCGTCTGTGCCGTGTTGGGCGAGGTGAACGCGAGGGAACCGGTATTGGTGAAGGCAATCGCGCCCTGCCCCGAGGCATCGAGCGAGCTATTGCTCGCGCCGAGGGTGAAGAGCCGATCCGTGCTGCCGCCTGCACCGAGATATTGCAGCCTGCCGCTGTTAAGGACCAGGTTCGATGCGCTGTTGCTCGATGCGCCGATGGAGCTCGCCTGGCCGCCATCGGCAAGCGAGTTCACCGCGAACAGGCCACCGTTGATGGTGGTCACGCCTACATAGGTGCTCGCAACACCAGAGAAATAGCTGATGCCCGAGCCACTCTTGGTGACATTGCCAGCCTCGGAGATGGCGCCTGCATAGTCACCCGTATTCAGATACGCATTACCCGCGGTAATCGTCAGCGTGGCGCCGCCCAACGTGATGTTTCCGCCCGTGCTGCCACCACCGCCAAGACCGGTGACCGAGGTATCGAAGCCGTTGAGATCCAGTAGCGTACCTGCGGTATTCGCCAGACTCATGCTGGTCGTACCGAGCGCACCTTGTTTGCCCACGCGCAAGGTGCCCCCCGTCACGAAGCTACCGACATAGCTATTGGTGTTGTTGCTAAGAGTCAGCGTACCTGCGCCTTGCTTGGTCAGGCTACCGGCACCCTGCACCTGGCCGCTGACCTCCAGCGTCGTACCCGCGTTGCTGACACTGACCGTGCCGGCCGTGACCACCTGGATGCCGCGATCGGTGCTGACGTCGGTACCGGTGTAAACGAGCGTGCCGTTGGTCAGTGTCAGGTTGGCCGGTGCGCTGGTGGAGGCACCGACGCCGCTATTCTGCCCACCATTCGCAAGGCAATCGGTGCTCAACTGCCCGCCCGCAATGTTGGTCGGGCCGGTGTAGCTGTTGCCGCAACCGTTCATGGCCTGGTTGGCACCGGTAAGCGCCGTGACGCCACCCGTGCCACTGACATTGCCGGTGAATGTACCGGTGCCATTCACTTGCAGCGTACCTGAGCCCAGCGCGACGTTGCCGGCACCATTGAGGCCGCCCATCGTGGCGGTGAAGTTGTTCATGTCGAGTGTCGCACCCGACGCCACGCTGACCGGCCCGACCCCCGTGCCGTTGGCCTGGCCACCGAAGGCCTGGGCGGAACCGGCCTTCAGGGTACCCGCCGCGACCGTGGTGCCGCCGGTGTAGGTGTTCGCGCCGCTGAGCAACAGCGTGCCCGCGCCGTTCTTGGTCAAACCACCTGCGCCGATGACGGTACCGCTATCGGTCACCGTCGTGCTGGCCTGGTCTACGGCAACCTGTCCGCCACCGGTACCCAGGGTGAATCCTCGATCGGTCGTGGTGGTCGCGCCGGTATATTCCAGCGTACCGCCGGTCTGCAGCACCAGGTTGGCAGGATCGCTGGTGCCTTCACCGATGCTGCTGGCCTGGCCACCATTGGCCAGCGTGCTCACGGCCAGCGTGCCGCCGCTTACCGTGACCGGGCCGATGAAATCGCTCGTGGCGTTGGTCAGGGTCAAGGTACCGGTGCCGGTCTTGGTGAAGCCCGCATCATCCGGGCTGGTCACCTGGCCGCTGAAAGTGAGATCGGCCGCGCCGTCCACCTGGATCGTGCGCGAGGGGCCGCCATTGACCAGCGTGAAGCCGCGATCCGTGCTTGCCGTGGCGCCCGTGTAGCGCAGCGTTCCGCCTTCCAGCACCAGATTGGACGCATCGGCCGTCGACGCGCCGATCGCGCTCGCCTGACCGCCATTGGTGATGCTGTTGATGTTGAGCGTGCTGCCGCTCAGCGTGGTGCCACCGGTGTAAGTGTTGGCGCCGGTGAGTACCACCGAACCGGTGCCCGAGCCGCCAGCGGTAAAGCTGGTTGGCGTACCGCCATCAGTGATCACCGAGCCGATCGTGAAGGTGCCGGCACTGTTCTGCTGGACACCGAGCGCGCCGCCCGCGCCGCCATTCACCGTTCCGCCCTGGATGGCCTTCGCGGAACTGGCCACGGTGGAGGTGACCAGGATGGTGCCGTCAACGCCCAGCGTATTACCAGCGCCCACGTTCACCGTCGACCCCGCATTGGCCGTGTACTTGAGGCCCCCCAGGGTCAGGCTGCCGTTCACCGTGCCGGTGTACGGCGAATTGGTGGTGCCGCCTGCGTCGCTCACGATGTCGCCGGCGAGCCATGTCGCCGCATTGTCCTTGTTCGCGTAGTTGGTGAACGCAGTGATGACACCGCCGGTCACCTGCGCGTAGTCCGTACCGTTCACCGTAGCCCAGCCGCCGAGTGGGCCGTCCGCATGGGTGGTCGTGATGGTGGCACCGGTGTTGTAACCGAAATCGACGAGGCCGCCGCTGCGGGTGATCCCTCCGAGGCTCAGCGCGAACGAACCGCCCGACGCCGCCGTCGCCGCAATGCGATTGTTGCCCGCGGTGACATTAAGGCCGTTGAACGTCTGGCTGTTGGCGGCCGCCTTGCCCTTCAGCGACAGCGTGCCGCCGCTGAGATTGAGTGCGGACGCACCGTTGATGATATTGCTGACCGGCGCACCCGCCGCGCTGAAATCCAGCGCCAGCGTGCCACCGCCCACGGTGGTGGCGCCGGTGTAGGTATTGGCGCCGGTCAGCGTCTGCGTGCTCGCGCCGAGCTTGGTCAGACTGCCGCTGCCGGTGATGCTGCCCGCATAGGTGGTACTGCCCGATGCACCCTTCAGCGTCAGCCCCCCGCTACCGAGGCTCACCGCGCCGCCGGTGCCCGCCAGCGACGGTGCCGTGACAGCGAGATTGTTGATGTCCAGCGTGCCGCCATTGACGATCAGGCCCGTGGAAGCGCCCAGCGACGTCGCCGTGCCAAGCCTCAGCGTGCCACCCTGTACCGTCGTGCTGCCGGTGTAGGTATTGGCGCCATCCAGTTCCCACGTACCGGAGCCGCTCATCGACAGATTCCCGGTGCCGCTGATGATGCCCGAGTACGCATTCGTTCCCGTGTAGCTACCGGCCAACGCAAGTGTGTCGCCGCCGACGCCGCCCGCCGTAAAGGTCGTCGCACCGCTCAGCGCGAGCGCACCCGCCAAACTATCGTTGCTGATGGTCGCGACGCCATCGATGGCCAGGGAACGGTTGGAGCTTGAACCCGTACCCGCATAGCTGAGCGTGCCGCTAGTGATGCTGAAGCCGCCCGCCGTGCCCGTACCAAACGAACTGTTCGTGCCGGTATCAGCGAGCATACCGACCTTGACCGTGCCGCCATTGATCACCGTAGCGCCGGTATACGTGTTGGCGTTACCCAGCGCGATCGTATGGCCGGCGCTGTTGATGTACTGGAAGGTACGATCGGTGAGCGAACTGAGCACGCCCGTTAGCGCCAGGTCGCCGGTCTTCGCCGTGAAGTTCATGGCGAGCATGTACGTGTTGATCGCCGCGATATTGCCCGTCAGGGTCAGGAGGCCGGTGCCCTGGTTGCTCAGCTGTGCCGCGCTGCTGGACGAATTCAGGAACTGGAAGTCGCGATTGGACGAATTCCCGGCGCCTGAATAAAAGAGCGTGCCGGCGCTCACGGTGACGAGGCCGTTTGCCGCCGTGGTCGGTGCGCCCAACGCGCTGACCTGGCCAAGATTGCCGATAGACGTAAAGCCATAGGAGCTGTTGCTCCCGAAGCTGGTCGTGCCCGTGTAGTCGTTGGCGTTATTACTCAACGTGACGCCATTGGTTGCCACGAGGCCACCCGCACCGGTGTATCGCGCCGAGCCGACGCCAGCGCCCTTCAGCGTCACCTGCCCCCCCGTCAAGGTGATGACGCGGCTGGACGCTATGGCGCCGGTGGCGCCCAGGCTCGTATCCGCCGCCATGGTGACGCCATTGCTGGCGTTGCCGAAGCCCGCATCGGTGGCAACGAACAGTGTGCCTGCCGTCACGTTGACGCCACCCGTGAAGGTATTTGCGCCGTTGAGGTTCAACTGGCCGGTACCGGTCTTGGTGAGGCCCGCGCTACCAGCAAGCACCGACGCGATGGTGTTCGTGCCCGCGACGGCGATGGTCGGCGTGGCACCTGCCAGCGTGAGCGTGTTGCCGCTCAACGTGTAGTTAGTCGCCGTGAAGGTGAGGTTGTTGACGGTGATCGGCGCGCCCAGGGTCACCTGGCCTCCCGTACCGCCGAACACGGCGTTGTCGAGCGCGGCGTTGTTCCACGCGGTGAAGGGGCCGGCGACGCCGTCGTTCGCAGCGTTCCAGTAGGCCAGAGTGGTGTCCCATGTACCCGTTCCGCCGCTGCCGTTGGAACCCCCGTTGACGTCCCAGTACTTGTCAGCGGCGAGCGTCGGCGCGGCGTACATCGATGCCAGCGCCATGAGCACACCCAGGCGAACTGTCCACGCGCCGCGCGAAGCGCCCGCAGGTGATGACCGTTCGTCGCATGCTGCAGAGGCGACGCACCCGCGCCCCTTGCCATGCTTGCCCGCCAACTCAGAAGCCACCACCCACGCGCCCACCGCCGTGGACCACACGATGCGGAATACCCGGTTCATCATTTTCCCCTGTCGACGCGCCGAGCGGTGCTTGGCGCAGGCAAAGCTCCGCCGCCCTCAATCAGGCAGCCGTGAGACTTTGACAATCGTTTGGATCGATTTAAATGCCGGCGAAATAAAAGCCTATCGCCAAGCCCCTGTTGCCCGATGCGTAGCAGGTCGCGTTAAAAATTCATAAAGAATTCGTGCAGACCCCGCCGCGATCATAAACACGTCCGTAAAATTACCTAGGGCATAAACGGCACGCGAAAGAAGGTTTACATCGCTTTTGTGAAGCACATCTCACTTCTTAAAACCACAGTCAGATTGTGCTATCCGCGCCCTGTTTAACCAGATTCGCCATAAAACCGGCGAGCCTGGAGACCGTTTCCTGGTTCGTTACGTGGTAATTCGCCGTCATTTCCTGAAGATCGTGATATCCGAGCCATGTGCGCCCCTGTTCGTCCTGCCAGATGGCAAGACGCAACGGCAGGTCGAGCGCGATCGACTGGTCTTCTTCCATCAGGTGTGTCCCGACGGAGGGATTGCCAAAGACGAGCACCGTGGTGGGTCGCAACGACAGTCCTGCGCCTTTTGCGTTCGCCGCATGATCGAAGGTAGCGAAGACGGGAACCTTGAGCTTGTCGAGCGCTGCGCGCACACGCGCCTCGGTGGTCGCGACATCCGACGTGCTTTCGGTAAGGATCATGCGCGTGGCCTCGGGGCTGTGAGCGGCTGATGAGCTGGCGACCGGCAAGGTCGCATCCAGGAAGGCGAAGATATCCGCCCATTGCGCGGCCTCGCTACCCGGCAAGGCCTGGATACCGTGGCCGGCGTTCGCGTCGGTACGTATCCACACCGGGCGCCCGCTCGTATTGGCGCTACGGATGGCCGCCACGAACTTGCCGGTCTGCCACGGTACGACGCGGCTGTCATTCAAACCGACAAGCACCAGCATCGCGGGATAGGCAGTGGCCGGTTTCACCTGCTGGTACGGGTCCATCGCGAGTACCGCGGGAAAATCGGCGGGTTTACCAGGGTCGCCGAACTCGCCTACCTGGTTCGCACCATTCGCGGCATGCATCATCCGGATCGGATTGAGGATAGGTACCAGGATGATCGCGGCAGCGAAGCGCGAGGGATACGCGGTCACCGCACCACCGATCAGCAGGCCGCCTGCACTGCCCGATACCAGTCCCGTCCGCTGCGGCTGGCTGTAACCCAACGTTGCGAGCCGATCGACCGAGGCTACGAAATCCTCCACGCCTTTGTGCTTGTTGGCACCCTTCCCCGCCTGGTGCCAGGCCTCGCCTTTCTCACCACCGCCGCGCACATGGGCGTAGGCAAACACGTTGCCTGCCTTTACCCATTCAAGCCGGGTTGGCTTGAAGGAAGGCTGCAGCGTGAGACCGTAGCTGCCGTAGCCAAAGATGAGCGCACGATGGCTTCCATCGAGGACCGCATCCTTGCGATGCAGGATGGTCAGCGGCACGCGGGTCCCATCCTTGCTGGTGAACTCCGTCTCCGTCACCATGATCATGCTGTAGTCGGCCGGGCTCGCTTCGTCCTGGCCCAGGCTCTTCATCGAGCGGCTCGCCGGCAGGTAGCGCCACGATTTGGGCGGTGTCGTCCAGCCGCGCAGTTCGAGCAGGAAGCCATCCTGGTCGACACTGGCATGGAACAGCGATGCCGTGCCGGCGAGGGGCATCGCTACGGTTTCCTCTTTTTGTGTGGCGTAGTCGATGCGGCGGATGCCATCGACACCATTCGTCGCGACCTTCAGGTACAAGGCATCGCGAGCGGGCGCCAGGGTCTGCGCGTCGTTCAGGGTGAGCCCGACGATGAGTTCATCGTCACCGAGCTTCAGCACCGGCTTCGCATCGGCCAGTGTCACTCCGGGGCGGCCCAGATCGAGCGCGAGCAACTGACCGTTGGAGCGCGTCTTCGACGACACCAGGTAAAGCGTATCGCCATGGATCGCGGCGGCGCTCACCTCGTCGGCCATCGTGACCAGACAACGCCACGTGGCCGTGGGCGAGATGGCTTCCGTTTGCGGGGCGACGCAGTAAGTCACTTCACTTTGGGCTCCCGAGGCGGAGGCCAGCGCCCAGCGGGACCCCGTGGGGAACTCCATGATGGGGAAGCGGTTGCTTGCGATCGGCATGGAAGCGCTCGCGCCGGCGCCGGTACCTGCACGTAACAGCACGGGATCCTGTGCCGCCGGGCTGCCGAGACGATGCAGCCGCAGGCGCATATCCTGCAGCGGGTCGCCGCCGGTACGCTCGCCCGGTGGCGCCATCTGCGTATAGGTGAAGCCCGAGCCATCGGCCAGCCAATGTACGTCGAACTCGCCCCACACCGGCTCCACGACGTCGGCAAGGGGCTTACCGCTTGCGACGTCGAATACCGAGACGCGGGTGACCTCGTTGCCGCCATGGTCGATGTTCACGGCGATCTTTCCGCCATCGGGGGAAAGCGAGTACGTGGTGATCGATGGCGTGCCACCCGGCCCGGCCAGTGCCGTCGGATCGACCAGGCTGCGCTCGCGCCCATCGGCCTCGCGTACCTTCAGTACGGCGGCGCTCTTGCCCGCTTGTTCGAGGAAGAACAGGCGGCCACCCGCGGTCCGTTGCAGGCGATGCACCACGCCGGTGTTATCACTCGCCTGGAGCGCCTTCGCCCAGGCGGGCAAGGTCGGCAAGCTGTCCAGCTTCGCCCGGGTGTACTCGCCTTGCGCGGTGAGCCACTGGGTGAACTCGGGGTTCTTCTCGCCTTCCATCCAGCGATACGGATCGTGCAGGGTATGGCCGAAGACCTGCTCGGTCACGTCAGCGCGCCTCGCGGGCGCGGGTTCGGTCGGTGGGACCTGTGCGCCGGTGGCCGCCAGGCCGGCCATCGAAACCATCATCAGCAAAACGAAAGACGTCACACGTTTAGACACGTCAATGCACCCCTTCCCTATGGACCTGCCGACCCTAACATCGGGAGGGCGGTGTCGCCTGAGACGGAAGTCAGGGTTTTACCCGGCCGTATTGGGGCCCACCGAAGGCGGCCACTCCGCTTATAATTCCTGTTTGGACTGTCCGGATACCCACGCGCATATGTTGAGAAGCGACCAAGTCCTCGTCACCGTCGGCACCGCCTGCACCCTGTCGGCCGTGGGCTCGACCGAGACCTACCAGGCCATCGTGGCCCAGTCCGAGGAATCCCTGCCGCTGGCCGCCTTTGATGCCGGCCTCATCGAGATCGACCCCGAAGCAGCAAGCGCGGCCGATGGCATGCGCTGGGCCGAGGGTGACCACGCCGGTGAGCCGGTGACGCTGGATGAGCTCAAGCGCCTGCACGGCGCTACCCTGCGCGCCAACATGGGCATTCGCCACGTCCCCGGCGTGCGCGAGCTGGCTCCGCGCGTGGTGACGGACATTGCCGCGCCGCTCCCGCACGATCTCGAAACGGTGGGCCTGCGCCGCCTGGCCGGTTTGCGCTACGAGGACATCCGC
Source organism: Luteibacter sp. (assembly GCF_036500425.1). Classification (GTDB taxonomy): domain Bacteria; phylum Pseudomonadota; class Gammaproteobacteria; order Xanthomonadales; family Rhodanobacteraceae; genus Luteibacter. The sequence continues at coordinate 127,780 of NZ_DASYCB010000022.1, forward strand.
GCCTCCGGCCTCAAGGAAATGCACGGCCTGTTCCAGAACGACCCGCTCTTGAGCCCGTCCCTGCAAGCGCAGCTTTTCGCCTACGGCGCGCTGGGCGCGCTGGCCGGCCTGCCTCGCCCGCTTTCGGAGCTCGTCCCGGATCCGTTCGCCTTCCGCGTCGCCTCGGCGACCGCCTTTGGCGGTAACGATGGTCTCGGCCAGTGGCTGCGTCCGGACGCGCCGCTCCCCGAGGGCGGCTTCCCCAAAGACACCTTTGCGGTGCGCCTGGCCCACTCGCTCGGTTCGCACGGCCCGGCGCTGGTCTCGACGATGCTCTCGCCGTCGTACAGCATCAGCCGCGTCCTGAAGAACCCGGAGCTACGCGAGTCACTGAAGTCGGCGGATGACGTGGGCTTCATGCGGGTCCCCCAGGCTCCCGCGACGGCCGTGGGTGCTTGCGCCTCCAGCCTTATCGCCCTGGCGGATATCGCCCCGCAGTTGCTGTTCGATTACCCCGGCTTCAAGAAGCCGAAGCTGGTCCTGCTCACCGCCGCAGACGCCGCGTTGCAGCCGCGCTTCGGCATCCTCGAGGCCTTTGGCGGCGGCGCGCTGATGACCGGCGAGAAACTGGCCACCAAGAACGCCGCCCACGGCGATGGCGTTGAACGTACAGTGCATGATTCGCTTGCGCCGTTCGACATCGATGCCGATGGCACGGTGGTGGGCCATGGCGGCTCGGGCCTGCTGGTGACCACGCTGGAGTTCGCGCTGCAAAACAAGCTCGACATCACCTCGATCATCGTCGGCTGGGGTACCAGTGGCGAAGCCGGCGGTAAGGCCCATTTCGCAGGCGTTGGTTTCGGCGGTGAGAACGCCCTGGTGCAGACCCTGGATATGGCCTACAAGGCGCACGGTTACGGCGTGGATGATTTCCAGTACCTCGCCGCCCACGCGACCGGTACGCGAACCAATTCGAAGACTGACCTCGGTACGGCACTTGCCGGGCTGCGTGGCGCGGCGGAGCGCCAGGGTCGCGAGGGTGAGCTGCCGAAGCTGTTCGTCGGCACACCCAAGGCGGTTGGCGATGGTCACACCATGGGCGAGACCGGCCTGAAGGCCATGTCGCAGGCGTTGCAGTACGTCCTTGGCCGCAAGGCACCGGGCGTGCCTACCCTGCGCCGTATCGATCCGGACCTGGCCGAAATCGCCGGCCACTTCCACCTGCAGGCCGAGCCCTCGCCTGGTAATGACGACGGCGGCGCGATCTGTGCCACCCAGGGCTTCGGCGGCTACAACGGTGCGGTGGCGCTACGCTCCGCGAATCCCGAAGCACTTAAGCGTTATGCGTGCGATGCCGATGATCTGGCGGCTTACCTCGAGGCCTGGCCTGAGATTCGTGCCGCGCGTGAGAAGGCTGAGCGCATCGCGCGACGTAGTCCGAAGCTCGCGTTGGTGATGGCCGAGAAGCATCGCTGGGCTGGTTTGGAATAATCGTTACGCACATGCTGTAGAGCGATGCAGCATGAATCATGGCCGGTACGTCGGGAGACGTGTCGGCCATTTTCTTTGGTTCTTCGCGCATTAGCGGGTGTCCGCTGCATTGCGCCTCGTTATCGGTTCATTCGCTGGCGCGAATGCGTGTGTCGAGCGGCTTGCGCCGCCTTAGGCTGGATGGGTGAGGGTATCGGGGACGGTCAGGCCCCGAGTCCATACGCGCCGTTACATGCCGCACAAGCCGGCATACCGAAGCCCTGCCCCTTGTAGGAGCGCGCTTGCGCGCGATCAACCGACGAAGCACTGATGCCGTGCGCCTTGCAGTAACCATGCGCCCGGGCACACGCCACCGAAACGTTCTCGTTGAGGTCGTTCCTGGTGGTTGTGGGTAAGGGTCATTGCCACAGCACGCTGACCTGGGGTTCGCGCGAGCAAGGTGGCTTACTGCATCACCGCTCCGTGAGCCTATCGCGCGCAAGCGCGCTCCTACAACGGGATGTTTACGAAATTACTCAAAGGTGATGGGATCGCAATTAGTAAGCGCAGAAACTATCGAAACGTGATGGTCAACGCGGCGTGCATGTCATCGTTTGATCAAGCACATGTGAAGACAGCGCTCATCACATTTGTGATGTATCGATCACATTCGACGCGCTAAGTTTTAACCCGCGATGTCCTGGTGCCGGATTTGCAGCATTCGCACGTAGGCTGTGCAGGATGATGGATTCGACACATCGATAACATGCGGGCGTCGCCTCGATTCATATTTCGGGGGCGTTGTGGAAGATCTTAGAAAACAGGCAAGGAGTCGTATGTCATCACCAGCGCGAGCCAGGGGCGCGTCCCTGATCGAGGTGCTCATCGCGGTATTGGTGTTTGGCGTCGGGATCGTCGGTTTGGCCGGCCTGCTTATCATTTCGTTCCGATCCAATCAGGTAGGTTACCTGCGCACCCAGGCCGAGTTCCTGGCCATGGGCATGGCGGATCGCATGCGCGCCAATCCATTGGGCGTGTGGAATGGCGCATACGATTCGACCAGCTATCCGCTTTCCGTGACGCAGGACTGTACGAAGACCAGCACCTGCTCGCCGACGCAGCTTGCGAAGCGTGACCAGGCGCAGTGGAGTTCCCAGCTCACGACCTTCCTGCCGACGCCTTCGGCATCTATCGCCTGTACCAAATCGGTCACGCCCGATGCGACCCAGTTGCAGATGCGCCCACCTTACGCAGGGAACTGCGTGATGAAGATCAGCTGGGTCGAGCGCGCCGCGACCGACAACAGCACGGCCACCAACACACCGAATGCGACCGTGGCGCTGCGCACGTACGCTTGGAACTTCCAGCCATGATGGATCGAACGTACGCGTCGCGCCATCGGCCTCGCGGCGTATCGCTGATCGAGCTGATGGTCGCCATCACGCTGGGCATCCTGGTCGCCCTGGGCATCGTCAACATCTTCAACACCACATCGAGCAGCAGCCTGGTTCAGGCGCAACTGGCAAGGCTCCAGGAGGGCGGCCGCTTCGCGGTGACCGCGCTGACCAACGACTTGCGCATGGCGAATGCCCAGTACTGCTCGAACATGGGCGGGCAATCGGCGGCGTTATCGAACGGCGCCTTGACGCTTGACCGCTACCTGCGTGCGCCGCGGGTGATCGTGTCCGGCGCCACCCTCGCGGCGGCGCTGAGCGATGTGACGACCACCTGGGCGGTCAAGAGCGGCTCGAATACCTACCCTGCGTCGCCGACGGCACCGTTCACGCTGCCCTCCTGGTACGCGATGCGCGGCTACGACTGCACCACGACAGCGTGTACGCCGGTCGACCCCGCAGGGCCTTCGGGAAGCACCGGTGTCATTCCCGCGCAGGGTACCGCGACCGGGAACCGCGTCAGCGGCAGCGACGTGCTGACGATCCGTTACCTCGACGGCACCCGCGGCTGGACGCTGGATGGGACGAACAGCAAGATGACCGTCGCCTCGCAGGTCGTGACCAGCGTGTCGGTGAACCCGCAAACCGGCGAACCGCTGCTCACCGATATCAAGACCGGTGACCTGATGATGCTCGCCGACTGCAATGCCTCGCAGGTGTTCAGTGCGAAGGTCTCGGGCTCAACGATCACGGCGGATTCGAACTATGTCTCACTAGCCCAGCCCACCGGTGTCGCCCCGCGTCTGTTCGACTTCAATCGCGACTACCAGACGATCACGTATTACCTGCAGGTCGTCGACGATAACAACGGCAACAAGACCGGCGCCTTGATGCGTCGGCAGAACGGCGTCAGCTCCGAGGTCGTCCGCGGCGTGGAACGGCTGGACTTCCTCTACGGCGTGATGGATGCGACAGGAAACACGAGCTTCCGCACGGCATCGGATATCGACAGTGCGACCACCTGCGCCTCATCCAACATCGCCGCGCTGGGCACGGATCCCGGTTGCCTCTGGCGATCGGTACAGAGTATCGAGGTTCATCTGCTCATGGATGGGCAGAAGCCGCTATACGCGCTGAATGCAGGCGACATGCAATACCAGTATTACGGCGACACGGCGATCACCGGCCTGGCGTCGCCCGATGATACCGGTCGGACCGTCAAGCCCAGCCAACAGGGCTTCGATAACCACATGCTGCGCCGTGAATTCACCACCCTGGTTTCCGTGAGGAATTACAACCCATGAACAGGGAACGCGGCGCGGTACTCATCATTGCCCTGATCTTCCTGCTGCTGTTGACGATCGTCGCCATCACCAGCTCGAGCCGGTCACTCATCCAGGAGCGGCTTGCGGGCGCGTTGCGTAACGCGCAACAAGCCGAGTGGTCTGCGGAGACCGCGCTACGCGGCGTTGAATGGCGCATCTTCAGCGGCGATACCACGCTCGGTTGCTACAACTCGAGCACCCCTGCGCTGGTAAGTGCGAAGGCCACCACGTTTCGCACCGCCTCGACCTGGGTGACCGATGGCGGCACCGAGTACAAGGGTATAGGCGGCGGCGTGGACTACACCGCCACCCCGACCGATACGACGTTGAGCACCGCCGTACTGGCCGCCAACCCCTGGTACATCGTGGAATCGCTTGGCCAGGACCGCACCCCGAGCAACAACACCAGCACGGCGAAAGAAATTGGCTCAGGCGGGAGCACCACGGCGAATTTCTATCTCTACCGGATTACCGCCCGCGCCACGGGTGGCAGCCCCAACACGATCCGGGTGGTCGAATCGACCTTTGTTACGCCGAATCAACTTACGTGCACGCTGAGCTGAAGGACCTGTCCATGCCTCGCCTCTCCTTCCCTTGGCGCTTCGTTCTTTCCTGCCTCGCCACACTGCTCGTTGGATCTGCGGCGCAGGCGGGCACGGTGACGCTGAGCAAGACCCCGCCGGGGGTGACCTCCAAGGTCGCGCCGAACATCGTGGTGACGTTCGATGATTCCGGCTCGATGAACTCCACCTCGATCCCGGATGCGATGGATGATAGCTACGGCAAAAAGTACTACTACTCCGCCAAAGGCAATCCCATCTATTTCGATCCGGCGGTGACCTACGTCATACCGCCGGATGCGCTCGGACAGCCGCTGGGTACGCCGACGTTTACTGCTGCATGGCGCGATGGCTACTGTGCTAATACCTTGAACAAGAAGTGCTGGTCACCAGGCGTCACCAGCATCCCCGTGGGTCTTTACAAAGATCCCGTCACGGTTAATCTGAGTTCGGCGTTCAGCACCAACTTCCTCACCAATACGTTGGCAGGCAACTCACCCTGCCCGCGCGACGCGAACGAAGCAGGCTGGTACGGGAACACCGTTCTCCTTAACAGCTGTGCCCCCCTGGAGATACCCACGGCGGTCCGCGGGTCGAAGACTTCGGGATCAGGTATTTTCCAGGTCACCACGTACGACACCGGCGCCTTTTACTACGTGTGCACGAACGGTAGTGACGAGAGCACCTGTACCTATCACCTCGTCGCAAATGAGTCCGCGGCAACCCAGGCCAACTTCGCGATCTGGTACAGCTTCTATCGCACGCGAAATTTCAACGCGCGCGCGGCGATCGGTCGTGTGTTCGGTGCGATCGGCGATAACGCGGTGCGAGTGAGTTGGCAGACCCTGCAAAGCCAGAGCGCCGGGAGCAGTTACAACACCAGTTCAGCCCTCTACGCCGGGCTCGCCTATGGGCCCCTGGCCACGGCCAGCAAGATCCTCGAGCTGGCCAACGGCGCGAGCTGCACGGCGACCAGCACGGCGGATACCTGCTGGCGAAGCCAGTTCATGAACTGGATCTATGGCGTGCCGGCAAGCGGCGGCACGCCCACCCGCGTAGCGACCATTGCGGCCGGCGAGTTTTACAAGCGCAGCCTGTCGACCACGACACCGACCGCGCAAGACCCGTACTGGAATGGGAGCACCAGCACGCCGGGCGAACTCGCCTGCCGCAAGAACTTCCACATGCTGGTGACCGATGGTTACTGGAACGGCGACAAGCCGGGCACCGTGACTCCCACAGACGGTGCTGCCACGACGCTTCCGGATGGTGTCGCGTATTCCATTTCCGATGCGAACTCAAAGATCTACTGGAACCAGGCCGGGACGGTCAGCCCGTCACTTGCGGACATCGCGTTCGCGTACTGGGCCACTGACCTGCGCAGCGACCTGACCAACAATGTCCCGGCGTACTGGCCGGACCTCAGCACAGGTGTGACAACGGCCGCCACCACACCGCCGGTGACCGTGGACCCGGCCAAGCCCGGCGCGACGCCTGAGGTCTACTTCAACCCCGCGAACGACCCGGCGACCTGGCAGCACATGTCGCAGTACATGGTGACCATGGGTATCTCGGGCACGCTGGCTTACAACGGGGATTACACCGCGCTGCGCAAGGGCACCAAGCAGTGGCCCACGCCTGACACCGGTGGCGGTGCCGTCAACATCGATGATACCTGGCATGCCGCCGTGAACAGCCGTGGCGGCTATTTCAGCGCGGCGGACCCGACCTCGCTCGTCAGCAGCCTGAGCAGCATTCTTTCATCGGTGATCGCCAGCAGTTCGACCGCACTCACGGTCAGCCTGAGCACCAGCGTCCTTACCGCCAACGCGATCGCCTATTACGCGGGCTACGACACCACGAGCTGGGGCGGTACCTTGCAGGCGCGAAGCGTGAGCCTGGCAGGTGTGGTCAGTACGACGGCACTATGGGCTGCGGAAGACCTGCTGAAACCGCGCAATCCGAGCAATGATGCACGCCTGATCGCCACGAGCACCGGTCCCGGTACCGGCCTGGGCACCGCCTTCGTTTACGACAACCTGAGCACGAGCCAGAAAGCCATCATGAATTCCACGGATGGCACGGCTTCCACGGCGGCCACGGATACCCTGGGTCCCCAGCGCGTCGCATGGCTTAGCGGCACGAGGACGGCGGAGGGCAGCACGTTCCGCACCCGATCCTCGCTGCTCGGTGCGATCTTCGGGTCGCAGCCGGCGTATGTGGCCGCGCCCTCCGGCAACTACAGCGATAACTTCCCTTCGAATTCACCCGAAGCCGCCGCCGCGGCCGCAAAAAATCCGGTCACCTACGCGGCCTTCCAGGCGACCTGGGCCAGCCGGCCGGCCACGGTCTACGTGGGTGCGAACGATGGCATGCTGCACGCGTTTGATGCGCGGTTGAAAGCGGATACGACGGCCAAGCCGGGTCGCGAGTTGTGGGCTTACGTGCCGGCCAGCGTGTATGCGAACCTGCCTGCGCAGAGTGCGCTGAAGAACTTCACGTTCACGCCAACCGTGGACGGCAGCCCGGTGACGGGCGATGTCTTCTTCAATTCGGACTCGACCTGGCACACGTTGCTCGTCGGCTCGCTGCGTTACGGCGGCCGCGGTGTGTTCGGCATCGATATCACCGACCCGCGGAACGCCACGCTGAGCAGCGCCACGGCGGTTGCATCGAAAGTGCTATGGGAGTTCAACAGCGATAGCGTGTCGACCGCCGGAACACCTGCGAACCTCGGCTATACGTTCGGCACGCCGGTGATCGCACGCGTCGCCTGGACGAACAGCAGCACGTCCGTGGGTCGCTGGGTCGTCCTCGTCCCCGGCGGTTACTTCCCGGATGACAGCAAGGCGACGGCCGCCAAGAACGCTTACAGCTCGCTCTTCGTGCTCGATGCGCAGACCGGTACCTTGCTCAAGGAAATCCGTACGCCGACCGGTACAGGCGCTACGACGAGCCACGGCCTGACTACGCCGACGCTGGGTGATTACGATGGCGACCAGGTCGCCGACGTGGCCTTTGCCGGCGATCTCGATGGCAACGTGTGGCGTATCGATCTCTCCAGCGCATCGTTAGCCAGCACCACGCAGTCGCAAGGGGTGAGCCTGCTGTTCAAGCCGGCCACGGCTAACAACCAGTCGATCACGACGGCGCCCCGCCTAGTGCCCGATCCGAACTCCGCCTACTTCATGGTGGTGTTCGGCACGGGCCGGTTCCTCAGCACCGCGGATACCTCGGATACAACGACGCAGGCGATCTACGGCGTGCGCGATCCGGGCACCGCAGTGACTACGCCGATTGGCGTCGCGACCCTGGTGCAGCAGACCTTGTCCGTCGATGCGAGTTCGGGCGCTATCGGCGTGAGCAGCAATGCCGTGCCGGCCAGCAAATCAGGCTGGTACCTGAGCCTGAACAACCCGTCCGGTGAGCGCGTGGTGGTCACGCCCGCACTCGACGCGAGTTCGAGCACGGTAACCTTCGTTACCCTGATCCCGACAGCGAACGACCCGTGCACGACATCGACCTCCGGCTCGCTGCTTGCCCTGGATGCGACCACGGGTAGCGCTGCCTATGGCGTGTCCATCGGGACCTCGACGTACTCGCTGGGCAATGGCTTCACGCTGGCCGGTGCGCGCGTGACCGGTGCCGCGACCTCCGGTGCGCTGAGCACGGTGGCGAGCCTGTCCGGCGGCAAGGCGTACAACCCGAGCTCGCCCACGGCGAAGGGCGGCAACACGACCAGCTCGGCGATCCCCACCGCACGTCGCCGCGGGTGGCACGTCCTCAACAGTGAGAACTGACATGATCAGGATCCGCCAGCGCACGAGTGGCTTCACCCTCATCGAACTGATGATCACCCTGGGCGTCGTGGCGATCCTCGCAGCCATCGCGTTCCCGCAGTACAGCCGCTATGGGTTCCGGGCGCGCCGCGCTGATGGGCAGAAGCTGCTCATGGCCATCGCGAATGCGGAGGAGCGCTATTACGCCCAGCAGAACAAATACGCTGACCTGAAAACCATCGGCTTTTCCACCACGACGACAGCGACCTCGGATAGTGGCTATTACACGGCGACGGTCACGGTCAGTGACGTGAATAAGTTCGCTGCCCAGGCCTTCCTGGCCACCGCGGTACCAGGCGGAGCGCAGCAGAAGGACGTGTGTGCCAACCTGACCCTGACGAACACGGGTGTCAAAGCACCCCTCAACATCACCTCGAACGGGAGTTGTTGGTGAAAGCGCGGGGCTTCACGATGCTGGAACTGATGGTGGTGGTCCTGATCACCGGGATCCTCCTTGCCATCGCCGTCCCTTCGTTCCGCACGACGATCCAGCAGCACCGGCTGCGCAGCGCGACCGACAATCTACAGGCCGCGGTCGACTACGCGCGTTCCGAGGCGGTGCTCAGGGCGACCTACGTGTCGCTGTGCGCAAGCGCCGATGGCGCCACGTGCTCAACCACGAAGAATTACGACACGGGCTGGCTGGTCTATGCGCACCCGGTGGCGACCACGACGGCAACCGATGTGTACACCACGGATACGGCGAAAGGGATGCTGATGCTCCGGGTGGGTGCCGCGATGAGCCAGGTCTCCGCCCAAGGCCTGGATAGCCATGTCGTGACCTTCGGCCAGCAGGGACAGCTGGAGCCGATCGCCTCACGTACCAATGCCACCCAGCCGATGTATTTCATCCTGTGTGCCATCACCACGGGTAGCACCACACCGGGCCAGAACACCACCAAGGTGCCGGGTTCGCGCATCGGCATCAGCGCGTTCGGTGCCTCCGCAGGTACGAAGCTCAACACGACGGACGCCTGCACCACCTGAGTTTGCGCTACAGTCCCGGGCCTGTCCCCCTTGTGCAGGAGCCTCCCGATGATTGACCACACTGGCGTCACCGTCAGCGACTTCGAGCGCAGCAAGACGTTTTACCAAACGGTGCTTGCGAAGATCGGCTACGAACTGCTGGCGATTTTCCCCGCGACGGTCACCGGGCGCACCGATGTCGCCGGCTTCGGTGAGGGCGGCAAGGCTGATTTCTGGATCTATAAGGGTGAGCCAAACCGGCCACCGGTCCACGTCGCTTTCCGGGTGAGTTCACGCCATCTGGTGCACGCCTTCCACGAAGCCGCGCTCGAAGCCGGTGGCCGCGACAATGGCCCACCGGGGCCGCGCTCGCATTACCACGAAGGCTATTACGGCGGCTTCATCCTGGACCCGGATGGGCACAACATCGAGGCGGTCTTCCACGGCCAGGCCCGCCTGGGCGGCTGAACCTCAGCGCGCCTTGTTGAGGAACCGGGCCAGGACCACGGCGTGATTGATCGCGTGGTCCTTCGCGCCATAGAGCAGGGTCGTACGCCCGGCCGGCGACGCATCCCGCGCCTCTTTCGCGTACGGATTCGCGTGCAGTTCGGCCAGGTAGCGATCGGTAAACTCGGCGAAGCGATCCTCTCGGTGATCGAACCATGTGCGCAGCTCCGGCGTGGGCGCGATGTCTTTCCACCAGTCGTCCAGCGCGGCGCGCTCACGGGATACCCCGCGCGGCCACAAGCGGTCCACCAGCACGCGGCGCCCATCCTCGTCTGAAGGCGTGTCACGCACGGGCTTGATCACGAACGTCTTTTTTGCAGCGACCACGTGGCGTTCCTCCTGCCGGTTATCATGATGGACCCGCTCCCTGATGGGCACCTGCCTTGTCACACTACACCGGCCCGCTGCTTACCGAACCCACGGCCCAGGCCCTGCTCACCGCGCGCAAGGCAGGCGCCGGCACGTGGCAGGGTTCGCTGGACCTCGGCCGCAGCGAGGGCACCGCAAGCCTGCATGAGGACCACTGGACCTGGCTTGGCCAGTCCTACCCTTACCCCGGGAAGATCAAACCGCGAACGATCTACACATGGGATGGCGACAGCTTCGAGCCGGTCTCCCGATTCGATGGGTCGCTGATCAAGCTGGTGCCCACGGAATGGGGCGTGCCCACCTTCGAGATCGATGGGATCAAGATGTTGCCCACGTCGAAGGAATCCCCGCTCGACGATGCCCGGCGCAAGGTGGCGCTGGTCGAGCCGCGCGGCAAGACCGTGCTGGATACCTGTGGCGGCCTCGGCTACTTCGCCGCGTGCTGCCTGGATGAGGGCGTGGCACGGATCCTGTCCTTTGAGAAGAACGCCGATGTGCTGTGGCTGCGCACGATCAATCCATGGTCACCGGATCCCGGCGCGGCAGACGCTGGGGGACGCCTGCAGCTTACCCATGGCGATGTTTCAGAGATCATCGCCACGCTCGCGGATGCTTCGGTGGACGCGATCCTGCATGATCCGCCGCGCTTTGGTATCGCCGGCGAGCTGTATTCGCAGGCTTTCTACAACGAACTGGCCCGCGTTATCCGTCGCGGTGGCCGTCTGTTCCACTACACCGGCAGCCCGAACAAACTGACCACCGGCCGCGATGTACCGACGGAAGTCAGCGCCCGCCTGGAGAAAGCGGGTTTTGTCGCGAAGCCCGTACTTGATGGCGTCTTTGCCACACGCCGCTAATACGCGACGCCGTTGGCGCAGGGGGCTGTGTTTCATCGCGTTACGTGACTAGTCTGTGAGACCTCCCCGGAGGTAACCCATGCGTTCGATGTTGTGCTTCGCTATCGCCGCCTTGCTTGCGACACCTGCCCTATCCGCGAGCCTGCCCCCACGCAGCGCCTGGCTGGCGACGAGTTCGTCGCAACAGGTCCCTGCCCTCGCCCCGGCGCATGCCATCGATGGCGATGAAACAACCCGCTGGGGTGGCTCGTTCAGCCCCGGCCAGTGGTTCCAGGTGGACCTGGGCAAGGTCGCCCGTGTCGGGGGCGTCCGGATCCATTGGGATAGCGGCTTTGCCGCGGCCTATTCGATCCAGGTATCGACCGACGGGAAGACCTTCCACCCGGTGTACTCGGTCACGGACTCGCCCGGTGGCGTGGAATACCTGGTCTTCCCTGCGGAAGACGCGCGCTACGTGCGCCTCGCCGCACCCGCACGCACAGCGGACTGGGGCGTGTCGGTGTTCGAGTTCGAGCCGATCGCCGCCGAACAGGCCGCGAAGATCACAGGCCTTGCGGGCAAGGACGATGCGGCCTCGCTCTGGGCCGATGGCCATCCGCGTGAGGTGGCTGGCCAGGGTAACGAACGCCATGTCGACATCGCCCTGCCGAGGCCGCTCGATGTCGCGGGTGTCGAGGTGACCTGGGCGGGATCGCGCAACGGTGTGACGCTGCAATCGCGGAACGCCGCGGGCCAGTGGATCACGATCGATAGCGATCCGGGCACCGAGGGCGACACGTCCTACCTCGCCGCCGCCGAACCTTTCAAGGCGAGCATGTTGCGCCTCGCTATCGATGCCGGTAGCGCCACGCCGAAGATCGCCCGGCTCCGCTTCCTGGGTCCGCCCCGCGTCATGACCCCGATGAAGCGCTACCAGGTGGTCGCATCGCGGGCGAATGCCGCGTTATTTCCGTCGTCCCTGCACATGCAGCAGGTGTACTGGACCGATGTCGGCGTGCCTGCGGGGCTGCAGAAGGCGATCTTCGACGAGTACGGCGACATCGAGCCCTTCAAAGGCGGCCCTCTGGTGCAGGCGATCTGGCGCGGCGCCGATGGCAAGGCCAGCGTGGCCGACAACAGCGAGCGCACGCATGCCTTGCGCGATCGGTGGAAACCCATGCCTTCGGTGGGCTGGACGGCCCAGCCAGGCCTCGCCGTCACGGCGACCTCGTTCGCGGTGCAGGATGGCGCCCAGCCGGTGGTGCTGCTGCGCCATCACCTCGTGAACCAGGGGGCAGCCCGGATCGACGGCCGCCTCTTCCTCGTCGTGCGGCCGATGCAGGTGAATCCGCCCTGGCAGAACGGTGGCCCTTCACCGATCCATTCGCTTAGCGTCGGCGCAGACAAGGTCGCGGTGAACGGACGCACGTTGTTCGTGCCCTTGACGAAGCCCGATGCGGCCGCTGCGGCGCCCTTCGGTGACCACGGTGCCACCGAGATCACCGCGGCGCTGGCCGCCGATACACTCCCCCCGGCGACGACGGCGAACGATGCGCAGGGCCTGGCCGCAGGTGCGCTTGCCTACGATGTCCATCTTGCCCCGGGCGAAGCGCGCGATGTCGTTGTCGCCTTCCCCCTGGGAACCACGCCGGCGAAGGCCGATGGCTCGTTGCCGGAACCGCCCGCCATCGATACCCGCCGGATCGGCGCGACGACGTTCGATACGCTCGCGGAGAAGGTTTCCGCGGAATGGCAGGCACGCCTCGGCAGCGTGGGGCTTTCACTACCGGACGAAACCCTGGTCGACATCCTGCGCTCGCAGGCGGCGTACATGCTGGTAAACCAGACCGGCCACGCGATGCAGGCAGGCCCACGCAACTACAACCGATCGTTTATCCGTGATGGTGCGGCGACGGCCTCGATCCTGCTGCGCATGGGCGAGGTGAAAACCGCCCGCGATTACCTCGACTGGTACGCCAGCCATGCCGTGCATGAGAACGGGCTGGTCTCGCCGATCCTCAATGCCGATGGCACGGTCAACCGCGGTTTTGGTTCGGATATCGAGTACGACAGCCAGGGCGAATTCATCAACCTGGTGGCCGATGTGGCTCGCTTTGGCGGCGGCCCGGACAGCGTGCGCGCCTATCTGCCCAAGGTTCGCGCGGCCATGCATTTCATGCAGGAACTCCGCGAGCGCACGATGGTGCCCGGCTATCTTGCCGACCAACCGGCACCGCAACGTTTCCACGGCATCATCGCGCCTTCGATCAGCCATGAAGGCTATTCCAGCCCGACCCACAGCTACTGGGATGACTGGTGGGCGTTGAAGGGTTGGCACGATGGCGCATGGCTGGCCGACCAGTGGGGCGACAAGGACCTGGCCGCGTACGCACGCACGCAGTACGCGGCGCTGCGCGAGTCGGTCGGCGCCTCGATTCGCGCCACCATGGCGTGGAAGGGTGTCGATACCATCCCCGCCGCCGCCGATCTCGGCGACGGCGACCCCACCAGCATCTCGATTGCGCTCGACCCCGCGGGCCAGATGGACGTGTTGCCGCACGCTGCGCTGGTCACGACGTTCGATCGCTATCTCGCCGATGTGCGCAAGCGTGAACAGCCCGGCGAGTTATTCGCTTACACGCCGTACGAACTGCGCAACGTGCTGACCTACGTCTACCTGGATCGGCCTGCGGATGCAGCCGAACTGCTTGGCACGATCGTGCGTGATCGCCGGCCGCCCGAGTGGAACATGTGGGCCGAGGTCGTCCACTCGCGCCTGCGCCACCCGGGTTACCTCGGCGACATGCCCCACACATGGATCGGCGCCGAGTACGCGCGGCTGATCTTCGGCATGCTGATGCGCGAGGCGGATGATGGCCTGTACCTGCTACCTGGCGCACCGCCGGCCTGGGTGGCCGGCAAGGGCCTGACGGTATCGAAGTTGCCGGTCGCCTATGGCGTGCTGAACATGTCGGCACGCCGCCAGGGCGATACGCTGGTGGTCACGCTGGACAAGGGCATCCGCGCCGGCACCGCCATACGCGTGTTCTGGCCAGGCCGGACCCGGCCAGCCAGTGTTGTCGTAGACGGCAAGCCGGCGACCGCATGGGACGCCGACGGCATCCGCATCGACCACCCCTTCCACACCCTGCAAGCCCGTTGGTAATCCCTGTAGGAGCGCGCTTGCGCGCGATGGGTGCTCGCGGCAAGACCCGTCGCGCGCAAGCGCGCTCCTACAGGTGGGGTATTTACGCGGATTTCTTTCCTGCCTGGCGCAGCGGCACGTCACGCAGGAACCACGCGAGGCAGAAGCCCAGGAATACCACCACCGCCGCCACGTGGTAGACGACGTGCAGCGATGAGCCAAACGCATGCAGGAACTTCGCATGCAGGTCGGGCGGCATCTTCGCCACCATTTCCGGCGAGAACGTCCGTGGCCCGATCGACGCCGTCGGTATGTCATCCGCCATGCGCGACTGCAGGCCATGGGTGAACAGCGCACCGAAGGCGGAGACGCCGACGGAGCCGCCGATGGAACGGAACATCGTCACACCCGATGTAGCGACCCCCATGAGCTTCATGTCCACGCTGTTCTGCACGGCCAGGATCAACACCTGCATCACCATGCCGATGCCCAGGCCCAGCAAGCCAGCGTAGCCGTAGATGAGATACAGCGGATCGTCTTCACCGACGCTCCCCAGCAAGACCAGCGCGACGGCGCCCAGGAACGTGCCGATGATCGGAAACATCCGGTAACGACCGATCCGGCTGATGATGCGACCCGCCACGATCGAACTGACGAGCACGCCGCCCATCAGCGGCAGCAGCTGCAACCCTGCCCCGGTCGGCGAAACGCCCTTTACCACCTGTAGGTAGAGCGGCAGGTAGGTGGTGGAACCAAACAGTGCCGTACCGACGAAGAAGCCGATGAGGCTGCACAGCAGGAAGGTGCGATGCCGGAACAAGTGCAGTGGAATGATCGGTTCACTGGCGATACGTTCTTCGTATATGAAGCCTGCGACCGCGGTCAGTCCCATGACCAGGATCATCCACAGCGCGATCGAGTTCCACGGCATCTGCGAGCCGCCCTCGGTGGTGAACAGGATGATGCAGCTGAGCGCAACGGCGAGGAACCCTGCGCCAAACCAGTCGATGGCGTGCTTCACGTGGCGCGTGTGCGGGTGGAATACCGCGGCGATCACCAGCAGGCAGAGGATGCCCAGCGGCAGGTTCACGTAGAAGATCCAGCGCCACGACAGGTGATCGACCATGAAGCCGCCGAGCAACGGCCCGATCACCGTGGCGAGACCGAACACGCCGCCAAACAGGCCCTGGTAACGCCCACGGTCCGCCGGTGGCACGACGTCGCCGACCGCGGCCATGGTGATTACCAGCAGGCCACCGCCACCGAGACCCTGCAGCGCACGCATCAGGATCAGCATTGTCATGTCCTGGGCCAGGCCACACAGCACCGAGCCGACGAGGAAGATGACGATGGCCACCTGGAGGACGATCTTGCGTCCATAAAGGTCGCCGAACTTGCCGTACAGCGGTACGACGACCGTGGAGGTCAGCAGGTAAGCCGTGACCACCCAGGAGAGCTGGCTGAGCCCGCCCAGGTCGTTGACGATGGTGGGCAGCGCCGTGGAGACGATGGTCTGGTCGAGGGCGGCCAGCAGCATGACCAGCATCAACGCCGGAAAGAGCAGGCGCAGCGAGGGCTGGGCGGGGATGGGCGCGAGGCTGGGCTCGACGACGCCAGCGGGCGTTTCGGCGGGTTCGGGGCGGTGAACGGCGTTCACGGGTGAGTGGGCCTGTAAATTAATTAAGTCGTCAGTTAATATATGCGGCAACGAACCGCAAGGCAACTCCCTTCTCTCGTGCTATTCATTTCCGATGACTAACCCGAACGCCTCTCCAACGACCAAGCCGCGCCGCGGGCGCCCGCCCGGGCGTCCCCACGCCCAGCCGGATGGCGCCGACCAGCGTAGCCGGCTGATCGAGATCGCACTGGGGCTTTTTGCCCGCTACGGCTACGCCGCGACGACCCTGGCCGCCATCGCCCGCGCCGCCGGGATGACCCCCGCGGCGGTCCACTACTACTTCAAGACCCGTGAGCAGTTGTTCGACGAGATCCACCAGGCGCATATCTCCCCGATGCGCGAGCGCGTCGAGGCAATCTTCCACGAACACAAGACGGATCCCGTCTCAGCCTTCGTCAAGGTCGCCGAGCGTTTCGTCGAGGTCGCGGACGAGCATGCCTGGATCGCGCCGGTGTTCTTCGGCGATCTGCTGACCGAGAGTGACGCCCTGCGCAAGCACATGCACCAGAAGAAGAATCCCAAGGAGCAGGCGGCGTTCCATGAGCGGATCCACCAATGGCAGCGCGAAGGCCTGCTCAATCCGGGCCTCGATCCCGCACTGGTGATGCCATCGATCATGTCGCTAACCATGTTGTTCATGGCGGCCCGGCGCAAATGGAAGGACGATCCGCTGCGTAAGGACATCGATCGTGAAGCCATCCGCCGCCACGCCGTGGCCCTGCTCGGCCACGGCCTCGGACCGGTAAAGGCGTAGAATCAGCGTTTTGATCGTGGAGCGGCGCCTTGGCCTTCCCCTACTCCCTCGTCATCTTTGACCTCGACGGCACGCTGGTGGACAGCGCGGCGGATATCGCCGAATCCGTGAACCGCACGCTGAGCGACTGGCGCCTGCCGGTCTACGATGTGCAGCAGATCACCGGCTGGATCGGTGAGGGCTCACGCCAACTGATCACCTACGCGTTTCGTGACGCCGGCAGTGACGCGGACATCGATGACGTGATGCCGGGATTCCTCGTGCACTACGCGGAGACGGCGCTTGATGCGGTGGTGTATGACGGCGTGGTCGATACGCTTGCCGCCTTGCACGCGCAGGGTGTGAAGCTCGCGGTCTGCACGAACAAGAACGAGGAGTTCGTGCGTCCCCTGCTCGAAGCGCGCAGGTTGATGCCGTACATCGACGGCATCGTCGGCGGTAACACGCTGCCCGAGCGCAAGCCGAGCGGCGTGCCGCTGAAGCACCTCGCGGATGAGGCCGGCGTGCCGCTGGCGAAAACGTTGATGGTCGGCGATTCCGAAAGCGACATGCTGGCGGCGAAAGATGCCGGCGTCGCCTACGTACTCGTGAGCTACGGCTACCCCAAATCCCTCGACCTCCAAAACGCCGGCGCCCTCGCTGTCATCGACCGCATGCCCGACCTCCTCAACCTGACCTAACCCGTGTAGGAGCGCGCTTGCGCACGATAGGGGGCTTGCGGCTAGCCCTATCGCGCGCAAGCGCGCTCCTACAACAGCGTGTTAGTGGTACGCGGCTATCGCGGCTTTGATCAGGTTTACGTCGTCTTCGATACCGTAGTCCGGTGGTGCGGAATAACCGAAGCGGGTCACCACCAGGTGCTCCGATGGCACGATGTAGATCCGCTGGCCCATCGTGCCGCTGGCGAAGAACCCATCTTCCGGGAAGCCGCCCTTGATACGGTAATGCGCCTCCCTGCTCGGTCCGTCGTTGGTCCAGAAGCCTGCACCGTACGGTGCACCCAGCGCCGAGGTGCGCGACCAGGCGACCCAGCCTTCCGGTAGCAGGCGGGTCCCATCCAGCGCCTTGCCATCGTTGAGGTAAAGCATGCCGAAGCGGGCGTAGTTGCGCGCGCTGGTGTACACGTAAGTCGAACCGACGAAGGTGCCCTGCCCGTCGAATTCCATGGTGACGTCGCCCATGTGCATCGGATCGAACAGACGCCTGCGGGCAAAGTCGCGCATCGCCGCCGCACCGCCACCCACATGGCCGCCGATCATGCGGTCGATCAGCACGGTATCCGCCGAGGTGTATTCGAAGGTCTTCCCGGGCGCTTCCTTCGCCGGCTGCAAGGCGGCGTAGCCGGCCATGTCACTGTGCAGGAACTCCATCTTCGCCACGGGGCTGAACGCCGACTCGGCTTCCTCCGCAGCCAGGCCGCTCTGCATGCGCAGAAGGTCTTCGATGCGGATGGCCGCGCGCGGATCGCCGGGCTTGCGCCACTCCGGGGCGTTGAGCGGTTGCTTCACGTCTACCTTGCCGTCCATGGCGAGCATGCCAAGGAAGGCGTTCGTGAACGACTTGGCGACGGAGAAACTGAGCAAGGGCGAATGGATGCCATAGCCATTGGCGTAGCGCTCGGCCACGACCTTGCCGTCTTTCACGATGACGACCGCCTTCACTACCTTGGGCGTGTCGCCCGGGTGTTTGGTGAAGACCTGATCGAGCGCGGCGGCGACCTGCGGCTTGTCGGTCGTGACCAGGCTTTGTGGCGCGAAGCCGTCATCGACGTCGGCTCGTGTGCGTGTGTCCGCCACCACGGCCGTGTTACCCGGCAGATCGAGGCGGCAACCGTAGCCTGGTGTGAAGGTGGCGGTCGCCAGGGTCGATACGAGGCCGTTGACGGCGACGGTCTGCTGGTCACGGTTCACGTGGATCGTCAGCAAGGCCGATGCGGTCTGGCCAAGCACCGGCGTGACCAGTTCGCGGAAAATGGTGTCGGGATCCTGGTGGCCGATGAACGTCATCGAGCAGACGTGGTGGGCAGCGACACCTGCGGCGGTCCGCATGACCTGATCCGGACGGGCAACCGCCCAGGCTGTTCCCGCGAGGGCGAGTGCGATGGCGGTTGCGATGAGGGCTTTCTTGCGCATGGGTGGGCTCCTTTTGGGCGTGGAGCCAGTCTGCGGTGGCGCAAGCGGGGCGTGACGGCGGGTTGGGACGAAAGCCGGTGGGGCTGGGACGTAGTCGGGTACTCATCGCGCGCAAGCGCGCTCCTACAAGAGCACACCAGTCCCTGTAGGAGCGCGCACGCGCGCGGCAAAGCCTCCTGTAGGAGCGCGCTTGCGCGCGACCGGCCCGCGATCAGTTCACGAGGTTCCCGCCACATCGGCATCGAAATACCGCCGGGTCCAGGTCACCCGGCTGCCGTCGGTGAGGATGAGGCGCTTTTCGCCGTCGGGCCACGGCTGGACTTCCACGATGGCATCGAGCCGCACGATCGTCGAGCGGTTCACCCGGACGAAGCGAGACGGGTGCAAGCGTGCCTGCATGGCATCGAGCGTGCCGCGCAGGCGCCGTGGCGCCCCGCCGACGTAGACATCAAGGTAATTGCGATCCGATTCAATTCGATCCACTCGGGCAAGCGCAACCAGCTCGGCCGATTCACCCACCGGCAACAACAGGCGCTCCAGGTAGTGCGCAGGCGCCGGTAGATCGCCGAGCAAGCCATCGAGCTTCGTGACCGAGGGGATCACCCGCGCGCACAAGCGCTGCGCCGTGCGGGCGAAACGCTCCGGCCCTACCGGCTTCATCAGGTAATCGAAGGCATGCACCTCGAAGGCACGCACGGCCTGGTCGTCGTGCGCGGTGACGAACACGATCTCCGCGGGCAACGGTTCCCCCAAGGCCTGCAACACACCGAAACCATCCATGCCCGGCATGCTGATATCGAGGAACACGACATCCGGCCGCTCGCGCTGGATCAAGGCCACCGCCGCCGGCCCATCGGAGGCCTCGCCCACCCACTGGATACCTTCGTGTTCGGCGAGGTACCGCCTCAGTTTCGCCCGTGCCGGGGCCTCGTCATCAATCACGACCGCACGCAGGCTCATGCCGCACCGCCCTCGCGCGCGGGCAACCAGAGCGTCACGGTCGAGCCCTGCTCCGCCGCCTCCAGGCGAATGCCCGCAGCCGCTCCATACAAATGTTGCAGGCGCGCCTGCACGTTACCCATGCCGATACCATGCCCCGGCCGTGCCGTCCCGCCGCCACCATCGCGCACGGTCACCACGGCGCGGTCACCATCGCGCCGCGCATCGATCCGTACGAAGCGCGCATCACCGACGCCACCGTGCTCGATCGCGTTCTCGACCAGCGGCTGCAACACGAGAAACGGCACCCGTACCGCCGCAAGGCTATCGTCGGTACTGAGCACCGCATCGAGGCCGCTGCCAAAGCGGGCACGCTGGATATCGAGGTACAGATCCAGCAACCGCCACTCTTCGCGCAGTGCGTGCTCCTGGCCACCCGCGGCCAGGGTCGCGCGCAGCAACTCACCCACCCGGGCCAGCATCTCGTCGGCCACGCGTGGGCGCTCGTACATCAACTCGGACACGGCGTTGAGCGTGTTGAACAGGAAATGGGGATTCAGCTGCAGGCGCAGCGCCTCGAGGCGCGCTTCGGAGAGTGCCGATTCCAGCTGCGCCGTGCGCACTTCGCGTGCGCGCCCTTCCCGGTAGCGGTCGAAGAGCCACAATCCAAGCACGATCACCACGTAAAAAAACAGCTGCGTCGGCACTTCCATCAGGTAACGCCACGGCGTGACGGGAGGTGCGCGGCCGGGCGCACCGACCAGGCCGAAAACGACGACACGCGCCGCGATCATCAACGAGGTTTGTACCAGCGAAAGCGCGGCAAACAGCGCGGTATGGGCCAGCAAGCTACGCGGTATGCGGCGTAGCGCGATGAACAACAGTGGCAGGCAGGCGCCAAAACTCAGCGAGCCCGTGAGTTCTTCAATCAGCTTGGGGGCGAAGGGCGTCGCGTAGCCATTCGCGACATCGATAAGAAAACGATTCGTCGCGCGGAGCAGCCCGATGACCACCAGTACGACGACCCACAGCGACAATGCATGGCGCTGCCATGCCCGTGGAACGGCCTCGCCTTCATCGACCCGCATGCCCTACCTCTCACAAACCACCCCGTCGGCTCTTATACCAGAGCCGGCGGGTGGCGCATGTGGGTCAGGCGGCGCGGCGCGGCAAGACCCAGTCAGGGCGGATGAAGTGGCAGGTATACCCGTTCGGGAACTTCTCCAGGTAATCCTGGTGCTCCGGCTCGGCCTCCCAGAACGGACCCGCCGGGCTGACCTCGGTCACCACCTTGCCCGGCCACAGGCCGGAGGCGTCGACGTCGGCGATGGTGTCCTCGGCGATCGCTTTCTGCTCTTCATCCAGGTAGAAGATGGCCGAACGGTAGCTGGTGCCCAGGTCATTGCCCTGGCGATTCACGGTGCTTGGGTCGTGGATCTGGAAGAAGAACTCCAGGATCTTCCGATAGCTGATCTTCGCCGGATCGAACTCGATCTCAAGCGCCTCGGCGTGCGTGCCGTGGTTACGGTAGGTGGCGTTCGGCACATCGCCGCCGGAGTACCCGACGCGCGTGCTGATAATGCCCGGCTGCTTGCGGATCAGATCCTGCACGCCCCAGAAGCAACCGCCAGCCAGGATGGCTTTCGACGTCATGCGACACCTCCCTTTTCATTCGCAAACAGCTTTGCATACTCGGCATAGCCTTCCTTCTCGAGGTCGGCAACAGGAACGAAGCGCAAAGACGCTGAGTTGATGCAGTAGCGCAAGCCGCCGCGATCACGCGGGCCGTCCGGGAACACGTGCCCGAGGTGGCTATCGCCATGCGTCGAACGCACTTCCGTGCGGACCATGCCGTGGCTGGCATCGGTGTTCTCGACGACGTGGTCGTTTTCCAGGGGCTGGGTGAAGCTCGGCCAGCCGCAGCCGCTATCGAACTTGTCCAGCGAGGAGAACAACGGCTCGCCGGAAACGATATCGACGTAGATGCCCGGTTCCTTGCTCTCATGAAACGCGTTATGGAACGGACGCTCGGTGCCGCTCTGCTGGGTCACCCGGAACTGTTCCGGGCTGAGCCGGGCAAGGGCCTCGGGTGTCTTGCGATAGTCGGACATGGGAAGCCTCCTGGGGATGATCGGCGTCGCGGTCGCCCGCTTCGCCGCTCTCCACATAATGCGGGCGAGCGACGTGGATGCAATGCCCCGGAAGGGTGAAGGGCGGCCTCAGGCGGCCAGATCTTCGACCCACTGGTGGCCGGCCTGGGCGAGCAAGGCGCGGGCCGATTCGGGGCCCCAGGTGCCCGCTTCATACGCATCGGGGCCGGCGCTGGCTTCGCTCCAACCCTGCAGGATCGGCGTGACCCACTGCCAGGCCGCCTCGGTTTCGTCCTTGCGGACGAACAATGCCGGGCTGCCCTTCACGGCATCCAGCATGAGCCCTTCGTACGAATCGCGGAAACGTACACGGCCCGGCTCGCCCAGCTTCGAAAGGGCATCCACCTCATCAAGGCCGAAGCGGCTGCCTGGTTGCTTGACGAACAGCGGCAGGATGACGCTCTCGTTCGGCTGCACGCGAATCACCAGCCGGCTGCCCGGCCGCGCTTCGCCAAACAAGCCTGGCTCGCCAGCGCGGAACTGGATGATGACCTCGGTCACCTTCTCCGGCATACGCTTGCCCGAGCGCAGGTAGAACGGTACGCCCTTCCAGCGGGCGTTTTCGATCTCCGCCTTCAGCGCGACGAAGGTTTCCGTGTTGCTCGGGTTCGATTCCGGCAGCTCCTCGCGGTAAGCGGGCACCGGCTGGCCGCCCGCCGTGCCGCGCACGTACTGGCCACGGGCGACATTGGCGGCGAGATTGTTACGATCGAGCGGCTTCAGCGACGTAAGCACGCGGACCTTTTCATCGCGCAACGCATCGGCATCCAGCGACGACGGACGCTCCATGGCGACCACGGTCAGGACCTGGAGCAGATGGTTCTGGATCATGTCGCGCAGCGCGCCGGAGCCATCGTAGTAACCACCGCGGCCCTCAAGGCCGACGGTCTCCGCCGCGGTGATCTGTACGTATTCGATCGACTCGCGATCCCACATGCGTTCCAGCATCGGGTTGGCGAAGCGCAGCGCGATGATGTTCTGCACCGCTTCCTTACCCAGGTAATGGTCGATGCGATAAATGCTGTTCTCGGGGAAGTGGCGGCCCACGCCCTCGTTGACCTTGCGCGCGGTTTCCAGGTCGGTACCGATCGGCTTCTCGAGGACGATGCGCGACTCCGTGGTACGCAGGCCCTTGTCGTCGATGTTCTTCGCGATATCGCCGTACAGGTCGGGCGCGGTCGCGAGGTAAAACACCCGGGCGCGATCGGCGGCCTGGTTCGCGAGCTTCTCCGCGAGACCCGCCCAGTTGCCGTTGGCGTCTGCGCCGTTGAGGCTGACGTAATGCACCAGGCGCAGAAACCGGCTGACGGTCGCATCGACCAGTTCATCGCCACGAATGAACTCACGCAAGGCCTTCAACGCACGCTCGCGGTAGGCCTCGTCATCCAGCGGTGAGCGCGCCGTACCGATGATGCGCGCGTCAGTGGGCACCTGGCCTTCGGCGAACCGGCGGTAGAGTGCCGGCAGCAGCTTGCGCATAGTGAGGTCGCCGGTCGCTCCGAAGATGACGTAATCAAACGACGGGACGGGTTCGAGCTGGCTGGAAGATGTCATGGCCTGGTATCCGGATACAAAGGATGGCGGCGGCTGCGCCGTCGTCGATGCTTTGCTGGATAAGGGGCGTTGGCCCGGATTCAAGGGGCTGGATCGATCTAAATCGTTGCTCCCGAGGCACAACACCTTTGCCATGCCTCTGTAGGAGCGCGCTTGCGCGCGATGGGTGCTCGCCGCAAACCCATCGCGCGCAAGCGCGCTCCTACAGGTTGGCGCCGTACAGCTCGGGGTGGAGGAAGGGTGCCATGGCCAGGGTCATGGCCTGGGCGTAAGCGTCCTCACGTGTCACATGGCCGTTCGTGACCAGGCCAAGCGCCCCACCCTGCTGCTTGATGTTGACGGTGCCGAACACACGGTCCATGACATCGCCCAGCTCCTCGCCATCGAGCAGGGCCTCGAATACGGCCGGTGGCAGGGGCAGCCATGCGCTGCGTCCAACCGACACCCTGTCGCCGTGGCCGATCGCCACGACGCCGAAGGTGCCGGGGCCGTCTTCGGTGACATCTACCCCGCTCTCCAGGGCGACGAAAAAATCCGCCTCGGCGTGCTGGCGGAGGTAATTCATGCGGTTCAGCGCGCCTTCGCGGGTTTCGGCAGCAGTCATCGGCTGGTCGGGCACGCCCGACGGCGCGTGCATGCCCTCGGATTCCACCATGCGACCAGGAAACAACGGCGCGAGGCCGCGCTGGACGGCGGCGACCTTGACCGGATTACGTGAGCCGACCAGCACGCGGATGGGTGCGTGGGCCATGGCTTACCCGAGCGCCTTGTCGACCATCGCCTGGGCTTCTTCCAACACGCGGGCAAGATGCTCCTTGCCACGGAAGCTCTCGCCGTAAACCTTGTAGATATCCTCGGTGCCCGACGGCCGGGCGGCGAACCAGCCCTGTGCCGAGATGACCTTGATGCCGCCGATCGGCTGGCCATCGGCCTGGTTGATCACCGTGGTGATCGGGTCGCCCGCCAGCGTCTTCGAGGTGACCTGCGCCGGATCCAGCTTCGACAGCTTCTGCTTCTGTGCATGGGTGGCGGGCGCATCGATGCGCGCATTGGCGGGATCGCCGAGCTTGCCAGTGATTTCCTGGTAGATCTCGCCAGGATCACGACCAGCGCGCGCGGTCATCTCGCCCGCGAGCAGCGCGGCAACGAGCCCATCCTTGTCGGTGGACCAGGCCGACGCATCCTTGGCGAGGAAGGAGGCGCCTGCGCTTTCTTCGCAGCCGAAGCCCACGCTGCCATCGAACAAGCCGGGCACGAAGTACTTGAAGCCCACGGGCACTTCAAGCAACGGACGCTTGAGGTGCATGGCTACCCGATCGAGCAAGCCGGTGCTGACCGCGGTCTTGCCGACCGCGGCATCGGCACGCCAGCCAGGACGGTTCTGGAACAGGTACCACGCCGCCGTGGCGAGATAGTGGTTCGCGGGCATGAGGCCGACGCTGGGGGCCACGACGCCGTGACGATCGTGATCGGTATCGCAGGCGAAGGCGACATCGAACTTGTCTTTCAGGTGGATCAGGCGCTGCATGGCGTACGACGACGAGGGATCCATGCGGATCTTGCCGTCCCAGTCCAGCGACATGAACGCGAAGGTCTTGTCGACCTCCTCGCTCACCACGGTCAGGTCGAGCTTGTAGCGTTCAGCGATGGCGTGCCAGTAATGCACGCCGGCGCCGCCCAGCGGGTCCACGCCCATTTTCACACCCGCGCTGCGAATCACCTCGAGATCCAGCGCATGCTCGAGGTCGCCGACGTAACGGTCCAGAAAGTCGAAGGCGTGCGTCGTGGAGGCCTTCACCGCCTGCGCGTACGGTATGCGCCGGACCTCGCGCAGGCCTCCTTCGATCAGCACATTGGCGCGATCGGCGATCCACTTGGTCGCATCGGTGTCGGCCGGGCCGCCGTGCGGGGGGTTGTACTTGATACCGCCGTTGTCCGGCGGATTATGCGACGGGGTGATGACAATGCCATCGGCCTTGCCACGCTCGCGGCCGCGGTTGTGCACCAGGATGGCGTGCGACACCGCGGGGGTCGGCGTGTATTCGCCGCCGGCGGAGATCATGGTCTCCACGCCGTTGGCGGCCAGTACTTCCAGCGTGCTTTCAAGGGCGGGCTGCGAGAGCGCGTGGGTGTCGATACCCACATAGACCGGGCCATCGACACCGGCCTTCGCGCGGTATTCGCAGATCGCCTGCACGACCGCGAGCACATGGGCTTCGTTGAACGAGCACTCGAACGAGGAGCCGCGGTGCCCGGACGTGCCAAAGACAACCCGCTGTTCAGGCACGGACGGATCAGGTTTCAGATCCGTATAAGCGGCGAGGAGCTTCGACAGATCGACGAGCGTGCCGTCGGTAGCAGGCTTGCCCGCGAGGGGGCTGATCTTGGCACTCACCAGTGAATCTCCTTACGACGGGCGGTATGACGCCCCATTGGGACATAGTTTTGAGAATTCTTCTATGTCCCCGGCGGCCTCCGCTGGCTATCGTGGCAGCGTCCGTTCAGCCCTACAGGCGCAACCGCTCGATGTACTCGAAAACCTCAGAGTCGCTGGCCAGGCGCAGTTTGCGCATGGCGTTCGATTTTTGCTGGCTGATGGTGGACAGGCCGCGCCCCGTGGCCCGGGCGATGTCGGTCACGCTGTGGCCAGTGGCAAACAGGCGCAGGATTTCCAGTTCGCGGGGCGAGAGGTCGGCGAGTGTTCCCGACCTGTCGATCGGCGCGCCCTGCTCCACGCCGAGCATCGCAAGCACCGAGGCACCGAGATAGACATGCTCAGCCAGGATCTCCCGCAGCGCTTCGGGAATTTCACGGGCGTCGCCCGACTTACCGATGAGGCCGAGCACGCCCATCGACAGGATCTCGCGGTAAAGTGCGGGGTTTGCGATCGTCGTTATGACCATGACGGGAAGACGCGGGTGTCGCTCGCGCACGCTGGCGAGCATCGCCAGGCCATCGTGGTCGGAGCCGGGCATGCTGAAATCGGTAATAAGCGCATCGCATGCGACGCGATCGAGGATGGCGAGCAACGCTTCGGGCGAGCTCGCTTCGGCGACGACCACCGCCAGGCCATCGCGGGCCAGGGTAAGGCTGATGCCCTTCAATACGACCGGATGGTCGTCTGCGACGATAACGCGGTACGTCATGGGTGATCCTTCCAAGCGGCACTGTCCATCATCCCGCCTGGCCGTGCCGGGGCATCGCGGGGCGCAGAGTTGAGCACATCACGCACGGGGATGCCAGCGACGTGGTGGCGCGATTCGTTGGAACGCGTACTCGAAGCGCACGCGGCGCGCGCGGCGCGCGTCGGCATCGCGACCAGCTTGCCGGACTTGCTCGAGCGCCTGGGGCGGCGCTATCTCGGCCGCGCGCATCGGCGCCGTGTACGCCTTGCGCTTGACGTGGATCCCACCCTGGCCACGGACCTGGTCGGACCGATCCGTGCGCTGGGCGCGATCCTGCAACGCCTGCTCGAACTGGCTATCGACCAGCCACACGGCGAGCTCATCACCCTGCGCGTCGATGTGGTGGGCGATGAACCAGGACGACAAACCGTGCATTTCACCGTCGACTTTCTTGCCGACGCCGCCCTGGAGACGCTGGATAGCGCACGGCGAATGACCCTGTCCCTGGGTGGCGCGTTGCACGTTGAACGTGAGGATGCGCTGCGCGCGATCGTCGAACTGCGTTTCCTCGTGCCGCCCGTGGCGCCGCACGTCGATGTCGTGGCCTTGCGCACGACGCTCGGCAGCGACGGCGCGCTGCACGAAGTCATCGACGCGTTGGGTGAGGCGCTGGCCGCCGATGTCGGCCACCTCGAAGGGGCGCTGGCCCGCTCGGATGCACTCGCGGTCCGACAATGGCTGCACCGTGTTTCCGGCGCGCTCGGCATGGCCGAGGCCACCGGTCTGGCGGCCATGGGCGGCAACCTGGAACAGGAGATGGCGGTGTGTCAGCTCAGCGACATGGAGCTTGCCGTGCGCCGCTTCGCCATGGATGCGACGCGCGCGCTGGCGTGGCTTCGCGAAGCCCGGACGCATGATCCGCTGATATAGTCGACGGGGTGAACCTTCCCGCCACAGCCGACACCGATCTTGAAGCACTGCGAAACTTCGTAGATACACACCCACGCCTGTTCGTGCTGACCGGTGCCGGCATCAGCACCGACTCGGGCATTCCTGATTACCGTGACGGCCAGGGCGAGTGGAAGCGCAGTCCACCGATGACCCTGCAACTCTTCATGAGCGGCGAACCGGCACGCGCCCGTTACTGGGCACGCGGCATGATCGGCTGGCGTCATTTCGGATCGGTGCAGCCGAACGTGGCCCATCACGCGCTGGCGAAGCTCGAAAAGCAGGGACGCATCGAACTGCTGCTCACACAGAACGTCGATGGCCTGCACGAGGCCGCCGGCAGCCTGAATGTCGTGGATCTGCACGGCCGCATGGATCGTGTTCGCTGCATGCAATGCGGTGATATCACGCGCCGCGATGTCATGCAGGGTCGCCTCGAGCAGGCCAATCCCGACTGGCTCAACCTGAGTGCCACGATCGCGCCCGATGGCGATGCCGATCTGGACGGCGTGGATTTCTCGCGCTTCGTCGTACCGCCATGCACGGTGTGCGGCGGCATCCTGAAACCGGACGTGGTGTTCTTCGGCGAAAACGTACCGCGGGCGCGGGTGGATACCGCCTGGGCGCACCTCGGCCGGGCCGATGCCATGCTCGTCGTTGGCTCGTCACTCATGGTGTATTCCGGTTACCGGTTCGTGCTCGAGGCCTCCCGCAAGGGCTTGCCCATCGCCTCGGTGAACCTGGGCGTCACCCGCGCCGATGCCTTGTTGACGCTACCGGTGCCGCTGGCCGTCGCCGACGCGCTACGCCCGTTCGCCTAGCGGCGCGAGCGGAAGAACTGGCGAAGCATATCGCCGGCGGCATCCGCTTCGAGCCCACCCACCACGTTGATCTTATGGTTGTGGCGATCGGAGATCAGCGTATCGAAGACACTGCCGGCCGCGCCGGTCTTGGGGTCGGTCGCGCCGTATACGACGCGGCTTACCCGTGCATGGACCATGGCCATGGCGCACATCGCGCATGGCTCCAGGGTGACGTACAGGGTGGCACCCGGGAACCGGTAGTTGCCGAGCGCTTCACCCGCGGCGCGCAAGGCCTGGATCTCGGCATGCGCGGTGGGATCGTTCAACGTGATGTTTCGGTTCCAGCCGAGGCCCGCGGCCTTGCCATCCACGACCAGTACCGCACCAACGGGAACTTCGCCTTCCGCATCGCGCGCGTGCGCCGCCAACTCGAGCGCGCGCGCCATCCAGGCACGATCTTCCTCGGTGAATGGCGGGGTGGCATCGGGGGCGAGCGGGCTGTTCACAGGTAACTCCACGACAAGCCGCGCATTCTAGCCGGTCGCACCGCGGATCACCGCCGCGAGGCGCTCCACCAGGGCATCGGCCCGCGCCTCGGGAACGTTGGTGACGCCAAGCAGCAAGCCCGCCCGGGTTGCCGGCCCGGCGAACCACGGGGAAAGCGGCACCGGGGCGAGTTCCGCCGCATGCGCCGCACGGGACAGGGCGACATCGTTCGTGCCCGCAGGCAGCGCTATGCACAGCGCCAATCCACCCTCTTCCCAGTCCAGGCCAACGCGGGAAAGCGCCGCGCCGATCGCGTCGCGCCGGCTCGCGTACGCACGCTTCATGCGACGCAGGTGGCGCAGGTAATGGCCTTGCCGGATGAAGCCCGCCACGGTGTGCTGCATGACTGGCGGCGGCGCTGGCGCCAACGTGCCGGTGACCTCCTGCAACGCCGCCACGAGCGTCGGCGGAGCGACCAGGTAGCCCATGCGCAGCCCAGGGGCGATGGTCTTGCTGAAGGTGCCGATGTGGATCACGCGCTGGCTGTCCATCGAGGCGAGTGCCGGTGCCGCGCGGCGGGTGAGCTGGAGTTCGCCAAGGTAATCATCCTCGATGATCCAGCGCTCGCCCGCGTGCGCCCACTCGATCAGCGCGAGGCGCCGCTCCAGCGACATCGGGGCGCCCGTGGGTGCCTGCTGCCCGGGCGTGACCAGCGCGATGGCTGCGTGCGGTGCGAGCGCGCCACCGGCCGCAATGTCCAGGCCATCGGCATCCACCGGCACCGGGACCGCGCGCACGCCGGCCCAACCCAGCGCGGTGCGGGCGAAGGGATAGCCTGGCTCCTCGAACAAGGCGTCCGCGCCCTGCACGCGCAGGACACGGAGGATCACGTTCAGCGCCGCGGCGTAACCGTGGGTGACGAACACCTGGGAGGGATGGCAGGCCACGCCACGTGCCACGGCGAGGTAACCGGCGATTTCTGCGCGCAGGCCCGGTTCGCCGCGCGAATCCGGGTAGTCCGTCTGCGTAGCCGCCGTATCGCGTGCCGCCTGTCCTAACAGACGCGTCCACAAAGCCGCCGGGAACAGGTCCGCCGCCGGGACGCCCACCTGGAAAGGCAAGGCGGTCGAGCTCCCGATGGGAAAGCCACCAAATGCGGCACGCGTGCGGATCGGCTCGGGTTCGGGACGCATCGTGGGCATGCGCCCGGTCACCCGGGTCCCCGCCGCCCCGGAGGGCATGACGAACTGGCCATCGGCCAGCTCCTCATAGGCCATTCGGACGGTGCCCCGCGCGACGCCCAATTGCGCGGCGAGGTCGTTCCAGGACGGCAAGCGGGCCCCCGGTGCGAGCCGGCCATCGCGGATGGCGGCACGAATGCCGTCCGCGATCTGCGCCGACAGCGACAGCCGCGCGCCACGATCAATGCGTATGCCGAAGGAACCTTCCATGCAAGCGATGGTACACCCCAACGATGCATTCTTGGCTCTACCGAATGGCCCATTATGGGCGCACGCTATGCCCATACCCCCTTCCTAATGCCGGAGCCATCGCCATGAACCAGCGCATCAACTATATGAAGGTCGCCCCCGATGCGGCCAAGGGCTTGCTGACCGTCCACGGCTACCTCGCCCAAAGCGGGTTGGACAAAAACCTGATCGACCTTGTTTATCTGCGCGTATCGCAGATCAATAGCTGCGCCTTCTGCATCGACATGCATTCGCAGGACCTGAATAAGCACGGCGTGCCGTTCGAAAAGCTGATCCTCACCGGGGCATGGCGCGAAGCGGGTGACGTGTTCAGCCCACGCGAACAAGCCGCGCTGGCCTGGGCCGAATCCGTCGCGAACGTCGCCGAGACGGGCGTGCCGGATGAGGATTACGCCGCGGCCGCCGCCGAATTCAATGAAAAGGAGCTCGCTGACCTTTCCGTGGCGATCGCCCTGATGAGCGCGTTCAACCGCCTCGGCGTGGCTTTCCGCAACCAGCCCGTCGCCGCCTCACGCCTCGCCAAGCTGTAGCAGCGCGCTTGCGCGCGATGGATCTTGCGATAACCCCGGTCGCGCGCAAGCGCGCTCCTACAGGATTTACGTAGGTCATTGCGGTTAGGCCGCTTGTCGTGTGGCAGCGACCGCAGGTTCGTACGACGCTTTTCCTCGCTGCAGGGGTCCTGTTTCGAGGGGAGCGTCACCATGGATCAGCACGACCATAACGAGCCGCACATCGTGTGGCCCCTGGACCCTGCGGGGTTCTCCACGCACCGGATCACCCGGTTGCGGCATAACTTCCACCGCCATCCGCTATTCCAGTTGCCCGAGCTCGCCAACCTGGCGCGCGAACTGATGCCGAAGGAGCAATGCCGGTTCATCCGGCCCGGCATGCAACAGGATTCGGCATTCCGCCACGAGCCACGCCCGACCGATGGACGCGACCTCGATCAGGTCTTCGAGCATATCCACGAAAGCGGTTCGTGGATCGCGCTGTACAACGTCGAAGCCATTCCGCGTTATCGCGCGCTGCTCGAGGAGATCATCGATGGTCTTCGCCCCCTGATCGAAAAAGAGCAACCCGGGATCTTCAATGTCACGGGGTTCATCTTCATCTCCGCGCCGCCTTCTGTCACACCGTTCCACATCGATCGCGAAAATAACTTCTGGATGCAGCTGCATGGACGGAAGACATTGAGCGTGTGGGAGCCAGACGACCGCGACGCGGTAAGCGCGGCGCATGTCGAGGACTTCATCGTCAGCCACACGCTGCGCGATGTGCGCCTGACCGACGCCGCTCGCGCCACCAGCCATGACTTCGATAGCGGCGCCGGTGATGGTGTGTATTTCCCGACGACATCGCCGCATATGACCCGCTCGGATACCCATTGGGTGCACGGCGACGATGCCGTGTCGATCTCGATCGGCGTCACCTTCTACACGAGCCACACGGTTCGCAATGCGCGCGTGCACCAGTTCAACCGCGTGTGCCGCAAATACCTGGGTATGCAGCCGGACTACCCCGGCCACCATGCCTGGCGCGATCGCGCGAAGGCGCCGCTAGGCTACCTGCTCGGCGTGAGTCGTCAATGGGTCTTGCGTGCCATGACCTTCTACGGCGGCCTCAAGGCCCACCACCGTCCCGAGGA
The DNA here is from genome assembly GCF_036500425.1 of Luteibacter sp. Taxonomy (GTDB): domain Bacteria; phylum Pseudomonadota; class Gammaproteobacteria; order Xanthomonadales; family Rhodanobacteraceae; genus Luteibacter. The sequence goes on from NZ_DASYCB010000022.1 coordinate 159,874, forward strand.
AGGCTGGTGGGGTGAGAAAGCGCCACCCGGCTCTTACTGAGCCCGGTAACGGAAGCAGGCGCGGGCATGGTCGTCAGCGATGCCCACCGCCTGCATCCATGCGTAGACGATGGTGGGGCCGACGAACTTGAATCCGCGCTTTTTCATGTCCTTGGAGATGGTGGCGGACAGCGGCGTCTGCGCATGCACGGTCTTGCCATCGCCACGCAGCACCTTGCCCTTGGTGAAGGACCAGCAGTAGTCCGCGAAATCCTCGCCATTCGCTTTCATGTCGAGGTAGATCTTCGCGCCCTGGATGGTGGCCGCGATCTTGGCGCGTGAGCGAATGATGCCTTCATCGCCGAGCAGGCGTTCGATGTCCTTCTCGGTAAAACGGGCCACCTTCACTGGATCGAACTGCTTGAAGGCTTTGCGGAAGTTCTCGCGCTTGCGCAGGATCGTGATCCACGACAGCCCCGCCTGGAAACCCTCGAGCATGAGTTGTTCCCAGAGCATGCGGCTATCGTGCAGCGGGACACCCCACTCGGTGTCGTGGTATTCGGCATACAGCGGGTCGCTGCCTGCCCAGCTGCAGCGGATCTTGGCGTTGGTCACGGCGTGGTGTTGCCCAGTCGGCGGAGTCGGTGGGTAGTTTCTACGAAGACGCCGGGATTGTTTAGAGCCCTGGCGAGAATCAGCGCGCCCTGGATGCCACCCACGATCTCCAGGGCGGCTTGCCTTGGCATGGGCTCGCCAGTAGCACCCAGCGCCGCCGTCAACACGTCGATCCAACGGGCGAAATACACACCGATGGCGCTCGCAAAACGATCGCGCGTTTCGTCGATGGCGAAGGCACCCACCAGGCAAACGCGGGCACCGCCGTGGAAGTACTCATCGACGGCCTGCCACATCAGGGGGATGGCTTGCGTGGGAGGCAACGTGGCCAAAGGCGTAAACACCCGGGCTTCGAACCAGCTATCCACCTCGGCCAGTACGGCCGCCGCCATGTCTTCCTTCCCGCCGGGGAAGAAGTGGTAGAGGCTACCCTTGCCCAGCCCCGTCTTTTCGGTGATCCGGGCCATGGACGCGCCGTCGTAACCCAACTCACGGAAGGCTTCCGCGAGCATGGGCAGCACATCGGCGCGTTCGTAGACGATGCGCGGCATCAGAGGCCCAGGTCAGAGAGGCTCGGGTGATCGTCCGGGCGGCGGCCTAGCGGCCAATGGAACTTGCGATAGGCCTCTTTCATCGGCATGTCGTTGATGCAGGCATAACGGTGATGCATCAGGCCATCCGAGCCGAACTCCCAGTTTTCGTTGCCGTAGGAGCGATACCAGTTGTTGCTGTCGTCGTGCCACTCGTAGGCAAAGCGCACGGCGATGCGGTCCCCGGTGAAGGCCCAAAGTTCCTTGATCAGCCGGTAGTCGAGTTCCTTTGCCCACTTGCGGGTCAGGAATTCGACGATCTGCGCTCGGCCATGGACGAACTCGGCACGGTTCCGCCATTCGCTATCCGGTGTGTAGACCAATGAGACACGCGCCGGATCTCGACTGTTCCAGCCATCCTCAGCCAGGCGAACCTTCTGGACGGCGGTGTCGTGGGTAAACGGAGGAACGGGTGCGGCCATGACGCAATCTGCTGTACCGGGGAGATTGTACTGTACCAATCGGTACAAACCACCACAAGCATACGAAGGTATATGTAGGAGCGCGCTGGCGCGCGATGGGTGCTCGCCATACCCGTGATCGCGCGCAAGCGCGCTCCTACAAGGGGTGTCAGACGTAACGCCAGTCTGGGCCGCGGACCCATTGTGCCTCGGGCGCCATCGCGGCATCCGTGTGGAAGACATGGCGGTGGCGCGCCGGCTGTGAGCGCAGATACTGCTTCGGTGCCCTTACCTGCCCGCCCAGTTGAGCCGCCGCGTGCCACGGCCAGCGTGGGTCGTAGAGGATCGTGCGGGCCAGGGCGATCATGTCGGCATCGCCATTGGCGACGATCGCCTCGGCGTGCTCAGGCTCGGTGATAAGGCCCACGGCCACGACCGGCATCGCCACAGCCTCCTTCACCCCGCGGGCGAATGGCACCTGGTAACCCGGCGCGGTCGGGATCTTCTGCGCCGGGTGCAGGCCACCCGTCGATACGTGAATCGCATCACAGCCGCGGATTTCGAGGGCCTGGGCGAGCGCCTTCGTCTGTTCGAGATCCCACCCACCCTCCACCCAGTCCGTCGCGGAGACACGCATGGTCAGGAGTTTGTCGGCAGGCAATGCCGCGCGAACCGCATCGAATACTTCGAGCGGCAAGCGCATGCGGTTCTCGAGGGAACCGCCATAGGCATCGGTGCGTTGGTTTGAAAGCGGTGAGAGGAACTGGTGCAGCAGGTAGCCGTGGGCTCCGTGCAATTGGACACCATCCACACCTGCGCGCACAGCGCGACCCGCAGCCTCGACGAATGCCGCCTTGATCCGCTCCAGTCCGGTGAGATCAAGGGCGAGCGGCGCGATCTGGTCATCCTGGAACGGAATCGCTGACGGGGCGACCGTCTGCCAGCCACGCGCGGTCCCGGGCGGGATCTGCGCACCGCCGGCCCACGGCGTCTGCGTCGAAGCCTTGCGGCCGGCGTGGTTCAGCTGCACCACCACGGGAATATCCGACCAGTGCCGGATGCTTTGCAGGGTGCGGCGCATCGCTTCTTCGGTGGCGTCGTCGTACAGGCCGACGTCGGCCCAGGTGATCCGCCCTTCCGGAAGCACGGCCGAGGCTTCGATCGTGAGCAACGCGGCGCCCGAGAGCGCGAGCTGTCCGAGATGGATGAGATGCCAGTCGTTCATCTGGCCATCCACTGCGGAGTACTGGCACATCGGGGCGATGATGATGCGATTGGCCAGTTCATGGCCGCGCACGCGCGCGGGCGAGAAGAGGACGGGGTTGGCCATGGGAGATCCCTGCTGTAGAGGTATGACAGCAGGGTTGGGCCTTTCGGCCTGGTGCGCAAGTCCCATTAAACGATGGTATGCACTGTCTGTTCTGCTAGCCCAGCGCGTTCTCGTGGCCGAACAGCGCATCGCCTTAACCGTGGCCTGCAAGATATCCAGGTAGGCGAGCCGCCGTGGCGGGTATGCGGGTTCGGGGTAAGCAGGTCGTGGCATGAACGCGCTCAGCGCGGAATCGCGCCCCCGTGGTGTCCGGCGGTGTGGGCGGGTGCGGCGAATACCCCGCGTACGGATTTCGAGCCATCGAAGCGTGCGCCTCGATGAGGGTCGCGTGTGGCAACACGATAGCCGCGTCCGCCAGCGCGAGATGCAGTGCCACGATAAGCGAGTTGGCGCTGTACGCGGTTGTCAGTGCGATCTGGCCCGCGCATCGGGCACCGATCAGGAAATGGGAGAGCCCAGCCTCGCCCATTCGCAGCATGAGGGTGCCGCAGTCGTTGTCGGCTAAACCGAGGTCGTACGTGATCGTGATGTCGAAATCCGGCATGGTCATCTCCGCCCGTCAATATCTGGCCTGCATGAAAGCGTAGTCGCCGCCTGTCAAATTGGCAGTTCGGCATCGCCCTGAACATCGTGTAGTCCTAAGCCAACGTCGCTGTGAGCCGAGCTCGCTCGTGTCACGGCCATCCGCTAGCATCGACAGGTCAGCTACCCCTCACGTCCCCACGCAAGGAATTTCCCGATGACGTTTGTCGCCGATCCGGCCCGCTATGACGGGCGCATGCCTTACCGCCGTGTTGGCCGAAGTGGCATGGTGTTGCCCGCGGTTTCGTTGGGCCTGTGGCAGAACTTTGGCGGTGTCGATCGCTTCGAGACGGGCCGCGCCATCCTGCGCCGCGCCTTTGATCGTGGCGTGACCCACTTTGATCTCGCGAATAATTACGGCCCTCCGTTCGGTTCGGCGGAAGAGAATTTTGGCCGCTGGTACGCGGCGGACTTCGCACCGCACCGTGACGAGTTGGTCATTTCGACGAAGGCGGGCTGGGATATGTGGCCGGGCCCGTACGGTGGCCCCACGGGTACGCGCAAGCACCTGATCGCCAGCTGTGAGCAGAGCCTGAAACGCATGGGTCTCGACTACGTCGATATCTTCTATTCGCACCGTGTCGACCCGGACACGCCGCTCGACGAGACCATGAACGCGCTCGTGCATCTGCACCGCCAGGGCAAGGCACTGTATGTCGGCATTTCGTCGTACTCGCCGGAACTCACGCGCGAAGCGGCAGCGATCCTGGCCGCCGAGAACGTGCCCCTGTTTATCCACCAGCCGAACTATTCGATGCTTAACCGAAGCATCGAGCACGGCCTGCTCGATACGCTCGGCGACCTCGGCACCGGCTGCATCGCCTTCTCGCCGCTGGCCCAGGGCATGCTCACCAGCAAGTACCTCAACGGGATCCCGGAGGACGCGCGCGTCACCCGCGATGGCTCAATGAAGAAGGACATGCTGAGCGAGGAGAACCTTAAGCACATTCGCGCACTCAACGGCATGGCGGAAAAACGCGGCCAGACCCTGGCGCAGATGGCCATCGCCTGGACCCTGCGCGATCCACGCATCACCTCGTCGCTGATCGGCGCTCGCACGGTCGAGCAGCTGGACGATTCCCTGGACGCGGTGAAGCATCTGGCCTTCAGCAAGGAAGAACTAGCCGAGATCGACCAGCACGCCCGCGACGGCGGTGTCGACCTCTGGGACGTCTCCTCCAGCATCGGCAAACGCTAAACGCCGCTGTAGGAGCGCGCTTGCGCGCGATGGGGTTCACGGCACACCCTATCGCGCGCAAGCGCGCTCC
>NZ_DASYCB010000023.1:0-11230 GCF_036500425.1 Luteibacter sp.
TTGTAGGAGCGCGCTTGCGCGCGATGGGGGTGGCCGCAAGTCCCATCGCGCGCAAGCGCGCTCCTACAGGGGCATGGTCGCCCTTAGAGGGTGAAGCGGATATCCGGGTCGGCGCGGAGGGTGTCGTGGGCCTCCATGTACTTCTCACGGGTCGGTGCGACGAAGCTGACCGCGACCGACTCGTAGTTGCCGGCCGGGGTGAGCTTGGAGGTGACCGTTTCGTGGAGGACTTCCAGGCCGATACCGTGAAGGATCTGCGGGACGCGGGCCTTCAGGTCCGCGCCCGCGTTGCCGATCGCGGTGATCTCGAACTGGCCCGGGAACTGGAAGCCCTTGCCTTCGGCCTTGGCCTGGGAGAAATCGATCTCTTTCATCGCCCGCGCTCCTTACTTCTTGCCGCTGTCGTCGCTATGGAACCACAGCATGATCGTGTCCCACAGGCGCGAGAAGAAGCCACCTTCCGGCGCATCGTTCAGCGCGACGAGGGGTACGGTGGTGACCGGCTGGCCATCCAGGGTGACGCGCAGCGTGCCGACCTGCTGGCCCTTCTTGAACGGGGCGATCAGCGTGGACGGGATATCGAGATTGGCCTTGAGCTTGTCGTAGTCGCCGCGCTTGACTGAGATCATCACGTTTTCGGTGGTGCCCAGCGGCAGCGTGTTCTCGGCGCCCTTCCACAGCTTCGGCGTCGCGAGCGGCTTGTTGCCGTCGTACAGCTTGTGGCTTTCGTAGAAGCGGAAACCGTAGTTCATGAGCGACAGCGCGGCGTCCGCACGGCCCTTCTCGCTGCCTGCGCCCATCACGATAGCGATCATGCGCGCATCGCCCTGCTTGGCCGAGGCGGCCATGCAGAAGCCCGCGGCGGCGGTGTGGCCGGTCTTGATGCCATCGACGTTGTTATCGCGCCACAGCAGCAGGTTGCGGTTGTGCTGCTTGATGCCGTTCCACTCGAACTCCTTCACAGCCGAGATCGCGTAATCCTCGGGGAAATCGTGGATCAGCGCGCGCGACAGGATCGCGACGTCACGGGCCGTGGTGAAGTGGTTGGCGATCGGGTAGCCCGACGCGTTCTCGAAGTTCGAGTGCGCCATGCCGAGCTGCTTGGCATAGGCATTCATCAGGTTGGCGAACGCCGGCTCGGAGCCCGCGGTGTGTTCGGCCAGCGCGATGGCGGCATCGTTGCCCGACTGGATGATCATGCCGTACAGCAGGTCCTTCAGCGGCACCTGGCTGTTGAGCTTGAGGAAGCTGGTGGAACCATCGGTGCCGGCACCGCCGCCACGCCAGGCGTTCTCGCTGATCGTGACCGGATCGGTCATGTGGATCTTGCCGTTGGCGATCTCGGCCGAGACCACGTAATCGGTCATGACCTTGGTGATCGAGGCCGGCTCGACCTGCATGTCCGGTTCCTTCGACGCGATGATCTGCCCGGTGTTGTAGTCCATCAGCACCCAGCTCTTACCCTCCACATCCGGCGGCGGCGGCACGGGGGCCTCAGGCACGACGGGGCGCGGCACCACGGGACGTGGCGGCGTCTGCTGCGCCACGGACACGCCGGCGACGAGCGCGGCGGCGGCGAAAGCGAACAGGGTACGGGGCAAGAGCTTCATCGTTTCAGCGGTCCAGTCAAAAGCAGGAAAAAAGGGGCTCAGTCTACCGCGACCGAGGGCCTGGGCAGGCCCATGCCGGCAATCTGGTCGGTCACCTTGTCAGCGGTGTCCACATCGGCGAGCGGGCCAACCCGCACGCGGCGCACGTTGCGCCCGCCCAGGTTGGTCTCGATGACACTGACAGGGCCCAGGCCGGCACGGTTCAATTGATCGGCCACGCGGTTGGCGTTGGCGACGTCAGAAAACGCGCCGACCTGGAGGTAAATACTGGGTTTGCCAGGCACGGCGGCCGGACTGGAAGGCTCACTGGCGACGGGCGGGCGGGCCTGCGCCACGGGAATGCTGGTGCCGACCGGGGCCGGGATCGCAGACGACGGCGCGCGGGTGGCCACCGGCGCCACGGGCGACGAGCCCGCCATGGGTGCCGCGGGGCGCACGCCCTGCCCGCTCGTACCGGGCGGCAGCGCATCGGCCACCGACACATCGGTCATGCCCTCGACGGGGCCGGCATCGTCGGGATTGCCGATCGCCACCGGCGTCGTGGTGGTGCTGTTCGGCGCCGGACGCGGCGCGGCGGCCAGGGTCGCGCCCGTGACCACGGCAGCGGGTGTGGCCACCGTGCGGCCGGACGGCGGCGCGCTAGCGTAAGAACGTGCGGGCGGCGGCGGTGCGCTCACCGGCGCGGGCTTCGGCGTGGTCTGTACAAACGGCGGCGCCGCGACCGACGCCGGATCGCCTGGATCGATCGCGCGCACTTCGACGAGGCCCGTACCGCTGGGCCACACGCCGATCTTCACGGCGGCGGCGAACGACAGATCGATGATGCGGTTTTCGTGGAACGGGCCGCGATCGTTGATGCGCACGATCACGCTCTTGCCATTCTGCAGGTTGGTGACACGCGCGTAGCTCGGCAGCGGCAGCGTCTTGTGCGCCGCACTGAACTGGTACATGTCGTATTCCTCGAGGTTCGAGGTTTTGTAACCGTGGAACTTGTTGCCGTAGAACGAAGCGATACCGCGCTCCACGTAGCCTTTCGGCGTGGGCAGCACGTTGTAGGTCTGGCCGAGCACCGAATACGGCGATTTGTTGCCATAGAGCGAGCGCGGCTCGTTCTTCGGCACCGGCTCCGGGATCTTGCTGAAATCCGGCATGTCGGTCGGCACGCTGTCGCTTTTGCTGCCGTAGCGCGAGCCCTGCGAGCGGCTGATGTCGTCGTACGGCCGGCCAGAGCCGCCACTGCGCTTGCCACCCGACGCAGGGCGGGTGTTGTGGCCGCCACCGCAAGCACTCAACACCGCCACCACACAAAGCACGCAAAACCACTGTAGGAGCGCGCTTTCGCGCGATGGGTGCTTGCCGTAATCCCAATCGCGCGCAAGCGCGCTCCTACAGGGGGATGGGGTGCTGCGGCACGCGTGATCGCGCGCAAGCGCGCTCCTACATGAGCTGGCCCCCCGGCCCTTGTTCATCGCGTGCCAGGCCCTTTGACGCGGGCGCGGATTTCCTGCGCCAGCTGGTCGACGGCGAGGGCGTACATGGGGCTGCGGTTGTAGGTGGTGATCACGTAGAAGTTCTGGAAGGTGAACCAGTATTCGTCACCAGCGGGGCCATCCAGGCGCAGGAGCTGCGCATCGCGGCCCGGGTCCAGGTGCTGCAGCGGTGCGAAACCGGTGGCTACGAACGATTCCACCGGGGCGACCGGGCGCCAGTCCTTCGGTACCGCCGGCGCCTGCGCGCGGCGATCGGGCTGGGCACGCGAGGCCACGGGGCCACCGGTCTGCCAGCCATGTTCCTTGAAGTAGTTGGCGACGCTGGCGAAGATATCGCCCATCGAACTCTTCATGTCGATGCGGCCATCGCCGTCGTAATCGACGCCCCAGTCGCGGATGGAGCTGGGCATGAACTGGCCCCAGCCCTGCGCACCGGCATACGAGCCGGTGAGCGTATCCAGCGGGCCACCCAGGTGATTCGAGGGCAACTCAAGCAACACCTTCAGCTGCTCGCGGAAGAACGGCGCGCGCTTGGGGTAGTAGAAGGCCAGCGTGGTCAGCGCATCGAGCACTTTGTACTTGCCGGTATTGCGGCCGTAGAAGGTCTCCACGCCGACGATCGCGACGATGTATTCGGCCGGCACGCCGTACTTGCGGCTGATGCCATCCAACAGCGCGCGGTGCGTACGGTAGAACTCGGCCCCGGCGTTGATCCGGTCCTCGGTGAGGAAGATCGGCCGGTACACGCTCCACGGCTTGCCTTCGGCGGGGCGGTTCATCGCATCGATGATGCCCTGCTGCATCTTCGCCCCGTTGAGTAGCTTGTTCAGCGCCCAGGGGCTCTTGCCGGTGTCCTTCGCCACTTCGCGCACCAGCGCGGCCTGCCCCGGATGCGTCTCCGTGGTGGCGGCGCGTGCATGGCTAGCGGCGAAAAGCAGGGGAAGCGAAAGCATCGCGCCAAGCAGGCGCGGAACAAATCGTGCGGGTCGTGCGCGGTGCGCAGGCTGAGCGTCATCCATGCCCCGAAGCGTAACACGCGAAAGTGGCGCTTCCCGGGCCAGTTCGGGCGCGCGTTCAGCCATTAATCGTGGAGCTTTCGATTTGCGTGGATCGACATGAGCACGCCGAAGCCCGTAAGCAACGACACCGCCGACGTGCCGCCGTAGCTCACCAGCGGCATCGGAACGCCTACCACCGGAAGGATGCCCGCGACCATGCCACCGTTGACCGCAACGTATACGAAAAAGCTCATGCCGATCGCGCCCGCGAGAAGGCGCGAATAGGTGTCGCGCGCATTCATCGCGATCCACAGGCAGCGGCCGATGATGAACGCGTAGAGCAGCATGATCGCGATGACGCCGACCAGGCCGAACTCTTCGGAAAACACGGCGAAAATGAAATCGGTGGTGTGTTCGGGCAGGAAATCCAGGCGCGACTGGGTGCCGTGCTGCCAGCCCTTGCCGAAAACGCCGCCAGAACCCACCGCGATCTTCGACTGGATGATGTGCCAGCCGTTGCCGAGCGGATCGGATTCCGGATCCAGCAGGGTGCGCACGCGATTGCGCTGGTATTCGTGCAGGAACTGCCAGGCCACGGGAATCGCCGCGCCTGCGCTGCCCACCAGCAGGCCGATACGCCACCAGGCCATGCCCGAGAGGAACAGGGCGAAGGCCCCCGCGCCCGCCACCAGCAGCGCCGTACCGAGGTCGGGCTGTTCCGCGATGAGGCCCGCCGGCACCGCGATCAGCAGGCCGACGACGATGATGTCTTTCCAGCTCGGCGGCAACTGCCGCGGGTGCAGGTACCAGGCCACCATCATCGGCATGGTCAGCTTGAGCAGTTCCGAGGGCTGGAAGCGCATGACGCCGAGGTCGAGCCAGCGGTAGGCGCCCCTGCCCTCGCCCAGCGCGGCCACCACCACCAGAAGCGCGGTGCTGGCGGCATAGAGCCACGGGGTCCACGAGCGCAGCACCGGCGGCGGGATCCGCGAGATCACCAGCAACAGCACGCCGCCGAGGACGAAGCGCGCGGCCTGCCCGCCGACCAGCGAATAGTTACCGCCGCCCGCGCTGTACAGCGTCGTCAGGCCTGCGCAGGCGAGCAGGAACAGCGCCAGCAGGAGCGGCAGGTCGAGGCGCGGCCGCGTCATGAGACGCATGCCGAAGCGTTGCAGGCGGACGGTGAATTGCTGGAGCACGGTTACTGGTCCTCCCCGTTGTCGTCCGGGGGCAGTTCACTGCTGGTCGCCGGGGCCGGCTGTGCGCCCTGGATACTGTCGTCGCTTACGGGCGCGCTTTCGATCGGCGCATCCGAGGTGGCGATGGGGCCCGGAGGCAGCGCTTCCGGACGCGGACCGCCCTCGTCGACGACCCACTGATCGAGAATCTTGCGCACGATCGGGCCGGAGTCCTGCGCACCCCACGCGCCCGCTTCCAACAGCACGGCCACGGCGATCTTCGGGTCTTCCGCCGGCGTGTATGCAATGAACCAGGCGCGGTGACGGCTCGCGAGGTAAGCGCTGTTCTTGTTGTTGTCGTAGGCGTCGGTCTTGCGCGAGAAGCGCTCGGCCGTGCCGCTCTTGCCTGCCATCACGTACGGGAAGCCGATGCCTACCTTCTTGCCGGTGCCCTTGCCGGAGTTGATCACGTCGATCATGCCCTGGTTCACCGCCTGCCAGTCGCTGTCGCGGCGGATGAGCGAGGGGCCTTCCGGTGGGAACGCCTGCGCGACGCGCGGGCTGTCCACGCCATCCTGGGTATCGAGGAGCAGGTGTGGAGCGTACGGAATGCCATGCCCCGCGAAGGTGGCGATCGCATGGGCGAGCTGGATCGGCGTGACCGCCCAGTAACCCTGGCCGATACCCGCGATAATCGTCTCACCCGGGAACCAGCCCGCTTTCGAGCGCTTCGCTTTCCACTCGCGTGAAGGCAGCACGCCCTCGACCTCGCCGACCAGGTCGATGCCGGTCTTGCTGCCGAAGCTGAATTTCGACATCCAGCCCGATAGCCGATCGATGCCCATGTCCAGCGCGAGCTTGTAGAAGTACGTGTTCGTCGAATGCTCGATCGCCTGCATCATGTTCACCGTGCCATTGCCACCACGATCATCATCGCGGTAGCAGCGGCTCTGGCCGGGGATGCAGAACTGGCCGTTCGAGAACACCGTGTCGGTCGGGCGACGCAGACCCAGGGTGAGGCCGCCGAGGGCGAGAAGCGGCTTGACCGTCGAGCCCGGCGGATACACGCCACGCAGCGCACGGTTGTACAGCGGCTTGTCCGGGTCGGTGGTCAGCGCCTTGTAGTCCACCGAACTGATGCCGTTAACGAACAGGTTGGGATCGAAGGTCGGAAAGCTGGCGAAGGCCAGCACCTGGCCGTTGCGCGGATCGATGGCGATCGCCGCGCCTGGGCGCCCGGCCAGGCCTTCCAGCGCGGCCTTCTGCAAGCGCACGTCAAGCGACAGGTAGATGTTCTTGCCCGGCGTCGGCGGCGTCGTATCCAACACGGCCTGGGTGCGGCCATCGGCATTCACTTCGACCAGTTCATAGCCCGGCGCGCCGTGCAGCAGCTTCTCGTAAGAGCGCTCGATGCCGATCCGGCCGATGTGGGTGGTGCCCTTGTAGCTTGCCTCTTCCTCGTCATCCATGTGATCGAGGTCGTCGGCGTCGATGCGGCTGACATAGCCGATGACGTGCGCGAGCTCGGGGCCCATGGTGTAACGGCGGGTAAGGTACGGCACCACATCCACGCCCGGGAAGCGCCAGCGGTTCACGGCGAAACGGCCGATCTCGTCTTCGGTGAGCTTGAGCTTCAGCGGTACGCCTTCGAACCGGCGGCTCTGCTTCACCTGCTTCTTGAACACGCTGATGTCGTCGTCGCTGATCGGCACGACCGCGCCCAGGTCCGCGAGCATCTTGTCCATGTCGCTGACCTGCTCGGGCGTCACTTCCAGGCGGAACGCGGGCACGTTGTCGGCGAGCAACACGCCGTTGCGATCGTAGATGAGCCCACGCGCGGGCGGGATCGCGCGTGGTTTGATCCGGTTCTGCTCGGAGCGCGCCGCGAACTCGTCGTGGTGGTAGACCTGCAGGTACACGTAGCGCGTGCACACGGCGATGAGCCCGAGCAGGATCAGGGCAAAACCGGCCAGCGCGCGGCGGCGGAACAACGCCACCTCACCCCGCGTTTCCTTGATGGAGGCGCGCCGGAGGCTCATGCCTCGTGGATGCGCAGGCGCGCACGCAGGTCGTCGAGGATCAGGAACAGGAACGGCCACAGGGCCGCGCCCACGAAGGGCGAAATCCAGAAATCCGAAGGCGGCAGCGGATCACCGCCGAGCACGCGCACAAGCAGCAGGAGCACGCGATCGTTGAGCAGGAAGCCCAGCACGGCCAGGGTCTGTTGCCACATGGGGAAGAAGCGCAGGCGCGAGCGGAAGCGCAAGGCGATGAAGACCATGGCGGTGAGGCGCAGGGCCTGCTCGCCGAGCAGCATGCCATCGAACAGGTCGGCGCCGACACCCAGGCAGAAGGCCATGCCCAGGTTGACGCGGTCGCCGGATTGCAGACACCAGTAGAGCAGCACCAGCGCGGGCCAGTACGGCTTGTACGAGGTCAGCGGGCCCGGCAGTGGCACCAGCATGAGCACGAGCGAGAGCAGCAACGTGGCGGCGAACCAGAGCTGGCGGACGCGGGTCTTGTTCATGGCGTGGCCCCCGTGGCGCTGGTGGACGCGCGCGCAGGCGCGCCGCTGGCCGTCGGCGCGGTGACCCGCGGCAGCGTCGGATTAGGTGCGGGCGTGCCTGGTGGCGCGTTCGGGTCCGGGGCCATGTCGGCCGGCGGACCGGCGTTCGGTGCCAGCTCGGGCGGCCCGGCAGGTTCGGCCAGGTCGTGGAGCAGGAGCACGTCTTCGCTGCGGTCGAGGTCAGCGGCGGGTACGGCGTTAGCGGAGAGGAAGGTGCCCGAGGCGGTCTGCTGCACATCACGGATGGTCCCCACCGGGAACCCGGTGGGGAAGCGCCCGCCGAGGCCGGAGGTGACCAGCTTGTCGCCGGCCTGCACATCGGCCGAGACCGGGATATTGGGCAGGGTGAGCATATCGCCGCCGCGCGAGCCGTAGGCCACCGTGCGCAGGCCGGTGCGCTCGATCGTGACCGGGATCGCATGGTTCGGATCGGTGATCAGCATGGCCACCGAGGTGGTCGGCATCACATCGATGATCTGGCCCATGACGCCACGCGCATCGATCACCACCTGCCCGGCCTTCACCTGGTCGCGCGCACCCACGTTCAAGGTGATGCGGTGGCGGAAAGCGCCGAGGTCAACGCCGATCAGGCGAGCAAGCTGCACGTTGATCGCGAGGCTGTGCTGGGTATCCAGCAGTTCCTTCAGGCGCTGGTTCTGCTCGGCCACGGAGGCCATGCGGTTGAGCTTGGCGTTGGCCAGCAGCAGGTCTTCGCGCAGGCGCTGGTTGGCCTCGGTAAGGCGCTGGCGGTCGGCAAACGCGACTGTCGCCGCCTGGAAGCCCTGCGAGGGCAGGCCGGCCAGGCGGTAGACCGGTTCCACGACGATCGACAGCCCGTAGCGGACATTGGCCAGCCACCCGCCGCGATGGTCGAGGACCATCAGCACGCAGGCGAGCGCGAGGTAAACGATAAGCCGCAGGGTACCCGCCACGCCGGGCGAGAACAGCGGCGACTTATCGTCGCGATTAAGGGCCATGGATTAGCGCGCCCAGGCCGACGCGGCGCGCGCGTCCATCATTCGAAAGCGAAGAAGTCGCTGCCGTGCTGGTCGATCATCTCGAGGGCCTTGCCGCCACCGCGGGCCACGCAGGTGAGCGGGTCATCGGCCACCTGCACGTGCAGGCCGGTTTCCTCGGAAATGAGGCGATCCAGATCGCGCAGCAGGGCGCCGCCGCCGGTGAGCACGATGCCGCGCTCGGCCACGTCGGAGCAGAGCTCCGGCGGGGTCTGCTCCAGCGCCGCCTTGACCGCCGCCACGATGCCGGAGAGCGGCTCGTGGAGGGCCTCAAGCACCTCGTTGGAGTTGATCGTGAACATGCGCGGCACGCCCTCGGCGAGGTTACGGCCGGAGATTTCCATCTCACGGACTTCGCTCTGCGGGAACGCGCAACCGACTTCGAGCTTGATCCGCTCGGCGGTGGATTCACCGATGAGCGTGCCGTGGTTGCGGCGCACGTAGTTGATGATCGCCTCGTCGAAGCGATCGCCACCGACGCGCACGGACTGCGAGTAGACGATGCCGTTCAGCGAGATAACCGCCACCTCGGAGGTGCCGCCGCCGATATCCAGGACCATCGAGCCGCGGGCCTCGTGCACCGGGATGCCGGCGCCGATCGCGGCCGCCATGGGCTCTTCGATCAGGAAGACGTCACGGGCACCGGCGCCTTCGGCCGATTCCTTGATGGCGCGGCGTTCCACCTGGGTGGAGCCGCAGGGTACGCAGACCAGCACGCGCGGGCTGGGCCGCAGCATGCGCGAGCGGTGCACCTGTTTGATGAAATGCTGGAGCATCGCCTCGGTCATGGTGAAGTCGGCGATGACACCGTCCTTCATCGGACGCACCGTGGCGATATTGCCCGGGGTACGGCCCAGCATGCGCTTGGCATCGCCACCCACGGCGGCAACCGCGCGCGGGCCGCCCGGACCACGGTCCTGGCGAATGGCGACCACCGACGGCTCGTTCAGGACAATGCCCTGCCCACGCACGTAAATCAGCGTGTTGGCCGTACCGAGATCGATGGAGATGTCGTTCGAAAAGAGACCGCGGAACTTCTTAAACATGATGCGGCAAGCGCCCGGTAGCCGGAAAAAGTAAGCAGGGAAGTCTAGATTGCGACCCCTTGGGGCGCAAGGGCGGAGAAGTTAAGAAAGCCTTGTAAGTCTGAATGATGCGCGCGGAAGCTGTACTGATCCCGTAAATCTGTACGTGAAGAGGGAGGTCGCGGAAGGGGGCGATTTTGGGTACCATCCGCCGGTTTGCCGGAGCTCTCTCCGGATCCGTTCCCGCCCCTGTAGGAGCGCGCTTGCGCGCGATGCTTTTATGGGGTGTGCGGTTTGGGGATAAGAGCATCGCGCGCGAGCGCGCTCCTACATTTACCTATTGGGTTGTTTACACGATGACTGCCGTAATCTGCGGATCGCTTGCCTATGACACCATCATGGTGTTCCAGGACCAGTTCAAGAACCACATCATTCCCGATCAGGTGCATATCCTGAACGTGTCGTTCCTGGTTCCGGCGATGCGCCGCGAGTTCGGCGGTTGCGCCGGCAACATCGCGTACAACCTGAAGCTCCTTGGCGGCGAGCCGATGCCGGTCGCGACCGTCGGCCAGGATTTTGCGCCGTACCGCGCGCACATGGAAAAGCACGGCATCCGCATGGATGGCGTCCGCCAGTACGACGACATGTTCACGCCGCAGTGTTTCATCACCACCGACCTGGATAACAACCAGATCACGGCGTTCCACCCGGGTGCCATGTCGAACGCGCACGACAACCACGTGCGCGACATCCCCGATTACCAGTTCGGCATCGTCGCGCCGGATGGCCGTGAAGCCATGCTGCAGCACGTCGATGAATTCGCCGCGCGTGGCGTGCCTTTCATCTTCGATCCGGGCCAGGCGATGCCGCTGTTCAACGGCGACGAGTTCCGCTCGATGATCGAGAAGGCCACGTACGTCATCGTCAACGATTACGAGTCGCAGCTGCTCCAGCAGCGCACCGGTTGGGACGCGAAGACGATCGCATCGAAGGTCAAGGCGTACATCATTACTGTCGGCCCGCGCGGCTCGATCATCCATGCGGATGGCGAAGAGATCACGATCCCGCCGGCGCGCGAGCGTCAGGTGGTCGACCCGACCGGTTGCGGCGATGCGTATCGCGCTGGCCTGATCTTCGGCATCATGAAGGGCTACGACTGGGCCACGGTCGGCCGCATGGCGTCGCTCATGGGCGCGCTGAAAGTCGAACACCCGGGCACGCAGAACCAGTTCTTCACGTACGAGCAGTTCGCTGCGGAATACAAGGAACAGTTCGGTACCGATCTGGCCTGAAAAAGCCTGTGAAAAAAGGGGCGGCGCAGCCATGCGTCGCCCCTTTTTCGTACCC
>NZ_DASYCB010000024.1:0-25740 GCF_036500425.1 Luteibacter sp.
CGATCGCGCGCAAGCGCGCTCCTACAGGGTGGTGGTGTCAGAACGAGCTGTGCAGCCAGTTGGCTACGGCGTCCGGATGTTCCATGTGCAGGTGGTGGCCACCATCCATGTGCGTCACGCGGAGGTTTTCCACGCAGTCGATGCGTATCTGCAACGCGTCGGGCTCGAGGTACGGTGGGTGAGGGCGCGCGAGCAGCAGCGATGTGGGTGCGGCGAGGCCGAGCAGCAACGCCATCACCTGGGTTTCCGCCAGGCGCACCGCGGTAGGGCGTGACAGGCGGGCATCGCTTCGCCAGCTGTAGCCGCCATCGACGGCTGATAGTCCACGTTCGACGATATGCCGGCCGAGCTCGGGTGCCAGGCCGCTCGCCATGGCGCGCGCTTCGGCGGCGGATTCGATGCTCGGGAATACACGCAGCGGGCGATTGCCTGTTGCTTTCAGCGCCATCGCCTCACGGAAACGATCCAGCGTGCGCGAGCCATCGTCGCCGAGCGGGCCGAGGCCTTCGATGAGGGCCAGGCCGCGGATCCGTTCCGGCGCTGCGACGGCCAGCATGGTCGCCACGCCTGCGCCAAGCGAGTGGCCGAGCAGGTGGAAGCGGGGCAGGGCGAGCGCGTCGGCCGCCGCAAGCACCGCCCGCACGTAGTCGACGTGCTGGTAGATCGTCGATTCGGGCAAATGCCCGGAGTGCCCATGGCCCGGCAAATCGAGCGCGATGACATGGAAGCGGTCGGCGAGCTTCGGTGCCAACAGGGCGAAGCTCGCCGCGTTATCCAGCCAGCCATGCACCATCAGCAGCGGCTGCGCATCGGGCTCGCCCCATGCCAGGCCGCCCAGTTCGAGGCCGGGGATCGAAACCTTCAGCTCACGCACCGGCACCTGCCTTTCGCGCGCGTTCGCGGGCGGCGGCAAGTCTCACGGCTTCAGCCGCAGCATCGTAGGCCGGGTCGAATTCCGGCCAGCCCTGCGTGTGCTTCAGCACCAGGTCGGCGAGTGCCCCGGCGTGGGCGGGCGTGGCATTGAGGCAGGAGATGTAGTCGAGCGTTTCGCCGCCGGCCTCGCGGAAGAAATCGGCGTTCTGCATCGCGATTTCCTCCAGCGTCTCCAGGCAATCCACGGCGAAGCCCGGGCTGATCACATCGAGGCGTTTAATGCCCTTCGCGCCCAGCGACTTCACCATTTCGTCGGTATACGGGTGGAGCCAGCGCTCGCGGCCGACCCGCGACTGGAAGCTGAAAAGGGCCTCTTCTTCCGTAAGCCCCAGCGCCTCGCGGAGCAAGCGCGCCGTGGCGTGACACTGGCAGTAATACGGGTCGCCATTGCGCGTATAGCGCTCAGGAATGCCGTGGAAACTCATGAGCAGCTTCTCGCCGCGGCCATGCGTCTCCCAGTGGGCGCGCACGCTGCCGGCCAGCGCCGCGATGTATCCGGGATCATCGTGGTAATCGTTGACCTGGCGTAGCTCCGGCGGCCAGCGCAGGCCCTTTACCGTATCGGCGACGGCGTCGAAGACGCTTCCGGTACTCGTGCCGGAGTATTGCGGGTACAGCGGCAGCACGAGCAGGCGACGGACACCTTCGCGTTGCAGTTTGGCGACGACATCGGCAACGGACGGCTTGCCGTAACGCATCGCAAGCGCCACGGAGACCGGGCCCGGCCGGCGGCGGGCCAGCTCGGCGCCCAGCGCGGCGGCGAGGGCTTCACTGCCGACCCGCAGCGGGGAGCCTTCCGTGGTCCAGATTCGCGCGTAGGCGTGTGCCGAGCGCTTCGGGCGAATCCTCAAGATCACGCCGTGGAGGATCAGCTTCCAAAGCAGGCGGGGATATTCGATGACGCGCGGATCGCCAAGGAATTCGGCCAGGTATGGCCGCACAGCGGCCGCGGTGGGCGCCTCAGGTGTACCAAGGTTAACCAGGAGCACGGCTGCCTTCGCAGGAAGGTCATGGGAATGCTCGTTCAGGCCGGTATAGTTCGGGGTACCTGGCATCGGATTCGGTGTTCGCGGGGATGGACGCAGTCTGCCATACGCAGGCGTTTTCCTCGTGCAGCACAATGCCACGGATCCTGCCTAAAGCGTTCAAAAGGAGCCACCGATGACCCCACGCGTAACCCTGCTTGCCCTTGGCCTCGCCGCATTGCTGCCCTCCATGGCCGCCCAGGCCGCCGATCCGCCGCGCAAGCAGGCGAGCGAGGCGGTGCGCGTGCTGGATGAGATGATGAACGACGCGCCGGACAAGTCGATCCCGTCCGACCTGCTGAAAAATGCCTGCGCCGTCGCGATCATCCCCGGCATGGTGAAGGGTGGTTTCGTGTTCTCCGGCGCCAAGGGCGAGGGTGTCATTGCCGAGCGCAAGGACTGTACCGGTACCTGGTCCAACCCGAACTTCATCTCCACCGCCGCCGCCGGCGTCGGCTTCCAGGCCGGTATCCAGTCGACGGATGTCATCCTGGTGTTCCGCACCCACAAGGGCGTCGATCAGATCATCGATGGCCAGTTCACCATGGGCGCCAGCGCTTCCGCGGCCGCCGGCCCGGTGGGGCGCTCGGCCATGGCGGCCACCAACGGCAAGATGAACGCCGAGATTTACACCTATTCCCGTTCCAAGGGCCTGTTTGCGGGTATCTCGCTGGATGGCTCGCGCATCAGCATCGATGACGACTCCAATGAGGAGATCTACGGCCCCGGCATCACGGCCCGCCGCATCTTTGAGGGCGGCGTCACGAATGTTCCAAGCGAGGTCAACGCATTCCGGGATAAACTGGAAGAGTACACTCAGAAATGAGTCCCCTCCCGGGCGGTGTCCTCCAGGGCGCCGCCCCCGTCCCAACGGTGCCCCAGGGGGTGCCCCGAGGTTCCCATGAGCATTACCCATATCGTCCTCCTGCTGCTTGTCGTCGTGCTGATCTTTGGCACGAAGAAGCTGCGTAACATCGGCTCGGACCTGGGCGGCGCCATGCGCGACTTCAAGAAAGGCATGGATGGCGGCGAAGAAGACGAGCAGCGCCGCCGCGACGCCGAGAAGTTGCGCGCCGATAATACGGCCACCCAGGAAAACGTCCGGCGCGACAGCACCGAGACCCACGACCGCAACCCGTAAGCGGCGTTTCGCGCCATGATCGAGATCAGCTTCGGCAAACTGCTGCTGCTCGCCCTGGTGGCGCTCATCGTCCTCGGCCCCGAGCGCCTGCCCCACGCTGCCCGCACCGCGGGCGCGCTGTTGCGCCGCGTGCGCAACGGTTGGGATAGCGTGAAGTCCGAGGTGGAGCGCGAAATCCAGGCCGAGGAAATCAAGCGCACCCTGCGCGAGACGGCAGAGAGCGCCCGCACGGCGCAGGAAGACGTCCAGAAGAACTTTCGCGATGCCGGCACGGGCGTGACCGGGGCGTTCCGCGATACCGAGGCCCAGGTGCGCGATGCCTACACCGAGGCCCAGTCCGCCCATGCGGGCAGGCGCGAGCCCGACCCGGAGCGCGACATGCTCCCGCTGAACCAGGGCGAAGCGCCCGGCCGGAACGAACCGCATGACCGCACCTGATCCATCGGCCGACGACGAGCTCGAACAAGGCCTGTTTTCCCACCTGATTGAACTGCGCAGCCGGCTGATGCGGGCCATCGTGGTGCTGCTTTTCGTCCTGCTGGCGTTGGTGCCGCTGGCCAACCACCTCTATGCGGAACTGGCCAAGCCGCTGGTCGAGAAGATGCCCCAGGGCGCGCATCTGATCGCTACCGAGGTGGCCGCGCCCTTCGTCACACCGCTCAAGCTCGCGTTCTACGTCGCGCTGTTCGTCAGCATGCCGATGATCCTGTACCAGCTGTGGGCCTTCGTCAGCCCGGGCTTATACCGGCACGAGAAGCGGCTGGCGCGGCCCCTGCTGGTCGCCTCGCTGGTGCTCTTCTACGCGGGTTGTGCCTTCGCGTATTTCGTCGTGATGCCGGCGGCGTTCAAGTTCCTCAACGCGGTCACGCCCGAGGGCGTGGCCATGATGACGGACATCACGCACTACCTCGATTTCGTCACCTTGATGTTCTTCGCCTTCGGCCTTTGTTTCGAAGTGCCGGTGGCCGTTGTGATCCTGGCCGCCATCGGCGTCGTGGACGCCGAAAAACTGAGCAAGGGCCGGGGCTACGCCATTGTCGGTGCCTTCGCCATTTCGGCTTTCATCACCCCGCCAGACCTGCTGTCCATGGTGATGCTTGCCATTCCGATGTGCCTGCTCTATGAACTGGGTCTTCTTGCCGTACGATTCCTGCTGAAGACACCCGAACGGGAGTAGCGCGATGACCGGGAGCCGCGGCTGGCTGGCGGTGAAGGGAAAGGATGTGGCGGCGGTGCTCGCCGAGCTGGACCTTGTCCGCACCCCTGAGTCGTCGCTCCACGCGCAGCGCGGCCTGTCCATCGTCCTGCCGGGCGGCTGGTTCATCGTTATCACCCGGTTTGCTTCGCCCCTGCTGACGGAAGACGCCCTGCTGCCCTTGTCACAGGGCTGCAAGGTCGTGGGCGTGCAATGGGATGAGAACGCGATCAGCGTGGCGACCGCCTATGAGAACGGCAAGCCGTCCTGGCACGTCGAACACAACGCCGAGAGCGAGGTCCGTGTCCTGGTGACGAGCGGCGAACTGCCGCCTTCGTTCGATATTTTGCATGCGCGCTTCGAGAGCGAGCAGGATGCGGCCGACGCCGCAGGCGAGGACGTGGATTGCTTCCACGCGTTGCCGGTGGAGTTGGCGGAAGCCATCACGGGTTTCGAGTATGAGCTCGGTGCCGGCGCGTATGGAGTCGATGCGTTCGAGGGCTGGAAGGTCGGGCAGGACGTGATTCCCCGCGCTGCGTCGCGCCGGTTGCGTCGGCGCATGGCGCGTTCGGCGCGCCCCTGGTGGCGGTTCTGGTGACACCGGGTCGCGCGCAAGCGCGCTCCTACAGGGGGCATCGTTGTCGTGGGGATCGTGTGCGCATCGTTATCTTTGTAGGAGCGCGCTTGCGCGCGATCTCCTACAAGGCGCTGAAGCCGCTACCGCCGATTCAGCGCCAGGCCCTTCAACACATTCAACGCCTGCGACAGCGCATAGTCCTCCAGCGCGAGATTTCCATCATCATCGCTGGATGACTTGTCGTCAGCCGGGGCCTTCTCGTTTGCCAGGTGGTTCGGCAGATCCGCTTCAGACCCGATCAAAGACGGTGCCGTGTCACTCTTGTTCACCGCCAGATCGGCCAGTGCGATATCCGGCTTGATGCCCTCGGCCTGGATCGAGGTGCCGTTCGGCGTGTAGTAGCGCGCCGTGGTGATCTTCACCGCGCTGTCCTGGTCCAGCGGGAGCACGGTCTGCACGACGCCCTTGCCAAACGTGCGCCGGCCCATGATCAGGGCGCGATGGTTGTCCTTCAGGGCGCCTGAGACGATCTCCGCGGCTGATGCCGTGCCGTTGTCGGCAAGAATCACGATGGGCGCGCCCTTGAGCAGGTCGCCGGGATGCGCGTCGAAATGCATGTTGGCGTCGGCCAGCCGGCCCTTGGTGGTCACGATCGTGCCCGAGTCGAGGAACGCATCGGCCACGCCGACCGCGGTGGTCAGCAGCCCGCCCGGATTGGAGCGCAGGTCGAGCACCGCGCCACGCGGTGCGCCGTTCTTCTTGATGTAATCGCCGAGCTTCTTTTCCAGGTCGGTCGCCGTGTCTTCCTGGAACTGGCTCAGTCGGATGTAGACGAAGCCCGGGTCCAGCTGGCGCACCTTTACCGAAGTGACATTGATCCGCTCGCGGGTGAGCGGCATGTCGATCGGCTTGTCGGATTTCTCGTGCAGGATGGTGAGCACGACCTTGGAGCCCGGGTCGCCGCGCAGCTTCTTGAACGCGTCATCGATGTTCTGCTGGTCCACCACCATGCCATCCACCTTCAGGATGGTATCGCCCGGCTTGATGCCCGCGCGCGAGGCCGGCGTGTCGTCGATAGGCGAGACGATCTTCAGCAGGCCATCGACCTGCAGCACCTCGATGCCCAGGCCGCCGTACTGGCCGGTGGTGTCTTCATCGAGCTCGTCCAGGCCTTCCTTGTCCAGGTACTCGCTGTGCGGATCCAGGTTCTGCAGCATGCCGCTGATGGCGGCCTTCATGATCGTCTTGTTATCGAGCTTCTCGACGTAGGCCTGCTGGATGATGTGGTAGACCCGCGTGAAATTGCGGATGTCGTCCAGATCGACGTCGCCATCGGCCTTGGCCGCGACGGCGGCGGCCGAGGTGCTCGACGCAGCCGGCGCATCCGGCTGCTTCACCGGCGCCTTTTTCTGCTGTGCCTGGGCCGGGAGCGCCAGCGCACCGGCGAGGGCCAGTGCGAGTGCGACGCGAAGGGGGTGCTGGCGCATGCCGTTCTCCGTGGTCAATGCTTTTTCGCTAGCCAGCCGCGCGCATCGATGGGCTTGCCGCCCTGGCGCAGCTCGAAATAGGCGCCATTGTCACCGGCGGGCGCCGCGGCGGTGCCGACGGCTTCGCCGGCCTCCACCATGTCGCCCACGCCGTGCAGCAGCGTTTCGTTATTACCGTACATGCTCATGAAACCGTTGCCGTGGTTCACGATGATCATCATGCCGTAGCCGCGCAGGAAGTTGGCGAAGACCACCCGGCCGCGGGCCACCGCCTTCACCTCACTGCCGCGCGGGGCGACGATGATCACGCCGTTGCCGAACGAGTGGACAGGGCCGTTGGTGGGCCAGGGCAGGTTGCCGCGCAGGTTGCCCAGGGACGGCGCGGCCGGCACGCCCTTCGGCGCCGGCGCCGGCTCGGCCGCCTTCGCGGCATCATCGATCACCTTTTGCAGCTTCGCCACCAGGGCGTTCATGTCCTGCTCGTTCTGTTTCAGGGCGGCCATGCGCTGGCCCTGGTCCTTGTAGGTCGCGTCGGCCTGGGCGGCCAGCTTCTGCTGGTCCGCGCGTTGCCGTTCCAGGTCGCCCGCGCGCTTCTCGCGTTCGGCCCGCGTGGCCGCCAGCTTGTCCTGTTCGGCGGTGATCGCGTTTTCGACATCCTGCAGGCGGGAAAGATCCGCGAGGAGGCCTTTGATCCGCTCGACCCGGTTCTCCTGGAAGTAGCGCGAGTAGGCGAGGGTGCGGGAGATGCGGTCGATGTCCTCGTCACCCAACAGGAGCTGCAGGTCGGAGCCCTTGCCGAGGGTGTAGGTCGCCCGGAGCAGGTCGCTCAGGGCGCCCTTGTGCTTTTCCAGGTCGGCCTGCATGCCAGCCCGCTGCTGGTTCAGCTGGTCGAGGTCGTGCTGGCGCTGGGCCAGTTCGCCATCCGTCTCACGTACGGCCTTCGCGGCGGCGGACACCTCTTCGGCCTTCTTCGCGAGGGTGGCATTGGCGCTGTCACGGGCATTGGCCGTCTCGCGCTGGTCTTTGGTCAGTGACTCGATCTGCTCGCGCACGCCCTTCAGCTTCTGCCGTGCGTCGTCCTGCTCCGCCCGGGCCTTGGCATCCTGCGCGGCATGGGCCGGTGGGATGGGGGCGAGGCTGGCGGCGGCGAGGGCAAGGCAGAGGGCGGGCAGGCGAAGGTGTGGGCGCATCGCCCGATTATGACCCATCCGCCCCCCGGCCCCACCTTTTGTAGGAGCGCGCTTGCGCGCGATCCGCCGTGCGTCTCATCAAGGCGAGGATGCGGCTCCGTCCGGGTGACTATCGCGCGCAAGCGCGCTCCTACAGGGGGTGGCGCATCCTGGTCAGGTGGGCTGAGACGTGAGGTTTTCGTTCGGACGTCCAAACGCTTTGACGCAGCGCGGCAAATGTGTGTACCTTCGGGTCATGCCCTTCGCGTGCATGTGATGGTCGGCCGGTTCACGGTCGCGGGGCCATGTGCACGCTTCCCAGTCCCAGCACAACCGTATGCCACAGGAGGCGTTAGGTGAAGCAAGGCACACCGCGCCTATACGACGAGGCGTTTGAACACGACAGCTGCGGCTTCGGTATCGTCGCGCAGATCGATGGCCATGCGAGCGCGAAGCTCGTAAACACCGCGTTTGAAGCACTCGCGAAGCTATCCCACCGCGGCGGCGTCAATGCCGACGGGATCAGCGGCGATGGTTGCGGCGTGCTTATCCGCCGCCCCGTCGAATGGCTGCGTGCGCTGGCAACGGATGCCGGCATCAACGTTTCCACGCAGTTCGCCGCTGGCATCGTCTTCCTTGATGTCGATACGCAGGCGCATGCGGTAGTTACACTTGAAACCGAACTCGCTGCCGCCGGGCTGCGTGTTGCGGGGTGGCGCGATGTCGCCGTCAACAAGGATGCCTGCGGTCCGCTCGCGTCGGCTTCCATGCCGCTGGTGCGCCAGGTATTCGTCGATGCACCGGGCGATATGGCGCCGGCCCGGTTCGAAGCGGCGCTGTTCCGCGCGCGCCGCCGCACCGAGCAGGCACTCAAGGGCGACAAACAGTTCTACGTGGTATCCCTCTCAGGCGAAGTCATTGGCTACAAGGCCATGGCGGCGCCGGGCCACCTGCGTGATGTGTATCCTGACCTGAAGCATCCGGCGCTGGTCGCCGATGCCGTGGTCTTCCATCAGCGTTTCTCCACGAACACCTCGCCGAAATGGCGGCTGGCCCAGCCCTTCCGCTTCCTCGCCCACAACGGTGAGATCAACACGATCCGCGCGAACCGCCGCTGGATGCAGGCGCGCGGTACCGTGCTGCGTTCCGAGCACGTCGATCTTTCCGATATCGGCCCGCTGGTGACCCAGGATGGCTCGGATTCGGAAAGCCTCGATAACGCGCTGGAAGTGCTGCTCATGGGCGGCATGGACCTGCTTACCGCCATGCGCGTGCTCGTGCCGCCGGCGTACAGTGCACGCGAAGATATCGACGAAGACCTTGCCGCGTTCTACGAGTACTACGCGCTGCACAGCGAGCCGTGGGACGGCCCAGCCGGTCTCGTCATGTGCGATGGTCGCTACGCCGCGTGCACGCTCGACCGTAATGGTCTGCGCCCGGCGCGCTGGGCGTTGTCAGACGACAACCACCTGATCGTCGCCTCCGAAGCGGGCCTGTGGGACGTGCCATCGTCACGCATCGTGGCCAAGGGCCGCCTCGCACCAGGTGAAATGATCGCGGTCGATTTCCGCGAGCACCGCTTACTGCGTGATGCGGATATCGACGCGATCAACCGCTCACGGGCACCCTTCCGTGAATGGCTGCGCGCAGGCGTCACCTACCTCGAATCCGACCTGATCGATCCCAGCCTGGCTGCAGAGCCGCTACCGGCGGAAGAACTGCGCCGCTACCAGAAGCTGTATGGACTCTCCCGCGAGGAGAGTGAATCGGTGTTGAAGATCATCGCCGAGACCGAAGCCGAAGCGACCGGCTCGATGGGCGATGACACGCCGATGGCTGTGCTTTCTCGCCAGGTTCGTCCGCTGTTCGATCGCTTCCGCCAGGCCTTTGCCCAGGTCACCAACCCGCCGATCGATCCGTTACGCGAACGCCTGGTGATGTCGCTGGTCACGCAGATCGGCCAGGAACGGAATGTCTTCGACCTTGGGCCGGAGAACGCGAAACAGATCCTGCTGAACTCGCCGATTCTTTCGCAGCGCAAACTCCGGCAGATCCTGGGGACACCCGAGTACGCGAATACGCCGCGGTTCGATCTCATGTACGGCGCGGACGAAACGCTCGAGCAGGCGATCAGGCGTATCTGCGATGACGTGGAGGCCGCCGTGCGCGGTGGCGTCGCCGTCGTCTTCCTGAGTGACCGCTACCCCCGCCGCGACCTGTTGCCGATCCACGCGCTGCTTGCGACCGGCGCCGTGCATGCACGCCTCGTCGAGACCGGCCTGCGATGTCAATGTAACATCATGGTCGAGACCGCGACGCCGCGCGATCCGCACCAGTTCGCCTGCCTGGTCGGTTTCGGTGCGACCGCGATCTATCCGTGGCTGGCCTACCAGAGCCTGTTCGACATGGGCCGCAGCGGCCATCTGCGCAAGGGTGAAGGCGCGCCGCGCGAGATCGGCCGTAACTACCGTCGTGGCATCCGCAAGGGCCTGCTGAAGATCCTGTCGAAGATGGGCATCTCCACCGTGGCGGGTTATCGCGGTGCGCAGCTGTTCGAGATCGTCGGCCTGTCCCGGGAAGTGGTCGACCTGTGCTTTCCCGGCACCCCGTCGCGCATCGGCGGCAGCACGTTCGCCGATCTCGAGAAGGAACAACGCATTCTCGCCGCCGAGGCGTGGGACGAGGCGCAATCGCTCCGCGCGGGCGGACTCTACAAATATGTACACGGTGGCGAATACCACATGTACAACCCCGACGTGATCGCGTCGCTCCAGGTCGCGGTGCGCACGGGTGACTGGAAGGATTACGAGAAGTACGCGCATTACGTCGACACACGTCCCGCCTCTGCGCTGCGTGACCTGCTCGTGCCGCGCGAAGGCACCGCCATTCCACTGGATGAGGTCGAGCCTGTGGAGGCCATCCTGAAGCGCTTTGACTCGGCCGGTATGTCGCTGGGCGCGTTGTCGCCCGAAGCGCACGAAGCGCTCGCGATCGCGATGAACCGCCTTGGCGCACGCAGCAACTCGGGTGAAGGTGGCGAGGATCCGTCGCGCTACGGCACGGATCGTCAGTCGAAGATCAAGCAGGTGGCCTCGGGCCGTTTTGGCGTTACGCCTACGTATCTCGTCAACGCCGAAGTCCTGCAGATCAAGATCGCCCAGGGCGCGAAGCCGGGTGAGGGCGGCCAGCTGCCCGGACATAAGGTCGATGCGACCATCGCGCGGCTGCGCTATGCGAAGCCGGGCATTGGTCTCATCTCACCGCCGCCGCACCACGATATCTATTCCATTGAAGATCTCGCCCAGCTGATCCACGACCTCAAGGAAGTGAATCCGCAGGCGCTGGTCTCAGTGAAGCTCGTCTCGCACGCCGGTGTCGGCACGGTCGCCGCCGGCGTCGTGAAAGCAGGCGCCGACCTCATCACGGTCTCCGGCCACGATGGCGGCACCGGTGCGAGCCCGCTCACCTCGATCAAGTACGCAGGTACGCCGTGGGAGCTGGGCCTCGCCGAGACCCAGCAGACCTTGCGTCTGAACGACCTGCGCGGCCGTGTGCGGCTGCAGACCGATGGTGGCCTGAAGACCGGCCTCGATGTGATCAAGGCGGCGATGCTTGGCGCGGAGAGCTTCGGCTTCGGCACCGGTCCGATGGTGGCGCTCGGCTGCAAGTACCTGCGCATCTGCCATCTCAACAACTGCGCCACGGGCGTGGCAACGCAGCACCCGGTGCTGCGCCAGAAGCACTTCATCGGCCTGCCGGACATGGTGATGAATTACTTCCGCTTCGTCGCGGAGGACGTGCGCCGGCACCTGGCGCGGCTGGGCGTGCGTTCACTGGCGGAGCTTATCGGCCAGTCGGGGCGTCTCGAGCAGCGCGGTGGCATCACCGCCGTGCAGGAGCGCCTTGATCTCGCGCCGCTGATCGCGGACGACGGCCTTGGGGAGAAAGTGGACTTCGCCTGCACGCTCGCACGCAACCCGATGCGTGACCCGGCGGCGCTGGCTTCGCGTATCTCGGCCGATGTGCGCCAGCTGGTGACCGACGGCCACGGCGGCACCTTCCGTTACCCGATCGTCAATACCGATCGCGCGATCGGCGCCCGCCTGTCCGGCGATGTGGCCCGCCGCTGGGGCGATGCCGGCATGGCCGAACGTCCGATTCAACTGCATCTCACGGGCTCGGCGGGACAAAGCCTCGGCGCGTGGAACGCCGCAGGCGTGCATATCGATCTGGTCGGTGAAGCCAACGATGGTGTGGGCAAGGGCATGGCGGGTGGCCGCCTGATCATTCGCCCGCCGGCGGATTCGCCGTTCAAGAGCCAGGATGCCTCGATCATCGGCAACACCTGCCTGTATGGCGCTACGGGCGGTGAATTGTTTGCTGCCGGCCAGGCCGGCGAGCGCTTCGCCGTGCGTAACTCCGGCGCGCTTGCCGTGGTGGAAGGTGCAGGCGACCACTGCTGCGAATACATGACCGGCGGCGTTGTCGCCGTGCTCGGCCGGACCGGTCTCAACTTCGGTGCTGGCATGACCGGCGGTTTCGCCTACGTGCTCGATATCGAGCGCAACTTCGTCGATTGCTACAACCACGAACTTGTCGACATCGTGCGTATCTCGCACGAGGGCATGGAACACTACATGCAGCACCTGCGCCAGCTTATCGCCCGCCATGCCGACCTCACCGGAAGTGCCTGGGGCCGGCAGGTGCTCGGTGATTTCCGCGGCATGCTCCAGCGCTTCTGGCTGGTGAAACCCAAGGCCGCCAGCCTCGATGCCCTGGCCGAAGAACTGCGGAGTGCGGCATGAGCGCGAAAGACTTCCATTTCCTCGAGATCCCGCGGCAGACGCCGCGTACCGTCCCGGTCGCGGTTCGTGTGCTCGGCTATGGCGAGATCTCCGGCGATTTCGCATCAGGCGAAGCGTCGTCGCAGTCGGGCCGTTGCATCGATTGCGGCAATCCGTATTGCGAGCACGCGTGCCCGGTCCACAACTACATCCCGAACTGGCTGAAGCTGGTACAGGACGGTCGCCTGTTCGAAGCCGCCGCGCTGATGCACGAAACCAACCCGCTGCCAGAGATTTGCGGCCGCGTATGTCCGCAGGATCGCCTGTGCGAAGGCGCCTGCACGCTGGAGCAGGGTGAGTTCGGTGCGGTGACGATCGGTAGCGTCGAGCGTTGGGTTACTGACGAAGCGTTCCGCCAGGGCTGGCGGCCCGATCTCTCACGCGTGAAGGAGACCGGCGCACGCGTCGCGATCGTCGGTGCCGGTCCTGCCGGACTTGCGTGTGCCGATCGGCTGCGCCGCGCGGGTATCGGTGCGGACGTCTTCGACAAGCAGCACGAGATCGGCGGCCTGCTCACCTTCGGCATCCCGCCGTTCAAGCTCGACAAGAACATCGTACGTACCCGGCGCGGTGTGCTCGAAGGCATGGGCGTGCGCTTCCACCTCGGCGTGGAAGTGGGTCGTGACATCGAGTTCGACGAGATGCTCAGCGATTACGATGCCGTGTTTGTCGGCACCGGCGCGTACACCTACGTCGATGGCCAGCTCGAAGGCCGCGAACTCGGTGGCGTGCACGACGCATTGCCCTTCCTCATCGCCAACGTGGAGCGTTTGCTGCGCGAACAGGCGCCTTCACCCGAGTATGACCTCGCCGGAAAGCACGTCGTGGTGCTCGGCGGCGGCGATACCGGCATGGACTGCAACCGCACCGCGATCCGCCTGGGTGCGGCGTCCGTCACCTGCGTATACCGCCGCGACGAACCCAGCATGCCCGGCTCGCGTCGCGAAGTCGGTTACAGCCGCGAAGAAGGCGTGCGCTTCCTGTTCCAGCGCCAGCCGGTGACCCTGGTCGGTGAGAACGGCAAGGTGAAGGCCGTACGGGTCGTCGAAACGCAACTGGTTGACGATGGCGATGGCCGTCCGCGCCCGCGCAACATCGAAGGCAGCGAAACCGATCTGCGCGCCGACATCGTCATCCAGGCCTTCGGTTTCCATCCGAGCCCGCCAGACTGGTGCGATGCATACGGCATCGCACGCGATAGCAGTGGCCGCATCGTGACCGGTGCGGAAGGCTGCTTGCCGCACCAGACCAGTAACGCGAAAATTTTTGCGGGTGGCGACAACGTCCGCGGCGCCGACCTCGTGGTGCGTGCCGTATACGACGGCCGCGAAGCCGCCGCATCGATCGTCCGCATGTTGGCCACAAAGAAAGCAAGCGCCGTGGCCGCATGACACTGCCCTTGTAGGAGCGCGCTCGCGCGCGATGGATCTTGCCGCAAGCCCCATCGCGCGCAAGCGCGCTCCTACACGGGCGACCTCGGAAAGGCGCACAATGGCGCCATGCCCTCCACGGCGGCCCCTCCCCTATGTGCCTGATTGCTTTCGCCTGGCGCGCCCACCCGCGCTGGCGCCTTGTCCTGCTCGGCAACCGCGATGAATTCCACGCCCGCCCCACGGCGCCGCTAGCGCACTGGGATGAAGCCCCGCAGATCGCGGCGGGTCGTGACCTCGAGGCAGGGGGCACCTGGGCCGGCGTCGCCCCGAACGGCCGCGCGAGCATCATCACCAACGTGCGTGACCTGACCGCGGACCACAGCGGGCTATCGCGTGGCTTGCTTGTCGCCGACTACCTGGGTTCAAACCTCCCGGCCCCCGCGCACGCGCAAGAACTTGTAGCGACCGCCAAAGGCTATCGTCCGTTCAACCTGCTCACCTTCGATCACGACAGCGCGTACTACCTGGGCAACCACCCTCATGCGCGCTATCAGCCGGTAAGCGATGGCATCCACGGTCTCTCCAACGCCGACTTCAACGCGCCGTGGCCGAAGACCCGTGCGTTGGTTCACCGGCTTGAGGCGTGGGTCGAGGAGGGGGGCGACGATACCGAGTCGCTATTCCGCATGCTCTCCGACCAGGGTCGCTGGCCTGACGATCTGCTGCCGGATACCGGCATAGGCATCGAGCGCGAACGCTTCCTCTCCAGCGCCTTCATCCTCGGCGAGAACTACGGTACCCGCGCCAGCACCGCGATCCTGGTTGGCCACGACGATGCCACCACGATCATTGAACGTCGCTTCGGGCCGAATGGCGTACCGAATGGCGAGACGGTGCTTAACCTTTTTCCGTGAGGCGAATCGTCGACTTAGGGCTTTTCGCGCTTCGCTTCGTGCAGGACGCCGCGAAATGGCTTTTCAGGCGTGCACGCTATGCTGATGCCCTGCGATGTGCATGCATGAAAGCCGTCCAGCAACGCCCGGGCCGCGCCTCGGTTTGTGTCAGTCAGTCCGTCGATGTGGATGTGCGTGATGTTCGCCATACCACCCTTATCGTAAATCAGGTCGAACACCTTTCCACCGTCGGCGAACTCGCAACTTTCCACCTTCATGCCGGTCGCGCACTTCTGGGTCGCCTTGCCCTCAAGCGCCTTCTCCGGGTTGTAGCCACTGTAAATGGTCACCCTTCCGCCATCGGGTAGAGTCATCTTGTAAAGCATGAAATCCATTGGAAGTGACACATCAACCGACAGCCCGACGGGTACCGAGAAGCACACGGTATCGAGGTAGATGTTGCAGAACTGCGGTTCCTCTGCCTTCGCCGGCGCCTCCAAAGCATTCGCCGGAAGATTCGCCATAGCCGCAAGTACAATGCCCGCCGCAATGACTCTCGCAGTTTTCATGCTCGGGATTCTCAGTGTGCTCAATCGCATTGACGTTCTCTCGTGCCTGTAGCGCTTCGTCCATGTCGCGGTAATCAGTGAGAACCTAGTGCATCTCCATGATCTTTGGACGGCCTCGGAGGCCAGCGTATCGAGGGCTCCTACCCGTTTCAAGGAAGGCCGGGGATCCGGGAGGGGCGTGATCCTTCGCCTGGCGGCGAAAGTCTTTTGCCCTGGTGGTGATTGATCCAAGCCAGCTTCACCCTGACGATGGTGGAATCCACTTTCTCACCGGGAGTCACCCCATGAAGATCGACCTTTCCAAGCGCAGCGCCATCGTTACGGGTTCTACGGCCGGCATCGGCCTAGCCATCGCGCAGGGCCTGGCTGGCGCGGGCGCCAGCGTGGTCATCACCGGCCGTACCCAGGCCCGTGTCGATGCCGCTATCACCGAGATCAGGAAAGCCGTACCGGGCGCGAAGCTCAGCGGCGTGGCCGCCGACCTGGGCACCGCCGAAGGTGCCGCCGCCCTGATCAAGGCCGTGCCGAGCACGGACATCCTCGTGAATAATCTCGGCATCTTCGAGCCGAAGGCCTTCTTCGATATCTCTGACGAGGAATGGAGCCGCTTCTTCGAAGTGAACGTGAATTCGGGCGT
Source organism: Luteibacter sp. (assembly GCF_036500425.1). Classification (GTDB taxonomy): domain Bacteria; phylum Pseudomonadota; class Gammaproteobacteria; order Xanthomonadales; family Rhodanobacteraceae; genus Luteibacter. The sequence continues at coordinate 15,844 of NZ_DASYCB010000024.1, forward strand.
CCGTCTCTCCCGTCATTACGCCAAGGGCATGGCCGATCGTGGCTGGGGCCGTGTGCAGTTCATCTCCAGCGAATCGGCCCTGCAGATCCCGGCCGAGATGATCCATTACGGCATGACCAAGACCGCCCAGCTCGCGGTATCGCGTGGCCTGGCCGAGACCCTCTCTGGTACCGGCGTCACCGTGAACTCGGTGCTTCCCGGTCCGACCCTGTCGGAAGGCGTCGGCGAGTTCTTCAACAAGATCGCCAAGGACCAGGGTAAGTCGCTCGAAGAAGTCGAAAAGGACTTCATCAGCACCCACCGCCCGACCTCGCTGATCGAGCGCCTGCTGACGGTTGAAGAAGTGGCCAATATGTCGGTCTACCTCGCCTCCGAACAGGCCAGCGGCACCACCGGTGCAGCCGTGCGTGTCGACGGTGGCGTGGCCCGCCAGGTCGTCTGACCAGGCTCTTGTAGGAGCGCGCTTGCGCGCGATGGGACTTGCCGCAGGCCCCCATCGCGCGCAAGCGCGCTCCTACAGGGCTACACTCCCGGCACACATCGGCCGGGGGGCGAAACATGGGGGTCAGGATCGACGGGGCGTTGATGGCCGACGGGGCTGTGTTTGCCTATGTCGTGTCAGTGGTGGCCATGCTGATCATGGTCCACACCCTCTCGATCTTTTTTGCCGCGGGTCTCGTACGATCACTTCGCGTTCCAGAAGGAAGTATCCGCAACGCGGCCTATTACCAGTACGCAAGCAGGGCCTTGCTCGGTGTGTATCCTGTGCCGGCCGGGTATCTTCGCGTGCTCTGCTGGGTGCTTCGCTTCGCCACCCTTCTTTTACTGGTCGGATCGTGGGGCATTCCATACCTTGCGTTCTCCCATGCTGGCGTTGCCTCGGCATGCCCTTCATGTGATCTCGATCCCGCGAACAAGTCCGCGGCTTTCTGGTTCGGCTACGCATCGGCGGTGCTGATGATGACCGCGTTTCACGCCGGCGGCGCGATGGTCCTTCGCTGGGATCCGCGCATGCGTGAGACGGGGAGAGCTTTTGACGAGCGCCGGACGAAGTTCGCCCTGAAGATGATCTTCACCGACGCTCTCGTGCCGAGCGATCGCCTCGCTCGCCTCCTGCGCGACGCGTGCCGATGGACCATCGTGCTGAGTGTGCTCGCACTCCTGGGTTGGTTCGTCGCCTCCCGCGAAGGCCTATAAGCGATACGCTCCCGGCACTTGTAGGAGCGCGCTTGCGCGCGATGGGTGCTCTCGGCAAGATCCATCGCGCGCAAGCGCGCTCCTGCGGGGTTTTAGTCGACGTCACCGTCGAGGTAGTACCAGCGGCCGTCCTCGCGCACGAAGCGACTCACCTCATGCATCTTCTTCGCGCTGCCGCCGCCGTAACGAAGGCGGGCGATGAACTCGACCACGGCGGTGTCAGGCGTGGGATTCTCGTGGCGCTTCACGGTCAGGCCTAGCCATGTGGGTATCGGCGACTGGTTCGCGAGATCGAGCGAAGGCGGGCGCATCGATGCGTGCCACGACGCCAGCAGGTAATCCTCCAGCCCCATCACGTACGCGCTGTAGCGCGAGCGCATCAGCGCCTCGGCTGTGGGCGCGGGTTCACCGGCGTGCCAGCGGCCGCAGCAGTCGGCGTATGCCTTGCCGGTGCCACAGGGGCAGGCCGTGTCGGGGGTGGTCATGGTTGCGTCCGCGGAAAGTCTGAAGGCGCTAATGCTACCTGCTGTGCTTTCTTCGTACGCCGTTCTCTATTCGACCTGCCCCGAGACGATCAGCGCGGAAAGGTCATACCCCATCGCCACTGCTGCTGCCTTGAGCCGCGCGAACGTCGCCCCATTCAGGCTCGGCGTGCGCGAAAGGATCCACAGGTATTTCCGCCCCGGCTGGCCGACCATCGACCACTGGTAGTCGCCGTCGAGCGCGATGACCCAGTAGTCAGCCCAGACGGGCGGCAGCCAGCGTAACCACGGTGGGACGAAGGTCACTTCGAGCTTGCCACGCGCGAAGGCCTCGGGCCGGCGGGCGATGCCCTGGCTGGCGATCTCGCCGCCCTCCGTGCCACAGCGGTTCACCACGGTGACCGTGCCATCGATGTTCGGCGTGTAGTGAGCGGTGACGTTCCCGGTGCATTTGCGCTGGAAGTACATGGGCAGGCGGGCGATTTCATGCCAGGCGCCGGCGTAGCGTTCCAGGTCGAGGTCAGCGACGGCCGTGACCGGGGTGGAGGCGATGCCTGGGCTGGCCATGGCCCCGTTCAGGGCCGCGAGGAGGTCGCGCATGGCTGGATTCCGTTAAAGCGAACGCATTACGATGCCGATGACGGGTGAATCCTCATTAAATTGCGATACCGGAACCGCTCCATGGGCCACGACGACAGCCAGACGAAACGCCCGCTGTTCACGCGGCTGCGCGAGCGGCTGGTGTCCGTGGGCGCGGCCCACGTGGACCTGGAGGCCGGGATGATCGTGGCCACGCCGGGGGTGTTCCGGATGCGCGAGGTGCCCATCGCCCTGGTCTCGCGGGTCGAGGCGGGGAACCGGGATACCTCGGGCTGGGACAACGTGTTTCTGTTCTTCCACGTGGATGGGGAAGAGACCCTGGTGCTTTCGGAGCACGACAAGGGTTTCGCTGAGGTGGTCAACGACCTGCAGGCGAACTTCCCTGGGATCGAAGGCTGGGAGTCAGCGGTGCCGTCAGTGAAATTCCAGCTGACGTCGGTAGACCTGTGGCGCCGCGAACAGCCCGCCGAACAGACCGACCCCGTGTAGGAGCGCGCTTGCGCGCGACCGCTCCTTGCGAACGGTTATACGTTCTGTGGTTCTTTCGCACGCCTATCGCGCGCAAGCGCGCTCCTACAGGATGGCTAGCGCTTGCGTGCCGTTGTCGAGGGTGATGCGGGTGGGGTCGACGATGGAATCGCCTGCCCCGATGGGGTGTCCGTCGGCATGGCCGGAACCACGGGCGATGTAGGCGATCTTCACGGCTTCGAATTCGCCAGGGCCTTGCAGGACTTCCAGCTTCGCCGCACCCACGCCACGCCGCACCATCAGGTTGAAGTCACGCGTCGCGCCGCCAGCGAGGCGCACATCCACCTTCGCTTCACCCGGAAACGCGAAGGGCTCGAGCAGCGTGGTCAGGGCATGTTCGCGCTCGCCATCGAGCAGCATGGTGAAGCCCGCACCTTCGAGCAGCACGATGGTGCGGTCGATGCCGGGGAACGTCGAAAAAGGCGAGGCTGTGTCGACATCGGCGATGCTGACACGCCATGCGAAGTTATCCATCGACGCACCGGCCGGTTCGACCGCCAGCTCACGCGTGATCCCAAGCCCGTTCTTCCACGGCACGGCTTTCAGTTCGTCGAAACGGATGATCTTCATGCGACGCGTTCGATCTCACGGGCGAAGGGGGGCAGGGCGCGGAGCATGCCGGTGCCGTAGCGTTTGGTGATGACGCGGCGATCGAGCAGCACGATGCGGCCGGTGTCGGTCTCGGTGCGGATCAGGCGACCGCAGTACTGCGTGAGGATGCGCGTCGCATCGGGCACGCTGACTTCAATGAAGGGATTGCGCCCGCGTGATTCCAGCCATTCGGCGTACGTCGCGCCCACCGGATCGGTCGGTACGGCGAACGGGAGCTGCGTGACGACGACGGTCTCGCAGAGTTTGCCAGGCAGGTCGAGGCCTTCGCCAAACGAGGCGAGGCCGAAGATCGTGCTGCCCTTGCCAGCCTCGATATCCGCGCAGTGCTCGGCGATGAGCTGCGCTTTTGCCAGCGAGCCCTGCGCGCGAACGCGGCGCACGTGGTCGATCGGCAAGACCTGCAAGACGCGATCGAGCTTCGCGCGCGAGGTGAACAACACGAGGTTGCCCGCATCCCAGTCCAGGTGCTTCGCCAGCCAGCTCGCGACCTCGCGCGCATGGCCTTCGCGATCATCCGGCAGCGTATTGAACGCAGGCACTTCCAGCTTCGCCTGGCGTTCAAGATCGAATGGCGAGGGAAGGCTGAGCGTCACGGCCTCATTCGGCAGGCCGACCGAGTCAGCGAAGCCACGGAAGTTGCCGCCGGCGCTGAGCGTCGCGGAGGTCATCACCACGGCCGAGGCGTTGTCCCAAAGCACGTTGCGCAGCAAGCCGCCGGCGGAAACGGCCGACGCGTGGCAGATCAACTGCTGGTCGGAACCCATGCTCACCCAACGCGCGAGCGGCGGCCCATTCTCACGATCTTCGGTGGACCAGGCATACCATGTGCGCACCTGGCGTTCGAGGCGTTCCAGCGCCATGCCCAGTTCGCGCGACAACGCTTCCTGCGTGGGGCCGCCGGCTTCCATTTCGACCACCGTGCGGCGCACCGTGCGCAGCCAGCGCTGCACATCGCGCGTCACCACGTGCAAGTGCGAGGCGTGGATCTTCCAGTTCTCGGGAAGCTGGCCCAGCGAAGCGCGGAACACCGGCTCCAGCTCGCTGGACGACGGCGTCCACGACATACGGATTTCACGCTCGATCTCTTCCAGCGCGTTCGACATCTCCAGCATCTTCTCGTCGCCGGTTTCCAGCGTGAGGTTGCCGATGCTTTCCTTGTCGGTGAGCGAGTACGCGGCGTGAACCTGATTCTGCAGGCGACCGATGCGACGCACCGTGCTCGCGAGATGCACATCCGCCGCACCGCGGTCGATCGCCTTCGACGGCACATGATGCGCTTCATCGAAGATGTACAGCGTTTCTTCGGGCTTGGGCAGGATCACGCCACCGAAGGTATCTTCGTCGCGCGGCATGGTCAGGTCGGCCAGCACCAGGTCCTGGTTCGCGACCACGATGTCGGCCTCGCCGATCGCGCGGCGGGCGAGGAAGAACGGGCAGACGGCGAACGCATTGCACTTGCGACCCGTGCAACCACCGGCACTGGTGGTGATCATGCCGCGTACCAGATCGGACAGCGGCTCCGGACTCGTATCGATATCGCCGTTCCACTCGTGCGATTCGAACGCCTTGCCGAGCTTCTCGATCGCCTTGGTATCGCGCTCGGCGGGAGGACGCGACCACAGGGCGACGTCGGCGTCGAAATCGAAACCGCCCTGGGCGCTGGGCTCGGAGCCGGCCATGCGCAGGTTGCGCGGACACAGGTAACGGCCACGGCCCTTGGCCAGCGCCACCTTCGCTTCCACGCCGCAAAGCTTCATGTACTGCGGAATGTCGCGCTGGACCAGCTGTTCCTGCAGCGCCACGGTCGCCGTCGCGATCACCAGCTTCTTCTTCTGGGCCCGCGCGACCTCGAGTCCGCCGATCAGGTAAGCCATGGACTTACCTGTACCGGTCGGCGCCTCGATCACCGCTGCACCCGCCGGCTCGGCCAGCGCCTTGGCGACCTCGGCGATCATCTTCAGCTGCGACGGACGCCCGCGGAACCCTGCAAGGCCATCCTTCAGGCGCGCATAGGCGGCGCGGATCGCGGCTTTGGTATCTTCTGTGAGCATAGCCCACCAAGGTTACCTTATCGGGGTCTCAACCGCGCCGGCCGCCCCCCCCATAAGCCATGCCGCGGTGCCGGTTGACGCCCTGACCGGTCCCTTTAGAATCGGCCAGGGCGATATGCTTGCGCCACTCACGGAGGGGGAGTCATGGATCTGATCTCAGACGCGAACATTCGCGTTAGAAGCGAAAGGGCGGCCTATCGCGAGCAGGCCAACATACCGATAGCGGTTGCGGAACGTAGTGCGTGAAGACATGGATCCCTGGGGTGCTTTTCGGACTCCTCGCGGCGACTGGTAGCCCGTCGAGTGCGGCCGTGGATTCCCGTCCATCATTCGATGTCGAGTTCAAGCGGATCGAATTTCCGCAGGGGAAGCCGGATCGCTCGCAGGCGGGTGTCAGTGTAGAAGACATCCTCAGTGATGAAGAGATCGCCGTGTTATGGGAGCTCCGTACCGCGCTCTTGGAGCACCGCTTCCTTGGTGCAACGGTGACTGGCTATGCGGATGATCATGAATGCCAGGCTGATGTCTGTCGCGAGCTGTCGCTTCGCAGGGCTAGCCTGGTTCTTGCCTGGTTGTTAAAACATGGCGTGCCGGATGTGCAGTTACGTGGACCAGCCAGTGAATCGACCGACTTTCCTTTGAATCCGGGCGAAACCGAAGACGATCGTGCACGTAACCGCCGCGTGCAATTGCTTCCTTTCGTGGTGCCTGGCTCGCTGCCCGGCGGACACTAGTGCACATGAATCATGGCGTTCAGAGTAATTTGCTATGAAGCAACAACCCGTTCCTCAAGCAGCGCTTGAAGATGAAAACGCCATCGAAATGATGCGTGTCTGGATCGCCAGGAAAGGCATGCACACCTCTCTCAACATCGGCATCTACGAAGGCAGAAAAAATCTCACGGAAGAGAAAGCCTGGGGCATGCTGCTCGCAGACGCAGCGAGGCACGTGGCCAATGCACTGGAAGAGCGCTACGGAATGGCCGGCGAGGACGCGCTCAAGGCTATCAGAGAGGCGATGGACAATGAGCTGAGCAAGCCAACCACCGAGGTGAAGGGCGAATTCATTCGCCGCAACTGACAGTCACTAAGTTCGGGATTCCAGGCCGCGCGTATGGGAGTACGGGGCTCCGGCGACCAGTCCGGCCACGACCCAGGTGTGCTCTTCCCACGTTCCATCCGCATGCTGGACATGGATGGCTACGGGGCGGCCGAGGCTATCGGAGAGGCCCGGAGCCATGGCTTCGGCGGCGCGGATCGCGTCGGCTTGCGTCGGATACCGGCCCAGCGGGTCGGCGGCGCGGCGGACGAGCCACGGTCCCTGTGTCGATTCGTTGTACGGAATAAACAGTTGGGCGGAACTCGATGCCATGGGACCCTCGCTGATATCGGTGGGGATGCCTGACGAGCTGGGGCCGCATGCCAGCGGCCGCTGGGTTTCGACGCTACGCCGGTTCGGCTAAAAAAATCATTAAGCCTTGTTCCGCAAGGGTTTACCCAGCAGTTCCGCACGCCGGAAGCACCCCGGGGCATGGGTATTGATCAGCCCCGTGGCCTCCATCCAGGCGAACACGATGGTCGGGCCGACGAAGGTAAAGCCGCGCTTTTTCAGGGCCTTGGACACCTGCTCAGAGAGCGGGCTGTTCGGTGGCACCGCCCCCTCCCAGGCGAGTGGCGCGCCGCCGACGAAATGCCAGCAGAAGGTAGCGAAGTCCTCGCCCGCCTCGCGCATGGCCACGTAGGCCTTCGCATTGTTGATCGCCGCGCCGATTTTGCTTCGCGAGCGGATGATCCCGGGGTCGGCCAGCAGCCGCTCGATCTCACGCGGCCCGTAGGCCGCGACCACATCCGGGTCGAAGCCCTCGAAGGCCAGGCGGAACCCCTCGCGGCGGGCGAGGATCGTTCGCCACGACAGCCCAGCCTGGAAGCCGTCGAGGATCAGCTTCTCCCAGAGCTTGCGCCCGTCGCGTTCCGGCACGCCCCATTCGCGGTCGTGATAACCGCGCATGAGTTCATCCGCGTCGCCCCAGGCGCAACGCGTAAGGCCATCGCTCACCCGTTGAAGCCGAGGTAATCGAGCTTGCCGACGCCGACACCGTTGTGGCGGAGGATGTCGTAGGCGGTGGTGATGTGGAAATAGAAGTTGGGCAGGGCGAAGACCATGAGGTATTCGTTCGCCGTGAAGGTGCGCTCGTGCGGGCCGAACTTGCGCGTGATCGTGCGCGACGCGCCCGCGTCGACCTTCTCGGCGGGCACCGACTCGATCCACTTCACCGTACCGTCGATACGCGCGAGCAGCTGATCGATGGTGGTCTCGTTATCTTCGAACGAAGGGGCTTCCACATCCGCGACGCGGGCGACACCGAACTTGGCGGTATCGCTGGCACGTTGCACCTGGCCGGCCAGGTTCAACATATCCGGGGCCAGCCGCTTTTCAACGAGCGCGTCGCCACCGTGGTCTTTCGCCTTGGCGAGCAGATCGGCAAGGGCGCGGAAGCCGCGGACGTACGCGGCGGTGGAGGCTTCGTGCAGCGAGATGCTCATGGGCGGTGGCTCCTTGGGTATCCATGGAGGGTGGGGCGGCCAGGGCGGCCGTTCAAGGCCCGTGCGCGAGGCAATCCAAGGGACTACCATCACCCGCCAACCCCGCCACAAACGGTCCCCCATGTCCCCCATTGAACCGGCGCCCGACGCGATCGTCGCGGTGCGTGGCCTTTCCAAGGCCTACAAGACCGGCTTCCAGGCATTGAAGCAGGTCGACCTCGAGATCAAGCGCGGTGAAATCTTCGCGCTGCTTGGCCCCAACGGCGCTGGCAAGACCACCTTGATCAGCATCATTTGCGGCATCGTCAACGGCACCGACGGCAGCGTCAGTGTGGATGGCCACGATATCGTCCGTGATTACCGCGCCGCACGCAGCCTGATCGGCCTGGTGCCGCAGGAACTGTCGACGGATGCCTTCGAAACCGTATGGGCCACGGTGAAGTTCAGCCGCGGCCTGTTTGGCAAGGCACCGAATCCGGTGCATCTCGAACGGATCCTGCGTGAGCTCTCGCTGTGGGAGAAGAAGGATTCGAAGATCATGGCGCTTTCGGGTGGCATGAAGCGTCGCGTGCTGATCGCGAAGGCGCTGGCGCACGAGCCGCGCGTGCTGTTCCTCGATGAGCCCACCGCCGGCGTGGACGTCGAGCTGCGCCACGATATGTGGCAGATGGTCCGCCGCCTGCGTGAGTCGGGCGTCACCATCATCCTCACCACGCACTACATCGAAGAAGCCGAGGAAATGGCCGACCGCATCGGTGTCATCAACCACGGCGAGCTGATCCTGGTGGAAGAGAAGCGCACGCTGATGCAGAAACTGGGCAAGAAGCAGCTGACGCTTTCGTTGCAGGCGCCGCTGCAAGCCATGCCCGAAGGCCTGGAGCACTGGCCGCTGGAACTGTCGAAGGATGGCCTCAGCCTGACCTACACGTTCGATACGCAGGCGAGCGACACCGGCATCGCCGAGTTGTTGAAGAAGCTCGATGCGCTGGGCATCGACTTCAAGGACCTGCATTCCAGCGAGAGCTCACTGGAAGATATCTTCGTCAGCCTGGTGAGGGGAGGCGGCCTGTGAATATCCATGGCATCCGCGCCATCTATCGTTTCGAGATGGCCCGTACGTTCCGCACGCTCACCCAGAGCATCGCCTCCCCGGTGCTTTCCACGTCGCTCTACTTCATCGTGTTCGGTGCGGCGATCGGCTCGCGCATGGGCGCGATCGGCGGGGTGAGCTACGGTGCCTTCATCATCCCTGGCCTGATCATGCTGTCGTTGCTGAACGAGAGCATTTCCAACGCATCCTTCGGCATCTACATGCCGAAATGGGCAGGCACGATCTACGAACTGCTATCCGCGCCGGTTAACTATGTCGAGGTGGTGCTTGGTTACGTCGGAGCGGCGGCGACCAAGTCGATGATCCTGGGCCTGCTGATCCTGGCGACATCGCGGTTGTTTGTCGCTTACGAGATCCAGCATCCGATCTGGATGCTTGCTTTCCTGCTTCTGACCGCGGTGACGTTCAGCCTGTTCGGTTTCATCATCGGCCTGTGGGCGGATGATTTCCAGAAGCTGCAGGTGGTGCCGTTGATGGTGATCACGCCGCTGACCTTCCTGGGTGGCAGCTTCTATTCGATCAACATGCTGCCGCCGTTCTGGCAGAAGGTCACCCTGTTTAATCCGGTCGTGTACCTGGTGAACGGGTTCCGCTGGAGCTTCTACGGGCAGGCCGACGTGAACGTGGTGGTGAGTGTGTCCGCCACCGTGGGCTTCATGCTGGTGTGCCTGGGTATCGTGTGGTGGATTTTCCGCACGGGCTGGAAGCTAAAGAACTAGCCGGAACATGGTAGGAGCGCGCTTGCGCGCGATGGGCCGTGCCGCAAGCACCCA
>NZ_DASYCB010000025.1:0-41395 GCF_036500425.1 Luteibacter sp.
AGTCCGCGCCTGGCAGGTCCGCGCCGGCTCGACCGCGCCGCAGGCCGCCGGCGTCATCCACACCGATTTCGAGCGCGGCTTCATCCGTGCGGAAACGGTCGCCTACGACGACTACATCAAGTTCAAGGGCGAGCAGGGCGCCAAGGAAGCGGGCCGCCTGAGGTTGGAGGGCAAGGAATACATCGTGAAGGAAGGCGACGTACTCCACTTCCGCTTCAACGTCTGATCAAAAGGCCCGCTACCCGCGGGCCTTTTTTGTTCTCCTGTAGGAGCGCGCTTGCGCGCGACCCACGATGCGGCCAGCACCCATCGCGCGCAAGCGCGCTCCTGCAGGGGTGGCTTAGTCGTGCTTGCCGATGAAATCGGACTTGCCGAGCACCACGCCCACGCCGCGCAGGATCGCGTAGGCGGTGGTGCAGTGGAAATAGACGTTGGGCAGCACGAAGTCGAGCAGGTACGGCTGGCCTTGGAAGTGCATCTCGCCTGAGCGCATCTTCAGCACGATGTCGCGGTTTTCGCTGCCGTCGATCTGCTCCGGCTTGAAGCCATTGAGCATGCCGATGACGCTGGCGATGCGCGCCTGCAACTGCTCGAACGTGGTTTCGTTGTCTTCCATCTTCGGCGCTTCTTCGCCGGCCAGGCGGTAGCCGGCGCCCTTGGCCATGTCAGTGGCGATCTGCACCTGGCGAATCAGCGGGAACATATCCGGGGTGATGCGGGTGTTGAGCAGCACCTCTTCAGCGATGTTGCGCTCCTTCGCGTGATCGGCACCTTTCTTCAGCACGCCGGAGAGGTTCATCAAGGCGCGGACGAGGACGGGGACGGTGATCTGGTACATCGTGATGGACATGGACAGGCTCTTGGTGGGTGAATCGGCCGTGGGCCGGGGCGGCGCGTATTGTGCGCGCGTGCTGGCGGCCCGTCGACGCCGCGAGAAGCTACGATAACGGCATGAGCCAACCCCACCCACCCAGGTCGAAGCGGAGCGGCCCCCGGGCGATCTTCCAGGTACGCCGGGCGCAGCGCGTTCTCGACACGCTGTTCCATGGGTTACCGCTGGCCTCGCGCATGCGGGTGGGTGCCTTCATGGCCTTCAAGGCGGTGCTGGCCTCGCTGGTGGCCTATGGCGCGGGCTTCCTGCTGCGGCCGGATGAAGCGTTCTGGGCCGCGATCAGCGCCGTCGCCGTGACCCAGCCGCACTACGGGGACACCCGTGGCGCGGGGCGTGATCGCGTGCTGGGGACGATCTTTGGCGGCATGGCCGGGCTGCTCGGCCTATGGGTCGGTGGGACGGGTGACCTGCTTTCGTTTGCGCTGGCGCTCGCGTTGGTGACCGTGGCCTGCTGGACGGCGAATGCCGGGGCGGCGGCGCGCATCGGCGGGATCACGTCGGCGATCGTCCTGCTCGTGCCGACCACCGGGCCGCGCTGGGAAGTGGCCGCATGGCGGCTGGGTGAAGTGGTCTGCGGTACGGCGTGTGCACTGGCGGTAGGCTGGCTGGTATCGCGCCTGGAGCACCACGTGGAAGAAAAGGCACAAGGGGACGAGGGTTGAGCCGCAAACATTCCGAACATCATCGACTGGAACGTCTGGGCTGGCTGCGTGCTGCCGTATTGGGCGCCAACGATGGCATTCTCTCTACCGCCAGCCTGCTGGTGGGTGTGGCCTCGGCGGAAGCGGGTGCCTCGAGCGTCATGATCGCTGGCGTCGCGGGTCTCGTCGCCGGCGCGATGTCCATGGGCGCGGGCGAATATGTTTCCGTGAGCTCGCAGGCGGATAGCGAGCGCGCCGAACTGGCGGTGGAATCACGCGAGTTGCGCGAAGACCCGCACGGCGAGCACAAGGAGCTGACCGAGATCTACGTGCACCGCGGCCTCGACCGCGAACTAGCCCACAAGGTGGCCGACCAGCTCATGGCGCATGACGCGCTGGCGGCGCATGCACGCGATGAGCTGGGTCTGTCCTCGGCAACCGCGGCGCGGCCGTTGCAGGCGGCGGCCGCCTCGGCGGTAAGTTTCGCGGTGGGCGCGATCGTGCCGATCCTCGCTACGGCGGCCTCGCCGCGCGAGCACATGGCGAAGGTGACGGTGGTGGTCTCGCTGGCGGCACTCGGCGTACTCGGCGCAACCTCAGCCCGGCTCGCAGGCGCCGCCATGTGGCGCGGCGTGGCACGCATCCTGTTCTGGGGCGCGGCGGCCATGGCGCTCACCGCGGCGGTTGGCCGGATCTTCGGGATCGCCGCGTGAGGGCGTCGCGCGCAAGCGCGCTCCTACAACCCTGTCCTGTCGACACCCTGTAGGAGCGCGCTTGCGCGCGATGCTCTTACCCGGCGACGCAGCGATTGCGGCCGCCGTTCTTGGCGGTGTACAGCGCCAGGTCGGCGCGTTCGAAGACGGCTTGCGGCGTATCGCCCTGACGGAACTGGGCAACCCCGATCGAGGCGGTCACGCGCACCGGCTGCCGGCTGGCGTGGAACGCCAGGTGCTGGATCTTGCCGCGCAGACGTTCACATACCTGCAGTGATTCGGCTTCATCCGCACCATCAAAAATCACGATGAACTCTTCGCCACCGTAACGGGCCACGAAATCGACTGGCCGTACATGCTTGAGCAGGGCCTGGCCGATCACGCGCAGCACCGCGTCGCCCGCGGTGTGGCCGTAGGTGTCGTTGATGCTCTTGAAGTGATCGATATCGATCGCAGCGATCGAGAGGGTGCGCGACGTCGTGAGCCAGCTTTCGTACGCGGCTTCGATGCGCTTCTCGTAGGCCAGGCGGTTCGGCATGCCGATCATCGTGTCGGTCTGGGCCAGCTCGTGCTCGCGTTCCAGCGAGCGCTGCAGCGCGTTGCGCTCGGTCTCCAGTTGCTCGACGCGCTGGCGCATCTTCTCGGCGCGGTCGCGGTACGCGGTCAGCCGGCCACCTTCGCGATCACGGAAATCGCGGAAGCATGCGGCGATCGTCTCCAGGCTCGCATTGACCCGCTCGCGCAGCTCGTGGGTATCCTCGGCCTCAAGGATTCCCTCGCTGAGCAGGCGCATTTCGTGCGCCACCGAGGCATCCAGGGCCTGGCCGTTGGCCTCCCCCGTGGACTGGTCCGCTAGTTCGCGGGCCATGTACTGGGTCAGCTCATCGAGCCGGCCCGCCATGTGGCGGAGCACGGCCTGCAGGGCATCGATCTCGCGCTGCATGCCGATGCGCTGCTCGTTGACCAGGTCGGCCAGGCGATCGCTGCAGGTGGCAAGGCCCACGAGGTCGCCCGCATCGGACACGTCGCGGCGCAGGTCGTTGGCCCGTTCGGATAGCTTGGGCTGGACCACGATCCGGTCGACCAGGCGGTGCAGGGAGGCCTGGACCGAGGAGCCGTACTCCGTGCGTTGCGGGCGGGTGATCGGGACGGCGCGTTCTTCCGGGGTGCGCTGCGGCCGGGTGGCCAGGCCTTCCAGCGCATCACGCAGGCTGTTGGAAAGGGTTTCCAGCACCATGGCATCGGCTGAGCCGGTGGACAGGGCTGCGCTCAGCCGCTCGATATGCGGATCGACCTGGTCGTGCGCGCCATGCGCGGCCCGGGTAAGGCTGGCGACGAGCTGGCGAAGCACGGACTCCACGCCCCGCCACTGGGCTTCCTCGCGGGTGAGCCGCTCAACGGACTCGCGGTATTTGCTTTCCCAGAGCTGGTTGTCCAAACGCACGCCCCGACCGTCGCGTGAAGTGTCTTAAGTACGTCGCGCATCATACGATGAAACCTGACAATTTCGATCTGTCTTATGGCGGATCCTGGGCGGGTGCCATCCACCGGGTTGCCCGGGCCGCCACGACCGCGCCGGCGCCGATCAGCACGGCCGCCAGGAGGAATGCCACACCGGGCAGGTGCACCTCCCGTTCGGGGGCGATCGAGAAGGCGAAGATCTGGGCAAACAGGTACGGACCGAAGATGCCGGCGAAGCTGCCGAGGCTCGTGATCGCCCCCTGCAGCCGACCTTGCTCGCTCGGCGAGACGCAGCGGGTCATGATCGATTGCATCGGCGGACCGGAAAGGCCCCACAGCGCCATGAGCGGAATGGCGATGAGGAACACCCAGCCCGTGGCCGCCAGGCCCATGACGGCGAAAGCCACCGTACCGAACGTCAGGCCCGCCACCAGCACCTTGCGCTCGCCAAACCGGCCCGTAAGGCGGCCGGTCAGGAACGCCTGCACCGAGCCATCGCATGCGCCGACCAGGGCCAGCACGAAGCCGACCGCCTGCGCACCCCAGTGGTAGCGATAGTCGGCGTAGAGCACGAAGGTGGTCTGGAGCACGTAGTGCGCCAGGTAGAACAGGAAGGTGACGATCGCCAGCCCGAACACCGTGGGGCTGCAACGGAGCAGGCGCAGCGCCCCGAGTGGGTGAGCGGTGTGCGGTTCGAAGCGCGGCGCGCGCCGTTCCGGTGGCAGCGACTCGGGCAGGATGAAGAAGCCATACATGAAGTTGGCCAGCGCAAGCCCCGCCGCGACCCAGAACGGCAGGCGCAGGTCGATCCCGCCGAGGAAGCCGCCCAGCGCCGGCCCGATGATGAACCCAATGCCGAACGCGCCTCCGAGCAGGCCGAACGCGCTAGCGCGCTTCTCCGGCGGGGTGACGTCGGCGATGTAGGCATTGGCCGTGGTGAAGCTCGCCGCCGTCATGCCGGAGATGATCCGGCCCACGAAAAGCAGCCAGAGCGAGGGCGCGAGCGCCATCAGCACGAAATCCAGGCCCAGGCCCAGGTTCGACAGCAGGATGACCGGGCGCCGGCCGAACCGATCCGAGAGCGCCCCCTGGATCGGCGACGAAAAGAACTGCACGGCCGCGAACACCGTGCCGAAGATACCTACCCACCACGCGGCGTTGCTCACGCCGCCACCGGTCATCGCTTCGATCAGGTGCGGCAACACCGGGATGATGATGCCGAATGCGAGGATATCGATCAGCACGGTGATGAAGATGAAGGCGACTGCCGCACGCCGCACGGGTGGCGCCAGCGGCATGTGCTCGCCGTCAGACATAGCCGAGCGCCTTGAGCCGCGGGGCGACGATCGGGATGGTCATCATCGTGCTGGCAACCGCCATCAGCAGCAAGGCGGTGAAGGTTTCGCTGGTGATCATGTGCTTGTCGAGCAGCACGTTGACGAAGATGATCATGATCAGCGCCTTGGTCTGCAGCAACCAGCCGATCAGCCAGCCATCGCCACGCTTCCAGCCCAGTATCTTGCCTGCAAGCCCTACGCCCGCCAGCTTGCCGGCGACCGACGCGACCAGCAGCACGCCCGCGGCGACGAACACCGCCGTACCACCGATATTCCAGTTCGTGCGCAGGCCGGTGGAAAGGAAGTAGATCGGCATGATGGTCAGCAGCACGTTGTGGCGCAGCCCATCGAGCTTCTCGAGGTTGAACCACTCACGTTCCATGATCGCGCCCGCGAGGAACGCACCCACCATGAAATGCAGGCCGCACCAGTCGGCGCCGTAGGCCACGGCGGCCAGCCAGATCAGGCTGACGTAGTAACGATCGGATTCCTTCAGCCGCGCCATCAATAGGCGGAACGCCCACGAGGCCGCGGCAAAGATCGCGAGGAAAGCGGCCTGGTGGCCGACACGCTTCCAGTCCAGCAGCAGGATCGCGAGCACGGCCCAGATCGCGATGTCGTCGAGGCTGGCGTAACGCAGCACGCGTTGGCCGAGCGGGGCGCGCAGGATATCCAGCTTCTCCATCAGCAGGATCAGGATAGGCAGGGCCGTGACCGCGCACGACATGCCGATGCCGAGCACGAACTGCCACGGCTGCGTGCCTTCGCCGATCCAGCCAGTACGCCATGCCATGAGGCCGAGCGCGGCAAGGCAACCCGCCGCCAGCGGCGCACCCAGCGCCAGTGCCGCCGTGGTGCCGCACTCCTTGCGCTGCCGCCAGACCTCACGAAGATCCAGCTCGATGCCGGCGATCATGACAAAGAGCATGACAGCCCACCACGCGATGCCGTTCAGCGCACCGATGACCGGCGCCGAGAACACCGTGGCGTAGTAATCCGGAAAGGCTTTGCCCAGCACGCCCGGGCCGAGCAGGATGCCGGTAAGGATCTGCACCACCACCAGTGGTGCCCAGTAGTCGGTACGAAAGACGCGCCAGATGAGATAAGGCACGCCAAGGATGATCACCATGGCGATCAGGAACAGTTCGGTTGTACTCATCAATCCCTCCCCAGGATCGGCAGAGGGTAGCGGACGCGCGTGACCGCGCCAATCCTGCCTATTGCGGTGGCTGGGTCAGTTCGCGCGCATTGAGGTAGCCATCCTTGTTCGTATCCAGCTTGTGGAACTGGTGGATCAGGCTCTGCTGGAACGCATCGAGGTGGATCGGCCGTGCCCCCGGACGCATCGGGCCGTCGTTCGCATCGATCACGCCATCGCCATTCACGTCCATGCGCTGGAAGCCCTGGCTCATGTAGCGGACGTATTCCGCCTCATCGACCTTGCCATCGCCATTGGTATCCATGCGCTGGAGGTATTCTTTCGGCGTACGTGGAAAGTCCTGGGCTGAGGCGGCGTACGCTAGCAGGGCGAAGGTGGCCAGCAGGCCGCGGGAACGTCGATTCATGGATACCTGCTTCGGTGTTTGTCGGTATGCGCGCAGCGGCGTACTCTCGGAGAACTGCGTCCAGCCTGGGAACCCTCCATGATCTACGAGAGCATCCTCGACACGATCGGCCGCACGCCGATCGTGCGCCTGCCCCACATCGCCCCCGCGCACGTCAGTCTGTATGCGAAGGTCGAATCCTTCAATCCCGGCGGATCGGTCAAGGATCGCCTGGCCATCGCCGTCATCCTGGATGCCGAGCAGAAGGGCCTGCTCAAGCCCGGCGATACGGTCATCGAGGCCACCTCAGGCAATACCGGCGTCGCCCTGGCCATGGTCTGTGCGGCCAAGGGCTACAAGTTCGTAGCGACCATGGCCGATTCCTTCTCCATCGAACGCCGCAAGCTGATGCGGGCCTATGGCGCCAAGGTCATCCTCACCCCCGCTGCCGAACGCGGCACGGGCATGGTCCGCAAGGCCGAGGAACTCGCCGCGAAGCATGGCTGGTTCCTGCCGCGCCAGTTCGAGAACCCGGCCAACCCGGCTTACCACCGCCAGACCACCGCGGCGGAAATCCTCCAGGACTTCGCCGGCCGCCGGCTGGATGCCTTCGTGACAGGCTGGGGTACCGGCGGCACGCTGACTGGCGTGGGCGAGGTGCTGAAGGTCGCTCGCCCCGAGGTCAAGGTCATCGCCTGTGAGCCCGCCGCCGCGCCCATGCTCCAGGACAAGCCGTGGTCGCCGCACAAGATCCAGGGCTGGACCCCGGATTTCGTGCCCGCGGTGCTGAACCGCAAAGTGTTCGACCAGGATCTCACGGTGGATGAGGTGGTCGCCCGCGACACCGCCCGCCGCCTGGCCGCCGAAGAAGGCCTGTTCGTCGGCGTCTCCGCCGGTGCCACCGTGGCGGCCGCCCTGGACTACGCGAAGACCGCCGCCGAAGGCAGCGTCATCCTCGCCATGCTCCCCGACACCGGCGAGCGCTACCTTTCCACCTTCCTCTTCGAAGGCGTCAACGAAGGCACCGACGAAGACTGGCTGAACAGCCTCTCGTGATCTTGTAGGAGCGCGCTTGCGCGCGATGGGGGTTGCGGCAAGTACCCATCGCCCGCAAGCGCGCTCCTACAGACAGCCGGTTACCTGAACCGGTGACGGGATCGGAACATCGCCAACGCGCAATCATCACGCCAGCGGCGGCACGGTGGACTCCTCTGCACCCTTAAGGAGACCACCGCCCATGACCCTATTCCGGAAGAGCCTCACGGCAGAACTCAGTGGTCGCGTCCAGCGTCTTGCTGGCGCTGTGACCCACGACCGCCCCCTTGAGTGGAAGGGGGCCGCCCGGCAGTACGCCGGGCATGCGGGTGTCATGGCGGCACGCGCCGGCAGTCAGGTCAGCGATCGAGGCGCCCGTCTAGGTCAGCAGGCCAGCGAGGTTGCGGCGCGCCTCGGTCAGCAGGGCAGTGGCGTTGCGGCTCTCGCCGGTAAGCAGGCCAGCAGAATGGCCAGCCGCGCTGGCAAGCAGGTGCGCAACCACCCGCGTGCCTCGATCGCTGTAGGCGCGGGCCTCGGGGTCGCTGCGCTTGCCGCTGCATGGTTGCTGCGCCGGTACCAGCTGAAACAGCAGGCGTACCTGGACCACGACGAACACGACCCCACCCGCTACCGTGCTAGCAATGACTCAGGCGATGCGTTGGATGGGTCGGGTGAGGATAATCCGATTCCAGGCGAGACCGGGTTGTACTGATCCGTTTCTCGTAGCGGAATTCCTACACGCCGCGCGAGCGCTGGACTGCCTTGTCGAGGCGGGCGGGCACAAGGTGGTTCATGTCACTGCCCGTCAGGCAGCAGCTCCGCATCGGGCAGTCCCCCGTCCTGAGGAGCCGCCCGGGCCATTACGCCACCTCGGCGCGGCGGCGGAGCACCGCCAGCGGTTGCGCCCAGGTCGCCCCTGGCCGACGTTTACTGGTCACCAGCGTCAGCTCCGAAGGCTGGAACACGTTGACGTTATGCGTGGCGGGTGTGGTGAGAATGTACTGCGCGCGGGTGCTCTTGAGAAATGCCCCGACCTTGTCGATGTTGAAGATATCCAGGTGGGCGAACGGTTCGTCGATGAACACGAAGCCGCCGGGGCGATCTTCGTCGCGCATCAATGCAACAAGTAGCAGCAGCGACTTCATGACCTGCTGGCCGCCGGAGGCTTCGCCGTCGTCCATGCCGATCCAGCCCTTCTTGTCGAACTCAAAGCGCACCTGTAGCGCGGCCGACGCGAGCGCGAGGTCATCGTTGGCGAGTTCGGGCAGGTCGACGTCGACGCCGATGCCTGCGAGCTCGGCGAGCATCTTCAGATTCTTGGCGTAGCGACGCACCGTATTGCGCAGCACATGGATATAGGCGCCACGGGCTTCGTGCGTGATGCGACCGGCGCGTTCGAGGTGCAGGCGGCGCTTTTCGAGATCGCGCTTCAGGCCCTCATGGTCGGCGCCGAGCTTCTCGCGCAGTGCCAGCACGCTGGTGTCCTGCTCCCAGTGGCCTTCTTCCAGGCGTCGCTCGACGCGATCCATTTCACGGCGCACGGCGGCCGGGGATTCGAACCGCTCGCGCAGGGCGGCGATCGCGGCGCGTGAGCGATGGGCGAGGGCGACGTGCTTTCGCTTCGCACGGAACGCCTTGAGCCGCTCGACCTGTTCGCTGCGCGACTGGTGGTAGTGGCGTACGGAATCGGCGAGCTGGTTCTGCACGCTGCGCTGCTCACGCGCGCCGTTGTCGCGGCTGTTCGAGGTTTTCAGGCGCTTTTCGCGCACGCCTTCGTAGTACTGCTCGGCAGCGGCGTGGCTGTCAGCGGTGCGCTGCACATCTTCCTGCAGCCGTGGCTGCTGTTCGCGTGCTTCGTTGAACTCTTCCGCACGATCGGCCAGCTGGCTGCTGGCATTGGCACCGCGCAGGATGCTTTCCGCGTCGCTGGCCTGTGCTGAGCTGGTCTTGCGCTCGTCGGCGATGGCACGCAGGCGGTCTTCGATCTCGCGCAGCCTGGTCTCGCCATCGCGGAGCTGGCGCTCGCGCGCGGAGGCACCGAAGTACATGTCGTCCACGCCAAGGTGGCGGCCGCCGCGGCGTTCGCGAAAGTAACCCTGCGGCGTGATCCAGTCCTGGTCACGGCCGAGCTTCGAGCCCTCGGGCACATCTTCCACGCGCTGGATGCGATCGAGGTTGCGCAGCAGCCAGTCGGGCGCAGCGGCGGAGAACTCCACCACTTCATGTAGCGAACCGGTGGTGGCCTTCTCCGAGGGCGCGCGGTCGGCGACGACGAAGTGCTTGTAGCGCATCGACTCACCGAGCTTCCAGGCCGTCTCGCGATCACGCGGATCATCGAGCAGCACCACGTGGCGGTAGCCTGCGAGCACGGCTTCAACCGCGGGCTGCCAGCGCGGCTGGGTGATCTCGACGATTTCGCTGAGCATGCTGTGGCGGATGCCCGCGTCATCGAGCGCGCGGCGGAAGCCGGCTTCGAATTCGGGTGTGTAGCGGCGGCCACTGCGCCAGGCGGTGAGCTTGGTGGTGAGGGTCCCGAGTTCCTGGCGCAGGCCCGCCTCTTCGTTCTGCAGCGTGTGCAGGCGGGCGCGGGCATCGCGGGCGATGTCGGCCAGGCGCTCATGATCAGCGCCGTTCTGGGCCGCGACCATTTCACGCAGGCGATTTTCCTGGCGGATGACAAGGTCGTTCTGCGCGAGGGCAGCGCGGGCGGCGTCCAGACTTTTCTGGGTTGCCTGGCGGGCGATATCGGCTTCGTGTTGCTCGCCGCGCAGCTGCTCACCGGTGGCATCCAGCTCGCCCAACTGCTGGGTGAGTTCCGCATCGCGCTGCTCAAGCTCGGTGACGCGGTGCTTCACGCCGTTCAGTGCGGGGCGGGCGCCGCGCACGCTGGCGGTGAGGTCGGCAAACTCGGTACGCGGGAGCACCTCGGCGACCAGCGACACGCGTTCGTCTTTCAGCGCATTCCATTCCTGGTAGGAGCGGGCGCGCGCCTCGGCTTCCTGCAGGCTCACGCCGATCAGCGAAAGCTGGTGCTCCAGGCCATGCTGTTCGCGGTCGGCCTCGGACTGCTCGTTGCGGGCGCGCTGATAGTCATCCAGCACCGCCTTGTCGCCGAACACGTCGAAGACGAGATCGAGCAACGCCTTCGGCGGCAGCTGGCAGAGTTTGTCGGTCGCGCCCTGTTCCAGCGTAAGTACGCGGCGGATCGCTTGCGACAAGCCAGCGCCTTCCAGTCGTACGCGGTACTCACGCAGACCGAGGAAGTCGTTACGCGCTTCGATCTCTTCAATGGTCACGTCGCCGCCGACCACGGCGTACTGGCGGGTCCACTCGCCACCCTTCTTCTGAATCCGGCAGGCGAGGGTGACCTCACGATCCATCAACGGGAAGAACGGCCGCTCGCCGTTCGGGCCAGGGATATTGCCCACGCGAGCGCGCAGCCAGGCGAACGGCTTGCCGTTGTGGCGCAGGTAGCTCTTGTAGTCGCGGTTACCCGCGCAGTCGATGGTGAGCAGGGTGCGAAGGGCATCCAGCAGCGTGGTCTTGCCCGAACCATTCGGGCCCACCACGGTGACGATGTTCGTATCCAGCGGCAGGCTGAAACGCTGCCAGTAATCCCAGTGGACGACTTCGAGGCTGCGGAAATCAAACATCGTCGGTAGCCTCGGGATCGGTTTCGGTGTCGTAGAGCGGTTCGTCGTCACCTTCATCCGCGGGCGCATTCGCTGCGCGCGTCGCGGCATCGGCGAGCAGGTCGCCCAGTGCGCCATCCAGGATGCGTCGCGCAGTGCGTTCGTAGTCGAAGGCGAGGTCGAGCAAGGGGCCTTCCGCTACTTCGCCCTTGCGACGTACGATGAAACCGAGGCGGTTGAGCGTACCGAGGTTGAAGTTGACCCGGGTTTTGCCACCCAATTTTTCGGCGAAGTCAGCAAGCAGCGTGCGCTCGGCGATCACCGGCGAAATCGTCGGGTCGCGCGGAATGGGCTTTTCTTCGGCAAACATCTGCGACTGCGACGCGGCGGCCTCGACCTCCTGGCGCTCGACCTGGCGCTGGCGCTTGGGTAGCACGATCAGCGCCCAGATCACCACGAGCAGCGCGACGCCATCGCGATCCAGCTGCATGGTGTTGGAGATCCAGCTATCGCTGCCGCCGAACACCGCGCGTTCGCTGCGGCGGGCGACGGCCAGCCCGATGTAGGCGGCGTAGGGGTGTTCGCGCAGCTCGAGGCCGACCGCTTCAAGGCGGCGGTCGAGGTCTTCGCGGAAGGCTTCGTCGAGCAAGGCCTTGCGTGCCTGCACGTCGTCGCGCGGCAACCAGCGTTGCGCGAGCAGGCGGGTCACCAGGCTGGCGGTTTCATCATGCATCGGAGGTGTCCTTCGCGGTGGTGCGCGGGCGTAGGCGGCCGGCGCTCACAAGCGCGATCTGGGGCAAGTCGGGGTCAATCAGCACGGGCTCGATCTCGAGCGCGAGTGGCAGGCGGGCGAGGTCGGCGGTGCCACCTTCCAGCGCCGCGGATTCGGGGTCGCCGAGCAGGCCGAGCAGCGAGAGGCGATACGCCGACAGCGCATAGTCATGGCCGATCAACGTCTCGGCCAGTTCGCGCGGCGCGACGATGGCGGCCAGCTCGGCATGCCAGTCCTCGAGGTAGCGCAGGTCTTCTTCGCCCATCGGCAGGTCCGCCGTATCGGGCGGTTCCTCGGCACCGGGCAAGGTCGTGACTTCAGCGGCAAGGCGCTCGCGTTCGAGCAGCTCGTATTCGGCGACATCCAGCGCGATCTGGTCATGCAGGAACGGCGCCGGCAACGGTAGCGAAAGCTGGCCTTCCTCGAACGAAGCCAGGGTGTCGATATCCTGCGCGCGCAGCCAGCCAACCAGGTCAGAAGACGAAAGGCCGGTACGACCGAGGTGCACGCGGTGCTGGTCGATCTTGTTGAGTTCGCGCTGGAATACGCCGGCCTGGCGCAGCAAGCCGCTTTGGGCGCGACCCACGGCCTGGGCCAGGCGGTGCGCGACCGGCTCCAGTTCCTCGGCCTCGGTGATCGCGGCGACGATCTCGGTGCCTTTCTCGACCCACGTCCACACCGAGTCCAGCCGATCGGCGGCACGGCGGATGCGATGCTCGGAGCCGGAAAGCACGGCGCGGTCGAAGTCTTCCTTCAGCTCGGTCAGGCGCGATAGCAGATGGCCGAGTTCATCGGCCGAGACGCGGCCCACGGCCTGGCCGGCGGCCAGCTGTGCCGTGAGGTAGCCAAGCCCGTCGTCATCGTCGTTCTCGAACTCGAGCATCGTCGCCAGCGCACCGAGCGCTTTGCGGCCCATCGGGCCTACGCGATAACGCAGGGTCTCTGCGTCGTAGACCAGCAGATCATGGTCTTTCAGGCGCTGGACGACGGTTTCGAGTTTGACCGGATCGACGAAGGCGAGGTGATCACGGATTTCCTGCGGCGCCCACTCCGTGGCATGTGTGCGCGCACCTAGCGTGCGCAGCACCAGCAGACGCAACAACACCTGCGCTTCGCTGCCGTGGAACAGCGCGGAAAACGTACGCAGCAGGCTACGGCCGCGCAGCAGCGGGAAAACGGCGGGGAGGTCCTCCGCGACGATGCCGTCGCGGAAGAGATCCTGCAGGCGTTCGTCGTGGACGGAGGTATCAGCTGGCCCGTTCAAGGTCAGCGACGGTCGACGCCGACGAAGCGGAGGAATTCGCCCCGTGTACGCGGATCTTCGCGGAAACTGCCCAGCATCTGGCTGGTGACCATGGAGACGCCGCGCTTGTGCACGCCGCGCGTGGTCATGCATTCATGGCTGGCATCGATGACGACGCCGACACCACGCGGACGCAAGGTGTCTTCGATGCAATGTGCGATCTGCGCGGTGAGCTTTTCCTGCACCTGGAAGCGGCGGGCGAAACCATCGACCACGCGGGCCAGCTTGCTGATGCCGACGACGCGATCGGTGGGTACGTAACCGACATGCGCACGACCGATGATCGGCGCCATGTGGTGCTCGCAATGGCTCTCGAACTCGATATCGCGCAGCACGATCATCTCGTCGTAGCCTTCCACTTCCTTGAAGGTGCGGCGCAGGTACTCGGCCGGGTCCTCGTCGTAGCCCTTGAACCAGTCGGAGTAGGCTTTGACCACGCGCTTGGGCGTGTCGAGCAGGCCCTCGCGGGTCGGGTCTTCGCCCGACCACAGCAGCAGGGTACGAACGGCCTCTTCAGCCTGCTCGCGGGTGACCGGGCGGGACTTGGCGTCGTCGCTCATCGGGGTGGGTTCCTCGGGCACGTAAGCAAACCGTCATTGTAGCGCGGGGGGAGGGTGGCCGGGCCATGACCGGGGTCGCGGCCCCGGGGGCATCGCGCGCAAGCGCGCTCCTACAGAAGACCTGCGCAGGCCCTGTAGGAGCGCGCTTGCGCGCGACCCCGGGCGCCTCATTCCTCGGATTCGCTTTCAGGCTCACCCTCATCCAGCCCAGGCGGCATGTCGAGCAGCCGCTGCGATTCGTCCCCGCCCAGGGTCTCCACCCCGCGCAGCTTGCGCTCGATGGCCCGGGTGCGAATCCCCGCGCTATCAATGCTGTTGCGCACGGTATCGAGCTGTTTGCGGGTTTTTTCCAGCACCACGCCGAACTTGCCGAACTCGGACTTCACCGCGCCCAGCACCTGCCAGACCTCGGACGAGCGCTTCTCGATCGCCAGGGTGCGGAAGCCCATCTGCAGGCTGTTGAGCAGGGCGGTCAGGGTGGTCGGGCCGGCCACGGTGACCCGGTGGTCGCGCTGCAACTGGTCCGACAGGCCCGGGCGGCGGATCACCTCGGCGTACAGGCCTTCGGTCGGGAGGAACAGGATCGCGAAATCGGTGGTATGCGGCGGAGCCACGTACTTGGTCCGGATGCGCTTCGCCTCTTCGCGCACGCGCAGTTCCAGGGCCTTGCCGGCGCTGATAACGCCTTCGGCATCGGCGGCATCCTGGGCATCGAGCAGGCGCTGGTAGTCCTCGATCGGGTACTTGGCGTCGATCGGCAGCCAGACCGGTGCGCCATCCTCTGCGCCAGGCAAGCGGATGGCGAACTCCACGCGCTCGGCCGAGCCGGGCACCGTGGCCACGTTGGAGTCGTACTGCTCCGCGACGAGGATTTGTTCGAGCAAGGCGCCCAGCTGCACTTCGCCGAACGTGCCGCGGGTCTTCACGTTGGTGAGCACGCGCTTGAGGTCGCCGACACCGGCGGCAAGCGCCTGCATCTCGCCAAGCCCGCGCTGCACGGCCTCAAGGCGCTCGGAAACCAGCTGGAACGACTGGCCAAGCCGGGTTTCCAGCGTGGACTGCAGCTTCTCGTCGACGGTGGCGCGCATCTGTTCCAGCTTGGCCGCGTTGTCCTGCTGGATCGCGGCGAGCCGGGTTTCCAGTGTGCCGCGCATGTCGCCCATGCGTTTCTCGCTGTCGGCGCTCAGCGCGGTGAAACGCTGGTCGAGCAGTTCGCCGAAGTGCTTGAGGGTGAGGGATGACTCTTCGCGGGTCTTGCGGGCGTCATCAGCCATGCCCTGGCGCAGGGACTGCAGGCCGAGGTCGGTGCGCTCGGTGAGCTGGTCAAGGCGGCGGCCGAAGCCATCGATGCGCTCGTGCTGTTGGGTGGCGGCCGCTTGCAACTGGTCCTGCACATGGCCGCGGAACTGGCCGAAGCTCTCGCCGAGTTCGCCACGGCCAGCGCGCTGTTCATCGCGCAGCACGCCCTCGAGGCGGCGGGTGTCGTCGCGCAGGGCGTCGAGCCGGGTGGCACTGCCGTCATCGCGCTTGCCGCGCGAGAGCAGGGTGAGCAGCAGCCCGAGGCAAGCCAGGCCCACCAGGAGAAGGGCGATAAGAAGGATCGTTTCCAGATTCATGACGAGAGATTACCTGTAGGAGCGCGCTTGCGCGCGATCGGGGTTGCGGCAAGCACCCATCGCGCGCAAGCGCGCTCCTACAGGGGGATCTGCCGGTGCGGGATGTGACGACCACGCGTAAGCGCGATGCCACAAGATAGCGTCCGCGTCGGGGATCTCAGATCTCGCGATTGCCCACGATGACGACATCGGCGGGGCGTTTGGCGAACAGGCCGACGCAGACGATGCCGGTGATCTGGTTGAGCTGCGCCTCAAGGGCGACCGGGTCGCTGATGCGCCAGTGATGCACATCGATGATCCAGTTGCCGTTATCCGTGGTGACGCCATCGCGCCACACGGGCGTGCCGCCCATGGCCGTGATCTCACGGGCCACCAGGCTGCGCGCCATCGGGATCACTTCGATCGGCAGCGGGAACGTGCCCAGCACCTCGACCTGCTTGGTGGCATCGATAATGCAGACGAACTTATCCGACGCCGCGGCAACGATCTTCTCGCGGGTGAGTGCAGCACCGCCGCCCTTGATCAGGCACTTGTTCCTGTCGCACTCGTCGGCGCCATCGATGTACAGGTCGAGGCGGCCGGCAGCATTCAGGTCGAGCACGTCGAAGCCGAGCTTGCGCAGGCGATCGCTGGAGGCTTCCGAGCTGGAAACGCAGGCCTTGATGAAGTCGCGATACTGCGGCAACTCATCGATGAAAAAATTCACCGTGGACCCGGTGCCTACGCCGATGATGCGGCCCTTGGGACCGTTGCCGACATACTTGAACGCGGCGGTTTCGGCGGCGAGGCGCTTCTCGTTGTCCTGGCTCATGCTTTTTCCAGCTTCAGGATGACATCCCAGTCGTGTTTGGCGACCGGCATGACGGAAAGGCGGTTTCCCTTGCGTACCAGCGGCATCTCCGCCAGTGCGTCGAGATTTTTCATTTCGTCCAGCGAAATGGTGCGCTTGAACTTCCGCTCGAATTTCACATCGACCAGCATCCAGCGCGGTTCTTCGCGCTTTGCCTTTTCGTCGTAGTACTTCGACTTCGGGTTGAACTGGCTTTCATCGGGGTACGCCGGCGAGGCGACGGTGGCGATGCCGACGATGCCCGGGACATCGGTATTCGAGTGATAGAAGAAAATCTTGTCACCGACCCTCATGCCATCTCGCATGAAGTTCCTCGCCTGGTAGTTACGTACGCCATCCCATGCCTCGACACCCTTGCGTTCCAGGTCATCGATGGAAAACGCGTCCGGCTCGGACTTCATGAGCCAGTATTTCATTCGGCGCCACCCGTGCAGTCGATCAGTTCTTTATCCGTCGCGATGTAGTCGAGCTTGATATCCCACTCGGCGGTCTGGATGTCGTCCAGCTCCTGGAACGCGTAGCCCACGCCCACCAGCAAGGGTTGTGCCGGGCGCGCCTTGTCGCGGAGGAACTCGAAGCTACGGTCGTAGTAGCCGCCGCCGAAACCCAGGCGGTTGCCCTTGCGGTCGAAGCCCAGCAGCGGTACCAGCACCAGGTCGAGCTTGTCGGCCTCGATGATGTGCTGCGCCGCCTTCGGTTCGGGAATGCCAAGCTCGTTCGTGTCCACATCCTCGCCGGTGGTCCACGGGGCGAAGGTAAGGCGCTTCTTCCCGGCTGTCTTGGTCACGATCGGCAGGTAGAAGGTCTGGCCGCGCTCGGCCAGCGGCCCGATGGCCACGTTCAGCGGCAACTCGCCGCCGGTAGCCCAGTAGCCAGCCACGTGCTTGTCGGTCAGGTATTCGGGGAGCTGTTCCAGCGAACGGCGCAGGCCTGCGGCCGCAGCGACCCGCTCGGCGGGCTTCAGCTCGCGGCGGCGCTGGACAAGATCGGCCCGCAGTTCACGTCTCTCGGGGAGCTTTGACATGGTCGTTCAGCCGAACGGCACGGTCTGGGCGCCCCCGAGCCGCCACGCCCGGTGCCGCGGGCAAGGCGCTGACCGGCCCCGGGTGGGGCCGGCCGGCAAAAGAAAGAGGCGTTCTCCGCGATGCCGCTGCGCACCAAACGACCTTGATCCAAAGGATCAGGTGGGAGAGCCACACGGTCTCGAGGCTTTCCGTACGAAGGCGGACATGCACAACAACCGTGTAAGGCCGACCCGGGGTCGTATGTAGGAACAAGGCAAATGTAAAGTGCGCTGGCGAGCACCGCAGGGAACGCCCGCTGCTATTTTACCGATGCGTCGAGCAGACCATCAAGTTTTTTGCGAAGAGCGGCCAGCCCATCGGTCAGGGATTGTTCCTGGGTGTTGTGCTGCCCACGTAACGTAAGCAGCTCATGGGCGATGCTGACCGCGGCCAGGACGGCGATACGGTCGAAACCCGGCACTTTGGCGCTGGATTTCAGTTCACGCATCTTGTCATCCAGGAAACGCGCCGCTGCCACGAGACCTTCACGCTCTTCAGGCGCGCAGGCGATGTGGAATTCACGGTCGAGGAGCCGAAGGGAGACGGGTTCGTGGGCAGGTGTGTTCATGCTTGGATTCAACCCGTGTTTTCGAGCGCCTTCAGGCGCTGGATCATGGCTTCGACGCGGCTGCGAGCCTGCTCGTTGCGCGCCATGAGGCTTGAACGCTCATTCGCCAGCTGTTCCTGGCTGTGACGCAGGCTGCGGTTTTCCTCCGTCAGGCGACGGACGGTATCGACGAGCCGGTCGAGCGTGGCGCTCAGGGCTTCCAATTCGGTCTTGAAGGCATCCGGGTTCGTCATGCGCGGACTATAACAGGGCTTCGTGGCTTGTCAGCAGGCCGTCGAGGGTAATTCGTCCACGACCCTGCTGGCCGGGTGCATTAGACTTAAAGCCGATCCTTAAGGAGTAGCCGCCATGTCGGCCAACCAGACCGTCGATCCCGAAGACATCGCCGAACTCATCGGGCGCTGCAACCTGGCCACCACCATCAGTGAGTTCCATGGCTCGTTGGTGGGCTACATCAGTGCCGGTGGCACATTTCCGGCCGGTGACGTGCTGGATGCGCTAAAGCTCGAGCCCGATCCGGCACTTACCGCCGATGAGAGCGCCATGCTGGTGCGCCTGCGCCACCAGACCGAAGAATGGCTGGCGGATACCGATCTCAGCTTCATGCCGTGGGTCCCCGATGGTGAGTCGCCGCTGCACCAGCGCGTCGAAGGCCTGGCCGACTGGTCACGCGGTTTCCTCGGTGGCTTCGGCCTCGGCGGCTCGCCGGAAGCGGCCAGGCGCCTGAGTGAAGACGCCCGGGAAATTCTCCGTGACATGGCCACCATCGCGTCCACGGAAGTCACCCTGGACGAAGATGTAGAAGGCGATGAAGACTCCCTGGTCGAACTCGAAGAATACGTACGCGTAGGCGCGCTGACGCTGCATGCTGAAATGGCCCCGCGCCAGGAACCGGCCAGCGATACCCTGCATTGATCGCGGCCGCTGAATACGCCCGGCGCCGCCGGGAGCTGATGCGCATGGCGGGCGAGGATGCGGTGTTGATCCTCGCCGCGGCGCCCGAGCGCATGCGCAATGCGGATGCGCCGTGGCCGTACCGGCAGGATTCCGATTTCCATTACCTCACTGGCTTCGGTGAACCGGAAGCGGTGCTGGCCCTGCTGCCCGGTCGCGCCCATGGCGAGACCGTGTTGTTCTGCCGCGAGCGGGACGCCGAGCGTGAGCGCTGGGATGGCGAGCGCATGGGCACGGATCGCGCGGCACGGGAACTGAAACTGGATGACGCGTTTCCGATCGATGACATCGACGACATCCTGCCCGGGATGATCGAGGGCAGGACCCGGGTGTACTGCCATTTCGGTCAGGAACCCGATTTCGATGCCCGGCTGCTCGGCTGGATGCGCCGCCTGCGCACCGCGCGCGGCGGCGGTGTCGTTCCCAAGGACCTGGTAGCCCTGGGCCACTTGTTACACGACCTGCGCCTGTTCAAGTCGCGTGACGAGCTGGCCTTGATGCGCCGCTCCGCTGAAGTGGCCGGTGCCGCCCACCTGGCCGCGATGGCCCTCGCCCGCCCCGGTGTGGCGGAATACGAGATCGAGGGCGAGATCCTTCGTACCATCCGCAGCCGCGGCGCGGTACCGGCGTTCCCGCCGACCATCGCTGGTGGCGCGAACGCCTGCATCCTGCATTACCAGGCCAACCGCGCGACGCTGAAGGCCGGCGACCTGCTGTTGGTCGACGCGGGGGCCGAAGTGGAGTGTTATGCCTCGGACATCACCCGGACCTATCCCGTGGATGGCCGTTTCAGCGACGAGCAGCGGGCGTTGTATGACGTGGTCTACGAAGCGCAGCTGGCGGCGATCGACGCGGTACGGCCGGGCCGTGCCTTCGCCGATTCCCATGAGGCGGCCGTGCGTGTCATCGCCACGGGGCTCTGCGCGCTGGGTCTGCTGAAAGGTAGCGTCGAGCGCGTGATCGCCGATGGCACCTACAAGGCGTACTTCCCGAGCAAGACCGGCCACTGGCTTGGGCTGGATGTGCATGACGTCGGCGACTATCGCATCGACGGCGAACCACGCGTGCTCGAAGAAGGCATGGTCCTGACCGTGGAGCCGGGCATCTACATCCCGCCCAACGACAAAAACGTGCCGGAACGCTGGCGCGGCATCGGTATCCGCATCGAAGACGACGTGGCCGTCACCAAGGGCGCGCCTGAAGTGATGACGGCGATGGTGCCGAAAGACCCCTCGACGTTCTAATCCCGGTAGGAGCGCGCTGGGATTGCGCGTTTATTCCCTCTTCGAGGGCGATGGGTCTTGCGGCAACCCCATCGCGCGCAAGCGCGCTCCTACACGGGTTTGTCTTTTTGCTGGTGGGCTTCGTCGTCGGCGTACACTTCGAACCACATTGCATTGAGGATCGCGAAGGCGCATGCCAGGCCTAAGCCGAGGATCCAGGCGAAATACCACATCGTTCGCGCTCCTTCTTCAGTACATGTGGTGCGATTTACGCACCTGTTCGAGGCTGACGCGGCCGCGCATCACGCGGAACACCCAGGTCGTGTAGAGAATGATGATCGGCAGGAACACTGCCGCCAGGCACATCATCAGGAACAGCGTGCCCTGGCTGGACGAGGCGTCCCACACGGTGAGGCTGGAGCGTGGGTCCAGCGAGGACGGCAACAGGAAGGGGAACAGGGCGAACCCCGCCGAACAGATGGTTCCCGCGACCGAAAGGCAACTGCTGAAGAAGCCGAGGAAGCCTTGCCGGGCAACGAACAGCTGAACCCCCAGTGCGCCGATGAAGGCGATGACCGGCGCGACCCAGAAGAACGGGTGGGTGAGATACCCCGCGAACCACGAGCTCCCCACCGCCACCTGCTTGGCCAGTGGATTCGATACGCCATCGGTAATCACCGGCCCGGCCACCGCGTAACCCGGTATCCCGTACGCCAGCCAGATGCCGGCGAGGACGAACAGCAGCACGTAGACCAGCGAGGTCAAACGGGCGATCCGCGCCGCGCGCACCGCGATGCTCTCGTCGGCTTTCATCGAGGCCCACGCCGCACCGTGGGTCAGCAGCATGCTCAGGCTCACCAGGCCGCAAAGCAGGGCAAATGGGTGGAACAGCTGGAAGAAGCTGCCCGCCCACACCAGGCGCAGGTCGCCGTCGTAATGGAAGGGCAGGCCAAGGAACAGGTTGCCGAAGGCCACGCCGCACACCGTCATCACGATGATGCCCGAGGTGACCAATCCGTAGTCCCAGATCCGTGTCCAGTGGGGGTTTTCCACCTTCTCGCGGAAGTTGAAGCCCACCGGCCGGATGATGAAGGCCAGTAGCAGGACGAACATGGCGACATACAGCCCGGAGAACGAGGCGGCGTACAGCAGCGGCCATGCCGCGAACACGGCACCGCCACCCAGGACGAACCACACCTGGTTGCCCTCCCATGTCGGCTCGATCGTTTCCAGCAGTACATGGCGCTCGTGTTCATCCCGGCCGAGCACGCGGAGCAGGGCGGCAACGCCGAAGTCAAAGCCATCCATGATGGCGAAGGCGGCAAGAAGGACACCGATCAGGGCCCACCAGATGACGCGGAGCGTTTCGTAATCAAACATGGCGCATGCTCCTTCAGACGGCCTGGGCCGTGATGGGCAGGGGGTCGGGCGAGGGTGGCCACATGCCGAGGCCATCCGGTCCCTTCTTCGCGAACTTCACCATCAGGTAGCCATCGATCACTGCCAGCGCGGTGTAGAACAGGACGAAGCCGCCAAGCGAAATCCACACCTGGCCGGTGGTGAGGGATGACGCGCCCAGTGCGGTCGGCAGCACGCCCTCGATCGCCCATGGTTGCCGGCCGTATTCCGCCACGATCCATCCCAGTTCCGCCGCGACCCATGGCAGCGGCAGGCTCCACAAGGCCACGCGAAGGAAGGCGCGGCCCTCGAGGCGGCGCTTGCTGGCGCGCCAGAAGGCGTACGCGAACAGGCCGATAAACCAGAAGCCGCAGGCGACCATCAGCCGGAACGACCAGAACAACACCGGTACGTTGGGAATGGTGCTCTGCGCCGCGCGCTCGATATCCGCGGGCGTGGCCTTGCGCGGATCATCCATGAAGCGCTTCAGCAGCAGCGCGTAACCCATGTCCTTGTCGTGCAGGGTGAGAATCGCCTTCGCCTGTGCGTCATCCTTGTTCTCGCGCAACACCAGCATGGCGTCGTAAGCCTTGATGCCATCGCTGATACGCAGCTTGGCGTCGTCGACGAGCGCGCTGATGCCGAGGATCGGTTCGCTGATCGAGCGGGTGCCGATCAGGCCCATCAGCCAGGGTACGCGAATCGCCGCATGCGTCTCGCGCTTCGCGACGTCAGGGAAGCCGATCAGGGTGAACGAGGCCGGTGCGGGCTCGGTTTCCCACATGGCCTCGATCGCAGCCATCTTCATCTTCTGGTTTTCGGAGACCGTGTAACCGGACTCATCGCCGAGCACGACGACGGACAGGGATGCCGCGAGCCCGAAGCTGGCTGCCACGGTCATCGAGCGCTTGGCAAAATCCACGTTGCGGCCGCGCAACAGGTACCACGCACTGATGGAGAGCACGAACATCGCCCCCATCGTGTAGCCGGCACTTACCGTGTGTACGAACTTCGCCTGTGCCACCGGGTTGAGGATGACTTCGCTGAAGTTCGTGACTTCCATGCGCATGGTTTGCGCGTTGAAGGCCGCGCCGACGGGGTTCTGCATCCATGCATTCGCGATCAGGATCCACAAGGCCGAGAGCGACGTAGCGAAGGCCATGAACCATGTGGCGATCAAGTGCTTTAGCGGGGTGGTGCGTTCCCAGCCGAAGAAGAACACGCCGACCAGGGTGGACTCGAGGAAGAAGGCCATCATGCCTTCGATCGCCAGTGGCGCGCCGAAGATGTCGCCGACGTAATGCGAGTAGTACGCCCAGTTCGTACCGAACTGGAACTCCATGGTGACGCCGGTGGCGACGCCCATGGCGAAGTTGATCCCGAACAGCACGCCCCAGAACTGGGTCATGCGTTTCCAGACTTCGCGCCGGGTCATCACATACACGCTCTCCATGATGGCGAGCATGAAGGCGAGGCCTAGCGTGAGCGGGACGAACAGGAAGTGATAGAGCGCGGTGAGCGCGAACTGCAGGCGCGACAGGCCGACGACTTCGGGGTCGACGATCATGGCTTGGTTTCCTGGGTGGATGCGGAAGCGGGGGCAAGCACCCGGCCCACGCCAGCGGGCGAGACATCCGCGCGCGGCAGGGGCCGGATGGCGACGTACCAGATGAGCATCAACAGGGCGAGCTTGGCGACGACGATGACCGAGAGCTCGAGGGCGAGCCTCGGCAGGGGCTTGTTGCGCCAACGCGGGCGTTTTGCGAGAACGTCGACATCCATAGGTGCGACTCCAGCGGTTGCCTTTGGAACATCTGCCGGCAGCATAAGCCTGCGCATGCGTTCGCGACCGATGGCCAATTGCCGCAGCGGCCTGACCGCGTGTCGTTTGGTTCAATCCCCTGGGCTGAGCATACGCCAGATCAACGCCGGCGTAGCAAAGGCGCCGTTGTGGCATGCGGCGTTACGCCGCGCGCTGCGCATGCCGGATTCGATCGTTTCTTGGACGTTTGCGGCGTGGCCATCGCGCGCAAGCGCGCTCCTACACAAGACCTGCGCAGGCCCTTGTAGGAGCGCGCTTGCGCGCGATGTTTTTACGCCAGCTGTGCGAACGCGTCGCGGGTCATGTTTTCCGGCTCGTCGGCGGTGCAGACCACATCGTCCTCGATGCGGATGCCGCCGTACTTGCGGAACGCATCGACCTTCTCCCAGTG
Organism: Luteibacter sp.; assembly: GCF_036500425.1. Taxonomy (GTDB): domain Bacteria; phylum Pseudomonadota; class Gammaproteobacteria; order Xanthomonadales; family Rhodanobacteraceae; genus Luteibacter. Next base: position 23,777 of record NZ_DASYCB010000025.1, read on the forward strand.
GATATCGCTCGCGACAGGCTTGTCCTTGAGTTCGGCCAGGAGCATGTCGATGAAGTACAGGCCCGGTTCGATCGTGACGACCATGCCCGCTTCAAGCTGGCGGGTGAGGCGCAGGTAGGGGTGGCCTTCCGGCTTGGCGATCGTGCCGCCAGCATCCGATGCGTGGAATCCTGCCACATCGTGCACCTGCATACCGATGCCATGGCCGAGACCGTGCGGGAAGAACGCGGACGTGACGCCCGATTCCACCGCGCTCTCGGCGCTCATCCGGATGAAGCCATGCTCGCGCAGCACGCCGGCGATAACGTGGTGGGCGTGCACGTGCAGGTCCGGGTAGCTCTGCCCGGCGCGCACCTTGGCCACGAACGAACGCTCCGCGGCATCCATCGAATCGATCAAGGCCTGGAACTCACCGGCGTTCTTGCCGGCGTACGTACGGGTGATGTCGCTGGCGTAGCCAAAGGCACTGGCGCCGGCGTCGATCAGGAACGAGCGGCTCTCAACGGGCGGGGTCCGGCCGAAATGCGTGTAATGCAGGATCGCGGCGTGTTCGTTGAGGCAGACGATGCTGGCATAGGGTAGCTCGGCATCGGTCTGGCCTACGGCGGCGAGGTAGGCCTGGTGGATGCCCAGCTCGCTGGCACCCGCGCGGAACGCCTGCTCGGCAGCGCGGTGGCCACGCACGCCACGGCGGCTCGCTTCGCGCATCAATTCCAGTTCGTACGGCGTCTTGTACGCACGGTGGTAGTGCAGGTAATCGAGCACCGCCGCCGGGTTGTTCGCCTTTACCTCATTCACGCCGCAGTACTGGTCGCCGATGACGGCGCAGCGCGACAGCATGGCCGGCAGTTCGGCGATCGCGTCGGCCGGCTTGCGCACGGTGACGATATCGAAGTGGTCTACCCAGTAACCGGCGGGCGCTTCCGGCACCACATGCCAGTAATCGTGTGGCTGGAGGAACACCAGCTTCGGCTTGTTACCGGGGGTGTAGACCAGCCAGCTGCCCGGGGCATCCACCAGCGGCAACCAGTGCTTGAAATGCGGGTTCACCGTGAACGGGTAGTCCAGGTCATCCATGAACTTGGTGATAGCGCGGCCGGCCGGGACCACCAGGTGGTCGAAACCGCCGCGCGCCAGGGCGGCATCGGTGCGTGCGCGCAGGGTGGCGAGGTGCTGCGGGTAAAGCGCGGCCAGCGCGTCGTTCATCGTGAATCTCCGGGGACGTTGTTTGGGCAGTCCCCCATGGTGCGCTTCCCGCCCGGCCGAGCCAACCCCTGTAGGAGCGCGCTTGCGCGCGATGAGTGCTTGCCGCAAGCCCGATCGCGCGCAAGCGCGCGCCTACAGGGGCGTCGGTCAGGTGGAGGAGTAGACGACCGTGTAGTCGCTGGCCAGGTCGCCGAGGCGCTGGCGCAGGGCCATGGCCGCGTGGTTGCGGTGGTCGGTGAACGCATGCAGGTGCACCCCGTGCAGGCTGATCGCGAAGTGGCCTACGGCGAAATCATGACGGGGCGATTGCCAGGTGGTCAGTGGGGTCCAGGTGGAGCAGTTGGGGCAGGCCACGAACGCCGAATCGGGCGAATCGCACCACACGATCAGGGCTTCCTCAAGCGCATCGCTGCCCTCGTCTCCGGGCGAGAGCGGTGCGAGACACTGCGGGCAGCGGATGGTGAAACTGCCGTCGTAACGGCAGAAGATGCCGTTTTCACGGCCACCGTCGACCATCTCCGCGGCCTGGCCCTCCAGGCGCCAGCGGTGCCCGCTGGCATGCAGGCCAATGGCGGTGATGCCGGTATCGGCCGTCAGGCGTCGGTCGAGCACTTCAAATGGCGCGTCTTCGGCCATGCCGGGCAGGGGTGAAATCGTGCCATCGCCCACCAGTTTCAGGTACAGCGCGTTCGCGGCGGCGGCGGCGTCATCGCGCTCGAGGTCGGTGTCGACTAACAGGGTGGTGGGCTGGCTCATCGTGGCGATGGTGGCGCTTGGTGGCTACCGGGGTAAAGCGCCACCGGTGGCCACCGTTCAGTTCAGTCGGCAGGCGGCCCGATCCATTCGTCGATGGCGCGGACATCATCCTCGCTGCCGGAAATGATCCGGTAGCCCGACCAGAACTGGCCAGGGGAGGCGGCGGGTTCGTGCCACTGCTCCTGGATGCCGATCACCACCGCGTGCTCGCGGTGCTGCGCGTTGGGCAGGTTGAACGTGACCTGGTAGACCGCACCCGTACGCGGCGTGCGCGTGCCCAGCAGCATCATGCCGGTCGCGGAAAGGTTGCCCAACTGGCCCAGCACGGCGTCGTTCATCACATCGACCACCGGCATCGGCGAGGTGGCCCGCTTGCGTGGGGCGCGGCGCTGTTCGAATTCGTTCTTCATGCGTGGCCCGCCACTCGCTCGTTCATCCGTTCACGGCGCAGTGCCCGGGCCACCGCCTGCCAGGCCCGGTCGATGAGCGGTACGCGCTCGTCGCGCCATTCGCGCGCTTCGCCCGTTGAAATCATGCGGGCCAGGCGGGTGAGATCCATGTCATCGCTGCGCGCACCACGCTGGTTCACGAACAGGCAGCGGCCCGTGGCCGGCGAGAACCACGCCAGTTTGCGTCGGGCGACGTCGCCATCGGCCTGGGTGAACTCGAACCAGGTACCGAAGCGCAGGCTTGCGAAGCCTTCGTAAACCGCCCGCGCCGCAGCGTCCAGCGGTGTCGGTTCGACCGGTGCCACGGGTTCGCCGTGGGCGGTGCCTTCGCCCAGGCGTGGGCGTTGCTTCAGGCGCATGGCTACATCGGTGGTCGTCAGGGTGTCGTCGCCCTGGCGCTCCTGCGCGGGCTCGAACAGCCCCGTGGCGACCTGGCTCGCTTCCGCAGGATGCATGCCAAGGTGTTCGAGGCCACGCTCCACTTCCTGACGCAGCTTCTGCGGGTCAGCCACGGGGCGGCGACCGAGCAGCTGGTCGGTGACGCCCAGGCAATGCAGGTAGGCCTCGCCGGTCTCGCCGCCGCGCAGGATGTGCAGGGCCAGGACGTCCGCCCAGGTGCGCTCGAGCAGGATACGAACCACGCCGCGCGGCGCGGTGCCTGCCTCGCCCATGCGCTCGCCCATCACTTCGCTTGCACGCTGGCGGGCGCGCTCAAGGCGGTCGCGGCCTTCCATCGCTTCGATCTGGCGGCGCTCGGCGACGTGCGCCTTGCGCGAGAGCTGGGCGAGCTGGGTCTCGATGTCGGCGCGCCATGCCGGGTCGATCACCTGCGCGATGCTGGCATCGACGACCAGGCGTTCCAGGCGATCAAGCAGGGCGGCTTCGGGCTCGCCTTCGGCCGGATCCAGCCAGTGGTGCGCGGCTTCGCTCACGGTATTGAGCAGTTGCCGTGCCGGGTGCTCCGGCTGGTCGAAGAAGCCACGGTCGTTGACGGCCGCGCGCAGCATGGGCCACTGCAGGCCGCCAAGCACACGGCGTCCGGCGCTGGCTTCGCCCATCTGCTGGCCCAGGTTCTGGAACAGCATGGCGGTCAGTTCGACCGTATCGCCTTGCTCGAGCGTCAGTTCGGCCTGCGGTGCCCCGGCGGGACGGCCGCGGTTGAGCTGGCTCAGAAGTTCGTTGCGGAGGGCGTCGGCACTGCGGATCTCGCGCTGCGCGGCATCGGTCACGTCAGTGACATGGCCTTGCAGCGCAAGCAGCGCCGTCTGAAGTTCATCGTCAGAGGCCAGGCGGCCCGGGGCGAAGCCCGCGCCGCGGCCGGTCTGGGCACGCTGGGAGAGCAACTGGCGCAGGCTCTCGAGCACGCCGATGTTGCCCTCGGGCGCGGCGCTACCCGTGCTGCCGCCGCCCGCGCCACTACCGCCGCTGCCACCGCCGCCGAGACCCGCTTCAGCCGTACCGCCCTCGCCAGGGCGGGGGCGGCGATCGCCGACCGGTGTACTGGTGACGCGCACATTCGGGTAAACCCGGAAACCCGGCAGGATGCCGCGCGTCCGGTAATGCTCGTTCAGCGCCCCGTAGAAGGCTTCGCTATGGCCAAGTACACGGGTATCCACGGCCTGGAACAGGATCAGGCGATGGACCGGTACCAGCAGCATGTTTTCCATCGCCGCCTGCAACGCCGCGGTCAGCGCGCGCGGGCCGGCGGGCAAGGCCTCGCCATCCAGTGGCGGCGTGCCGGCCAGCACGGCCAGGCGGTAACCGAGTTCGAACAGGCTGCTGGCGCTGCGCGCTTCCGCGCGTGCGGCCATGCTGGCCAGCGCATCGGTCTGCTCTTGTTCTTCCGGGTCGACCAGGCTCAGGTTCAGCCCGCCATACTCATTCGTCGAGGGGCGGCTATCGGCCAGTTCGCCGAGCCGGCGAAAACGTTCGGAAAGGTGAGAAGCAAAGCGGGTACGGAAGGCCGGGCCTTCTCGCTGGACGATGCTGCGGCTGTCGAAGCAATCCTGTTGCTCAAGGTGGTTCCGGCTGCTCTCGGCCGCCGCGAACATACGCTGGTCGAAATCGCGCAAGGCTTCCCGCAGGGGCATGTCCAGCCAGGTAAGGCAAAGTGACAGGCCCTGCTGCGCCTCGCGTTCGGCACGCGGCGATAGGGCGACAGGATGCGGTCCCGTCCGACCGAACGGCGGCGTGCCAGGATTCATGAGCTCGGCCCCTCCCCGGCCTTGGTCGCAAGTTTAGACGGCCATCCGGCCCCTGCGCCAGCGCGGCGTCAAGGGCATAAGACCTAGGCGAAGGGTGTAGGTCTCGCCGGCAGCGAGACCGCCACTCAGGCCATGAACGCTTCGATCACATCGTTGAGGAAGCGCTGGCCGAGGGCCGTGGTCCGCAGCGTGACCGGGTCGGCCTCGATCCAGCCGCGGCTTCGGCTGGTGGCCAGGCCCCTGGCGATGGTTTCGAGGGGAAGGCCGGTACGCCCGGTGAAGTCGGACATGGGCACCCCATCGATCAGGCGCAGGGCGTTGAGCATGTATTCGAAGGGCAGGTCGTCCGCCGTGACGATGCTATCGCCGCCGATGCGCACAGGGCCACCGGCCGCCGAAAGGTACGCGGCGGGAAGGCGGGTCTTCCAGCGGCGCTGGACCCCGGCCGGGCCGCTGACCTTGCCGTGTGCCCCTGCGCCGATGCCGAGGTAATCGCCAAAGCGCCAGTAGTTCAGGTTGTGCTGGCAGCGGCGACCGGGCAGGGCATAGGCCGACACCTCGTACTGCCCGTAGCCGCCTTCACCCAGCCGATCCTGGCAGGCTTCCTGGATCGCCCAGGCCGCGTCGTCATCGGGTAGGGGGGGCGGGTTGGCGGCGAACGCCGTATTCGGTTCCAGTGTGAGCTGGTAATGCGAGATGTGGGTGGGCCGCAGCGCCATGGCCTTGTCGACATCGGCGAGCGCCCCGGCGAGGTCCTGCTGCGGCAGGGCATACATAAGGTCGATATTGATGTTGTCGATGCCGGCATCCTGGGCCTGGCGCACCGCATCGGCCGCCTCGTGCGCCGAATGGATGCGGCCGAGGCGATGCAGCTTGTCGTTGTCGAAACTCTGCACGCCGAAGGAGATGCGGTTTACCCCCGCCGCGAGGTAACCGTCGAAACGACCGTGCTCCACCGTACCGGGGTTCGTTTCCAGGGTGACCTCGGCATCCACCGCGAACGGCAGGCGTTCGCGCGCTCCATCGAGGAAGCGGCCGATCAGTTCCGGGGTGAACAGGCTGGGCGTGCCGCCGCCGAAGAACACCGTCTCGATCGGGCGGCCAGCAAGCGCAGCACCAAAGTCGCGCAGGTCCGCATCCAGGTCGGCCAGCAGCGTCTCCACGTAGGTCGCGTACTCGGGCGTGCCACGCACGCCGTGCGAGTTGAAATCGCAGTACGGGCATTTGCGCACGCACCACGGCATATGCACGTACAGGGACAGCGGCGGCGACAACATGGTCATGCGAGTTCGGCGAAGCGCGCCTTCAGCACATCGAGCGCCTGGCCGCGGTGGCTGAGGCGGTTCTTCAGCGCGGGCTCGATTTCAGCAGCACCGAGGTCCGAGCCATCGGGGAGGAACAGCGGGTCGTAACCGAAGCCACCTTCACCACGCGGCGCCTGCAGGATCCGCCCGTGCCAGCGGCCTTCAGCAATGAGCGGTGCGGGATCGTCGGCATGGCGCAGCAGGACCAGCACGGCGATGAAGTACGCCGTGCGCTTTTCCATCGGCACGCCATCGAGTTCGCGCAACAGCTTCGCGTTGTTCGCCGCGCTGTCGCCGTGCGTGCCGGCATAGCGTGCGGCGTACAGGCCAGGTGCGCCATCCAGCGCATCGACGCAGATACCCGAATCATCCGCCAGCGCGGGCAGGCCGGTGGCGCGCGCCGCATGACGCGCCTTGATCAGCGCGTTTTCGACAAAGGTAAGGCCGGTTTCATCGGCGTCGGACACGCCGAGCGAGGTCTGCGGCACCAGCTGCACGCCGCTGCCGGCGAGCAGCTGTTCCAGCTCGACCACTTTGCCGGCGTTGCCCGAGGCCAGGACGATGCGCATCAGAGGCCTTCCGAAAACGCAGGCGCGTAGCTCACGCGGCCTTTGTAGCCTTCGAGGCCCGTGATGGTGAGCGGCAGTACCTGGAAGGCGTTGCCGCCCTCGAAGGCGTCATGCAGTTCGTGAGCCGAGGCCTTGCCGAAGCCGAACTTGGCGTAATAGGCGGGCGAGCCCAGGACGAATACCGCGCGGGCATCGGCGACGAAGCAGGCGCCGATGCCTTCCTCGATAAGCGCATGACCCACGCCTGAGCGCTGGTAATCGGGCAGGACCGCGATCGGGGCCAGGCCGAGGGCCTTGCCGTCATCACCGTGCTCGATGGTGAGGGGCGAGAACAGCACGTGACCAATCACCGTGTCGTTGTCATCCACGGCCACCAGCGAGATGGTCGCGTGGCCCGCGTCGACCAGGCGGCGCACGAGGTCGCCCTCGTTCGGTCGGCAGAACGCCGCGTGGTGCACGGCGACGATCGCGTCAAGGTCAGCGGGCGTGGCGGCGCGGACGTCGGTCACGGGGTGCCTTCCAGTGCCGCACGCTGGGCGAGTACCAGTTCGTTGATGCCCTTGCTGGCCAGGTCGAGCAAGGCGTTCATTTCTTCGCGGCGGAAGGCATGGCCTTCGGCCGTTCCCTGCACCTCGATGAAGCCGCCGCCATCGTTCATGACGACGTTCATATCGGTATCGCAGTTGGAATCTTCGGCGTAGTCGAGATCGAGCACCGGCACGCCCTGGTAGATGCCGACCGAGACGGCGGCGATCGCGCCCATGATCGGATTGCGCTTGATCGCGTTGCGCTTGAGCAGGGTGCTCACGGCATCGGTCAGCGCGACGTAGGCACCGGTGATGGCCGCGGTGCGGGTGCCGCCATCGGCCTGGATCACGTCGCAATCCAGGGTGATCACGCGCTCGCCCAGGGCAGCGCGATCCACGCAGGCGCGCAGCGAGCGGCCGATCAGGCGCTGGATCTCCATGGTCCGGCCGCCCTGGCCGCCGCGCGCGGCTTCGCGCTGGTTACGGTCGGTGGTGGCGCGGGGGAGCATGCCGTACTCGGCGGTGACCCAGCCCTCGCCCTTGCCGCGCAGCCAGGGTGGGACGCGCTCTTCGATGGAGGCGGTGCACAGCACCTTGGTGTCGCCGAAGCTGACGAGGACGGAGCCCTCGGCATGGCGGGTGTAATGGCGCTCGATGGTGACGGTACGCAGCTGGTCGGCAGCGCGGCCGCTCGGTCGGGAGAAGGTCATTTGGGGCCTGGGTTGGGCGCGGGCGGTGGGTCAGTTTACCATTGCAGCCTTTCCTGACGCGCGAGCGAGCCCCCCATGATCCGCAGCATGACCGCCTATGCCTCCGCCGAGCGCGTTGGCCCGTCCGGCACGCTCACCTGCGAGCTGCGCACCGTGAACCACCGCTACCTCGAAATCAGCCCCCGGCTGCCCGATGATCTGCGAAGTTTCGAAAGCGCTCTGCGCGAGCGTATCGCCACCCGCCTTTCGCGTGGCAAGGTCGACGTCACGGTGCGCCTGCGCAGCGAGCAGGGCAGCGCCGAAGGTCTGCGCATGAATGGCCAGATCCTTTCGCGGCTCTCCGAGCTGGCGCTCGATCTGGAACAGCGCTTCCCGCGGATGAACATCGAGTTCACCGAACTGCTGCGCTTCCCCGGTGTGCTCCAGCAGCCGGAAGCCGACGCGGATGCGCTTCAGGCCGCCCTGCTCGAGGTGCTCGACCGGGCCCTGGAAGCGCTTTCGGATACCCGTGGCCGTGAAGGCAGCAAGCTCGGCGAGATCCTTCTTGAGCGCCTCGATGCGATTGAGAAGATCCTCCGCGACGTCCGCGGTTGGCTGCCCGAGATCCGCACCGCGCTGCGTGCGCGCCTGGAAACCCGCCTGGCCGATGTGCGCCAGCCGGCGGAGCCGGGGCGCCTGGAGCAGGAACTGGTATTGCAGATCACCCGTATTGATGTGGACGAGGAGCTGGATCGTCTCGCCACTCACATCAGTGAAGCCCGCCGCGTGCTGGCTCTGAAGGAGCCGATCGGCCGCCGGTTGGATTTCCTCATGCAGGAGTTCAATCGCGAGGCCAATACGCTGGGTTCCAAGTCGGTGGATTCGCGGACGACCAATGCGGCGGTTGAGCTCAAGGTGTTGATTGAGCAGATGCGCGAGCAGGTGCAGAACATCGAGTAACCTGCAGCTTCCCTCCGGCAAGGACGAATGCACGATGCGAAGCGCGCTCTGGTTAATCACTGTCCTTGCCGCCGCTCTCGCGGCCCCATGCATCGTGGCCGCGCCGCTCGGGCAATCGTCCGGGTCCGGCAACGCGAGCCAGGACACCCTGGTTCGCACGGTGACAGGGCTGGATACCCAGCTCTTCGACACCTTCAATACCTGCGACAAGCCAGGGCAGCTCGATAAGCACGCGGCGCTGCTCGACCCGAACCTCGAGTTCTACCACGACAACGGCGGGGTCAGCTGGACGCGGAAGGACTACATCGAGAAGACCGGGAAGAACGTCTGCGGGCACTTCCGTCGCAAGCTGGTCGCGGGGAGCTTGCAGATTTATCCGATCAAGGATTTCGGTGCGATCGAAGAAGGTGACCAGGAGTTCTGCGACCTGAAGTCGGATAAGTGCTTCGGTGCGGCGCACTTCATGGTCGTCTGGCATCAGACCACGAGCGGCTGGCAGGCGACGCGTGTTTTTAGCTATGGGCATCACGCTATCGGTGATTGATGTGCGGGTTGCCGACCGGATGTAAGCCGCCTGTCACGGATGTCCGAGACATTAAGCCGCCCCGATCGATACGAGTGACCGACGTGCCTCCCCGCCGCGCCCGTGGCCTTGCTGCCGCCATTTCCCTAGTCATCATCCTTGCCGCTGGTCCCGCGCTCGGCTGGGGCCACCGTGGCCATTCGGTGATCGACCGCACCGCGGTAGAAAGCCTGCCGCCCGATGGCCCGGTGTTCCTGCGTAACTATCTCGGCCTGATCGAGGATTCCTCCACCTTGCCGGACGACTGGCGCGACCATGCCACGCCGTTCTCCAAGATGGAGGAAGACCCGAACCACGGCTGGTTCCGTGAGCAGTTCACCTTTATGCAGACGATCCCGCGGTCGCGGTTTGAGTTCATCCTCGCGCTGCAGAAGGAGCAGCAGCGTCTGGCCGCGGCGCACTCGCCCGAAGCGGTGCGAACCAATGTGCGCTGGACGGGTACGCTGCCTTACGCCGTCGTGGAGGTCTACGGTCACCTGGTCAATGGATTCCGCGCTTATCGCGAACGCAAGGCACACGCGCAAGACACCGCGAATATCGAAATTGCATGCGCGATGTACGTGGCGTGGATGGGCCACTACGTCGGCGATGGCGCACAGCCCCTGCACGTCACGATCCACCACGATGGCTGGCAAGGCCCCAATCCGAACGATTACACCCGCGACCCGAAGATCCACGGACGCATGGAGAGCGATTTCGTTGACGGCATGGGGCTGAGCGACCAGGACCTGTTGCGCCGTGTGCCTGCCGTGAACCCGATCGAGGGTGACGTGTTCGACGCCGTGCTGGCCTACCTCTCCCGATCGGGCGATAGCGTCGAGAAGGTTTACCAGCTCGACAAACGTGGCGCGTGGGTCGATCCGAAAGACCCGGAGGCAAGGGCGCTCATCTACCAACGCACGGCCGCTGGCGCGACGATGCTGCGTGACCTTGTCTATCGCGCGTGGCGCGAGAGTGCGCTGCCGCGTGTACCTCATGTGCGTGGCCCGACCGACAGCGCGAATCCTGCATACAACCCAGAGACCGGGTCTGCACCTGCGGAGCGGTCACCGAAGGTAGGTTAGACCTGAGTTTTGTAGAAGATTCTGAGACGCAGCGGGGCTGCCCTCCCGCTGACGTAGACGTGGTGACGTTCGCTCCCATCCTGTCGCTACGCTCCGATCACACCGAGCTGGTTGAGTGCCTCCGCGTGAATGCGCCGCTCTTCTGCCATGATTCGGTGCGCGCCACCTATGGTTGCGATGCCTACTACGTTGACACCGCATCCTTGTCTCCCGCTCGGCTCGTGGCGAGCGCGGCCTACTGGTGTAACGTGTTTGGACACGATCGAAAAAAAGCGCGGTGGAAGGGTTTCGTCAGAATCGACCTGAGCGACGATTCGGTAGTTTTGTGAAAACAGGAGGTTGTTAATGCTTCACGGTGTTGAACTGCGTCACAAACGGTCCGAGGTCGCCAATGCCTGGGAAATGTTTAACAGGGCGCAGCGCGATAATGACTTCTTCGAGCTCATCCAATGGACCGGCTGGCCCGAGCGACTGGAAGCTGAGCTGCGGGCCTTCGAGGCCGTGCCTCACGATATTGGCGAGGTCGGACTGGATTTTGCAGGCGGTGCTTGTCATGGCATGTTCGGCGTGGACCTTCCGCTCGCGAATCGTGCCATCGACGGTTATATCCGCCTGCTGGAATGTCAGGCGTCGTCGCTAAACACACGTAGTGACGCTGGCCGAGAGAAGTGGTCATCCCTGCCGCCGCTTCAGCTAACGGTGACGGTGTCGGAACCCTTCGGCTTTATCTTGCGTGAGAAAAAGAGCCCAGGCACCGGGCCATCATTTGTCCCTGAGGCCATTCACGGCATCGCCGTTGCGATAGCGGACCTCGTAGCTGACTCGTGTGCCTCGTCAAGGACGGAGTCCAGGTCGGACGACCCCATCCTGGTCGAGCTCAACGCATTCCTTGGCATCCTCGACGAGGTCGGCGCGTCACTCCATATCGTTGAAGGCGAGAACAAGCACGATTTCTCTGTTGCGGATATTCACGGCGCTTGCGTCCGCTCGGCGAATACCCTGATTGTGGAACGACTCCGCCGCCGCACGCCGTGCTCAGCTTGAATCGACGATCGGCGGTGGCCCTGGCCGGGTGGCAACGCTCAGTGGGCGCTGGCCCGTTCACCGGCATGCAAGCAATGACGCGCGCCTCCGCGATGAAACACCATCGCGAGCGCACCCAGCACCACGCCCAACGCCACAACACCACTCCACCCAAACCGGCTCATCAACCAGCCGCTGACCACGGTGCCTACTGCGCCACCGAGGAACGTGGCGGTCATATACAGGCTGTTGATCCGCCCCTGCGCCTTCGGGTCTACCGCGAAGGCGCGGGTCTGGTTCGAGACCAGGCCGGCCTGCACGCCGATATCCAGCACGATCACGCCAACCACCAGCAGCGACAGCGAGCTGTTTGCGCCAGCGAGCAGCAGGTAAGCGAGCGTGACGATGCCGATGCTCGCGCCCACGACGTAGCGCGTGCCCTTACGGTCCGCCATACGGCCGCCGAACGAGGCGGCGAACGCGCCTGCCGCGCCGATGATGCCGAACCCGCCGGCCCACGCACTGCCCAGGTGCCACGGGCCATTCGCCAGCAACGCGGCGAGGTTCACCCAGAATGCGTTGAAGGCCGCCCAGAGCAACGCTTGCACGATCATCGACTCGCGGATCGGGCGGTTGTCGCGCATCAGCGGCCACAGCGATGCGAGCAGGCGGCCATAGGAAAGCGTGGTCGAAGGCACGCCCTTCGGCAGCATCGACAGCGCGACGATGGCGGAAGGCACCATGAGCAAGGCTTCGACGCCATACACCGCGCGCCAGCCCCAGGCCTGTCCGACCAGGCCCGCGACCGTGCGGCCGACGAGGATGCCGATCATAATGCCGCTCACCACGGTACCGACATTGCGGCCCCGCTCGCTCGGTGCCGACATCGCGCCGGCGAACGGCACCAGCTGCTGCGGCACGCAGCTCACCATGCCGATGCCGAACGAGACCATGGCCAGGCCGACGATGCCGGGGACGAACAGCGCGACGATATCGAGGACAAAGGCGACGGCGATCTGCGCGAGCACCAGCGCGCGCCGGTCGAAGCGGTCGCCGAGCGGCAACAAAAGCGCCAGGCCGGCGGAGAAGCCGAGCAGCGCCGCGCCAGCGACGAGGTCTACGGCGGTAAGCGTGGCATGCAGTCCACCGGCGATCAGAGGAAGAATCGGCTGCACGCAATAAAGGTTGGTAATGACGGCGCCGGCGACCACGGCCATCATCAGGATCTTTCCGCGCGAGGCGGCCTCCGCGGGGGCGGGTACAACGGTGGGGGATGGGCCGTGCACGGCAGGCTCCTGGGTGGGATGACCGGAAGATAGGTCTGGCCGTGATCCAAGAGAATCTGGCACGATCGGGAATGATCCTTCCATATTCTGAGAGGGCCGCATGAACCAGCTCGAATCCATGGCGATCCTGGTGGCAGTGGTCGATGCGGGCAGCCTGTCGGCCGGCGCGCGGCAGCTCGGGCTGCCGCTGGCGACGGTGAGCCGCAAGGTCGCGGCGCTGGAAACCCACCTGCGCACGCGGCTACTCCTCCGCACCACCCGGCAGCTCACCCTCACCGAGGCGGGCGCCTCGTACGTCGCCGCCTGCCGGCGGATCCTCGAGGAGGTGGGCGAGGCTGAGCGGAATGCGATGGGCGAATACGTGCAGCCGCGTGGCGAACTGACGGTGACCGCGCCGGTGGTTTTCGGCCGGCTCCACGTCGTGCCGGTCGTGGCCGAGTTCCTGGCCCAGTACCCGGAGATCGGGGTGAACCTCAACCTGACCGACCGCGTGGTGCACCTGATGGAAGAGCAGGTCGACGCGGCGATCCGGATTGGCGAATTGCCCGACAGCAACCTCATGGCGGTCGGCGTCGGCAACGTGCGCCGCGTGGTCTGCGCGAGCCCGGGCTACCTCGCGGCACATGGCACGCCCGACACGCCGCGCGACCTCGCGAAGCAAGAGTGCGTGAGTTTCGAAGTCCTCGAATCCACCCGCGCGTGGGTGTTCGGCGAGGGCAAGGCCCAGGTCTCGGTGCCGGTACCGTCGCGCCTCGCCGTCAATACGGCGGAGGCCGCGATCGATGCGGCGATCCTCGGTGTGGGTCTGGTACGCGTGCTCTCGTACCAGGTCGCCGCGCCCTTGCGCGAGGGTTCGCTACGCAGCGTGCTCGCTTCTTACGAAACCGCACCATTGCCGATCCACCTTGTGCATAAAGGGCAGGCACCGTTGCCGCTGAAGTTGCGCGCGTTCCTGGATTTTGCCGCGCCTCGGTTGCGCGGGCGCCTGCCTGCCGGCACTTGACCGCGACGCGCCGTAACGGGCTACGATCGGCGGTCCGTCAGGGGTAACCGATTATGTCTGGAATTCGCCGTCGCGCGTTGGCCGTGCTTTGTGCGTCGCTTCTTGTGCCGGCGGCGCATGCCGCCGCCGATGCGGATGCCGCGCGTTGGCAGCGGGAGGCCGCCGCGGTGTCGATTACCCGTGATGACTGGGGTATCGCCCACGTGCATGGCAAGACGGATTCCGAAGCGGTGTTCGGCATGGCCTATGCGCAGGCCGAGGACGACTTCAACCGGGTGGAGACCAATTACCTGGTCTCGCTCGGGCGGCTCGCCGAAGCAGAAGGCGAGCCTGCGGTCTGGAAAGACCTGCGCCAGAAGCTCTTCGTCGACGAAACCCAGCTCAAGGCCATGTATTCCCGCAGCCCGGCGTGGCTCAAGGCCTTGATGGATGGCTGGGCCGATGGCCTGAACTATTACCTCGCCACCCATGCCGATACGCATCCGCGCGTCATCACCCATTTCGAACCGTGGATGGCGCTGAGCTTCTCGGAAGGCAGCATCGGTGGCGACGTCGAACGCGTGCCGACGAAGGATCTCCAGGCCTTCTATGGCAAGGACCCGGTGGGCGCGCTGGCGCAGGTCACGCCGCCATCGAGCTGGTGGGAGCCGACCGGTTCCAATGGCATCGCCATCGCGCCGAAGCTCACTGCCGATGGCCACGCGCTTCTGCTGATCAATCCACACACATCGTTCTACTTCCGCTCGGAACTACAGATGTCGAGCGACCAGGGCCTTGACGCGTACGGCGCGGTGACCTGGGGGCAGTTCTTCATCTACCAGGGCTTCAATAAGCACATCGGCTGGATGCATACCTCGTCGGGTATCGACGTGGTCGATGAGTTCGCCGAGACGATCGTGAAGCAGGGCGGCAAGCTGTTCTATCGCTATGGCGAGGAAACGCGGCCGGTGGCGACGCGCGAGATCGTCGTGCGGGTGAAGGGGCAGGGCGACCGGCACTTCACCACCTATGCGACGCACCATGGCCCCGTCGTGCGCACGCAGGGCGATAAGTGGATCGCTTTCGCCTTGATGAACAAGCCGCTCGAGGCGCTTCAGCAAAGCTGGCTGCGGACGAAGGCCAACGACTATGCGGCCTACATGAAGGTCGCCGAGCTCAAGGCCAATTCGTCGAACAACACGATCTACGCGGATGACAAGGGCAACATCGCGTACCTGCATCCACAGTTCATCCCGAAGCGAGACGATCGCTTCGATTACACCAAACCCGTGGACGGCAGCGATCCGGCGACTGACTGGCAGGCGCTCCTGCCGCTGGACAAGGCGCCCCGCCTGTTCAATCCCGGCACCGGCTGGATCTTCAACACGAACGACTGGCCGTACTCGGCGGCGGGCCCGGATAGCCCGAAGCAGGCGGATTTCCCGAAATACATGGACTCGGTGGGCGAGAATCCCCGCGGCATCCACGCCACGCGCGTGCTCACCGGCCAGCGCGACTTCACCAAGGCCTCGCTGCTGGCGGCGGCGTTTGATTCGTACCTGCCTGCCTTCGAACGCCAGCTTCCGATCCTGATCAGGGACTACGATGCGCTGCCCGCCAGCGACCCGCTGAAAGCAAAGCTGCGAGGTCCGGTCGGGCTGCTGCGGGCGTGGGATTACCGTTGGGGCATCGCCTCCATGCCAACGACGCTGGCCGTGTTCTGGGGTGACATCCTCTGGGACAAGGTCAGCAAGGAAGACACGCAGGAAGGGCTGAGCATCTACGACGTGATGGCAGAGAAGGCCGGGCCGCAGGCGCGGCTGCGGGCGCTCGCCGATGCAGCGGACCGGCTGGAAAAGGACTTCGGTAGCTGGGGAGTGCCGTGGGGCGAGGTCAACCGCTACCAGCGCAACGACGCGGCGATCGCGCAGGTGTTCGACGATACAAAGCCGAGCATCCCCGTGCCGTTCACCTCTTCACGGTGGGGCTCGCTGGCCTCCTTCGGTGCGCATCGCTGGCCGGGCACAAAGCGCTATTACGGCACGAGCGGCAACAGCTTCGTCGCCGTAGTCGAGTTCGGGCCCAGGGTGAGTGCGCGGGCCATCACCGCCGGCGGCGAAAGCGGTCATCCCGGCGCGAAGCATTTCAATGACGAGGCCGAGCGCTACACCACGGGCAACCTCCGCAAGGTGTATTTCTGGCCCGACGAACTCGAAGGCCACGTCGAACGCGCCTACCATCCCGGTGACAAGGACACCACGCCATGAAGAAGACGCTGCTTGCTCTCGCCACGGGCCTCGCGCTCACGTTCGCCGCGCATGCGGAAGACCTGCCGAAGCCGGCGGCACATCCCGTGCTGCTCAAGGCGGATCGTGTTTTCGACGCGCGCGATGAGCAAACGCACACAGAATGGGTCGTGCTGGTCCAGGGTGACAAGATCGCTGCGGTCGGACCGGAAAGCCAGGTCACCGCGCCGGCCGGCACCGAGACGCTCTCCTTCCCGGGCATGACGTTGTTGCCAGGTTTGATCGACGCGCACTCGCACATCTTCCTGCACCCGTATAACGAGACTCTGTGGAACGACCAGGTGCTGAAGGAGACGCTGGCCTTTCGTACCGTCGAAGCCGTGAAGCATGCGCGCGATACGCTGATGGCCGGCTATACGGCCCTGCGCGATCTTGGCACCGAAGGCGCGGGCTACGCCGATGTCGACGTGCAACGCGCGATCGACAAGGGACTGATTCCCGGCCCGCACCTGTTCGTCGCGACGCGCGCGACGGTGGCCGCGCATTGCTATGGGCCGGGGCCGCTTGGCTTCCGCGAGGACATGGATCTGCCGCAGGGTGCGATCCCCGTGAGCGGCGTCGCGCAGATGGTGGATGCCGTGCGTGACCAGGCCGCGCATGGCGCCGACTGGATCAAGCTCTACACCGACTACCATTGCGGCAAGGCGAAAGGCTCCTCGCCCACGCTTACGCAGGACGAGCTGAACGCCGCCGTGGAAGTCGCGCACTCGCTGAACCTGCCCGTGGCCGTGCATTCGACCACGGCGGAAGGCATGCGACGTTCGGTGCTCGCCGGCGTCGATACAATCGAGCACGGTTACGACGGCACGCCGGAAGTCTTCGCGCTGATGAAAAAGCATAACGTCGCGTACATGCCCACGTTGGAGGCCAGCGCCGCCTACGCCGAGTACTTCGGTGGCTGGAAGCCGGGCACGCCACCCACCGAATCGATGCAGGCTTCGGCCACGGCGTTCAAGCGCGCCCTCGATGCGGGCGTCACCATTGGCGCAGGCAGCGACGTGGGCGTCTTCACCCACGGCACGAATTACAAGGAACTCGAGTGGATGGTCCGCGACGGGATGACCCCGGCGAAGGCCTTGCTCGCCGCCACAGCTGTCGATGCGAAGGTACTCCGCCAGCAGGACCACATCGGCCAGCTCAAGGCCGGCCTCGACGCGGACATCATCGCCGTACCCGGTGACCCGACGAAGGACATCTCCGTATTGTCCAGCGTGCCCTTCGTGATGAAGGGCGGCGCGATCTACAAAAAGCCGTGACGCTGCTTGTCGGAGCGCGGTTGCGCGCGTTTGCGCGCAAGCGCGCTCCTACAGAAAGGCCGCCGCCCAAAAGGCGGCCGGCGAAGTGCATACTCCGCCCACCAACTGGCCTGCTTCGGATTCGGGCTGGGCGCGGTCTACAGCATCGCCGGCAGCCTTCGCCGGAAACTGCCGGAGTTCGGCCTGAACCCCGATATCGATAACACCTACGTCTTCTTCTTCGGCGTGGTGTACCTGCAAGGGCAACTTAACTGGGCGATGCACTGGAAGCGCACCGGATCGCTCGACCCGCGGCCACCCGATGGCATGCTCTGGATCGCCCTGCTGTTTTCGCTGGGCTACTTCATGCTGTTCTCGTTCGTTTCGGCGTTCATCACGCTGGGGCATTGATGCGCTACACAGGGTGAAAGACGGCGAGGAACCTGTAGGAGCGCGCGTGCGCGCGATCGCGCGCA
>NZ_DASYCB010000026.1:0-45774 GCF_036500425.1 Luteibacter sp.
GCCTCAAGCACCCATCGCGCGCAAGCGCGCTCCTACAAGTGGCGGCCAGCCTCTGCAAAGGGGCCCTTTCCATACCGCTGCGCATTCCCATCACCCTGGTTTGGCTTAAACTGCTCCACCTAAGCCCGCCCGGCGCCTCGCCCGGCGGCGTTCCTCCAAGGTGAGCCCATGACCCAGGACATCCCGCGCGACGACAGCCTGCTTGGCCTGCTCAAGGGCGTTGAAGACTTCAGCGCCAACGTCTTCCCCGAGACCCAGCAGTTGTTCAGCGAACTGGCCGAAGGCCAGAGCCCGCATACCCTCTTCATCACCTGCGCGGATTCCCGCGTGGTGCCGGAAATGATCACCCAGACCCAGCCGGGAGACCTGTTCGTCTGCCGCAACATCGGCAACATCGTGCCGGGTTACGGCGAGATGCTCGGCGGCGTATCCGCCGTGGTGGAGTTCGCCGTGGCCGTGTTGCGCGTGCGCCACGTGGTCATCTGCGGCCATAGCGATTGCGGCGCCATGAAGGGCCTGCTCAACCCGGATTCCACGAAAGACCTGCCGACGGTGGATGCATGGCTGCGTAACGCGGCTGCCGCCAAGAGCGCCGTGTTCGCGCGCAAGACCGATGACAAGGACGTGCTGAAGGACGTCACGCAAGAGAATGTGCGCCTGCAGCTCACCCACCTGCGCTCGCATCCTGCCGTCAGCGCCGCGCTGGCCAACCACGCGATCACCTTGCAGGGCTGGGTCTACGATATCGGCGACGGCACCATCGCGGTGCTGGACAAGGCCTCGGATACCTTCATCCCGCTGGCCGAAGCGATCAAGAAAGAACACAACGCATGATCCTGCCGGGGCGCGCGCACCTCGGCCACATCCTGCGCTATGTCGGCAGGCCGCTCGTGCTGCTGTTCGCATGGGATGTGGCGGTCACCGCATTCTGGTACTTCGCCCACCCGCGCTGGACCGCCGAATTCCCCGCCCTGCCGATCACCCTGCTCGGCTCGGCCGTCGCCGTGTACCTGAGCTTCCGTAACACCACCGCCTATGCGCGGTGGTGGGAAGCGCGGACGTTATGGGGCGCGATGGTCAACGCCTCGCGCACGTTGGCACGCGAGGCATTGAGCTTGATGCCTTCGCGTGGCACCGCGGTCACCGTGGCGCATCGCCAGATCGCTTACGTACAGGCCCTGCGCCTGCATCTGCGTCGCCAGTCCCCGTGGGAAGAACTCGCCCCCCGCCTGCCCGCCGGCGACATAGAGCGGCTGCAGCAAGTGGCCAACGTGCCGAACGCTATCCTCAGCGGCACAGCCGAGTTGATGGCTAGCGCGAAGCCCGAACCGATCCTGTGGGCCGCCCTCACCCGCACGCTTTCGGACATCAGCAATGCCCAGGGTGGCATGGAGCGGATCAAGAACACGCCGCTGCCGCAGCAGTACGCGACCTACCCCGCCATCTTCACCCACGGCTTCTGCCTGTTGCTACCGCTTAGCCTGGTCGAAAGCCTGGGCATATGGACCCCGCTGGGCTCGACCGTGGCCGGCTTCCTGTTCCTTGCCCTGCTGCAGATCGGCAACGACATGCAGAACCCGTTCGAGAACCTCGACGACGACGTGCCGATGAGCACACTCACCCGCGCCATCGAGATCGATCTCCGCGACATGCTCGGCGAGTCCCACGGCCTGACGCCCCTCCAGCCCCAAGACGGCATCCTCCTCTAACAGGCCCTGTAGGAGCGCGCTTGCGCGCGATGCTTTCGGTCCGGGCGTCCCGACACCCCCGGTCGCGCGCAAGCGCGCTCCTACAATGCTGCGGTGCAGTCGTGACCGGTGGCACACGACATTGCGGCTTATAGGCATTTCAATCGATATAAATTGCCCATCGTGGAGGTTACCTCTTGCGCGCTCTTCAGCCGATCATCCTTGCCACCGCCTTGCTCCCCGCCATGGCCGGCGCCGCTACCGCGCCCGCGGAACTCGTCAACCCGCTGATCGGCACCACCAACGGGGGCAATGTGTTCCCCGGCGCCGTGGTGCCATTCGGCATGTTCCAGTTCACGCCGGAGGCCTCGCCGCTACCGGGCAAGAAATCGCCGATCGCCGCGCCGGGCGGTTACGAGTACCGCGCGGATGCGATCCGTGGCTTCGCCCTCACCAATGTCGAGGGCTGGGGTTGTGGTGGCGGTTCGGGGGATGTCCCGATCATGCCGATCACGGACGAGGTCACCACCTCGCCGAGCTCGGACTTCCGCCACGCCTACGCATCGAAGTTCAGTCACGACAACGAGAAGGCGAAAGCCGGCCACTACCAGGTCAAGCTCGAGAACGGCGTCACCGCCGACCTCACCGCCGCGCTGCACAGTGGAGCCGGGCATTTCGTCTTCCCCGCCGGCAAGCCGGTGAATATCCTCGTGCGTGCCTCGGATTCTGAAGTTGGCTCCGAGAACGCCACGGCCAGCATCGACAAGGCCAACCACCGCATCAGTGGCTCGGTCACCAGCGGCAACTTCTGCGGCTACATCGACAAGGCCGACCGGCACAGCTACTACACCGTGCACTACGTGATCGAGTTCGACCAGCCGTTCGCCAGCACCGGCACCTGGAAGAACACCACGGTCACCAAGGGCGGCACGAAGAGCGAGGGCGGCTCCGGCTACGGCGACAAGGGCTGGCCGAAGGAAGGCAATGGCTCCGGTGCGTGGGTCGGATTCAAGCCGGGCACGAAGGACGTCAACGTCCGCGTCGGCATTTCGTACACCAGCGCGGCCAACGCGCAGGCTAACTTAGATGCCGAAGTGCCGAAGGGAACCCCCTTCGAGAAAGTCCGCAACGATGCGGTGAGCGCCTGGAACAAGCAGCTTTCACGCATCGATATCGAAGGCGGCACGCCTGACCAGCGCACGGTGTTCTACACCGCGCTGTACCACGCCTCCATGACCCCGAACGTCTTCAGCGACGTCAACGGTGAGTACATGGGCTTCGACCAGAAGGTCCATAAGGTCGCCGGCACGCAGCAGGCGCAGTACGCGAATTTCTCCGGTTGGGACGTTTACCGTTCGCAGTTGCCGATGGTCGCGTGGCTCACGCCCAAGATCGCCAGCGACATCGCCCAGAGCCTCTACAACCAGGCGCAGCAGAACCATGGAGTGTGGGATCGCTGGACGCACAACAACGGCGCCACGCACGTCATGAACGGTGATCCGGCGGCACCGTCGATCGCTGGCATTTACGCGTTCGGCGCTCGCGATTTCGATGCGAAGGGCGCCCTCGCCTCGCTGATCCACGCAGCGGATAACCCGACGGCGCTGGACACCTCGATGGACGGCTGCCCGGTCGAATGCGTCGGCCAGCGCCCCGGCCTCGACCAGTGGCTGAAGCTGCACTACATCCCCGTGGGCGCCCCGTCGTGGGGTCCGGCCGCCGATACGCTTGAACTCGTCGCCGCGGAATTCGCATTGAGCGCCATGTCGGAGCGCATGGGCGACAAGGCCAACGCAGAGCGCTTCCTCGGCCGCGCGCAGTACTGGCGCAACCTGTTCGACCCGAAGGCTGCGCCGGAGGGCGGCTACATCCGTAACCGCAATGCGGATGGCACCTGGGCGAAGGTGAAGGACGACGACGACAAGGAAGCCCACGATTTCGTCCCGTCGACCGGTGACGGCTTCGTCGAAGGCAGCGCTGCCCAGTACGTGTGGATGATCCCGTTCAACGTGCATGGCCTGTTTGAAGCCATGGGCGGCATGGACAAGGCCACGAAGCGCCTGGACAACTACTTCTACCAGCCGGACGGCACCTTCGCGGTCACCAAGTCGGGCCCGCTGCACGCCGAGCTGGATAACGAGCCCTCGATCGGCGGCCCGTGGCTCTACAACTACGCCGGCCAGCCGTGGAAGACGCAGGAACTCGTGCGTCGCGTACTGGACACGATCTGGGTGAATGCGCCGAACGGCATCCCAGGCAACGATGATCTTGGCGAGATGTCGTCGTGGTACGTGTTCGCCGCGCTGGGCGTTTACCCGAACATCCCGGGCCGCGCCGAGTTCATCGTCGGCAGCCCCCTGTTCACCAAGGCCGTCATTCACCGCGAAGGCGGCGACGTGACGATCCTTGCGCCGAATGCCGGCATGGGCAAGCCGTACGTCAACGCGCTCAAGGTCGACGGCAAGGCGGTCGACCAATCGTGGCTGCCGGAGAGCTTCGCCCTGAGGGGCGGCACGCTCGAGTTCGACCTGAAGGACACCCCGAACAAGGCGTGGGCCGCGACGGCGAAAGATGCCCCGCCGTCGTTTGACTCAAAATAGCCTGTAGGACCGCGCCTGTGCGCGATTGAGCATCCTTGGATCCCCAATCGCGCTCGACTTACGCCTTAAAGATCACAGTATTGACGCTATCGTGCCGAAAAACCCGCGTGCTCCCCTACAACGCAAGTTGCATTGCGCTCGGCTGCGCGTCGGATTGAACTATCGGCTCCCATAGGAGTAGCACATCATGACGATGCAAAAGCACGACGCCTCGCGCGACGATCTGGTTAAGGAAGGTCTGGCACACCTCAACGAGTTTCGGAAGGTGCACAAAGCTCGCGCGACGAAGCCGCGCGCGACGTTCCACGAAGACTTCTCGAGCGCGCAACAGGTCGAGCCCAGTATGATCGAGACAGACCTGGCTGATTATTATCTGGCATCGGCGGGATCACTAAAGCTCGAAAAGCACGAGGGAAAGCAATCCATCCGCATGGATCATGAAGGTGGCAGAGGGTTAATCCTACTTGTTCGGTTCCGTCGCGATTTTTCACACGCCAGAGGACTAATCAAACTCGATGCATTCTTCTGTGAGCTAAGTTTCCGAAAGGGGATATCTCACATCATTGGTGATCGTCAGTACCTTGGCTCTCCCGAACCGCAGACCTTCGACGGCCCAGTGAATGCAAAGGGCGAGGTCTTCGATATGCTCGACTTCTACCTGACCGAAACCAGTGGCAACCTCCTGTCACTAAGCGTGACGGAATAATCTTATGCGCGCGATGGGAGCTACCAAAGTCCCATCGCGCGCAAGCGCGCTCCCACGGTCAGATCGACGCTTTGCGCAGACGCAAAGCGTTGCCCACCACCGACACCGAGCTCAGGCTCATCGCCAGTGCGGCGATCATCGGCGAGAGGGTGATGCCGAACAGCGGATAGAGCACGCCGGCCGCGAGCGGTACGCCGGCAGCGTTGTAGATGAAGGCGAAAAGCAGGTTCTGGCGTATATTCTTCACCGTCGCTTCGGACAGTGCCCGCGCCCGTGCGATGCCGGCGAGGTCGCCTTTCAGCAGCGTCACCGAGGCGCTTTCGATCGCGATATCGCTGCCATTGCCCATGCCGATGCCTATATCCGCCTTCGCCAGCGCAGGCGCGTCGTTCACGCCATCGCCGGCCATGGCCACCTTGCGTCCCTCGGCTTTCAACCTCTCTACGTAGTTCGCCTTGTCTTCCGGCGAGGCGCCTGCATGCATCTCGTCGATCGGCAGCGCGGAGGCTACCGCCTTCGCGGTCGCCGCGTTGTCGCCGGTCAGCATCACCAGGCGGACGCCCGCCTCATGCAACGCATCCAACGCTGGTTTCGTCGACGCCTTCACCGGGTCTGCGAGTGACAGCACCGCGGCCAGCCGGCCATCGATCGCCACGTACATCGCGGTCGCACCCTTAGCACGCCATTTTTCGGCCACGTCACGACCCGCCGCGGCTTCAACCCGTTGGTCTTCCATGTGGCGGCCGTTGCCCACGGCGACATCATGCCCATCCACCCGACCCGCGACGCCACGGCCCACAACGACCTGGAAGCCGGAGACCGCCAGGACCGCAGCGCCCTCGCCTTCCGCCGCAGCCACGATGGCGGCGGCGAGTGGATGCTCGCTGGGCCGTTCCACCGCAGCGGCGAGCGCGAGCACCTCGCGCCGTTCGCGGCCGAACGTCCGTACGTCCACCAGCGCGGGCTTACCTTCGGTCAGGGTGCCGGTCTTGTCGAACACAAGGGTGTCGATATCGCGCAGCGACTCGATCGCCGCCGCATCCCGGAACAGCACGCCGGCCTGCGCGCCACGGCCGCTGGCCACCATGATCGACATCGGCGTCGCCAGGCCGAGCGCGCAGGGGCACGCGATGATCAGCACCGACACCGCCGCGACCAGCGCATGCGCGAAGACGGGCTGCGGGCCGAACATCCACCATGCGGCGAAGGCCAGCAGCGCAACGACTACCACGCCCGGAACGAACCAGGCGGCGACCTTGTCGGCGATACGCTGCGAGGGCGCGCGCGACCGCTGCGCTTCCGCGACCATCATGACGATGCGGGAAAGCACGGTGTCCGCGCCGACATGGTCCACGCGCATGGTGAGCGCGCCGTGCTGGTTCTGCGTACCGCCGGTCAGCTTGTCGTGCACGCGCTTCGCCACCGGATTCGCTTCGCCGGTCAGCATCGCTTCGTCCACATGGCTTTCGCCATCGATCACGGTGCCGTCGGCGGGCACTTTCTCGCCGGGGCGTACGCGAAGGTGGTCGCCCCTGTGCAGATGATCGAGCGCTACGTCTTCTTCGCTACCATCGGCACCGATCCGCCGGGCCGTCTTCGGCACCAGGCCAAGCAGGCCGCGCAATGCGGCACCGGTGCGGCGGCGCGCACGCAGCTCAAGGAAATCGCCCAGCGTCACCAGGGTGACGATGACCGCCGCCGATTCGAAGTACACAGCGACATGGCCGTGCATGTCGCGCATGGATGCCGGGAAGACGCCCGGCAGCAACAACGCAACCACGCTATATAGCCAAGCCACGCCCGTACCGAGTGCGATCAACGTGTACATGTTCGGCGACCACGGCTTGAGCGAGCCCCAGCCGCGGGCGAAGAACGGGGCGCCACCCCACAGGACGACGAGGGTGGCGAGGAGCGCTTCGCCCCAACGCGCGATCGCATCCCAGGGTGATGGCCACATCCAGCCAAACAGATGCGGCCCCATGGCGACGATGAAAACCGGCAACGTCAGTGCGAGGAGGACGCCGAAGCGGCGCGCCATCGACTGGACTTCGCCATCGTCATCGTCGAGTGATGGCATGGCCGGCTCCAGTGCCATGCCGCACTTCGGGCAGGAACCGGGGCCATCCTGGCGGATTTCGGGGTGCATGGGGCAGGTGTAGAGGGTGCCGGGGGGTAACGCGGCCTTGTGCGGTGGGGCGGAGCTATCGCGCGCAAGCGCGCTCCTACCGGGCTGCGGATCGCTGGCGGGGGTTGAGCAGCAGCTATGGGTCATGCGCCGGGCTCCGCGAGTGCCTTGAGGATCGGGCAATCGTCGGGCGAGCCGTGGCCGGGGCAGGCTTCGACCAGCTCGGCAAGGCCGTTGCGGACGCGCTGCAGTTCGGTGATGCGGTCGTCGATCGCTTGCAATCGCGCGGTAGCTCGCTCGCGTACGCCTTCTACCCCGCCATGGCGATCTGCCGACAAGGCGAGCAGTTCACGGATCTCATCCAGGGTAAATCCCAGGTCTTTCGCGCGGCGAATGAAGCGCAACCGGGAAACCGCCGAGGCGTCGTACTCGCGATAACCCGAGGGCCGACGTCGCGGTTCGGGTAGCAATCCTTCGCGCTCGTAAAACCGGATCGTGTCGATCGCCACACCCGCGCTTTGCGCGACGCGGCCGATCGTGAGGGAGGTTTGAGTCGTCATGACATAAGTCTAGAGCCTTGAGCTAACTCCAGAGTCAAGACCTACTTTTCTCTTACATTTTGCCGAATTTACATAGTTTCGGACGAACTCACGTAACTGCGGCGCAACAACTCCGCACTGAACGCTGGCCATCTGGCTCAGTCAGGCCACGCTATGGCGCCGTTTTCTTAAGATTTTTCGTAG
This sequence comes from Luteibacter sp., assembly GCF_036500425.1. Taxonomy (GTDB): domain Bacteria; phylum Pseudomonadota; class Gammaproteobacteria; order Xanthomonadales; family Rhodanobacteraceae; genus Luteibacter. The sequence goes on from NZ_DASYCB010000026.1 coordinate 7,863, forward strand.
ATCTCTTACGTTTTTGCGACGCAGCGTGACACCCCCTGCCCTAAGCGATTTAAATCTGCGTCGGGGAATTAGATCGATCCAACCCACGAAAGATTCCTATTGCGAATCGGGACTGGGTTGGTGCGCGGTGGGGTGGGGGCTGAGGGGATGTGCGCATCAAGCGCTGCCCTGGATAGGGCCGCTTCCCGCCGTCCTGTTTTGAGGGAATGGGGAGTCAACACGTGAAAGCAGCATCTGCGCGAAATCCCTTATCCGATGGCCCACGCCCGCAGCGTGCGCTTCGTCGTGCCGTGTCGGCGGGCCAGCAACAGCGCCCTGCCATGGCGCATCCAGAACACTGACTTATCCAGCGCTGACGTGCCGGCGCACGTCAGGTCGTCGAAATTTTGGATCGATCCAATCAATCGATCCAATCTAAAGGGTAGAGGAGGACGTGTGCAGCACTTATTCGCGCATCTGCACGGGTGATCAACCGGGGGATCACCGCGCTTGGCCCGCAAGGGCTCATTTTCATTGAGGGATGAAAAAAAATGTCTTACATGCCGCAACTCTTCAAGCGTAAACCGCTGTGTGCCGCACTGGCCGCAGCCACGTTCTCACTTGCCATGACCATGCCAGCCGCCGCGTTCGCGCAGACGGCCGCGCCCGCGACAACGCCGGCCCAGACCGACGCCACGCAGCAGCAGACCGACGCCGCCAAGGCCAAGAAGGACGGCAAACAGACGCGTGCGAACGAAGGCCAGAGCCCGACCAACCTGGATACGGTGGTCGTGACCAGCTACGCCCAGTCGATCGAGCAGAACGTGATCGACAAGCGCGAGGCCAACTCGATCGTTGAAGTGATCAACGCGCAAAATATTGCGCAGTTCCCGGCCAAGAATATCGCCGACGCGCTGGCGCACGTACCGGGCGTGGTGATCAGCCGTGAATCGGGCGAAGGCAAGACCGTCAGCATCCGCGGCCTCGCCCCCGAACTGACCTACACCCAGTTGAACGGCAACTACGTCGCGTCTGCCGATACCTCGGCCGGCCTGACCCGTTCGTTCAACTACACCCTGTTCCCGGCGAACATGTTCTCGGACATCAAGCTCTACAAGAGCCTCGAGGCGCGCCTGGATGAAGGCGGCATCGGCGGCAACGTCGACCTGCGCACCCGTCGTCCGCTCGAGATGGCGGCCAACGAAGGTTTCGTGACCGGTACCGGCGCCATGTCCGATACCAGCAGCAAGACCGAACCGCAGGGTTCTGCGCTGTATTCGTGGAAGAACAAGGACGAGACATTCGGCTTCCTCGTCGCCGGTTCGTACCAGAAGCGCCAGGCAACCACCTACGAGGCCGATGCCACGAGCTGGCACTGGTGGTCGGATAACTGCCGCGATCATGAAACCTGCACCCAGGCACCGGTGGATATCCACGGCAACCCGTATGACTCCGCGGTCAACAACAATATTGACCTGTGGGGCAATGGTGTCGTCGATCAGGCAGGCAACAAATCGAATGGCTTCTGGATGCCGCAGCAGTTCGCGACCAGCCGCAACGACCTGAGCCTGAAGACCAAGGGCGCGCAGGCAACGATGCAGTTCAAGCCGAGCGACCACCTGCTGCTGACGGGTAACTACTTCCGCTTCGAGCGCCAGCAGACCCAGATCACCAACACGCTCGAGATCCCCGAGTGGGGCCTGCCGAACAACAGCAATTACGCCGACCAGAACGGCCGCCTGCTTGCACCGAACGGCCTGACGTTTGATCCGTCGCACACCATCGTGACCGGTGCCAACTACAAGCTGCCCGCCGCGGGCGTCGGTTGTAATTCCGCGACCAACCCCGTCACCGGTGCCGCCCGCCAGGCAGTGGATGTCTGCAACACGGAAATCCCCTGGCTCAACGGTAACTACTCCGTCGAGAAGGCCACCTCGCAGACCCTCAACCTCGAAGGCGAATGGGACAACGGCGGCGACCTGAGCGGCTCGTTCAACTTCGGCCGCACGTGGGCCAAGGGCGGTCCCTCGGTCGAGCTGGGCATGGCCGCCAAGCCGCGTAACTTCGTGGACGGCCAGTGGGTGAACGGCAGCACCGGTGCCTCGTGGACCACGTCCGGCAGGGACCTCAGCGGCAAGCCGGGCATCAGTGCCGACCAGGACGTGCTGAACAACATGATCAACGGTGCAGGCCAGGTCGATCTGGGCTCCACGGGTTCGAACATGGTCAACACCAGCAACTCGCAGAACTTCGCACAAGCGGACTTCACCTGGTCGCTTGATTCGAGCTGGCTGCAGTCGATCCAGTTTGGTGGCAAGTACAGTGACGCGAACGCCGAACAGCAGGGCAACGAAGTGCGCTGGTACTGCAAGGGCACCCAGTTGCAATTCCAGACCTGCGATCCAAACGCCGGCCAGTTGCCCGCAGGCTTCCTGCAGTCGAGCTACCTCAATGGCGTGAATCACGCCTACGGCGACGATATCTTCCCGGCGATCAACTTCCCGGCGTACTACAACTACCTGAACCAGACCTACGACCGGACGCTTTACAACAAACCGCAGAACAAGTCGTCCATCGGTGAGAAGGTCGCTGCTGCCTACGTGCAGGCGAACTTCGATACGGGCACTGTGCGCGGTAACGTCGGTGTGCGCTTCGTCACCACGCAGCAGGACCTCACCGTCGCCAACCAGGTCACCACCAACAACGCGGTGTACTACCACGACCCGTCGGGCAACATCCTGATCTGCCCGGCCTCGGGCGTGAACGCAGGCGGCGGTGCGTGCGCCCCGGGTGATTTCCAGTACCTGCCGCGCGAAGTGTCGGTTATCGAGGACTTCACCAACTCGACGACCAAGAAGCGTTACAACAAGTTCCTGCCGAGCTTCAACGTCGCCTGGACGATCGCCGAAGACTTCGTCCTCCGCGCCGCGGGTTCGCAGGCCATGGCCCGCGCCAACTACACCGACCTGGCGCAGCTGGGCCAGCTGACCAACAACACGCAGGAGTACTACAACGACCGTAAGCAGTTCGGTGCGCCGCTGCCGGGCTGGTACGGCTCGGGTGCCAACGCCGACCTGAAGCCGTTCACGGCCACCCAGTTCGACCTGGCCGGTGAGTGGTACTACGCAACCAAGGGCGTCGTCGGCGTCGATTTCTTCCAGAAGAAGGTGAAGAACTTCGTCGTCCCAGTCACCGTCAACAACATCAACGTTGACGTGGGCGGCACCGCGACGAACTTCCTGCAGTACAGCACCAATGCCAACGGCCGCTCCGGTACGTCGAAGGGCGTGGAAATCTACGCGCAGCACAGCTTCGAGTCGGGCTTCGGCGCCATCGTCAACTACACGCTCAACAAGACCAACGAAACCGCAGTCTCGCTGGGTGATACCCAGGTCGGTAAGGCCGAGCTGATCGGTAGCGCGAAGTACGCCGCCAACGTCTCGCTGTTCTATGAAAAGAACGGCCTGCTGCTCCGCGCCAGCGACAACTGGACCGGCCGCACGATGACCGGCCTGGCCTCGGGCCTGCCGGTGTATGCCCAGCCGTACCACCAGATCGATCTGAACGGCGACTACGAGTTCAACAAGCACTTCATGGTCACCGCCTCGGTCATCAACTTCAACAAAGCAACGCCGCACACCTACCTCGGTGGGGACACGCGGGCTCGCCTGGTGCAGCTGCTCTACCCGGGCCGCCAGTACTACGTTGGCGTGACCTACAAGTTCGGTGGTGAAAGCAACAAGTAAAAAATCGGACGGGGCCGGGCACATCGCCCGGCCCCGTCTTCGTTTCAACGGATGAATCCCCGCTCCGTGAAGGAAAACCCTATGAATATGCTCCTGGCACGCGCACCCCGCCGTGCCCTCGTCCTGGCGCTATCGATCTTCGCGCTGGGCTCCGCTGTCGCGGCACAAACGAAGCCGGCGAAGCCCACCCCCTCCACGGGCGCGCCTGTCGACATCGCAAGCCCCCTGGTCGGAACCGCCCCGCTCGATGACCAGAAGCTCCTCGGCAACGCGCCTCCGCCCGGCGAGCCCACCTACACCGGCATGACCACGCCTGGCGCCAGCCTGCCGCAGAGCGCGACGGAAGCCGCGCCGGTCAACATCAATGCCGATCTCGGCTTTGCCACCGGCGTGCCCGTGGCCTATGACTACAACCGCCCGACCATGATCGGTTTCACCGGCGGCGGCTCCACGTACGGTGCGCGCGGCGCGCCGATGGTGATGCCGGTGGTCGGCGACTGGACCGTGCCGCCCGATTACATGACGTCGTACTACGACAAGGCCACCGAAAAGGCCTCGCCGGGCTACTACGCCGTGGACCTCGCCACGTTCAAGACGAAGGTGGAGCTCACTGCGACGCAGTGGACGAGCCTCATGCGCTTCACCTTCCCCGAAAGCCACCGTTCGAACGTGGTGCTCAACCTCCGCCGCAATGGCGGCGAGGTCGAAGTCGTCGATGACCACACCGTGCGGGGCGTCGCCACGACGGGCCGTCGCGACCGTGACGCGGACGGCCCCTACTTTGTCGCGGAGTTCTCGCGGCCGTTTGCGAGCTATGGCACCTTCCACGCCGAGATGACCGACAAGGGCGAAGGCCTGGGTCGTGAAGACATCCAGGCCGGCCGCCGCAAGATCTCGGGCGATTACGCCGGCGCGTACCTGCATTTCGACACAAAGGCCGGCGACCAGGTCGTCGTGCGCATCGCCCATGGCCATAGCGCCGAAGAGGCGGACCAGCGCCTGAAGGCCCAGGATAGCGACGCGGATTTCGACCGCGTGCATGCGAAGGCCCGCGCCAAGTGGGCCGATCTGTTCGATCGCGTCCAGGTGACTGGCGGCACGCCGAAGCAGCGCATGCTGTTCTACTCGACGCTTTATCACTCGTTTGCCAGCCCACGCATGATCGCCCGCAAGGGTGAGCACTACACCGACTCGAAGGGTAATGACCAGGTCGCGGACTATGACCATTACGGCCCGGTGCCGTTCTGGGATACCGGCCGCAACCAGATCGCCCTGCTCATGCTGATGCAGCCGACCGTCGTGCAGGACATCATGCGTTCGGAACTCGACCGTGCGCGCGAACGCGGTTACATGAACACCTCGTTCCACGGCGACCATGCCGTGTTCCTGTACGACGGCGCATGGCAGCGCGGCATCGATTTCGACTACAACGCCGCGTACGAATACCTGCGCAAGAACGCCACCGATCCGAAGGGCCCGCGTGGCTACCTTGCCGAGTACGACAAGCAGGGCTGGATCTCCGACATCATTCCGGACGGCGATCCGAGCCCGCCGTACGCAGGTGGCAAGGCCGGCGTCGCGACCACGCTCGAATACGCGTGGGATGACCATGCCCTCGCCGACTTCGCGCGCCGCCTCGGCAAGAAGGATGATGCGGACATGTTCGAACGCCGCGCGGCGAATTACCGCAACGTGTTCGATCCCTCGGTCGGTTTCTTCCGCGGGCGTACCGCGGATGGCAAATGGATTTCCCCGTTCGATCCGGGCGAGCCGTACTACAACTTCATGATGAAGGAAGGTTCGGGCTGGTCCACGCTGTGGCTGGTACCGCATGACGTCCAGGGCCTGATGAACCTGCTGGGTGGCCGCGAGGCGTTCAACGCCAAGCTCGATGCGTTCTTCTCCACGCCATACACGGCCAAGGGCGTCTGCCGCGACTGCACGGGCCTGATCGGCCAGTACGTGCAGGGCAACCAGCCGGATCAGCAGGCCGCGTATCTCTATGCGTGGAGTGGCCAGCCGTGGAAGACCCAGGCACTGACCCGCCAGATCCTCGCTGAGATGTATGGCAGCGATGCCACCGGCTACGGCTTTCCCGGCATGGATGACCAGGGCTCGACCTCGTCCTGGTACGTGCTGAGCGCGATGGGCTTCTACCCGGTCGATCCGTCCACGCCGGATTACATCATCGGCAGCCCGATCTTCGACCACGTCCGCCTGCGCCTCGGCAACGGCAAGCTATTCGAGATCGTCGCGAAGAACACGTCCGAAAAGAACAAGTACATCCAGTCCGCCACGCTCAACGGCAAGCCATGGACCAAGCCCTGGTTCAGCCATGGCGATATCGTGAACGGCGCCACGCTGGTGCTGACCATGGGCCCTGAGCCGAGCAAGACCTGGGGTACAGCCCCCGAAGACGCCCCACCCTCCATGACCCGCACCACCCGGTAGTCGCCTGATCGCGCGCATCGCGCCGCTCCCTGCAGGAGCGCGCTTGCGCGCGATCACCCCGCGACACCGCAAAAAGGACTGTCAATGAAGTTCCCCCCAAAGCCCCACCGCTCCCCCACCTGTCTCGCGATCGCCCTGGCCCTCGCACTGACCGCTCCCGCCTTCGCTGCCAACACGGCAGACGGCGTATGGAACGGCAAGACCGCCGCACTGCCGACCCCGTGGACCGCCGAGGTCTCCCCGACCCACGCCCTGCCCGAGTACCCTCGCCCGCAGCTTGCCCGCCCCTCGCTTGAGAAGCCGACATGGCTGAGCCTCAACGGGTTGTGGGAATACGCTGCCGCGGACACGCAGGCAGCGCCGCATTTCGGCCAGGCCCTGCAGGACAAGATCCTCGTGCCCTACCCGGCCGAATCGGTCCTTTCGGGCGTGCAGAAGCACTCGGATAACATGCTCTACCGCCGCATGGTCGACGTTCCGAAGGACTTCACCGCGAACGGCCAGCATGTACGGCTGAACTTCGGCGCGGTGGCCCAGGACGCGACGGTCTACGTCAACGGCAAGCAGGTGGCGAAGCACGCGGGTGGCTATACCTCCTTCAGTGCGGACATCACCCAGGCGCTCAAGCCACAAGGCCAGCAGGAAATCATCGTCGCCGTGCATGCACCGGTGGATGGTGAAAACGTCATGGTCGGCAAGCAGCGACTGAAGCCCGAAGGCATTTTCTACACCGCCGCATCAGGCATCTGGCAATCGGTGTGGCTGGAGCCGGTGCCGGCGACGAGCGTTGCCCAGCTCGTGTTCACCGCGGACAAGAGCCTGGATGGGTTCACGGTTAACGCGAAAGTCGTTGGCAAGGCGGCCGGCGCGATGCTCCACGTCACCGCCTATGCGAACGACAAGGCCGTGGGTGAGGCCAGCGGCCCCGCCAGCAAGCCGCTGCGTATCGCGATCAAGGACCCGCACCTCTGGAGCCCTAACGATCCCTTCCTGTACACGTTCAAGGCTACCCTGGCCCAGGGTGGCCAGAGCGACGAGGTGACGAGCTACGCGGGCCTGCGCACCATCGGCATCAAGAACGTCGGCGGCAAGAACCGTATCGTGCTCAACGGCAAGCCGACATTCCTGCTGGCGACGCTCGACCAGGGCTACTGGCCGGATGGCATCCACACCGCCCCGACCGATGAGGCGCTCAAGTTCGACATCCAGAAAACCAAGGATTTCGGCTTCAACACCATTCGCAAGCACATCAAGGTCGAGCCCGCCCGCTGGTACTACTGGGCCGACCGCATCGGCTTGATGGTGTGGCAGGACATGCCGGCGCTGCCGAACGGCCACAATGAAAAGCTCACCGATGCCGACAAAGCACGCTTCCGCAAGGACGTCACGGCGATCGTCGAGCAGCTCAAGGGCGAGACCTCGATCATCGGCTGGATCCCGTTCAACGAAGGCTGGGGCCAGTGGAGCATCCCGGCAGCTGGCGAACTGGCCACGCAGATCAAGACGCTTGACCCCTCACGCCTGGTCAACGCGCGCAGCGGTTACAACTGCTGCGACACGAAGGGCGATGTGCACGCGGGCGATATCATCGACGTGCATGACTACCAGGGTCCGGGCCTGCCCGCACCGGATGCGAAGCGCGCTTCCATGGATGGTGAGCATGGCGGCCTTACCCTGGGTGTACCGGGGCACGTGTGGCCGAATACGGCGATCAACCCGTACGGCGACGTGAAGGACAACGCCGCACTGAACGCGGGGTATGTCGCCAATACCGCGGTCCTGCGCGACAAGGGCCCGGCCGTGGGTATGTCGGGCAGTGTGTACACCCAGATCACCGACGTAGAAGGTGAGCACAATGGCCTGTACACCTACGACCGCAAGGTCGAGAAGGTGGACGAAGCCAAAGTGCGGGCGATCAACGAGGCAGTGATTCACGCCTTTGAGCAACCCTGAGCTTACTGATGCCCCCTTGCGACCGGTTGAAGGTCGCAGGGGCATCGAGTTAGTTCAGGAGCGTGTCGTCCTCGTGCGCACCGGTCTGGGTCATGTGCTCACCGAAGCGCTCGACCAGGCCTAACTCCTGTGCGAGGACCGTCGAGTCATGATGCGCGACGAGTACGCGAAGGCCTTCCGAGGCATTGGCATCCTCCAGAGCGCTGGAAAGTACTTCGGGTGAGGCGCGACGCAGGCTGGCATCACGACCAATTTGTTCCAGTAATTCAACGGTGTCACGCATGTGCTTCTCCTGATGCTCTTGCCTGGTTGGTAGGGTGGCCGTTCACGCCGTGATGGAGGGCTCTACGCCTGAGCCATGAATGGCGTCCAGCGCATCGAGTCGAGCCCGCATGACCACGTTTGGCTTCAGCGCCTGTGCTGGCGGGATAACGAGTGTTTCGTGTCCAGTGTACTCAGCGAGCGGAAAATCTCGCAGTGCCACGCGCTGGATGTGGGGCCCTTCGACGGGCAGGGTCGGCGCACGGTAAACGATAACCTCGTGATCGGCGGGGTAATCCTGGAGCAGGCGCTCGGTCAGCAATTCCCTATAGGCGTCCGGCGTGCGGAAGCGGCCGAGCGAGCGATCGCCAACGACACCCAGCTGCCACAAGATCACGTAGCCCACCGGGTCAAGCTGCCGCTCGAAGAACAAGAGCTGGCTGGCCTCGATGCTCTGGCAGCCCACCCGGCCTGGATCGATGTTCAGGTCGGCATACAGACAGGCTTCGGCGGAAATGCCGGGCTCCATATACGCCTGGTAACCCTCGGCCTGGGCGACCTCGATTACCTTGTGCGGCGACCAGGCGAAGATGCCCGGGTGGCCGTAGAACACGGCGCAGACTTTCTTGCCGGCCCGGACCTCCGCCATCATCACCTCGACCCACTCGCGATAGGTCTTCATGCGCGACTTGCCGGGTTTGTAGTACGGCTGGAGGCTCACGACGTTTGGGTTCAGGCGCTCCAGCCAAAGCTCGACGACATGATCCGACAGCGCGGCGAAGACGATATCCGCCGTCTCGATGCAATTACGCGAGATAGGTGTCAGGTGGGAGCCCAGGGTGATGCCCATGCCCACGCACGCGATGCTGCCTGAAAGGGTCTCGGTCGAAGCGGAAGTAGGTAGGTTCATAGGTCTCAGTAGGCAAGATAATTGTGACGACCATGGGACGGCGTGGATTCTCGCTCGATCATACCGCGCGAGGGGACGCGCTTGTGCCAGGTGGATGCGCGGGCATGGCGGAGTCCGCTCCCCCTTCGTCGAGGACGGCGCGGTTACGGCCCATGTGTTTCGCCGCATACAAGGCAGCATCCGCAGCGCGACTCAGCCGCTGAAGGTCGTAGCCCCAGTTATCCGTGCAAGCGAGCCCCATGCTGGCGGTGCAGCTGATCGTTTGGTCATCGATCACCGACGGCGTCGCCGCGAGGGCGAGGCGAAGGCGTTCAACCACGACCGACCCCTGCAGGCGCGGCGTGTCCATCAGCAGCATGCCGAACTCCTCACCCCCCAGGCGGCCGAGCAAGTCGGCCTGCCGCAATTGGCCTTTGCATATCGCCACCACGTGCTTCAGCACGGCATCACCCACGGCATGCCCATAGGTGTCGTTCACCTGTTTGAAGTGATCAAGATCAAGGAATAGCAGGCATGCCTCGCCAGACCTTTTTTCAAGCGTTCGCAATGCACGCTCGGCTTCGCTCATGAAATGCTGATGGTGGTAGATACCCGTCAGACCATCGCACGAGGACAACCACTTGAAGCGAAGTTGAGAGCGCTTTATTCGCACCATCCAGAAGATGATCGAGACAAGGACGAGGACGAGCACCACCACATACAACCGGCTGGTTTCGACGGCATTGGCATCGAGCGCTTGCTGCAGACGCAGGATACGGTTCTGCTTGCTCAGCCCCTCGGTCTCGAACTTCTCGGCAAGGAAGTGCTGACGAGCGGCTTCATAGGCTGCGTTACGTACATTGGCATCACGCAGGTAGCCCTGGTCCTGGATGACATAGCGCTCGTAGTAGTCCAGCGCGCTTGCGTGATGCCCTCGTGACTTTTCGATCGAGTACAGCACGCGGTAGGCGGAGCGGAGCGCCTCGAGCATGTCGCCAGGGTGGCTCATGGCGACCGCCTCAAGCGCCGCCTTTTCCGCCTCGACATCCTTGCCCATAGCCTTGTAGATCTGCGCGCGCTGGCTAGCCAGGTCAATGAGATGCGAAAAATAATCGCTTGACACAACGCCTGGCGTCACGTGCTCGACGGCAGCTAGCGCCTGGTCGAGCTTGTGTTCGGCGATAAGCCGATCAATGAGGATGAGCGAGATCGTGTTCGCAAAGACCGGCTGTCGATCCGCCGCGCAGATGTCGATCGTCTGCTTCAACTCCAGGCTACGCGACGTGAGCTGACGCGCCCCCTCGAGCGCAGTGACCCTTTGCACCATGGCAACGCAAGGCGATTGACCGGCCGGCGTTTCCTTCAGCATCATGTCCGCGTATTTCAGCCCGAGCTGAGGCTCACCCGCGAACGTAAGCATCTGCGACAGGTTTCCCAGGAGAACAAACCGCGCTTCCCGATCGGTCACCTCAGGCAGGCCATCCGCCGCACGCGTCGCAATGGCATAGGCCTCAGCGTACTTCCCCTGCCCACCCAGGCTGAACATCAACGCCGCCGCTGCACGGGTGCCAACGGCATCGTCATCCGCCTGCGCCATGACCCCACGGAGGATAATCTCGGCCTCCGCGTAGCGACCGTTATAGCTGGTCTCCCAGCCATCCAGCAGGTGTAGATAGCGCCTGTCACTCGCTCCCAGGCTCGTCTCATCCCTGTGCAGGTCGGCCAGCATGCTCACGAAACGAGTATGGTCTGATGCGCGCAGCGCGTCTGCCTGGGCAACCCGAACGCGCCCCGTACCCGATGGCGGCTCGGCAGCAGCATGGGCGCAGAACGACAGCGCCCATAGGGCAAGCGCTAAGACGCTCGCCGACGCACGCAGGTAGCGGCCGGCTCTACCGAGCATTCTGGGTAGCCGTCAGTCTGCAGGCGAATCGATGGATTTATCGGGATCCGATTTCGACGTATTGTCCTCACCGCCGTGATCCCTGCCGGGCTTACCGTGGTCGTGGTCGTGGTCGTGGTCGTGGTCGTGATGATGCGAGTGGTCATCACCACCGTCGCCGTCGTGCCCGCTGATGTGGCTAGCGTGCTCGCCGACCAACTCAACGATGCCCAGCTCTTCAATCAGGACCGCGGCGTTACCATTGGCGGCAAATTCGCGCACACCCTGCGATGCACCAGCAGTTTCGAGGGCCTTCGCAAGGTCTGCCGGTGACGCATGACGCCACTGTGCATCGCGGCCGATCGCTTCCAGTAGTTCTACTGTATCGCGCATATTCCTTCCCCTTGGCTTGAGTTCGGCGCTGTTCGCGTACCTGACGACGCGAGACGGCCCGGCATGCCGCGTTAACGGCGGCCGATCAGGATTCTTTAGCCGTCTTTCGTACTGTAGGCCTCGTAGCCGTCCAAAATGCAGGGGAAAGATCTTCCAAGCCCCCCGGCCCCGCCACCCATCAATATGCATGCCTCAACGGATGGCAGAGGCGGATGGCCACCTTACCAGCGCAGCCAGCGTGGCCCGGCCAGCGCGCCCAGCCCGCCGGCGATGAGCATGCCGAGCAGGTACCACACCGACCAGAACGGGGGTGCTATCTCGGGGCAATGCAGGCAATAGGTGATCGCGGCCATCGCACCGGCGAGGAGACCCGCCGCGGCGCCCGCAAGACGCAGGTGCACGGGCGCCATGCCGCGCACGGCCCAGAACACCGCGACGATCGATGGCAGGGAAAGCATGGCGATGAGCGTCGAGCAGACTTTCCACGTATGCCCGAGCACCAGCGCGCCGCGAGCGTCGCCAGGGACCTGTGCGATCACCACACCGGCAAGCACCCAGGCGAGCAGGATGGGCAAGCCAAGGCCTGCCCATCGGCTGCCACCGACGCGGGTGCCCGGTCGTGACAGGCGCAGGGTAATTAGCAGCGCGGCCACGCCGACAGCCGAGGGAAACGCCAGGCGTACCCAGAACATCGGGGTATGGCTCACCTGGGTGAGGTCAGGGCGCAAACCGAGCAGGCCCACCATCAATAGGGATGACGCCGCCAAGCCAGCCAGGATCCCTGCCGAGAAACGGCGGCGTTCAGTCTGCCTGCCAGGCGGCGGCGCAGGTTCGCGGGCGAGGAAGTCGATCAGGTCATCCGTCTTCATGCGCTGCTCCGGATACGGGCAGCGAGCGCCTTCAGCCCGCGATGAATGCCGACCTTCACGGCCGACTCCGACAGCCCGCTACATTCCGCCGCTTCCGCGACGGACAGGCCCTGTAGTTTGACCAACTCGATAGGCAAGCGATGGCGATCCGGTAACGTCTCCAGTAATTGTCCCACGTCGCGACGGGCGTCCGCTGGCTCCGCATCGGAGGCAACAAACAGGTCGTCGTCGTCGATCGGATCGTGCAGGGCTTCGCGCCGGGCATGCGACCTGAAAAAATCCATGAGCTTGTAACGCGTAATCGCGTGGACCCACGCTGTGAGCGGCTCGCCCTCGCGGTACGTGTGACGGGCATTGTGGACGGCGAGCAACGTGTCCTGGAGGATGTCTTCGACATCTTCGAGTGCACGCGGCAGCCGCCGCCGCAGGTAGGCACGGAGGTGCGTGGCCAATCCATCGAGGCACCGGCGATACGCGGCCGCGTCACCCGCAAGCCCGAGGACGAAGCACCGCCTTAGTTCGTGCTCGACCGCAAAGGCGCCTTCCCCTGCGTGCTCGCGCGCTGGATCACTCGTCATCGCCGACCTTTCACTCCTGTGCCGCGCGCCGGGAACCCGCGCGACCATCAGTGTAAACCAGCCAGGACCCATTCCGGGTTGACATATGGCGGGCGAGAGAAAGGGCATGGCGTCCATACCCCCTAGTTCGCGCCCGCGGCGGGCTAGGTTACAGGCGCATGGCAAACGATTTTTCCCGATGCGTGTAACCGAGGGCGCTCACGTGGCGAACTGCTTCATGAAGCCGGCCAACGGGCCCGGCATAGCTGGAGTGGTTCCATGTCCCCTCGTTACGTTGCCTCGTTCGCATTCTCTGTCGCTGCCCTGGTCGCAGGCGTCGCCCATGCTGATGAACAGAAGGATGCGAAGAAGCCTGCTGTCGAAAAGTGCTGGGGTGTCGCCAAGGCGGGCCAGAACGATTGCGCGGCCGGTCCGGGTACCACTTGCGCAGGCACGGCCAAGGCCAACTACCAGAAGAACGCGTGGAAGAACGTTCCCGCTGGCACCTGCACGGCGATCAAGACGCCGAACGGCAATGGTTCGCTGACCAAGATCGGCTGAGCCACCGCCATGCTCGCCCCCACCGTCGGCCATGGCGCTGAGCCGCTCGCTGAACTCCAGCGCGCCTTCCAGGGCGACCTGTTGCGCAGCGAGCCACGCTCGCCTTTTGCAGGCCAACGTGGCTTCGCCGTTCACCGGAGCACGGTGGCCCAGGCGGCCATCGACGCGCTGGAGGCGAACTACCCGGCGGTGGTGTGTCTGGTAGGGATCGAGTGGTTCCGCTCCGTGGCGGCGGCGTACGCCGCGGAGTGTCCCGCCCGCGACGCTCGTCTGCTGCGGTACGGCGCCGGCTTCGCGGATTTCCTGGCCGAGGCGCCCGCAGCGCGCGACCTGCCTTACCTGGCCGACGTTGCCCGGCTCGATCGGCTCTGGATCGAGAGCTATATCGCTGCGGACATCGCTCCGCTATCGGCAACATCGGTCCGGGCCCTCGACGCCAATGCATTGGGCGGTTTGTTCGTTGCGCCGCATCCAGCGACCCGGGTCTCGGCGTCGGCCTCGCCTGCGTTCGCGATCTGGGACGCGAGCCGCGCAGGCCACCCCGTCGCGGGCGACCTTGCATGGGAACCGCAGGCCACCCTGATGACGCGGCCTGTGCACACCGTGCTGGTGGCGACGACGGATGCGCCGACGCTCACCTTTCTTGACGCATGCCGTGCAGGCGCCACGTTGGCTGCCTGTGTCGAACACGTCACACGCTCGCACCCTGCTGCGCGCGTCGATCTTCTCTTCGCCCAGCTGCTTACGGCCGGCGCGTTAACCCTCGCCCAGGAATGACCATGGACTCACTTACCTCCGCCGCTCCTCCCTACACGCTCCGGGATCGATGGAACGCCCTGGCGACGCGCGTCGAAGCGCTGGTCGGGCACAGCTTCCTAGCCCTGGTCAGCCGCGTGTCCATCGCCGCGATCTTCTTCCAGTCGGGCCGTACGAAGGTCGATGGGTTCCTCACGATCACCGAAGGAACCTATGAGCTCTTCCGAACGGAGTACAAGCTGCCGCTGATCCCGCCGGAGATTGCCGCGCACATGTCGGCCTACGTCGAGACCTTCGTGCCGATGTTCCTGGTACTTGGGCTGTGCACGCGCCTGTCGGCCACCGTGCTGCTTGGCATGACGACGATCATCGAGATCTTCGTTTACCCGGATGCGTGGCCGACGCACCTGTCGTGGGCTGCGATCCTGCTTTACCTTATCGCCCGCGGTGGCGGCCGCCTGTCGATCGACCAGTGGCTACGCATCCGCTGATTTTTTTTCTTTGCCGTGTAACCGGCCGGCCTTACCCGGCGAACTGATCCATGCCACTTCGGCATTCCACATCCCTTCGGAGATTCACCATGCATACCGCCACGCATAGCATTGCCGCCGCTGCCGCACTCTTCGCTGTCTCCGCCGCCGCCATCGTGGCGCCTGCACAGGCCGCCGAGCAGGCTGCCGGCAAGACCGTCCATTGCTACGGCATCAACACCTGTAAGGGCACCTCCGATTGCAAGTCGGGCAACCACCAGTGCAAGGGTCAGAACGAGTGCAAGGGCCAGGGCTTCAAGGCTGTGTCCGTGTCCGAGTGCAAGGCCCAGGGCGGCAGCACGACCCCGCCGGCGGCCTGATGATCGTGCCCGGCCGCTCCGGCGGCCGGGTCTTCCGGAGATAACGATGAACACAACGACGCTTCCCACCTTCGCCGGCTTTGGCCTGGGCCTGCGCGTGCCGCACTACGAGGACGTCCTCACGGCCAGGCAACCGCTGGATTTCGTCGAGGTCATCTCCGAGAATTTCATGGTCGATGGTGGCAGGCCGCTGCACATCCTGGAACAGGTGCGCTCACGCTACCCGCTCGCGCTCCACGGCGTGTCCATGAACATCGGCGCCGTCGATGGCCTTGACCTGGACTACCTCAGGCAGCTTCGGCAGCTGGCGGATCGTTTCGATCCACTATGGGTCTCCGACCACGTGTGCTGGACTGGCGTCGATGGTATCCAGGCGCATGACCTGCTCCCGCTTCCGTATAGCGAGGAAGCGCTCGATATCGTCAGCCGGAATGTCATGACCGCACAGGACGTGCTGGGCCGCCCCCTCGTCCTCGAGAACCCCTCCACCTATATCGAATTCCCGGGTTCGATGACCGAGGCCGGCTTCCTCGCCGCGTTGTGTCAGCGGACCGGTTGCTACCTCCTTCTCGACGTGAACAATATCGTCGTGAGCGCCACCAACCACGGGCGCGCCATCGACGAATGGCTCGATCACATCCCGCTGGATCGTGTCAGGCAGATCCACCTGGCCGGGCATAGCCAGGGGCGTGACCTGCTGGTGGATTCGCACGATGCGCCCGTGCCGCTCTCCGTATGGGAGCTCTATCAGCGTTTCGTCGCGCGCCTTGGCCCGGTGGCCACGATGATCGAACGTGACGACCACATTCCACCCTTCGCCGAGTTGCTCGACGAGCTGGGCCAGGCCCGGCGCTATGCGGCGTCCGTGCTCGCCGCTGCCGCATGAGCCTCGCGCGGCTACAACAGCAATTCCTTGCCGCTTTGCTCGAGGGGCACGACACCTCGATCGCAGACCCGCGCGGCCTGCGTGTGTATGTCAATAACTACCACGGACAGTTGCTCGGTTCGCTGCGCGATACGTACCAGCGGACGGCGCAGTGGCTCGGCGACGAGGTGTTCACCGAACTCGCGCGGGCCTACATCGACGCGAATCCGTCGGCCTCGTGGAGCCTCAATGCCTACGGCCAGACGTTTCCGGAGCACGTCGCCCGCGCCATTCTCCTTCCTGATCCGGTCGCGGAACTAGCGTGGCTTGATAATGCACTGCGGGATGCGTTTTACGCCGTGGATGTGGCGCCCCTGACGCTCCACGAACTCGTCATCGAGGACTGGGAGCGCGCGGTATTCACCTTTGTGCCGACGCTGCGGTTCCGGACCATGCACACCAATGCGCCGGCGATCTGGTCCGCACTTGCATCAGCGCAGGAAGCGCCTGACGCCTGCTTGCTGCCGGTACCGGTCGCCGTACGCATCTGGCGCTGCGATCTCACGCCACGCTTCACGAGCATGCCGGTCGCTGAAACCGGTTGCCTCGATCTGGCCATGGCCGGGGGCACCTTCGGCGAGCTCTGCGCATGGCTGGCCGCTCACCAGCCGGAAACGGACACGGCCACCCTTGCGGGGCAGCTATTGCGCGAGTGGTTCAGTGAAGGTCTCGTGGCGGCTCTCGGTTAAAGGGACGGCACCGGCCCACCAGGACTACAACCGCCCTGCCCGCTTGATCGCCAGGTAACGCTCCACAAGCCGCCCCGAGAGTTCGCTGGCGAGCACATCGAGGGTAGCGATGCCTTCGCGACGCAGGCGCGCATGCACAGCGTCACGCTGGTCCAGGTAGCGAAGCGCACCGGCGGTACGGATCGCCGACTCGAGACTCTCGGTGCCGCCGGCCGCGGCGCGATCGAGGGCGAGTTCACGCAGGCTCACGACAAGTACCAGGTGGCGGCGCGAGAGCATTTTCACTGCCGCCCGCAACTCCTCGTCATCTTCATCGCGTACGTTGGTCACCAGCACGACCAGCGCGCGGCGACCCTGGCGCGTCTGTAGCTCGCTCGCCGCATGCAGGTAATCCGTGGCCGTGGGTTGCGCGTAAAGGTCGTAGCCCGCGCCCAGCACCATGTCCATGCCACCTGCGCCCTGCTGCGGCGCCAGCCAGCGGGTCATCTGGCCCGTGCAGGCAAGCAAGCCGACGCTATCGCCCTGGCGCAAGGCGATGTAAGCCAGTGCGAGCGAGGCATTCAACACCTGGTCGAAGTGTGCGACGCCATCGTCTTCCGCCAGCATGCGCCGGCCGCAGTCGAGCATCAGCACCACCTGCTGGTGGCTCTCCTCACGGTACTGGCGCGACATGAGGCGGCCACTGCGCACCGTGGCTTTCCAGTCCACCTTGCGCAAGCTATCGCCTACGCGGTAATCACGCAGTTCCTGGAATTCGGTACCTTCACCGCGTCGACGTTGCAGGCGTGCGCCGACGGATCGCGATGCGAGCTCCACGCTGAGGCCTGCCATGCGTGCCAGCGGCGCGTAGTTCGGGAACACACGGACATCGCCGGGTACATCCAGCGTGCGGCGCACATGCCAAAGGCGCCAGTGCGACGCCACTTCGACCTGGCAACCCGCGAAGGCGAAGCGGCCCCTGGCTGCCGGCCACAACGTGTAGGTGAACGCGAGCTCATGCGCGGGTGATAACACAAGCGCACGTGGCAAGCCCTCCACGCGCCAGCCGCCTGGGTGCATGTCGTGGACGCGCACGCGTTGCCTGCGTGCGCCTTCGCAGCGCAGGCGCAGGGTGACCTCCGCGCGCTCGCCCAGGGGCAACACGGCGTCCAGCTGGCGAACCAGACGAGGTGACGGTGCGCGCGTGGCTCGCCACGCGTCGACCAGCGCGATCATCGCCAGCGACGCCCCGGTCGCTGCCCATGCCAGTAACGGCAATACGTCGAGTGCCGCGAGCACGCCCACCAGGAACCAGCCAGCGACCAGCGACAACAGCGGTGCGGCGGGGCGCATCATCGGCGAGGTGCGGGTACTTTGTGCAACAGGCCTTTGAGGATGTCTTCCACATGCTGGCCATCGATCAAGGCTTCCGGCGCGAGCACGATGCGATGACGAAGGGCCGGGATAGCGACGCCACGCACATCGTCGGGTGTGACGAAATCGCGACCATCGAGTAGCGCCGCGGCGCGGGCCAGACGAATCAGGGCGAGGCCGCCGCGCGGCCCGGCGCCGGTCATTACGCCAGGCCATTCGCGCGTGGCGCGTGCGATGCGTACCGCGTAGTCCACCACTTCATGGTCAACCCGCAAACTGGCGACCATGCGCTGGATGGCGATCAGGCCCGCGTCATTCATGACCGCGGCGACCCGCGAGACATCCAGGTCGGCGGCCACCTGGCCGCCGAGCACCTCGGTGACCATGCGTGTCTCATCAGCCAGCGCCGGGTAATCGATCTGAACCTTTACCAGGAAGCGATCCAGTTGCGCCTCCGGCAGCGCATAGGTGCCTTCCTGCTCGATCGGGTTCTGCGTGGCCACGACCATGAAGGGTTGCGGTAACGGGAAGCGCCGGCCTTCGATGGTGACCTGGTTCTCCTGCATCGCCTCGAGCAGCGCCGCCTGGGTCTTCGCGGGCGCGCGGTTGATTTCATCGGCCAGCAACAGGTTGGCGAACACCGGGCCACGACGGATCTGGAAGCGCTCGGCCTTCATGTCGTAAATGGCGTGGCCAGTCACGTCGGATGGCATGAGGTCGGGCGTGAACTGGACGCGACCGAAACTACCGCCCACGGCACTGGCGAGCGCGCGTACGAGCAGCGTCTTGCCGAGGCCGGGCACGCCTTCGATCAACACGTGGCCCGCCGCGAGCAGGGCCAGCAGCACCTGTTCGAACACCTGCGGCTGGCCGATGAAGGCGTGCCCGACCTGCGCGCGTAGCGCAGCGATCCGTTGCGCGACCTGTTCGGGGGTGAAGCTGACCGGCGTCGCGGTATCGCGCGGGGTCTCGACGGGGGTGTTCATGCGTGTCTCCGCAAACGGGAAAGGATGGCGACGCTTTCGCGAAACGCGTTCGCGTCGACAGGAGGCTGGAAGGCCCGCGCGATATCAGCGGGCGCCTCGTCGAATCGTTCAGCCAGGCGGGCATACAACAGCTCACCTTCGAGGCAGTCCGTACCGGGATCGATGCGTCGTGCGCGGGCGAGCACGCCAGCACATACGCGCGTGTGCAGCCCGCGACCACGATCGCGGCCGTACAGGAATTCACCCGCCGCCTGGACATGCTCCACCAGGGCGCGGCGATCGTCGCCCGGTGAATCGAGCAAGGGACCGAACCGCACCGCACGCGACACGGCCCACGCGAGCAGCAGGACAGCGAACGCCAGCATCGCGGGCCAGCCGCGGGTGAACACGAGGCTCCAGATGCGGTCGCCATCCACGCGATATACCAGCGAGGCAGACTGCTCCTGGTTGTCCAGGTGGAGCACGCGGGTGACCAGGCGCCGCGCCACGGGATCGTCGAGCCCACGACCACTGAACGGATCCAGCGACGGCACCAGCGTGATCTGGCCTTCGCCATAGTGAAGCGTCACCAGCAGGTCGCCCTTGTGATCGCCCAGGCCGTCGATGCGCGCGCTCGCGCGCTCGGTTACCCGTGTCCCGCACCACTCGTACGACTTCTCGCCGGCTTCGCCCTGGATCGCAAGGCAACCCGTACCGGCCGGGACCAGGCCGGCGTCGCCCGCCACCTCTTTCCAGAACGGTCCCCGGTCGAAGTCCCCGGGAGCGCCGGTCCGGACCACCAGGGTGCTGCCGTCGGCGACGAGACCGAGCAGGTCATCCACGTCGCCGCGGTCGAGGTTGGCAGGATTGACGCCCAGCAGGACCAGCGACTCGTTGTCGTCCGGAATGCCGTGCGCCGAATGCGCGGCGAGGCCCATGCCACGCATCACACCCTCGAGCGCGTAGAAGCGGTTGGTCGCCGCCTTGCCCGACGCGGGAATATCGACCTCGACATCCTTGCGTTCGAACACGCTGGTAAAGCCGATCACGCAGAGCAGCACGAATGCGATCAAGGCCACGGCCCATGCGATCCCGCGGGTCATGCGCGCTCCACCGGCCAGCCCGTGAGCAGGGCTGCCATATCATCGTCGCTCGGGTACCGATCCGCGTAGGCGGCATATTGCCAGGTCCGGACGATGCGGATAGCACGCCGGCTCGCATCATCGTCACCCAGGCGTTGCGCGCCCGCGATCGCATCGGCTTCGGTGGCATCCGCCGGTACAGGCTCGTCCAGCCGTGCGGATACATGCTCGACGGTGCCGCGATACAACAGCGCGAGGGCTTCACGCCGCGAGCCGATCTGCCAAAGCCGGCCGGCCTCGTCGCCGAAACCTTTGCCTGCAGCGGGAGCGACCGGCGATGTATCGATACGACTCGGCGCACGCGCGACGGCGGCCACCGTCGCCCTGCCGATGCCACGCGTGGGCCAGCGTCGCAGTGCGAACCAGGCCAGCCAGCCCACGCCGACGATCAGCACCGCGATAAGTACAGTCTTGACGGCGAGGCCCGCGCCACCGCGGTCATCCGCCAGCGCAGGTTCATCGCGCTCGCGTTCTGCAGGGGGTGTGACTTTGGACGGATGCTTGAGTGACCAGCGCAGTTCATGGCCCTTGCCGCCAAGCAAGGGATCGGCCATGACCTTGGCCGATACGCGCGCCATGCGCGTATCCGTGCCGCCGGCCGGTGCAGGAAACGATGTGCTCAACGTAATGGACACCGCTTCCGGCTTCACTGCGTGCGGCACATCGGCGGCGTTAACGGGTGTGCTGGCGATACCGATGACCAGGAGCAGCGCCACCACCGTCCCCGCCGCGACCAGGCGATCACGCAGGCGACGGAACGCGAGGTCGAGATCCCACGCTTCCAGCTCCGTGCGGCGGCCCAGGTACATCGCGAAGCCACCCGTCGTGCATAGTGGCTCGGCCACGGACATGCCGAGGTACCAGGCCACGATCAGTGGAATGGCGAGCCAGTGCGGCATGCTCTTCAGGTACCAGGAGTTCACCCAGTACGACTCCCACAGCTCGGAGGGGATGAACATGGGCAGGAACAGCAAGAGGCTCAGTGCCAGCACCCACTCGAACATGACGCAAGTCAACATGAGCGCGGTGCCCGGCCCTTCCACACCTCGACCGAACACTTTCCAGCGCCGTGCCTGCGCCTGGCGATCCAATCCTTCCAGGTAAATGATCGGTTGCAGCACACTGCGACGCGGATCCAGCCGGCGGAACGTCAGCCAGCCCCACATACCTTTCAGACCCCATGCCCAGACGCTACGCAAGGCCTCGCGCCATCCTGGCGCGTCGGCGAAGACGGCGCGCGACACCACGTAAAGTGGGATACGCGCGAACAGCGGCTTCATCCACCACACGAACAACAGCGGGATCCACGGGCGTCCCAGCCATACTTCCAGCGCGATGGCGGCCGCCAGGAACGGCAGCGAGGCGATGAACCACGCGATGAAGATCGGCCGCGCATGCTGGCGCAGCATGGCCACGCCAAGATCCATCGATTCGCGGGCCGTACGGACGCGTAGTGCGACTGAAATGCGCTCAATCTCCAAGGTGCCTCCCGCGTCCGCCGAGCAGCAGCCAGCTAGCTACCAAGGCCCACAGCAAGGCTCCGCTGCCGAACTTGACGATATCGGGGAATGACGCGACCGATGACCAGAACGCCTCGATGAACGCGGCGACCACCAACATCAGGAACGCACCCAGTACCAGTTGCGCGCCCACGCTACCCGCCGCACGCAATGCATCGCCGCGGCGCATGCGCCCCGGGGCGAGCAAGGTGTAGCCGAGACGCAGGCCGGCCCCGCCTGTGATCACGAGCGCGGTTAACTCGAACGCGGAGTGCGCCACCACGAATCGCCAGAAGGGGCCACCGTACCCAATAGCGTCGAGATGTCCGGCGACGCCCCCCATGAGGATGCCGTTGGCCACCAGCACGTACACGGCCCCAATGCCAAAGAACAGGCCCGACGCGAAGGTTCGGAAAGCGATCCCTACGTTGTTGAGCACGTAGTGGCCGAACATGGCAACGTCGGTACCGCTGGTACGTCCGATCCGGTCCCGTGCCGGGTCGTACATGTGCTCGAACTCGTCCAGCTTGTGCCCGGCGAAAATCATGCTCGCCACCTCCGGGCGAAAATGGATCAGCACCATGCAGGCGACCGTGGGCAGGTAGAGCAGCGCCGCCGCGATCAGCATCGCTTTCCATTCGCGGCGCACCAGGCAAGGGAAGCCCGAGACGATGAACTCACCCACCCGGTGCCAGCGCGGCGCGGGCGGCCGGTACAGCAACCGGTGGCCCATCTCCACGATGCGCTGCAGGCGATCCGTCACGTCGTGGCTGTAGCCACGTGCGCGCGCGATGGCGAGGTGCTGGCAGATGCGCCGGTATTGACTCGGAAAATCCTTGCCCTGCTCGGCGAGCACCGACGACCACGCCTTGCGGCCACTGCCGCGCATCCAGGCCTCAACCTCCGACCAGGCGGCATCATGCATGGCGACGAACCGGGCTTGCTTCACGAGCGCCCCAACAGCCAGTTGGCATGCGCCACCAGCTTGCGGAGGCCGGCATTTCCCATGCGGCCGGTCAGCGGTTCCAGCAGGTCCGCGAGTTCACGCTGGCGTGCCTCGTGCAGGTTCCGCGAGCGGCCGGCGAACGCCACGATCGCTTCCTGTTCTTCGAGGCGTAGTGGCGTCGCAGGCGCTTCGGCCACTTCCTGCGGCACCTCCGCGAGAGCACCGCGCCCGAGCACATGGACAACCATGGTGCCGGCAACGATGTCGCCGATGCGCCGACCGTGCGGATCCAGGAGGCAGCAGGCCAGGCCGACGCCGTAGACGCCGGGCAATCCGTCCACGGTGCGCAGCAGGTTACGTACCACGGACGGTAACAGGGTGACCGGCGTGCCATCGCTATTGACCACGCGCAAACCGATCATGCGCTTGCCGGGCGTCTGGCCATCGGCCCAGACCTCGAATGGCACGCTGTAAATCCAGTACACGGCAAAGAGCACGAGCATGCCAATGCCCATCCCCGTACGCCCGAGCGTGCCCAGGATCGCCAAAAGGACGAACGCGGCGATCGCCCTCAGGCCAAAGTCGATAAGCCACGCATGGGCGCGCGGGATCGCTCCAGCTGCATGCAACCGGAGCGAGACGCCCTCGGGCGTCTCGATCTGGCGGACCGTATCGAGCATCAGGCGTCGACGACGATGGTGCCCGCGATGTGGTCGTGGATGCAGCGGCGGTCACTGGCGAAGATGACGACCACATCCAGAAACGACAGGAACTTCACGACCGGGATGAGCGAGATCACGGCAAGCGGCAGCCAGCGCAACAGCAAGATGCGCCATAGCGGTGCCGGCGAACCGTCAGCCATGACCACCTTGGTGCCGACGATTTTCTTGCCCAGGGACTGGCCGTTCTTGTGCAGCAGCGTGATGTTGATCGCGCACAAGGCGATCAGTAGGATGAAGCCCAGGATGGCCGCCGAGGGACTCATTTTCTGGTGACCCATCGTGGAGTAGGTCCATGGAGCGATGCAGATGACCGTGAAGATGCCATCGAGCATGGCGGCGCCAAAGCGCTGGCCGCGACTGGCCTTCACCCGCTCCAGCCTGGCGGGACTGATGGTGCCGGTATCGAGCTCGGCAGTGGGTGCGGCGTACGGGTTGTTATCCATTCCGTGGGTCCTGTCTGGGTGATAGCGTCAGCGGTTCGTAAGGCTGAGCTCGCACGGCACCCGCCCGCGCGCCACGGCAGGCTGCGCCTGCAATGCGGCGACGAAAGTGACGTTTGACCCCCTGCCCCTGTGCCGCCCTGATCCAAGCGGGGGCACCAGGGGCGAGTATAGGCACGCGCAGGCGGCCAAGCAAAGTATCCCATTCCCCTGCCTGATCGGCGCCCCCCACGGGTGCTACAGCTTGCTGTGCTCCACCTGGCGCTCGCGCTGCATAAGCGTCCACTCGGCGTGCTCGGTGAGGGCCGCCTCGCCGAGCGCATGCAGGATGGCGCGCTGTTGTGCCGGATCACGCGTGCGGTCGAGGGCGCAACGTGCGCTGGTAAAGATGCGCTGCATGAAGCGGTACTGGCGCATCAGTTCGCGGTCAGCCTTGCGGTAGGCGTATGCCTCACGCACCGCCGCGACGATCGAGAGCACGGCCATCACCGTCACCAGGGTGATCTTGGCCTCTTCGCCTAGCCGCAAGGCAAACAGGGCTAGGAACACGCTGATCGCGATTCCGCCCCATAAACTGATGCGCCCGACGGTCTCGGTGATGTGGTGCAAGCCGGTACGTTCGGCGGTCTTGGATTCGTAGTAGTGAAGCTGGCCAGACAGGCCAGGCTCGCCGACCCATTCGGCGATCACCTCCTGCAGGCTCGCTTCGCCAGGCTCTTCCGGGTGGGTCGATGGGTACAGGCTCGCCGCGCGCATCACGTTGCGGATCCAGCCCAGCTCGATGTTCTGCTTCTGCAGGAAGTTATCGTGCGCGAACTCATGGTCGGCGCTTGCGGCGATGCCGGCACGACGCCAGCACGACTGGATACGCAAACCCTCCGCGAGCGCCCGGTAATCCAGGTACTTACGATGCCAACCACGCCGCCGCGCCAGCAGCGCGACGAAGCCGCCCGTGGCGAACAGCAACAAGAAGCCATAGATCAGCGAGTTGTTCCCCGGCAGGTGGGCGTAGAACGTGAACGCGATGCCCATCAGGGCGGCCACGGTATACGTGGCGCGCAGTGCCAGCACGACACGTTTGCGGAAATGAATCGCCAGCCAGTCCGCGGCGTGGAAGACTTTCTCGATCGTGGCGGTCGCGCCGCAGGGGCTGCCATGCAGGTCGCGGGGTGCGTCATCGATCTCGCTGGCGTGGCGCCGCGCATCCTCGTTGAATTCGGCCATGCGCTCGAACATCAATCGAAAATCGTTCGGAAGACAGGGCTGGAATGACATGTCGTCCGCGATGCGCCAGCCTGCTTCCAACGCTTGCAGCCCTTCAGCAACGGGCTCCCCCGCGCGCGGGCAGACGATGTGATAAAGCAGGCTCTCGTCCCCGCCCGCCAGCACGTGGCGCAAATGCTGGTGTCGTAAAGCTGGCCCCGGCAGCCCACCGGTCAGGTGGTAGTGCACGATCTGCGCGGTACCCCCGACGCCGTTCGCCTCGTTGCCATCCCATAGCGCGAGAAGCACGTGGCAATGGCTCGCAATGTAGACACCGGCCTTCGCATATTGCCGATCGCGCGCGGCGCCCGGTGCACCCACGATGTGCCGCGGCATCTCCATCAGCCGCGGCAACAACACGACTTCCGCCCGTTTGCTCAAGGACTCAAACGTGGCGTGCACGCCAGCATCGTCGAAATCGTCGACATACAGGTCCGGTGGCAGGGGGAGCGGCGCCACTAGCCGCGCCCCCACGCCAAGGGCTTCTTCCGCCACGAGCTGGTCGCCTCCCTCTGCCAGGGCGGACAGGACCAGTAACGGCAACCCCGGAAAATCCTCCTGGAGGTGCAGGAAAAAGGCCCTGACCTTTGCACGAACTGGCTCGACATCCTCGGGTGCGATATCACGATGGCTGGTGACACCGACAACCAGTGGGGTCATGAGGGCTTGATGCCTGATTTCTTGGTCACGTCGGGCTTGTCCATGAACCGCTGGGGCACAGCGTTTTCCGGCGTGTCAGCATCGTTCTCGCGGAGGTCCTGGCGCTCGTCTTCGGATGAATCGTCACGTGGATTGTTGGACATGTCGTTCTCCCACTGCGGTGGTGGATCACACCCGGCCCCTGCTACCGGCTTCCGCCCGTCGCCGCCACCCGTTCGCGCTGGGCGACTTCATTGACGGGGTATTCGATGTGCACGCGGCGTAACTGCTGGACCAGGGCGGGATCGCGGTATCCCGCGCTCCAGAGCCCGCGAATGGCGGCTTCCGCCTCATCATGGCGCCCGAGCGCCAGCAGCGCCTCGACGCGCAGCGCGACAAGCCGCGGGTCGGCCTGCCCACTGATCACGGCCTGCGCGTCGCGTAGCGAGGCCTCGCGCAGTGCGCGTGCCGCCGCCGTGTCGCGCGTCGCGGCAGCGGCAGCGAGGCGCGCGTCGAGCGTGGCCAGCAGCGTGGCACGATCGGCCGGCTGCGCCGCGCGCAAAGGCTCGAGGACCTGCAAGGCCTCATGGGCGGCGGTAGTGGCCGCGGCGGCATCCCCACGTAACAACGCCTGGATGGATGCTTCGCTGCGCGCTTCCGCGTACTCGCGTTTCCACGCTGCGTTCTCGGGGTCCTGCTTGTGTAACGCAGCGAAGATCGGCAGTGCCGTAGCTATCAGGCTGCTCGCTCCAGTGGCGTCGCCTGCCAGGCGGCGAAGACGCGCAAGTTGCGTGGAGAAAAGAGCGACGTGCTCCTGCGCATCGGTATTCGTCGCATCCAGCGCGACCAGGGCGTGGGCCGAGTCGACCGCGCGCTGTAGCCGCTCGGTACCCGCGCTGACATCACCCGCGAGTACCTGCGCGCGGCCGAGGATCGCCTGGACCGTGAGCAGGCTGTCGCGCCGGCTCGCATCCTTCGGATCCGCGCGGCTGAGTCGGGCCTGGATGGCTTCGTCGTCTGCGTAGCGGGTGATGGCTTCGGCGAGCTCACCGCGCATCAGGGCCAGCTTGCCCAGGTTGTAGTGGGCCGCACCCAGCCATTCAGCGACATCGGCATCGTGCGGTGTCGCGTGGGCGAGCCGCTGCAGCCGATCGAGCATGTCGCGGTAATGCTTCTCGGCTTCGTCGAGCGCACCTCGCGTCTCCATGACCCGGCCCATGTTGTTGTCGAGCATCGCGAGCTGGAAGTGCAGGTCGTTGTTGTCTGGAGCGGCCTGCTCCGCCCCCGAAAGGAGCGACCGGGCACCGGCGAACGACTGCTGTGCATCGTCCAGGCGCCCCTGGCGCCAATGCACCATGCCGATGAAGGTCGTGATCTCGGCCAGGAGGACCTGGCGCGGCACGTCGGCTGGCGTTTCTGCGACGAGGCGGGCGGCGACGGTACGGGCCGCCTCGTACGACACCAGCGCGGCCTCGAGCCGGCCCTGGTCGAGCCGTACGCTGCCGATTTTTTCCAGCGCAGTGGCCCGCTGGAGAAGCGCCCGGTCACTCAGTTCGTTAGAAGGCTGCGCCTGGAAGTACGCCATGGCGCGGTCATCGACCGCCTCCAGGATATCGAGCCGCGATACCTGTGCGAGCTTGTCGTTGAGATCGCCGAGCATGAAGGCGACGAGATCTTCCGCGTTCTTTTGCCGGCGCTCCGCCACGTGGCTTGCCGCCACCGCATCGCGCCGCGCCAGCGTCGCATTGATGGCAAGGATCGTTGTCACCACCGTCACAGCGACCGCTACCGCGGATAACGCGACCGCACGCCGCGCCCGGCGTTGCAGGTCACGCCGCTTCAGCATATCGAGGTCCAGGCCAAGCATGCCCGCGACCAGCTTGCAGAGTGCATCGGTCTTGCCATCGCCACCCGGGCGCACATCGGCCGCCAGCGGCTCGATCACATCGGCGGTGAGGTTGCCTTCCGCGTCATAGCGTTGGCGCAACGCGGGTGGAAAGCACTCTTCCGCGCCGCGCCCGGGAATGCGGCTTGCATTGGGTTCACCGGCGACGACGAGGCAGAAAATTCGCTCCGTGCCCCCCAGGCGCTGATACGTGCGCACCTCTTCATCTACCCAGCGCGATAGCGCGGCTTCCGGCGAACAGACCACCAGGAGGCACGCCGATTGCGTGAGGGCTTCAGTGACCTTCTGGCCGAGATCACGCGCTGTGGCCAATTCATCCGTGTCGCGAAACACCGGCGCGAGTCTTTTGGGAACGGCACCCAGATCGGTGACGCGCCCGATGAGCCGGTGTGGAATCGCGTAGGTCTCCAGCGCACGGTGCAGCCAAGCCGCCCAGGCCTTGTCCCGGTGGCTGTAGCTGATGAAGGCTCGATAGCGACGTGCCGTCGTCGCCGACCGTTGCGCTACCACGCGTGCTCTCCCCACGACGAACTGCCGAAGCCGCCCCATCCACCCCCAAGGGATAAGGCACCGGCTTGCCCGCCCTGCCCGGACACGCAAGGGATTACGCTAGCACCAAAACGTGATTGGCATCACATTATTACGTTTTACCCGGACACAATTTAAAGCCGAAATTTCACTTAGGCGATTCGGCCGACTAGCGCGTGTTCGTCGATCCACGGCATCGTGGCGGCGGACATCCGGTAGCGACGTGCCTGATCTCCGAACACCGCAACGCCCTGCCCGGTCATTGGCCCTGCCACCGACCACGCCATTACCTGCGCCGACGTAAGGAGAGATACGCCGGCGCAGGTAACGGATCCTCACGCGTGAATTCAGACTCGGGCGCGCTTCTCGGCGAGGATGCGCTTGGCGGCATCGATGCCGATCACCCATGCGCCAGCAAGCATCAGCGTGTCCTTGATCACCAGGCGGCCTGCGCCAGAAAGATAGGGGAAGCCGTGTTGGGCATCGCCTAGAGCGGGCACCCAGGCTTCGGGCGTGGTGAACAGGAATGACAGGGTCACGAGTGTCGTTCCGAAGGAAAGAAACGCACCTAACAAGCCCAGGCGCTTCGAGAACGGGAACGAGAGCACCAGGAACGCGATGCTCAGTTCGACGACACCAAGCCCACGCGAAAAACCATAGGTATTGTTCTGCTGCTGCCATGCGCGCTGCTCGGGCACGAGTTGGCCTTCGTGGGTCAGGTGCGCCTTGTACTCGGTCGGGTGCTCGTAGAAGAACGACATCACCGGGCTATTCGCCACGAAGGGGGTAATGCTATCTGCCTCGAACGGCACGAACTTGAGCGCCCCGATCCAGATGAAGACAACGGCGATGGCGATGCGGACCAGGTTCGGTCCGATGGATTCGAGGCGAACGAAGCGTTCCAGCAGGGAACGAAAGGCGGTATTCATGTCAGCTCCAGGGTTAACGGGCCGTAGGGCCCGGCTGACGGCTATGCTCCGCTCGCTCCATCGAGATAATAAGGCGATAAATGATCAAATTCTGGCGCAATCGTCTCATGCGCCCATGGGCCGGCGGCGCCGCCTTTCCACGATGTTCAGCCGCATGGCTAGCTTTCGTGCGATGCTGGCTCCACGTCATACCTCAAAGCAGTCGACCCCGACCGGAGCAGCGATGAAGCGTTTCACGATCCTGGCAGCGATCCTTGGTGTAGCAGCCTCCCTTTACATGGCGGGTTTCGCCACGGGCGCTATGTTCCTTTTCGCCGCCGGCGCACTCTTCGAGGCCGCTTTCTGGATCACGCTGCTGCGTAAACCGCGCCCTGTCCGCGTCGTGGTCAAGCGCGACGACGTGCGGCGCCCCCGTCGCTAAGCGCTCAGGCCCGTCGCCACGACGGGCTTTGCCACGCGGCCAGCGCATCCAGGAAGACCTGCAGACGCTGCGGCATGAAACGGCGCGTGGGATAGACCGCGTGCACGGGGAATTCGGGCGATGCCCACTCCGGCAACAGCCGCACAAGCTCGCCCGAGGCGAGCATCTCATCGCAATAGGCGGTCGGCAGAAAGCCGACACCGTGGCCGCGGTAAACGAACGCACTCACTGAATTGAAATCACGGCTCGAAAGTGGCCCGGTGACGTGCACGCGTTCCCTATGCTTGCCCTTCGTCAGTAGCCACTCGGCCTGGTTATTTCGTGCGTTGATCATCACGCACTCGAAACCCATGAGGTCTTCGGGCTTCTGCGGTAATTTTCGCCCGGCAAGGAAATCGGGCGTGGCGACGACATAGCGCACGCTGGTGCCGATGTTCCGAGCCACCAGCGACGAATCGTGCAGATCGCCATAACGTATGGCGACGTCGATGTTTTCCCCGATCAGGTCGAGGAATGCGTTGGTGATGAACAAGTCCACGCGAATGCGCGGATAGGCACGCATGAAATCCGAGACAAACTCAAAAAACGGCGCCTGGCCAAGGATCACCGGCACGGAGATGCGCAACAAGCCCTCAGGCGTGCGCTGGGTCTCGGTCAGAGCGCGCTCCGCGTCATGCAGCTCGTTGAGCGGTTCGCTGCACTGTTCGTAGTACGCCCTGCCCTGCACGGTAAGACTCAGCTTGCGCGTCGTGCGCTGGAGCAAGGTGACACCGAGCTCCTCTTCCAGCGCGGTCACCCGCCGGCTCACCGTGGATACGGGCATGCCGAGGGCCTGTGCGGCACGGCTGAAGCTGCCCAGCTGGGCCACCCGGACAAAGACGGCGATGTCGTTGAGATCGAGCATGCCGGGACTTTTGCACAGATGGAAAAGAGATTCCACATTTTTCCATCTAATCAATCAATACCGATCGGCGGAGGATACCCATCCAGCAAGACACCTCCTCCCACACGATTCGGAGTCACTTATGAACGCTAAAACCATCATCGTCACTGGCGCTTCGCAGGGCATCGGCGCCGGCCTCGTCAAAACCTTCCTCGAGCGCGGCTATAACGTGGTCGCCACCTCCCGCAAGGTGAGCGAATCGAAGGAACTGCCGGTTTCCGACCGTCTGGTTCGCGTCGATGGCGACATCGCCCACGCCGCCACCGCCGAAGCCGTCGTCAACGCTGCGGTCAAGGCCTTCGGCAAGGTTGATGGCCTGGTGAACAACGCCGGCATCTTCATCGCCAAGCCGTTCACCGACACGACCGAAGACGACTACCGCCAGCTGCTCTCGATCAACCTCGATGGCTTCGTCTACATGACCCAGCGCGTGATCAAGCAGTTACTCGCCCAGGGCACGGGTGGCGCGATCACCAGCATCACCTCTCCGCTTGCCGATCACCCGATCGCCGGCGTGCCCGCCTCGATCGCCATGATCACCAAGGGCGGCATCGAGTCGGCCTCGCTGAACCTCGCGATGGAATACGCGTCGCAGGGCATCCGCGTGAACACCGTGGGCCCCGGCATCGTTGATACGCCGATGCACGCCAACGGCCCGAAGGACATCCTGGCCACGCTCTCGCCGATCAACGGTATCTCCACCATCCAGGAAGTGGTCGACGCCGTGGTGTTCGTCACCGAAGCGCCGCGCGTGACCGGCGAAGCGCTCCGCGTGGATGGCGGCGCCCACCTCGGTAAGTGGGTAATGAACGCCTCGCAAGCGCACGCCGCCGGCGCAGAACGTCGGTTGGTGGAACTCGGCCTCACGCTCCCACCGCCGCCGTCACCTTTCGGCAAGTACGTCGAAGCGGTGCGGGTGGGCAACATGGTGTACTTCAGCGGGATGCTGCCTGCGGTCGGCCATGACCTGCCCTTGCTGGGCCGCGTGGGCGAGGCACTGACGGTAGCCGATGGCCGCAAGGCCGCTGAAATGGCTGCCCTGAGCGCACTCGCCGCGGCGAAGGAGTTCCTTGGCTCGCTCGACAAGGTCACCGCGGTAGCGAAGCTGGGTATTTACATCGCCACCGTGGGTGATTTCCGCGAACACCCTGCCATTGCCGACGGTGCGTCGGAACTGATGGCCCGCGTGTTTGGTGACGACATGCTTGCACCACGTGTTGTCCTCGGCATGGCCAGCCTCCCGCTTGGCGTGCCGGTGGAACTGGAAGTATTGCTCGAAGTCGCGGAGTGATGGCGACCGGCCGGCGGCCTCAAGATTTGCGACCGCCGGCCGCTACGGAGGAGAGAATCTAACGAAGGACCGTTGTGAATCCCCTGCGGCTAACGACCCCATCGAGCACGGTAGCCACGAGCTGGCAGGATCGGCTGTACACGCTGGCCACCCGGCTGGCCGCCGTGGTGCAACGCGTGGCGACGCCATCCGTCGTCTTCGAACCCTCGGCCACGCCTGCAAGTGCTACCTACGCGGATCCGACGAAGACGACCGTCGATCCGTCATCGGACGCTGCGCTTGGCGCGCTCCTGGCACGGAACAGCGCATCGACCCATACCGGCAACATCTTCGCTGGCCTTGGCCAGGCCCTGCTCGGACGCTTCGCCACGGAAGGGGCGAACTTCACCTCCGACGTCAGCGGGTCCTCTGGCGCGGACAGCGCCATCTCCCTTGGCATCCGTACCGCCAGCGGCGCGACGGTGAATCTCTCGTTGAATGCCACTGAGAACGGCTTGTCCGTTAACCTGCATACCGACCGCACGCTCAGCGACACCGAGAAACAGGCCGTCGCGGGACTGGCGCGCGCCTTCGAAGACGCCGTCGGTGGCCTGGGCAAGCAACCACCCACGCTCGCACTGGACGGTCTGCTGGCCGCCGACCCCTCCGTACTGACCAGCGTCGATCTGAACGCGTCGGTCGCGACCGCGCCAGGTATCCACGAATCCATCGCGCTGCATGCCGGCAGCGATAGCCGCTCACTAAAGGTTGATGGTCCCGCGGGTTCGGTCGCACTGAACCTCGACATGAGTCAACCGGCGACGTGGGGTAACCGAACCCAACGTGATGCCTCGGTGGCGAACACCCTGGGCCAGATCGATGCGGCGGCGCTTCGCGGCCATGCCGATGCCTCACTGGTGGCGCTGTTCAAGGATGGCTTCAGCCAGCTCAACAGCCACTACCCGCCGACACCCGCCACGGCCACTACGCGTGGTTCGATACGCGACCTCGCCAGCAGCGACCACGCACTGCTCACCGGGCTCGCCGATTTCAGCGCTTCCCTATCCCAGGCGACCAGCGCACCGAATCCCATGCGTGGCAGCGAGCTGGATACGTTCAACTATGACGTATCCCAGTCCTCGACGATCAGCGGCCGCAACGCCAGCGACCGGCACATCACCCAGCAGCAGGCGAGTCACCTGAAGGCCAGCTTCCACGCATCACCGTGGTCGGATACGCCTTTGAACCTCACCAACAAGCTGGGTTCACAGAACTACCTCTACACACAGATCGACGACTCGGCGCACGCCAGTACGAACATTGCTTACGCCAGGGGTGAGCTCCTTTCCGCAAGCATCAGCCACGATGCCAGCCACGATACGCACGTGCAGAAGTACATGGTCGGCCAGCTTGTCGACGATACGGATACGCCTTCACACCAGGCGGCCACGCGCGACCTGCTGCCCCTGTTGACGGAGCTCGCGCGTCATCGAACGACGAACGATCCTTCGTCCCTCGCTACCCTGCATGGGTATACGCAGCTCAAGGCAAGTCCTGCGCCGATCGCTGGCTAAACGCTACAACGTGTACTTCGCCACCACGCCATCGCGCCATACGTGAACCTCGAAGGCACGATGGGTGAGGGACTGCACGACCTCAACCATGACCCGATCAGCGCCCTCGGCCAGACGCTCCGCGCGTGCGCGCACGTGTTCGGGCAGATCGGCCAGCATGACTTCGTACTCCACCTCCATGGGCTCCGAGCGGCGGAACTCGAGCATGGCTTCGCGACCGAAACCCATCACCCGGGCGTCGAGTCCACCGGGAACGCGGCTGGCATGTAACGCGACACCGTGATGCGCGGCCAGGTCCGATGTTGAACCATCGAGCATCGCCATGCCCGCCACGACCATCGACGCATAGCCCACGCGGCGAAAGACCGATTCACTAAGCAGCGGAAGCACGTACCGTGCGGCGAGCGTGGCGACCACGGCCGCCGCGCCAAGCACGGCGCCAGCCACCATCGCCTCGTTCGTCACGAGGCCGAAGTACGCGTACAAGATGAGCTTGACGATATGCAGGGCTATTTCGTTCGCCGCGCGCGTCGCGACCAGTTGTTCCCGTGATAAGCCTTGCTGAAGGTAAAAGCCGTTGAAGAGCAGGCCCACCGCACCAGTAAACCCTGATACAAACCCTGCGACAAATCCGATGAGGGTGAGCAAGCCGCGCGCTGGCGGGCGCTTCGCAACGACGGCGCGAGGCTTGCGCCACAGCATGGGCAGGTTGGCGACGAGAAACACGCCAACCGCCAGCTCTGCGTACGCAGAGCTGGCGCGCTGCAAAAGCCATGCACCGAGCAGCGCGCCCGGCAATGACGACGGCACGAACCAACGCACGACACCCCAGTGGGTGTGCCGGACGAATACACCGATTCGCGTGAGGGAACTCACCGCGCTACCCAGCGATAGCGCAACGGGGACCTGTGCCATCGGTAAACCGGCCCGCAGCACGGGCATCAGCACCAACCCGGCGCCACCGCCGCTCACAGCACTTACCGTAAACGCCGCGATGGTGCAGGCAAACAGGATCGCTAAGAACATCTACCTTCTCCTTGGAGCGGGAAGCATGGCGACGTGTCCTTAGCTGCACCTTCGACGATAGCCGTCTGCTCCAGTGAGCACTCAGCTAAGGCTAGGCTAAGTAAGGATCCTGTCATCTGCCTGACAGGAGGCTCTAAGGTCAGGCAGGCAAGGTGTGCGCACTGCCTGTCTGTCGGGTGCCCACGGACTACGAATGTCATCGCTCCTCGCCACGTCTCACGCTACGGCTTCCACGGACGGAAAACGCACGCCCATGCACGGGCGCCTGCAATCATTTCGTCGCCGGGCCATGGCATGGCTCGTGCGCAAGGCGTTTCCGGATGCCGACAACCTGGTTTCCCCCGGGCAATTGCCGCGAAGTGGCATGCAACGCATCCTGGTCTGCCGGCCCAACCATCGGCTGGGCAATACGCTGATGATGACTCCGCTGCTTGCCGAGCTCGAAGCACGGTTTCCTGGTGCCGAGGTCGATCTGCTCGCATCGGGCGGGGCCGCTCGAAGCGTATTCGCCGGCTTCCCCTCGGTGGGCGAGCTCTTCCTGCTCGATAGGCGTGCCCTGCGCCATCCGCTCGCTACGTTGCGCACGCTTGGGCGCTTGCGCGCGAAACGCTACGACCTGGTGATCGATGCCGCGTCCGGCTCTACCTCCGGAAGAATGGCGGCGCATCTTGCGCGCGCCCGGTTCCAGCTTCGCGTGGAAGGAAGCCCGGATGCGCCCGCCCATTTCGCGGCACGCCCAGTACACGCGTTGCGGGAGGCGCTCGGCGTGAACGGTGGCGAGTGGCCTGTGCTAGACCTCCGCCTGAGCGCGCCAGAGCGTGCCAAGGGCGCGGAAACACTGCTCCGCGTATTGAAAGCCGGCCATACGAGCGCCGCGCCGGTCCTGGCCATCTTTCCCAATGCCACGGGCGCGAAGTGCCAGGATGCCACCTGGTGGCGATGCTTCCTCGCCGCACTGCTTGAGCGCATCGGCGACTACCGCATTGTCGAACTGGTCGCCGCAGATGGCCTGTCAAGGCTAGATAACGTCTACCCTACGTACTTCACCAGCGACCCGCGCAAGCTGGCCGCCTTCATCGAGGCGGCGGGTCTTTACATCAGTGCGGACTGTGGCGTGATGCACCTCGCTGCCGCGACACAGGCCACCACCGTGGGCTTGTTCAGCCGTACCGACCCGCAAAGGTACTCGCCTTACGGCGCGGGCAACGCGGGCATCACGTGTGATGAAGCGGGCCCTGAGCAGACGGCACGCCAGGTCGCCATTCGCGTTGCCGCGTCGCGAATCGCCTCTCAGGCGGGATCGATCGGCACCATGTAACCGAAGCCACGGACCGTGCGGATACTGTCGGAGCCAAGCTTGCGGCGCAGGGCGTGCACAAGGACCTCGAGCGCGTTGGGGCCTACATCCGATTCATTGCCGTAGACCGAGCGCTCGATGGTTTCGCGGCGGACGATACGCCCTGCCCGCTCCATCAGCACGTGCACCAGGGCGAATTCGCGCCGGGTAAGTTCGATACGGTCGCCCTCGAGCGTCAGTTCCATGCGCCCTACGTCCAGGCGCAGGTTGCCGGCCTCCATGACATTATCGGCCAGGCCCTGCGCACGCCGCGCCAGCGAACGGATACGTGCGGCAAGCTCATCCAGATGGAACGGCTTGACGAGGTAGTCGTCGGCGCCCGCATCCAGGCCTTCGACGCGCGATTCAATGCTGTCGCGAGCCGTCATCACCAGGATCGGGGTGCGAATGCCATCCCTGCGCGCCTCGCGCAGCACCTGCACGCCATCCTTGCTGGGCAGGCCCAGGTCGAGCAGGACCAGGTCGACATTCTCCTGGCGCAGCGCTTCCAGCGCCTCGTTGCCCGTGCGCAGCCACATCACCGCGTGGGTGAGCTGTTCCAGCGCGCGCTTGATCGCAGCGCCCAGCCGCTCGTCGTCCTCGACCACGATGATGTTCACGGGAGCCTCCGCAAGTTATATCAGCCCCTATTCTGCAACACCGAAACGGAACGGAAACCTGCGATGTCAGTGACCCGTGCCCGGACGGGCACCTTCCTTGTCATGGATACCCAGGCGGCTCACCAGGGTCGCACTGGCCTGGTTGAGGCCACGAACGTCCACGGGAACGCCCAGATCGCGGAATTTCAGCACGATCTTGTCCAGCGCCCCGACCGCGGTGAGGTCCCAGAAGTGGGCCTCTTCCACGTCGATCACCACACCTGACAGGCCATCCTCACGCATATCGAATTCCTCGACGAACGTATCGGACGAGGCGAAGAAGACCTGGCCTTTGACCGAATACGTGCGTATGCCGTCGTGCGAAAGCGAGCTATCGACGTCGAGCATGCGCCCGACCTTCGTGGCGAAGAACACCGCCGACAACAGCACGCCCGTCAGCACACCGCGGGCGAGGTCGTGGGTCCACACCGTGACCACGACCGTGGCCAGCATCACCACGCTGGACGAAGTCGGGTGCGAACGCAGCGTCGCGAGCGAGCGCCAGCTGAAGGTGCTCAGCGAGACCATGATCATCACAGCCACCAAAGCGGCCATGGGGATCTGACGGACCCACGGTGCCCCGAATACCACGAGGATCAGCAGGACGACGCCCGCCACCAGGGTGGACAGGCGCCCACGGCCACCCGACTTCACGTTGATCACCGACTGGCCGATCATCGCGCAGCCTGCCATGCCACCGATCAGGCCCGTCGCGATATTGGCCAGGCCCTGGCCCATGCATTCGCGGTTTTTGTCCGCGCGCGTCTCGGTCATGTCGTTGACGATCTGAAGGGTCATCATTGACTCGAGCAGGCCCACTACCGACATCGTCAGCGCATACGGCAGCACGATCTTCAGCGTATCCAGGTTCAGTGGCACGTCCGGCCAGAGGAAATGCGGCAGTGAATCGGGCAATGCGCCCATGTCGCCGACGCGGTGGATATCCAGCTTGAACACGATCGCGACGATGGTCAGCAGGACGATCGCAACCAGCGGCGAAGGTACGGCCCGGGTCACATAAGGAAACAGATAGATGATCGCGAGGCCGGCCGCGCACATCGGGTAGACGAGCCAGGGCACGCCGATCAGTTCGGGCAACTGGGCCAGGAAGATCAGGATGGCGAGCGCGTTGACGAACCCCGTGACGACCGAGCGCGATACGAAGCGCATCAGCGATCCCAGTTTCAGCGCACCCATGATCATCTGGACCACGCCGGTACAGATCGTCGTGAGGAACAGGTACTGGAGGCCATGCTCCTTCACCAGGCTGACCATGAGCAGGGCCATGGCGCCGGTCGCGGCGGAGATCATCGCTGGACGGCCGCCCGCGAACGCGATCACGACCGCCATCGAGAACGACGCGTACAGACCGACTTTCGGGTCGACGCCCGCGATGATCGAGAACGCGATGGCTTCGGGGATGAGCGCGAGCGCGACAACAAGTCCCGAAAGGATGTCGCCGCGCACGTTGAAGAACCACTGCTGGTTCCAACGGGTGGTATGCATGAGGGGTCTTCTTCGAGGGGCCGGAAGAATACCACGCAGCCCCTGCCCTGTAGGAGCGCGCTTGCGCGCGAAGGGGCTTGCCGC
>NZ_DASYCB010000027.1:0-28340 GCF_036500425.1 Luteibacter sp.
AGGTATAATCGCGGCATGAACTATCGCCACGCCTACCACGCCGGCAACTTCGCCGATGTCATGAAGCACATGGTGCTCGTGGCCCTGCTCGATGCCATGAAGCAGAAAAACACCCCCTTCTGCTACATCGAAACCCACGCCGGCAGCGGTCGCTACGACCTGCGCGGCGTCCATGCCCGCAAGACCGGCGAAGCCGACGAAGGCGTCAACCAGCTCAAGGCCGCCAGCGGCCTGCCGCCGATCCTGTGGAAATGGCTCGAAACCGTCCGCGCCTGCAACGAAGGCGACGACATCCGCTATTACCCCGGCTCGCCCTGGTTCGCCGCGCACCTCATGCGCGAGACCGACACCGCCCAGCTTTGCGAGCTGCACACCGAGGAAGCCGGCCACCTGCGCCAGCTCTTCCACCACGACAACCGCATCCACGTACACAACCGCGATGGCTACGAGGCCCTGAATGCCCTCGTCCCGCCGAAGGAAAAGCGCGGCTTCGTCTTGATCGACCCGCCGTTCGAACAGCAGGAAGGCGAGTTCCGCACGATCGAAAAGGCGCTCAAGGCCGCCATGGAAAAGTGGCCCACCGGCATTTTCGCCGTCTGGTACCCGATCAAGGTCCGCAGCCAGGTCCAGCCGTTCCACCGCTGGCTGGCCACCAAGAGCGGCGCCAAGCGCGTGCTGGCTGCCGAGTTCCTCCTGCACAAGGACGACTCCCCGTTGCGCCTCAACGGCACCGGCATGGTCATCGTGAATGCACCGTGGAAGCTCGATGACGCCATTCGCGATGGCCTGAAAATGCTGCCAAAGCTGCTGGGCCAGCCCGGCGAATCCGAATACCGGCTGACCTGGCTGGTCGAGGAAGGCAAGGATCCGGCGCCCCTACACGTCGCGCATCCACCGCGTCCGCTACCAAGACGGTAAAGTCACCGTACACGCCAGGAGTCGACCCATGCGCCCGTCTATCGTCCGTCTCGCCGCCCCTGCCGCCGTACTCGCCCTCGTGCTCGCCGGCTGCGCGCCGGCGCCGATCTACAAGGCCACGCCTAACTCGGTCTCGGTGCCACCCGCCCAGGTAGCCCGCGAGCCGGAACGCTATGCCAGCTCCGACGTGATCTGGGGCGGCCGGATCGTCCAGGTCAAGAACTACACCGACCACAGCGAGATCGAAGTACTCGCCTACCCACTCGATAGCTCGCAGCGACCGAAGGCCGACGACACCGGCAGCGGCCGCTTCATCGCCGCCATGCCCGGTTATGTCGAAAGCCTCGACTTCCCGGCCGGCGGCCTGGTCACCGTGTCCGGCCGGCTGAATGGTACGCGCACCGGCAACGTCGGCCAGGCCAGCTACACCTTCCCGCTGGTCTCGGTGAACCAGTCGCACGTGTGGACCGCCAAGGAGATGCAGGGCGGCCATCCGAACATCAGCTTCGGTGTCGGCGTGGGCGTCATCCGCTAAGATCTTGCGATCTTTCAGGGACAAGGACCCACATGTCGGGCCACGCTGATTCAAAGCGCGCGATCTTCCTCGCACTGGGCGCCAACTTCGCCATTTTCGTCGCCAAGCTGGTGGCCGCTATCTTCACCGGCTCCGGCGCCATGATGGCCGAGGCCGTGCACTCGCTGGCCGATTGCGGCAACCAGGCCCTGCTCCTGCTCGGCATGCGCCAGGCCAAGCGGCCGCCCTCACCCGATTACCCGCTGGGTTGGGGCCGTGCCCTGTACTTCTGGTCGTTCCTGGTCGCCATCCTGCTGTTCAGCGTCGGCGGCATGTTCTCTGTGTACGAAGGCGTGCACAAGCTCACCCACGCCGAGCCACTGAGCTGGCCGTGGCTGGCGGTGGGCGTACTGGTGTTCTCGATCATCACCGAGGGCATTTCCATGCACGGCTGCATGCAGGAAGTGAACAAGGCGCGTGGCGAACAGCCCCTGTGGGAGTGGTTCCGGGAGACCCGCGCCAGCGAGCTGCTGGTGATCTTCGGCGAAGATCTGGCGGCCCTGATCGGCCTGTGCCTGGCCTTGGCCGCCGTCGTGCTTACCATGCTCACGGGCAACCTGCTGTTCGATGCGGTCGGCACCATCTGCATCGGCGTCCTGCTGATCGTGGTGGCCATCGCGGTCGCCCGCGAGGTCAAGGCCCTGCTGATCGGCCAGGGCGTCGAGCCCAAACGCCGTGCCGAGATGGTCGCGTTCCTCGAAGCCCGCCCCGAGATCGAGCAGGTCTACAACCTGCTCACCCTGCAGATGGGCCCCGACGTGATGGTCGCCACCAAAGCGAAGATGGCCCCCGCGCCCACGCCGCGGGCGATGATCGAGGCCATCAATATCGTCGAGGCGGACTTCAAGGCCCGCTTTAAGGATGTGCGCTGGAGTTTCTTTGAGCCGGATTACACGGATTGACCGTGAGGCACCGGCGATCGCGCGCAAGCGCGCTCCTACACCAGACCTGCGCAGATCCTGCAGGAGCGCGCTTGCGCGCGATAAGCCTAACGGAGCCCTGACGCCGGGCCTGTACAATAACCGGCTAGCCAAGCCGAAGATCCCTGCCCAACGATGCCCGTAACGCTCCCGCGCCCGCCCCTCCCCGCCAACGCCAAGACCCGCCGCTACTGGGCCGTGCCGCATGGCTCGGCCTGGGCCCTGGAGGTTGCCGAGGCGGCCCGAACGCACGAGGGCCTGCTCGTGGTCGTGACCCGCGACACGCGCAGCGCGGACAACCTGGAGAGCGAGCTGGGCGTGTTTGCCGGCGAGCTCCCGGTGTTGCACTTCCCCGACTGGGAAACCCTGCCCTACGACGTCTTCAGCCCGCACCCCGAGGTGGTCTCGCAGCGCATCGCCACGCTGTACCGCCTGCCGTCGGTCAAGCGCGGCGTATTGGTCGTGCCGGTAGCAACGCTGATGCAACGGATCGCCCCGCGCACCCATATCACCGGCTCCGGCCTGGTGCTGCGCAAGGGCCAGAAGCTCGACATCAGCGCCGAACAGCGCCGTCTGGAAGCCGCCGGCTACCGCAACGTGCCCCAGGTGGCCGAGCCCGGTGACTTCGCCGTGCGTGGCGCGCTGATCGATATCTACGCCATGGGCGCCAGCGAGCCTTACCGTATCGAGCTGTTTGATGACGAGATCGAATCGATCCGCACCTTCGATACGGAAACCCAGCGCTCGCAGCAGCAGGTCGAAGGCGTGGATCTGCTTCCTGCTCGCGAGTTTCCGGTCACCGATGAAGCGGCGAAGGCCTTTCGCGTCGCGCTGCGCGATCGCTTCCCGATCGACGTCCGCCGTTGCCCGCTCTACCAGGACATGAAGGAAGGCGTGACGCCCGGCGGCATCGAGTATTACCTGCCGTTGTTCTTCCCAAAGACCGAGACACTGTTCGAGTACATCGCCGACAACGCCCTGTTCGTGCTGGGCGAGGGCGTCCTCGAATCCGCTGCCGCGTTCTGGCAGCAAGCGAACGACCGCTATGACCAGCGGGCACACGATATTGAACGCCCCGTGCTGCCGCCGGCCGAGATCTACCTGCCGCCGGACCACCTGCGCGAACAGCTCAACAAGCAGGTGCGCGTCGATGTGGTCGAGAAGGCCCACGAACACGCCGTGGACCTGGGGACGCAGCCCGCGCCGGAACTACCACTCAACCGCAAGGGCGAAGAGCCGGGCACGGCGTTACGCCACTTCCTGGCCCATTACCCCGGCCGTACGCTGATCGCCGCCGATTCGGCCGGCCGCCGCGAGGCGCTGATCGAACAGCTGGCCGGCGCGAGCCTGAAACCCGCGAACATCGACGGCTGGAAGGCCTTCCTTGAATCCGATGAAAAGCTGACGATCACCGTAGCCTCGCTGGAACAGGGTTTTGCCCTGACCAAGCCGGCGCTTACGGTGCTTACCGAGCGCGAACTCTTCGGCGAGCGGGTACGCACTGAACGACGCAAGCGTACTGGCGCCGCGCGCGACCCCGAAAGCATCATCAAGGACCTGACCGAGCTGCAGATCGGCTCGCCGATCGTCCATATCGATCACGGCGTGGGACGCTACCAGGGCTTACTGACCCTGGATGTCGGCGACATGCCAGGCGAGTTCCTCACCATCGAGTACGCCAAGGGCGACAAGCTCTACGTCCCCGTGGCCCAGCTCGGCCTGGTTAGCCGCTACACCGGTACCGCGCCCGAACTGGCCCCCCTGCACTCACTGGGTGGCGATGCGTGGGAACGTGCACGCAAGAAGGCCGCCGAGAAGGTCCGCGACGTCGCCGCCGAGCTGCTGGCGATCTACGCGCAGCGCGAGGCCAAGCAAGGCGAAGCGTTGCCGGTCGACCGGCAGATGCTCGAAGAATTCGCCGCCACCTTCCCGTTCGAAGAAACCCTGGACCAGCAGCGTGCCATCGATGCCGTCATCGTCGACCTGGCCGCGCCGCGCGCTATGGATCGCGTGGTCTGCGGTGATGTAGGTTTCGGTAAGACCGAGGTGGCGTTGCGTGCGGCCTTCGCCGCTGCGACCGCGGGCAAGCAGGTCGCCGTCCTTGTGCCGACCACCCTGCTCGCCCAGCAGCACTATCGTAACTTCGCCGATCGCTTCGCCGACTGGCCGGTGCGCGTGGAGGTGCTTTCCCGCTTCAAATCGAAGAAGGAAGTGGACAACGCGCTGGAGCGTCTGGCCGATGGCCAGGTCGATGTCATGGTCGGCACGCACAAGCTGTTGCAGCCCGATATCCGTTTCAAGAGTCTCGGCCTGGTCATCGTCGATGAGGAACAGCGTTTTGGTGTGCGCCAGAAGGAGCAGCTGAAGAAGCTCCGCGCCGAGGTCGACCTGCTGACGCTGACCGCCACGCCGATCCCGCGAACGCTGAACATGGCCATGAGTGGCTTGCGTGATCTTTCCATCATCGCGAC
Organism: Luteibacter sp.; assembly: GCF_036500425.1. Taxonomy (GTDB): domain Bacteria; phylum Pseudomonadota; class Gammaproteobacteria; order Xanthomonadales; family Rhodanobacteraceae; genus Luteibacter. The sequence continues at coordinate 4,884 of NZ_DASYCB010000027.1, forward strand.
ACCGCCGGCGCACCGCACCGCCGTCCGCACGCTGATTTCCACCTGGCAGCCCGCGTTGATCCGTGAGGCTATCCAGCGCGAGCTGGCCCGTGGCGGCCAGGTCTACTTCCTGCACAACGAAGTGGAATCGATCGATCGCATGGCCCGCGAGTTGGGTGAATTGATCCCGGAAGCGCGCATCCGCGTCGCCCACGGCCAGATGCCCGAGCGCGAGCTGGAACAGGTGATGGCGGATTTTCACCGCCAGCGCTTCAACGTGCTGGTCTCCACGACCATCATCGAATCGGGCATCGATATCCCCACGGCCAACACGATTGTCGTCAATCGCGCGGATCGTTTCGGCCTGGCCCAGCTGCACCAGTTACGCGGCCGCGTGGGCCGTTCGCATCATCGCGCTTATGCCTATCTCATCGTGCCGGATCGCAAGGCGATGACGGCGGATGCCGAAAAGCGCCTCGAGGCGCTGGCCTCGCTGGAAGAGCTGGGTGCGGGCTTCACCCTCGCGACGCACGATCTGGAAATCCGCGGCGCCGGCGAGATGCTGGGCGATGAACAGTCGGGCCAGATCCAGGAAATCGGCTTCGGCCTGTACACCGAGTTGCTGGACCGCGCGGTGCGCGCGCTACGCTCGGGCAAAATTCCGGACTTCGACCTCACCTCCGAACACGAGACCGAGGTGGAACTGCACCTGCCCGCACTGATCCCCGACGACTACCTGCCCGATGTGCATACACGCCTGACCCTGTACAAGCGCATCGCAAGCGCTCGCAACGACGAGGGCCTGCGCGAGCTGCAGGTGGAAATGATCGATCGATTCGGCCTGCTGCCGGAGCAGGCCAAGTGCCTGTTCGCCGTGGCCCAGCTCAAGCTGATGGCGACGCCGCTAGGTATCCGCAAGGTCGATTTCGGCCCCAGCGGCGGTCGCATCACCTTCCGCGACAAGCCGGATATCGATCCCGTCGCGCTGATCAGATTGATCCAGCAGCAGCCACGCGTGTTCAAGATGGATGGCCAGGACAAGCTGCGCGTGATCATGGAGCTACCCGGCAGCGCCGAGCGCATCCGCACCGCGCAGGATTTGCTGGTTTCCCTCGGCGCCCGCAGACCCACCTGACCTGATTTGTAGGGTTATCAGGAAACGAGGGGGGTTGAGCGGACGAGGTACTGCACGCTGAAACGCTGATCGGGGTCCATCCAGACCTGCGCCACGGAGAGGCCGGCTTTGTTTGCCATCTGCGCGAAGTCATCGAGCGAATATTTGCAGCTGTATTCCACCTGCATCGCTTCATCCTCGCGGAATGCGTACACATCATGGCCGACGCGGACGTCCTGGCGCTTCGTGCTCACCAGTGTGGTCTCGATGCGTCCCGCCAGGGCGTTATAGCGCGCACGGTGGCGGAAGGCGTCTACATCGAAATCCGTACCGACCTCACGATTCAACCGCACGAGCATATTGAGGGTGAAGTCGCGGGTGACGCCTGCGGCATCGTTGTAGGCGGCTTCAATCTCCGCCGGATCTTTCTTCAAGTCGACACCGACGATGATCCCGCCGCCGTCGCTCATTTCAGTGCGCATCTGGCGCAGGATCCTGATGGCTTCCTTCGATTCGAAGTTGCCGATAGTGGAACCCGGAAAATAGATGACCGTCCGCCGCGGCGACCGCGCGGCGACCGGCAAGCGCAGCGGCTGGGTGAAGTCCGCGCACACCGGCTGCATGGGCACGCTGGGGAATTGCGAGGCGAGCTCGGCGACGCTTTCCATCAATGCGGTACGCGATATCTCGACTGGCACGTACGCAACAGGGGTTTCGAGGTGTTCGAGCAGCATGCGGGTCTTGATGCCACTGCCACTGCCGTATTCGACCAGGCGCACATCCGGGCCTAACGCGTCGGCGATATCGGCCGCGTGATCGCGCATGATCGCGATCTCGGTACGCGTCAGGTAGTACTCAGGTTGTTCGCAGATCGCTTCGAACAGCGCAGAACCGCGTTCGTCGTAGAACAGGCGAGACGGAAGCTTCTTTGGCTTCGCCGCGAGGCCACGACGAACGGTGTGGAGGGTATCTTCGATATCCGGGTGGCGATCATCCAGGCGGATGTCTTTCGGTTGAGCGCTCATCGATCGTTTCCAAGTCGTAGCCCCGAAAACTGCCAACGGGCATGGGGCGGAAAAAAGTTGCGATAGGTCGCACGCACATGGTCAGCAGGTGTCGCGCAGGAACCGCCGCGGAGGATCCACTGCCCATTCATAAACTTTCCGTTGTACTCACCCAGCGCGCCAGCGAGCGGATGGAACCCCGGGTAACTGACATAAGGGCTCATTGTCCATTCCCAACAGTCGCCGTACATTTGCCCGAGTTCCGTTTCGAACGAGGTGGCACGGGGTTGGAACACCCCGTTGTCCTGAAGGTTCCCACGGACTGGCATGCCCGTCGCCATCGTTTCCCATTCCGTCTCGGTCGGCAGCCGCGCGCCGGCCCAGCGGGCAAATGCATCGGCTTCGAAGTAGCTGATGTGGCAGACCGGTGCGTGCGGATCAATCGCATGCCTGCCCTGCAGCGTGAATTCGGTCTCGCAGGCGTCGTCCCAGTACAAAGGGCGCTGCCATTGCTCGGATTGCGCCGTGGCCCAGCCATCGGAGAGCCACAGCGTCGGTGTGCGGTAACCACCATCGTCGATAAAGGCACGGTACTCCGCGTTCGTGACAGGACGATTAGCGAGCGAACCGGCTTGGCGGTACGTGCGGTGGCGAGGACCTTCGTTATCGAAATGGAAACCGTCACCGTGGTAGCCAATTTCCACGATTCCCTCGTCGAAAGGAACGAAGCGCAGCGTCGGCGCGGCCACTGACAGCGCACGCGGCGCGTCGGACGCGTACGCCGGTTCCAGGGGATTCTGCGCGAATGCGTGCTTGATATCGGTGAGCAGCAATTCCTGGTGTTGCTGTTCGTGTTGCACACCGAGTTCCACGAGCGTTGGCAACACTCCGTCGTCGTCGCGCGCAATGCGTTCGGCGATGGCCTCGTCGATGCGGGCGCGATACGCGAGAACGTCATCAAGCGACGGGCGGGTGAGAAGACCGCGTCGCGGGCGCGCATGCATCGGCCCCACGGACTGGTAATAGCTATTGAACAGATACGACCATTCCGGATTCGGTGAGACATACGCCTCATCGCGTCCAAGGATGAACTGCTCGAAGAACCATGTCGTGTGCGCCAGGTGCCACTTGGTTGGGCTGGCGTCGGGCATCGACTGGATCACCGTATCTTCGGGCTGCAAACGCGCCGCGAGTTCAAGCGTGCGGTGGCGGATGCGAAGGAAGCGTTCGGAGAGCGCCACGCCGGAGGCCGTGGAGGGGGCGATGCCGAGCGGGCGAGCGGTCATGCGCGGGGTTCCATGGTCAGCCGACGATCCGTCAGCCATGACGCATGACCATGCCCTAGGAAACGTTCAACCGGTGTGAGTGGTTATGCCTGCGGCCTTAACGGGAGATGGACCAAGCCCCCGCCCCCTCTCGTTTTTGTTTGCGATCCGGCTTAACGTGGTATTCCCAACCAGCGAGGGTTTCGCCATGTCTGCCCGTTACCTGACCGCCGCCTGCCTGCTCCTTGTCTCAGTGGCCGCCAGTGCCGCTGGTGACCCGCCCCAGGACCGCCATGAGCTCCAGTTCAACGATTGCATGCGCACGGACCGGATCAGCAATTACGTCGTCGCCGATGACCGCACCGTGGCCGTCGCCAACGGCCCGAACTTCTTCAAGATCAGCACGGACGTGGCCTGCCCGCGCATGGGGCTTGGCGGCGGTGTTCGCTTCAAGTCGTCACCGGGCAACCAGGCCCTTGGCGCCGGGCGGATCTGCGGTTCCATCAACGAGCAGATCGTCCGCCGGGATGACCCGCCCTGCCAGATCGTGTCGGTGGAACAGATCGACAAAGCCACCTACCAGCAACTGGAAAAGAAGGCGAAGCACAAGAGCTCCGGCCCAGGCAACAGCGGCGCCGCTCACTGAGACGTGTAGGAGCGCGCTTGCGCGCGATGGAGGGCTCGGCGAGTACCCATCGCGCGCAAGCGCGCTCCTACAGGGGGCACAAAAAAAGCCCGGCCATTGGCCGGGCTTTTTTTGGTCAGGCTATGTCGCGATCAATAGCCGTCGTCGCGCACGTAACGGGTGGTCGAATAGCCATCGTCGTACGTGGTCGTGGTGGTGGTGACGCGGCGGGTCACCGGCGCATCCTGGTAGACGACCGTGGCCGGGCGGCTGTAATACGCCGGGCCGTTGTCATAGACGACGGTACGCGGCTGCACGGCGTTGTAAACCAGGGCGCCCACCGTGCCGGCGACAATCGCGCCTGCGATCCAGCGACCGCTGTGGTCGTAGTAGCCACCGTGACGGTAGCCACCACCGTAATAACCACCACCGCGGTAGTAGCCACCACCGTGGTATCCACCGTGGTAACCGCCATGGCCCCAGCCACCCGCGAACGAGGCTGGCGCGAACGCCATGAGGCCTACGGCAGCAAGGGCAACAGCGGACTTAACGAACTTGGCTTTCATGACAGTTACCTCCTCAGGTGAGCGCAGATTCGCGCCCGGCCACTGAATCAAATCTGAAGTTTTCTGCACCCCCCTTTCACGTTTTCCACGGGTTCACGAACGGCCTGCGGAGCAGCCAGCAACCATGGATGTCGTGGCGGCGGGTGAAGTCGAACGGAATGCTCGGCGCGCTCCAGTCTTCAATGGTGAAATGGGGTTCCAGGGCCGCCCTATCAAGCTGGAATCGACGGAAATTGTTTGAGAAAACAATCACGCCTTCCGGCAGCAAGCGCTCCAGGCAGAGCAACAGCAGCTTCACGTGGTCGCGCTGCACGTCGAAGTCGTCGGCCTTCTTCGAGTTGGAGAAGGTCGGCGGATCGACGTAGATCAACCCGTACTGCATGGAGCGCGTCTCGAGGAACTTCAGCGCGTCTTCCTGCACCAGGCGGTGGCGGTTGCCGGTGAATCCGTTCAGGGCCAGGTTTTTCGACGCCCAATCCAGGTACGTGCCGGAGAGGTCGACCGTCGTGGTATCCCGGGCGTCGCCATCGGCCGCATAAACGCTCGCGGTGCCGGTGTAGGCGAACAGGTTGAGGAAATGCTTGCCGGCGGCAAGTTCCCGGATCTTGGCGCGAACCAGCCGGTGATCGAGAAACAGGCCCGTATCGAGGTAATCGGTCGGGTTGATCAGGAACTTCAGCCCGCCCTCGTTGACCTCAACGAACTGGCCCTGTTGGTCGAACTGGCCGTACTTCGAACCGCCCTTCCCGCGTTCACGGGTCTTCACCGCGATATGGTCGCGGGAAATGCCCAGCACCTCGGCAGCTACGCGTACCACCTCACGCAACCGGGTACGCGCCACATCGATGGGGATGTCCTGCGGCGCCTTGTATTCCTGGATGTGCAGCCAGTCTTCATACACGTCGATGGCCGCCGCATATTCGGGCAGATCCTGGTCGTACGCACGCCAGCAGGTGATCCCTTCACGGGTCAGCCGCTTGCGCAGGTGGCGGACGTTCTTCTCCAGCCGGTTCTTCAGCATCTGCGCGCCGTCCGACAACGGCTTAAGCTCGCGAGGCGGGGCATCGCCCTGTGCGCGAAGGCTGAAGGTGAACAACGGGGTTTCCAGCGCGCCGTTGTAGAGGGCGTAGCGCTTGTCCGGCGACAGGCGCATGGCCCGGCCTAATTCCTCATCGCCCGCAAGGACGGCGGCGCGCCAGCCAGGGAACCGCTCCTTCAGCGCCTGACCGAGCTCGCGGTAGAGCTGCGGCAGCTCCGCGCGATCGCCAAGGCGCTCGCCGTAAGGCGGGTTGGTGATCACCAGGCCCGACGGTGTCTCCGGCGGCGGCTCGACATGCACCGCATCGCGGCGATCGAGGTGGATGAAGCCGGCCACGCCCGCGGTCTGGGCGTTGCGCTTGGCGGTCTGGACCATGTTCGCGTCCGAATCGCTGCCGAAGAACGCCGGGCGCAGGTTGCGCATGCCTTCATCGGTGGTGGCCTTCGCCTCCTCCCACAGCTGTTTCCACAGCGAGTAATCGTGCTTCCGCCAGCCCAGGAAACCGAAATATCCGCGGCGCAGGCCGGGCGCGGCGCCCGCAGCCATCAGGGCGCCTTCGATCAGCAGCGTGCCGGAGCCGCACATCGGGTCGACCAGCGCGCCGCCTTCGGCGTAGATACGCGGCCACTGGGCGCGGACGAGCATCGCCGCGGCGAGGTTTTCCTTCAGCGGGGCCTCGCCCTGGCGCTCACGCCAGCCACGGCGGTGCAGCGGCGAACCGGAGAGGTCGATCGACAAGGTGGCGCGGTCGCGGCGCACGCGCACGTTCACCTGCACATCCGGCTCTTCGGTTTCCACATCAGGGCGCGAGCCACTGGCGGTGCGGAACTGGTCGACGATGCCATCCTTGGTCTTCAAGGCGATGAACTGGCTGTGGGTGAGCTTGCTCAGCGCCGTGTTGGCGTCCACGGCCAGGGTGCCGTGCGGGGCGATGTGCTCCGCCCAGTTGATCGATTGCACGCCCTGGTAGAGGTCCTCCGGCGTCGCGGCATCGAACTCGGCCAGCGGCAGGAGCACACGGCTGGCCATGCGCGACCAGAGGCAAGCCCGGTAGGCGGTCTCCATGCCGCCAGTGAAGGACACGCCGGCGAGGGCCTCCTTCACGTCCTCGGCGCCCATGGCGACCAGTTCGTCCTTCAGCAGGTACTCAAGGCCCTTGGGGCACGTCGCGAAAAAGTTCATGCCAGGTGATCCAGGAAGCGGCGGAATTCGGCGTCGATCTCGCCAAGGGTGTCGGAAAGGCGGTGGTCGTCCTGCACCAGCAGCAGGGGCGCGCCCTGGCCGCGGGCGAAGGCGATCGCACCTTCCACCGGGCAGACATCATCGGCGTACCCATGGACGAGGAACGCCGGCACGTCCGCCCTGGCGGCGAAGGCGCGCGGATAGCCCGGGATTTCGGTCGGCAAGGCCAGCAGGAACAGGCCGGCGACCGGGGTATCCAGCGAAGCCAGACCCGAGACAAAGGCGCCCATGCTCGAGCCCACCAGGACCGGCGGTACCGGCGAGGCAGCCATGGCCTCGGCCAGGCGTGCCAGACGCGGATCGATCGAGCCGGCGTGGCCCATGCGGTCGTCCTCCCGGTAATCCGGGCGGTGGGTGGTCCAGCCGAGGGCTTCGGCCGTGGCGGCCAGCGCGCTCACCTTGGTGGCGTCGGGGCCGGAATCGGACCCGTGGGAAAGAATGATGTGGCCGCGCATGGCGGTCTCCGTACGCGGATCGACTGCCTATGTTATCAAAGCGGCATGATCGACATCCTGCACGCCCCCCTGCCTTATGAATCCCGTCTGCCTGAACGGGCCGGCGACACTATCGACCTGGTGGTCATCCACTGCACTGAACTGCCTGACCTGGCCATGGCCCGGGAGTATGGCGAGCGCGTGCTCTATGAAGATCGCGGCACCGGTGCGTCCGGCCACTACTACGTCGACCGCGATGGCTCGATCCTCTGTTACGTCGATCCGCTGCGGGTGGCCAACCACACGCGTGGCTACAACCCCCGTTCCATCGGCATCGAGCTGGTGAACCTGGGCCGCTACCCGGACTGGTTCAACACCGCGAAGCAGGAAATGACCGAGCCGTACCCTGCGGCACAGATCGCGGCGTTGCGCGCGCTGCTGGATGAACTGGTCGCCCGCTTCCCTTCCCTGCGCCACATTGCGGGCCACGAAGATCTGGATACGGCGATGGTTCCCTCCAGCGACGACCCGGAGAACGAAGTGCCGCGCAAGCGCGACCCTGGCCCGCAGTTCCCCTGGGCGCGGGCCTATGATGACGGCCGGCTCGGCCGGCTCAAGGTCTGATTCCCTATAATCGGCCGCTAACGCGCACTGTTCCCAAAGGGATACCCATGCAGGACAACCACGTCGGCGAGCTCGTCGAACTGCTCGAACTCGAGCGCCTCGAAGATAACCTTTTCCGTGGCCAGAGCCGCGATATCGGCACCAAGTTCGTGTTCGGCGGCCAGGTGCTGGGCCAGGCGCTCTCCGCCGCCCAGCGCACGGTGCCGTCGGACCGCGTCGCCCATTCGCTGCATGCCTATTTCCTCCGCGCGGGCGATATCGACGCGCCGATCGTCTACAGCGTGGAGCGCACCCGCGATGGTGGCTCCTTCTCTGCGCGCCGGGTCGTCGCGATCCAGCACGGCCAGCCGATCCTCAATGGCTCCATCTCGTTCCAGGTGCCCGAGGTTGGCTACGACCACCAGATGTCCATGCCCGAGGTGCCCGCGCCTGAGGATGTCGAGCCGATGCCGGCCATGTCGGCCGAACAACTCGCACGCCTGCCAGAAAAGACCCAGCGCTGGCTCGGCAAGGATGGCCCGTTCGAATTCCGCCATGTTTGGCCGCGCGATGAACTGCGCCCGGCCAAGCGCCCGCCCTACCAGCACATCTGGTTTCGCCTGACCGCGCCGATCGCCGATACGCTTTCGCTGCACCAGGCGTTGCTCGCCTACGCGTCGGATTTCCACCTGATCGGCACGGCCACGCTGCCGCACGGTATCTCCTACCTCACCCGCAATATGCAGATGGCCAGCCTGGACCACGCCTTGTGGTTCCACCGCGAGTTCCGCATCGATGACTGGCTTCTCTACTCATTCGATAGCCCGACTTCGCAGGGCGGCCGCGGCCTGGCCCGCGGCATGATCTACACGCGCGATGGCAAGCTCATCGCGAGCACCGCGCAGGAAGGCCTCATCCGCGTCCGCCCCGACTGAGCGCATGAACATCGAGCTACGGCACCTGCGTTACTTCATCGCCGTGGCCGACGAGCTGCATTTCAGCCGCGCCGCCGAGCGGCTGGGAATTTCCCAGCCGCCTTTGAGCCAGCAGATTCGCGATCTCGAGGCGCAGCTGGGCGTGCGTTTGCTTCGGCGGACTAACCGGCGTGTTGAGTTAACGGACGCTGGGCGCGTTTACCTGGATGCTTCTCGCGACATCATCCGACGTGTGGACGACGCCGGCGACCTCGCCCGGCGCGCCGAGCGCGGCGAGATCGGCGAGTTGCATGTCGGCTTCACCCAGAGCACACCGTTGATCGCGCGTTTCCCACGTGCCGTGCGGGCGTTCCGTGAGGTTTATCCCGCCGTGCGGCTGGTGTTGAAGGAATACAACTCACTGCAGCAAATCGAGCGATTGTTGGACGGCACGCAGCAGGTGGGTTTGATTCGCGGCACTGAGCTGCCGCCACCGCTGATAGCACGAAAGCTGGTCGATGATCCGTTGGTCGCCGTGTTGCGCGCGGATCACCCGCTGGCAAAAGGCCGCCGCCCTCGCGTACTTGTCGAACAGCTTGCGGACGAGCCCTTCGTCGTCTTCAGCCGCAACGCCGGCACGGGTGTCGCCGCGCAAGTCCAGACGATGTGCCGCAACGCAGGCTTTGCACCACGCATTGCCCAGGAAGCCGGCGAATCCGCCACCATGGTAGGCCTCGTCGCCGCCGGGCTCGGCGTCGCCGTTCTTCCCGAATCGATGCGCTTGCTCCATGTCGAAGGTGTTGCGTACGTACCCATCGATTCACCCGATGCGGCAAGTGCACTCCATCTCGTCCACCGCCGGACCGACACCTCGCCGCTCGTAAAAACCTTCATGCAGCTGATGCTCAAAGCCTGACCCGCCCCTTGTAGGAGCGCGCTTGCGCGCGACGGGATTGCGGCGAGCACCCATCGCGCGCAAGCGCGCTCCTACAGGTTAGGCGCTGTTTTTAGGCCGCGCAGTTTTAGGGAGATGGCGAGGCCTGCTGCGACGAGCACGGCCACGTAGATCGCCACACCTGCCCAGCCAGCATGCACCCAGGCTACGCCGCCAAGCGAGCCGGCGATGCTTGAGCCCATGTAGTACGAGAACAGGTACATCGACGAGGCGTGTGCCTTGGCGCTTTTTGCGCGCATGCCTACCCAGCCGCTGGCGATGGAATGACCACCGAAGAAGCCGAAGGTGATGAGTGCGATGCCGATGACGATGGCCCAGAGTGAACTGCTCGACGTAAGCGCCACACCTGCCAGCATCATCACGAAGGTGGTCCACATCACCTTACCGCGACCTAGCTTGCTGGCCAACGAACCCATCCAGGCTGAGGCGCCCACGCCGATCAGGTACACCATGAAGATGGCGCCCACGTGCGATTGCGATAGCGAAAACGGCGGTGCGAGCAGCCTGTACGACACGTAGTTGTAGATGGTGACGAAGGCGCCCATGAGCAGGAACCCTTCGGCGAATAGCCATGGCAGGCCCTTGTCCTTGAGCAGCTCGCCGAATGTTGCGAGCAATGCACGCGGACGTGCGCGGCGCTTTTCGAAATGCACGGATGGCGGCAGACCTTTCGCCACAAGGAAGGCCGCAAGAAGACCCAACGCACCGATGACACCGACCGCGACGCGCCACGACGCGTGATCCGCCGTGAAGCCGGAGATAAGGCGGCCACTCATGCCACCGATCGCATTGCCGCCGATATACAGGCCCATTGCGAAGCCGAGCGATTCACCGTGGACCTCCTCGCTTAGGTACGTCATCGCCACGGCAGGCAGGCCAGCCAGCGTGACGCCGAGCAACGCGCGAGCCGCAAGCAACAACGCCCAGCTCGGGGAAACCGCCGTGAGCAATACGAGGATCGACGACGAAAGCAGGGACACCAGCATGATCGGCTTGCGGCCGAACGCATCCGAGATGGCGCCCGCGAACAGCATGCCGATAGCCATCACGGCCGTCGTCAGAGACAACGACAAGGAGCTGGTCGCCGCATCTACGCCGAACTCATGCGAGAACGCGGGCATCAACGGCTGCACGCAGTACAGCAGGCCGAAGGTCGCGAAACCCGACGAGAACAGCGCGAGATTGGTACGCCGGAACGCAGGCGTGCCATGGCGAATACGCCGATCAACCACCGCCGGCGCAGCGGGCGACGAGCCGTCCACGAGGGACCTCCAGGGAATGAGCCAATGCGCTTAGGCTAAACCCTGAATTGAGTCGAATCGATACCGCAAAACCTCAGGTTCGATAGGCTAAACGACTTAATGTAGGAGAGCGCTTGCGCGCGACAGGGCGTGCCGCGAGCACCCATCGCGCGCAAGAGCGCTCCTACAGGGGGTGTTAGCGCAGGGATGTTCCTGCTATCTGGCCGTCCCACTGCACTGCCTGAGCCAGCTCTTCGTCTGTCAGGGCCAGGTCGCCGGAGTCGGTCGCCGTGTGTACCGCGACGACATGCCCGTCGTGTCGCGACAGCTCTCGATTACCGGCATCCATGACCGCCTTGGCCCGCTCGTCATCCGATGAGAGCAGGACCAGCAAGGTTTTCGTTCCCGCCACAAACTTCACCCCACTCGTCGCCCCGGACTTGGCCAGCTCAGCAGAAGCCAACGGCACAGCCTTCACCTTCCCCGCCCAGCGCGGCGGCGCGACGAAGGTGTAACCGGCCGCCTCGTCGCGCCACTGAAAGCGCTTCATCGGTTCAGCGGCAGGCGCCTTTTGCCCGTGGGTGCCGGGCGGCGGCTCAGCATGGCCGGCAAGGGGCAACGCGAGGAGAAGCAGGACGGCGGCGGTTTTCATGGCAGTAGCTCCTTTGAACGACGCCAGCCTACGCGGACCGCCTGTTGGCGTAGCGTCAAGCACCCCGGTCGCCCGGTTCTTCCGGATGCCCTTCCCGCCCGCTGATCCAGGCGAACAGGACGATGCCGACCACGATGGCCACGGCACCCAGGCCGGAGACAGCCCCGGGGAGTGCTTCACGCAGGAAGATCACCCCGATCATCGTGGCGAACAGCAATTCGGCTGCCTGCATCGCTTCCACCGCCGCCAACGCCGTTGGCTGGCGCCCCACCAGCTCGGTGGCGTGGAAAAACAGCACGGTGGCGATCACGCCGGACGACAACGCCACACCGCCCGCCAACAGCGCCTCATGCGACGTGGGCGGGCCGATCGTGGCCCAGGTGACGCCAGCAAACACCAGCCACAGCGGCCAGCTCGCCAGCGTCATGCCGAACACACGTTGCACCGGGCCCAGCTTCGTCCCGGTCCGTTCGAGATGCAGGAGGATCTTCCGGTTGCCCAGCGGATAAGCGAACGCTGCGAGCACCACGGCACCCACCGCCAGCCATGCTGACAGATCCAGCGAGCCGTGCGCATTCCCGAACTGAAGCAACATGACGCCGGCCACGATCAAGGCGCCGATCGCCAGCGCCCCGACGTGCCAGCGGGCCCGCTCATCGCGATAGATAAACGGAGCCATCAACGGCCCAGCCAGCACGGTCATCTGGAAGCTGCCGGCGATCAGCCACGAGGGGCCACTGGAGGCCGCCCACGTCAGCGGCACACCGAACAGCACGAAGCCGACGGAACTCCAGCCGAGCCAGGCCCGCGGGTGTGAGCGCAATTCGGAAGGAAGGTTGCCCAACCCGCCCTGGAACGGCAGCACGATCGCCAGCAGCGGCAGCGTGAACAGGTAGCGCAGGATCACCGCCCACTGCCAATGGCCACCACTGCTGACGACGGCACGGTTGAGCACATAGGTGAACGTGAAGAACAGCGCCGACAGCAGCGCGATCGCCACGGCCTTCAGGACAGTGGAACGCATGGAGAGCCTTGCGGGGGTGGAACGACCCCGACTATGCCAGCCGGCGCACGCCTTCGTCAGCCGCTTCGTTGAGCTCGTTGAGCTCCAGGAACAGCTCCTGCAGGTCACCGCCGATGGAGCGGCCATCGACCACGAGCCCCACCGAACCCTTCACGCCCGCCACCGGGCAGCAGCCATCCGCGATGCCAAGCAGGTTGGCGGTGGTCTCGACCATGACCTGGCAGACGATGTCCATGAGGGTCGCCTTGCCGTTCTCGTCCAGGGCCTGGAACAGCGAGAGCGCCCGGACCCAGTGCGGGTCGACCGCCTGGTCGGGGTTCATCCTGAACAGGTCCGCGTAGACCGCGAGGTTGTCGCGAACCACGGCATCCTGCAGGGCCTGAACGAAGCGTTCGGCGTTCATGGGGGTGTTACCGGTGAATGGGGGATGCGCCTTAGATGGTGGCTGGTGGGCGGGAGTCAATTGCTTTCGGGGTGGCGTTCAGGATCGCGCTTCGTCGGGGATCGCGCGCAAGCGCGCTCCTACGCCGCCTCGTTGTGTTCCGCCCAGCGCATGATCATCTGTGGACGGGCTGCGCGCGCTTTCTCAGGTATCCGAGGCAAGCTTTTGATTAACGTGACGGACGGCCCGTACCGAGGTAGTACGCGTTTGCGGCGCCGGGTGTCTTCTTCACATCCGCGGAGCGATCAAAGCATACGCGCCCTTCGGCATGCCGACGGAACGGTAGTTCGGCCGCAGCCCCCTCCTCGCCAGCCATGGCGAAGACCGCGCAAAGCCGGTAGTCGGTACCCTTGTGCGTATAGCCAAAGGGTGTCTTCGTCACCGGATCCAGGCGTTCCGACTCGACGGCGATCTCCGCAAGGTTCTCAGGCAATGTTCCGTAGAGTGACACTTGAGCCTCGAGGCGCGTGGCAAGCCCCGTAAGCAGGCTCGCGCGGCGCTCATCCTGTGCACGCAGGCGCTGGTGGTTCGGCGTTCCATTGATCCATAACCCGGCGGCAACGGCAGCCAGCATGACGACGGAGACGGCGATGGCCAGTACGCCACGGCCGCTCACGCATCCACCTCGTCACGGCGCAGGTCGCGCAGGTAGTACGTGAAAACGACCACGGCGATGATCGCGGCCACGATCACTTTCAGCATGAAACGCATCGTTAGTTCGCCGCCAAGGAAATGGTCGACAAGCGTGGTCAGGTCACAGATGAGTGCCACTGCCGCGACGAACAGCGTGAGATACGTCAGCCAGCGACGCACGGCAGACTGCCGCTTTGCCGGGTGCCGCTCCAGCGTTCGCTCATTGCGCCAGGACAGAAAAAGGAAGACCGGGAACGCGATGATCACCGACGCGAGCGACCAGCGAAGATCAGGACCCAGGCTGAAGTACTCGACCCGTTGCGTCGCATCGGGAAAGGCCCGGTTGATCAGGTTGAAAAGCAGCGCCCCCAGATGAAACGCGCTCAGGTACAACGTCGTGAAGATCACGAGGTAGATGAAAGCCTCGCGCGGGGAGAGATAGGGGCGCGGCCGCGGCACGGGAATAGGAAAATCACTCTCCGCATAGGCGGCAAGAGCAGGCCTTACCTGCTCGGGCGCCCAGCCTGCGTTGACCAGCGCCTGCTCGATCGCTTGCCGGGATTGCCCCCGGTCCAGCGCGGCGTGGACGAAACGTTCCAGTTCCTGCGTGCTGCCTGCCATGCACCCTCTCCTGAGTCCGTGTGGAGCGGATCATAGCCATGTTCGAGAGGCATTGCCGAGGACGGTCTGTAGGAGCGCGCTTGCGCGCGATGGACCTTCCCGCGAGCCCCCATCGCGCGCAAGCGCGCTCCTACATGGGTTCGAGGTGGGTGATGAGCAGGCGCACGCTTTCCCTCCCCTGCCAGTCATTGACCGTGAGCTCGTAGGCAGCACGGAAGCGCTGGGGCGGCGGGGTGCCGTCGTAGCAACTGAACATCACGGCATCGAGCGGGGCGCCGCCCTGTTCGTGGCGGAGCTGGAAGCGAAGGTGCTTCGTGCCCATGGGTTTCCATGAGGCGCATTCGAAGACGTTTTCGAACAGCGGCGCGGGGAACGCCTGGCCCCACGGCCCGGCGAAACGGAGCTGTCGCGCAAGGTCAAGTGTGTGATCGCGGTAGTCGAGTTCGCCATCGGTGTGCACGACCGCCTGCAGGCGTTCTTCATCGAGATGTGCGCGTGCGGTGGCGTCAAAGATCGCGGCGAAGCGCGCGAACTCCGAGGCCTGCATGCTCAGGCCGGCGGCCATCGCGTGGCCGCCGAAACGCAGGATCAGGCCGGGGTGTTTCGCGTCGATTTCGGCGAGCGCGTCGCGGATGTGGAAGCCGGGGATGGAACGCGCGGATCCGCGCAGCTCGTCGGTGTCGTTGCCCGCGGGCGCAAACGCCATCACGGGGCGATGCAGCTTCTCCTTCAGCTTCGAGGCGACGAGGCCAACAATGCCTGCGTGCCAACCGGGATCGAACAACGCGACACCCACGGCATCGTTATGCAACGCGCGCGCGACCATCGCCTCGGCCTCTTCCACCATACCCGCCTGCATGTCGCGGCGTTCCTGGTTGATGGCGCTGAGCTGCTCGGCGTAACGGCGGGCAATGCCGGTGTCGTCGGTGAGCAGGCAAGCGACGCCGAGCGACATGTCTTCCAGGCGACCCGCTGCGTTCAAACGAGGACCGATGGCGAAAGCAAGATCGGTAGCGGTGACCGTGTTTACCGAGCGATTCGACGCCTCGATCAATGCCGTGATGCCTGCGCACGCTTTGCCCGCACGCATGCGCTTCAAACCCGCTTCGACAAACACACGGTTGTTGAAGTCGAGCGGCACAAGGTCGGCGACGGTGCCGAGCGCGACAAGATCAAGCAACACGCTCAGGTCAGGTTCGGTGCCCTCAGGGAAACGCCCTGCGTCGCGCATCGCCGCGCGCACGGCCAGCAGCAGGTAGAACATGACGCCGACGCCGGCGAGCGCCTTGCTCGGGAACGCGTCACCATCGAGATTCGGGTTCACCATCGCATCCGCCTCGGGCAAGGTATCGCCCGGAAGATGGTGGTCGGTGATGAGCACGCGGATACCGCGCGCTTGCGCCGCGGCGACGCCCGCCACGCTGGCCACACCGTTATCCACGGTGACGATCAGGTCGGGCGAAGGTTCGAGCGACGCGACCAGCGCTTCACTCAAACCGTAGCCGTGAACGAAACGATTTGGCACCACGTGTGCCACATGCTTCGCGCCGAGCAGGCGCATACCGCGCTCGGCGACTGCGGCGCCGGTGGCGCCATCGCAGTCGTAGTCACCGGCAATGACGATGCGCTGGTCGTTGTCGATCGCGTCGATCAGCAGCGCCACCGCGCGGTCCATGCCGCCCAACAGCGTGGGCGAATGCAGGCGTGCAAGGCGGTGTTCGGCGCCATCCGGCGTACAGACGCCACGGGCGGCGTAAACGCGCTGGATCACTGGGTGGATGTGTGCGGGCCAGCCGCTGGGGGCGGTCTCGGCGGTGCGTTGACGCCAGGTTTTCACTTGGCGGCCTTGCGCCAGAAGCGTAGGCGGTGGGTTTTGTGTAAGACGGTGCGACGGCCGTCGGCGAACGACAGGCGGAGTTCGGTGCCGGCGTTGAGGCAGGCTTCGAGGAAGGGCCACCAGCTGCGGTCGAACTCTGAAGGTTGTACATCCTGCAGGTCGAGGAGTTCGGCGTGGCTGGGCCCGCCTGCGGCGGGGGTCGCGCGCGAGCGCGCTCCTACAAGGGCTTCGCGTGGCAAGACCTCTACGCCGGCCTTGTGGCCCAGTGCCCAGACGAGGAGATCGTCACTGTAGATACGGGATTGGCCGCATTCGACCCAGGCAGGGAGCGTGCCGGCGCCCCAGAGCCAGACGCTGTTGACCGGTGGCAGGCCGTCGGCCTGGCGGGCGGTATTGGCGCGGTGGTTATGCAGCACGACCTGGGCTTCGTTGAGCAGGGCGCGCCAGCGGCGGCCGTCCTCGCCCCTGGGAAGTTGTTCGAAGAGATCGGCGCCCAGGGCTTCTTCGGGCTCGGCGAAGGTGGGCACCTGCACGTAGTTCGGTACTTTGAGCTGCCAATGCTGGGGATCGCCCACCATCAGCGCCATGCCCTCTTCCGCGAAGGTATCTTGCAGTGCGCCGACCATGCTGGCCGCGTCAAGGCTGCTCACGGCGAGGTTGCCGCAAGCAAGCAGGCGCGCGCCGCTGAGTTCGGGCTGCACCCAGGCGGGGTCTGCACAAACCCACAGCGCATCGCCTGCATCACCGGCCACGCTCTGGCGGATCAGCGCGGCAGCGGGCAACGGGCCGTCCGGCCAGCGGAAGCATTCCGACAAGGCCTGCATGTAACCCGGTGTCGCCGCAGGCAGCGGCGTGCCACGCGCCAGCCACGCGTTGAACGCCGCCACGAAGCTGAGCTTGTCGCGGCCAGGTAGCAGCACATTCAACACGGTCGCCATGCTCAGTCCTCGATTTTTTCGAGCAGTTCCATCCATTCAAACTCAAGCGATTCTTTCTCGCCACGCAGCTCGGCCTGGCGCTGGCCCAGGCGTGCAAGTTCCGACGTCGGCCCACCATAGACCGCTGGATCGGCGAGCTTGGTCGCGATGCCTGTGAGTTCCTTATCCATCGACTCGACCAGCGATTCGATCTTCTTCACGCGGGCACGTAGCGGCTTTTCTTTCTCGCGTTCGTCGGCGGTGAGCTTACGCTTCTCTTTCGGTTTGTCCTTCACCGGCGCATCGGCCGGTGCGGAAGCGACGGCCGCTGTTTTGCGGGTCGTCGCGCGCGTGCGCAACCACTTGGCGTAATCATCGAGATCGCCATCGAAGGGGCTGACATCGCCATCGGCGACACGCCAAAACTCATCGCAGACCATGCCAAGCAGGTGACGATCATGCGAGACCAGCACCAGCGCGCCGTCGAAATCCGACAACGCATCGGCAAGCGCTTCACGCATGTCGAGGTCGAGATGGTTGGTCGGTTCGTCGAGCAGCAACAGGTTCGGCTTGTCCCAGGCGATCAGGGCCAGCGCCAGACGCGCACGTTCGCCACCAGAAAACGCATCGACATGTTCAAACACGCGATCAGCCGGGAAATTCCACGTACCGAGGTAATCGCGCAGTACCTGCTGGCCCGCATTCGGCGCCTTCTCCTGCAGGTGATCGAATGCGCTCCAGCCATCGTGCAGGCTTTCCACGGTGTGCTGGGCGAAATAGCCGATCTTCATGTCCTTGTGGAACGGACGCTCGCCGGTCATCGGCTCGAGCTCGCCGACCAGCGACTTCACCATGGTGGATTTGCCGGCGCCGTTCGGGCCGAGCAGGCCGATCCGGTCGCCCGCCTCCAGGCCAAAGGCGATGTCCTTCAGCACCACGCGATCGCCATAGCCGGCATCGACATGGTCGAGACGCAGCATAGAGGTCGGCAGGCGGTCCGGCTTGGGGAAGCTGAAGCTGAAGGCCCGCTCGGCACGCACGGCTTCTGTGCCGCTCATCTTTTCCAGACGCTTCATGCGCGACTGCGCCTGCTTCGCCTTGCTGGCTTTCGCCTTGAAGCGATCGATGAAGGACTGCAGGTGCGCGCGCTCGGCCTGCTCACGCACATGCGCGATCTGCTGCTGGCGCAGGTGTTCGGCGCGCTGGCGTTCGAACTGCGAGTAGTTGCCCGTGTACAGCTTGGCCGTACCGTCGTGCAGGTGCATGGTGTGCGTGGTGACCGCATCGAGGAACTCGCGGTCATGCGAAATGATCAGCAGGGTGCCCTGGTAGCGGCGCAGCCACTCTTCGAGCCAGAGCACGGCATCGAGATCAAGATGGTTGGTCGGCTCATCGAGCAACAGCAGATCCGAAGGAGCCATCAGTGCGCGAGCCAGGTTGAGGCGCACGCGCCAGCCACCCGAGAACGAGGCGACCGCCTGTTCATGGGTGGACGGATCGAAGCCCAGGCCATGCAGCAGGCGACCGGCACGGGCACGGCCGTCGTAGCCATTGACCTCTTCGATGCGCAGGTGGGCCATGGCGACCGCTTCGAGATCGCCGGCATCGTAGGCATCCTGCTCGGCCTTCAGGGCCGCCGCGACCTCCACATCGCCACCAAGCACGTAGTCGATCGCGGCATCGGGCAAAGCCGGGGTTTCCTGGGCCACGGAGGCCATGCGCACCTTCGACGGCATGTCGAGGTCGCCCTTCTCCGGCTCCAGCTCGCCCTTGAGCGCGGCGAACAGGGTGGATTTGCCGCACCCGTTGCGGCCGATGACGGCCAGGCTCCATCCGGTCTGGATGGTCAGGTCCATGTTATCGAGCAAGGTACGGGTGCCCCGGCGCAGGGCGAGGTTACGAAAGGAGATCATGGCGAGCCGAAGAAGGCGAAAGGCGACTGCACATGATAGCTGCCCTGCCCGCCCGCGTCGCCCGAATGCGACCTGGGCCACAGCCGTGACAATGGCTACGCCCCGCCCATGGCGCGATATCCGGCGATCTGTTAAAACGCTGTCCTGCGCCGCATGGGGAGCGCGACGGAGCCATCATGAATACCTTCAAGCCTGTTTTCACCGCGATCGCCCTGGCCTTCGTGGCCGTTGCCGCCGCCCCGTCCGCCCGCGCGGGCGATTCCCTCCTGATGCAGCGGGTGCAGCAGGAGAAGGGCATGAGCCTGCCGACCAAGGGCATGAGCATGGCCGATGTGGAGCGCCGCTTCGGTGCGCCGACCTCCAGGCTGGATGCCCGCGGTGGCGGCAGCCACAAGCAGCCGGTCATCAACCGCTGGATGTATCCGGGCTATATCGTCTACTTCGAAAAGAGCCATGTGATCCACACGGTGCTGAATACGCCCGCGGGCAACAACACCAACCCGCAGAACCCGAAATAACCGGTCGGGCAACGGTCATCGGGAAGCCTTACAATAGAGGGCTTCCCTTTCCCGATCCCGCCCGCCATGACGAATCCTGCCGCTTACCGCCTGCCCGCCGAATGGGAGCCGCAGGCCGGTGTCCTCATTGCCTGGCCGCATGCTGGCACGGATTGGGCCGAGCGCCTGGCCGGCGTCGAGACCACCTACGTGGCCCTGGCTGCGGCGGTCACCCGCTTCGAGCCCCTGCACATCATCGTCGCCGACGAAACGCTGCGCGAACGCGCCCGCCTTTCGATTGAGCAGGCTGGCGGCGACATGTCGCGCGTGCACTTCATCGAACTGCCCTACGACGACACCTGGCTGCGCGACTCCGGCCCGATCACCCTGACCGGCCCGAATGGCGTGCTGCTCAACGACTACCGCTTCACTGGCTGGGGCGGCAAGTTCGGCGCCGAGCAGGATGACGCGATCATCGCCGGCCTGCTCGAACGCGGCGTGCTGAGCGGCCTGCCGCACAAGCGCATCGACTGGGCACTGGAAGGCGGCGGTATCGAGAGCGACGGCAAGGGCACGATCCTCACCACCTGGAAATGCCTGGTCCAGCGCCACCCGGATCTCTCCCGCGAATCGATGACCGACACACTGGCGACCACCCTGCACGCCAACCGCGTGCTCTGGCTGGAGCATGGCTATCTTGAAGGCGACGACACCGACGCCCATATCGATACGCTCGCGCGCTTCAGCCCGGATGGCGGCATCGTTTACCAGGCTTGCGACGACGCCAGCGATCCGCACTTCGAGGAACTGGGCCAGATGGCCTCCGAACTCGCCGAGCTGCGTTCGCCGGAAGGTAAGCCGTACCCGCTGCACCCCCTGCCCTGGGCCCAGCCGATCATCGACGAAGGCCGCCGGCTTGCAGCGTCCTACGCGAACTACCTGATCGTGAATGGCGCAGTGCTGGTGCCGGCCTACGGCGACCGCGTCGACGCGGATGCGGCCCGGATCATCGGGCTGGCCCACCCAGGGCGCGAAGTGGTGCAGGTGCCGTGCCGTCCGTTGATCTGGCAGAACGGCAGCCTGCACTGCATCACCATGCAGTTGCCCGCCGATATCGCCAAGTAAGCTTTTCGAGGAAAGACAGCCATGACCCGCAAGACCCTCAAGGTCGCCCTCCTCCAGGAAACCGATCGCGGTAGCCGCGATGCCAACCTCGATGCGATCGAGGCGGGCCTGCGCGACGCCGCGAAAGCCGGCGTCGAACTGGTGCTGCTGCAGGAACTGCACAACGGCCCGTACTTCTGCCAGCACGAGAGCGTGGCGGAGTTCGATCGCGCCGAGACCATCCCCGGCCCAGGCACCGAGCGCATCGGCAAGCTGGCCGAGGAGCTCAAGCTCGTCGTCATCGCATCGATCTTCGAGAAGCGCGCTACCGGCCTGTACCACAACACCGCCGTGGTCTTCGATCGTTCGGCTGTCATCGCGGGCAAGTACCGCAAGATGCACATTCCCGATGATCCGGCGTTCTACGAGAAGTTTTACTTCACCCCGGGCGACCTGGGCTTCGATCCGATCCCGACCTCGGTCGGCAAGCTCGGCGTGCTCGTGTGCTGGGACCAGTGGTACCCGGAAGCCGCGCGCCTGATGGCGCTGGCCGGCGCCGATATCCTGTTCTATCCCACGGCCATCGGCTGGGACCCTAACGATGACGACGCCGAGAAGGCGCGCCAGCGCGAGGCATGGATTACCGTACAGCGCGGCCATGCCGTAGCCAATGGCCTGCCCCTGCTCTCGTGCAACCGCACGGGCTACGAGGCGGATCCGTCGGGCGTCGGCAGTGGCATCCAGTTCTGGGGCTCCAGCTTCGTCGCGGGTCCTCAGGGTGAGTTCCTGGCCCAGGCCGGTGTGGAGGGTCGCGAGCTGCTCATCGTCGATGTCGACATGGAGCGTAGCGAGCACGTACGTCGCATCTGGCCGTTCCTGCGTGATCGCCGCATCGATGCGTATGCCGACCTCACCAAGCGTTACCGCGATTAACCCCTAAGGACACCCGACGCGCATGCAGCCCGCCGAGCACGACGCCTCCCTCCCCGCGGCCCTGGAAGGCCAGCCCATCGAGCGCATGCGGCGCGACGGGGTCGATTACGTCATCCTCGGCACGGCGCACGTTTCGCGCGCCAGCGTCGATGCGGTGAATGCCCTGCTCGAGACCGAGCACTTCGATGCCGTGGCTGTCGAGCTCTGCGCTAGCCGCGCACAAGGCATCCGCGATCCGGAAGCGTTCAAGCAGATGGACCTGTTCCAGGTCATCCGCCAGGGCAAGGCCGGCATGGTTGCGGCGAGCCTGGTGCTCGGCTCGTTCCAGAAACGCCTGGCCGCGCAGTACGGCATCGAGCCGGGCGCGGAAATGAAAGCGGCCATGGATGGCGCGGATGCGCGCAGCGTGCCGGTGTGGCTGGTCGATCGCGAAGTGGGCACGACGTTGAAGCGTGCGTGGCGTAGCGTCGGCTTCTTCCAGCGCTTTGGGCTGCTGGCCGGCATGCTCGGCAGCGTGTTCGAGCGCGAGGACATCGCCGAAGAAGATATCGAGAAACTCAAGCAATCCGATCTGCTCGAGAGCGCCTTCAGCGATTTCGCGAAGGAGTCGGCACCGCTGTACCGCGCGCTGATCGCCGAACGCGATGAGTTCATGGCCGCGAAGCTGCGTGAATACGGCGATCGCATGGATGGGGCTGCGCCCAGCCGCAAGGTGCTGGTCGTGATCGGCGCCGGCCACCTCAAGGGCATGAGCCACGAACTGGGGCACCAGCATGGGGTCCCCTCCGCGCTGGCCGATGACCTCGCGGTGACGCCGCCGGCCGCGAAGTGGCCGAAGTACCTGGCCGTGGGCGTGGTCCTGGCGATTTTTGCCGTCATTGGTTATGCCTTCTACCGCAACCCCAGCCTGGGCAAGGAAGCGCTGCTGAACTGGGTGCTGCTTACTGGCGGCCTTTCGGCCCTGGGCGCGCTGATCGCGGGCGGACACCCGCTTAGCATCATCGCGGCGTTTATCGCGGGGCCGATCAAGCCATTCCGCCCGGGCATTCCTTCCGGTGCGGTCAGCGCCATGGTCGAGGCGTGGATCCGCAAGCCGCGCGTGGTCGATTTCGAGCAGTTGCGCGATGACATCACGCACTGGACCGGCTGGTGGAAGAACCGCGTGGCCCGGACGTTGCTGAATTTCTTCCTGGTGTGTATTGGGACGATTGCGGGCGAGTACATCGCGGGCATCCATATCATCCGGTCGTTGCTGTAACCCTGCCCGGTTGTCGGCTGCGGGAAGGCGCCTCTATACTCCAAGGGCTGTTTCACCCCCGGCCCCGCCCGGTACCCAGGGAATCATTGATGAAGCGTCTGTATCTGTACGGTCTGATCGCTGTAGCCATGTGCGCAACCACCGCGCACGCAGAAGGGGATAAAACCAGAGGTCGCCAGCTTGTGTACACCTGCCAGGGGTGTCACGGCGTGCCCGGTTATTCCAACGTCTACCCCTCGTACCATGTGCCGCACATCGCTGGCCAGAACGAGCAGTACATCGTCAACGCGCTGAAGGACTACCAGAAGGGTTTCGCGGCGCCTGGCACCGGCCGCTCGCACCCCACCATGGGTGCCCAGGCCGAGAGCTTGTCGGATAAAGATATCGCCGACATCGCCGCCTACCTTTCCAGTCTCGCCAAGTAAGCCGCCGAGGACGCATGATGATCCGTGGGTTCACCCTGACTCTCATCGGCGCCGCCCTGGCGCTGACCGCAACCGCTTCGCTGGCTAACGGCGACCCCGCCGCGGGCTCCAAGAAGATCGCCACCTGCGTCGCCTGCCACGGCAAGGATGGCAACTCGGTCGATCCGCAGTACCCGCGCCTTGCCGGCCAGTACGCCGACTACATGGCCCAGGCCCTGCA
>NZ_DASYCB010000028.1:0-105391 GCF_036500425.1 Luteibacter sp.
GTGTTACGGCAAGATCCATCGCGCGCAAGCGCGCTCCTACAAAGGCCGGGGTTTCGTGAGGGGCTGCGCGTAAAAAAAAACGCCTCCCGAAGGAGGCGTTCCGTGAAGCGAAACGGTCTGTTGCCGCTTTTAATGCACGGTGAAAAGTTTGTCGAAGCCGGCGATACGCAGGGTGTTGCGCAGGTCGGCGCTGGCGTTGACGATGCGGATCTCGGCGCGATCGCCACCGGCGTGTTCGCGCAGGAGCATCAGCATGCCAAGGGCCGAGCTATCCATGCCGGTGACCTGTTCAAGGTCAAGCACGTAGCTACGCGACTGGGCCACATCGCCCAGGCAGGCATCGTGGAACGCGCGGTGGATGGAGAAGTCGAAGCGCTCGCCCAGCTGCAGGGTGAGGCAACCGTGTTCGGTATCGTTATGGACGGTAATGGACATGGTGCGTTCCCCTTAGAACAGATCGATATCGCCAGCAGCCATCGACTGCTGGAGCGCCGGGCCACGCGAACGCAGGCGGGCACGCTCACGCTGCTCAGCCAGTCGGCCACGCACGCGCTGGGCGCGGGCGCTGAGTTCCGCAGCGTCAGCCGGGGCGCAGGCCAGCTCTTCGATATCGCGGGTGCAATCGGCGGTGATTTCCTGCAGCTCCACCAGGCGCGAACGGGTCTGGTGCAGCAGCTGGCTCAGGATGTCTTCGAACTGCAGCGAGCGAATCGTGGTCGACACGTCGTTGCCGAGGCCACGGTTGATCGTGGCGGCTTCGTCCGCGGCGGCGCTCGTGCGTGCGTTGCTCTCGGTGATGGTCGACATCATCGTGTCGATATCGCCCTTGGCCTGCAGGGCGACGTTCATGTCCTGCGAAGCCATGCGGCCGACGAGTTCGCGCAGCTGTTCCATGGCGGTGCGCGAGCGCTCCACGTGGGTGCCGATCTTCTCGTTGAACTGGTTGCTGTGCTGCGCGAGGTTGCGGATCTCGCCCGCGACCACCGCGAAGCCGCGGCCGGATTCACCAGCGCGGGCCGCTTCGATCGCCGCGTTCAGCGCCAGCAGATTGGTTTCTTCGGCGATCGTGTTCACGTTCTTCAGCAGCGCGAACACGGCGTCCATTTCCTTGGCCATGCCGTCGATGCGGTAAACGATGCGCAGGCTCTCGCGCGAGAGCTGCACGATCAGGCCGACGAAGTGCTCAAGCAGACCCGCGGTGCGCGAAGCGAAATCTTGCACCGAGATGCCCTTGCCACCGCTTTCGATGATCTCGCTGAGCAGCTTCTGCTGCTTGCCGGTCTTCTGCGACAGGCCATTGAAGCCGCCACCGAGTTCGGCCACGGCATCGCGGACGAGGTCGAGTGCCTGATGCAGTTCGCGGCTGGCATGGCCGAGTTCGTCGACGATAGCGCTGCGGACGTCTTCCATCGCATCGCGCACCGATTGCTCGTCAGCCTGCATGCTGTTCGACACGACCAGCTCGACCACGGGCTCCTCGAAGCGCGGGCGCAGGGCGATCGCGATCCAGGTGGCGGTGAGCAGCGCGACGACCAGTGGCGCGACCCAGGCGGCGTGGAACACCAGCACGAGGACCAGCGCGATAGCGCTGACCGCGATGCCGGTGATGCGTTCGTTCTTCGGAATGACCATGGTGACGTCTCTTCGTCCTTAAGTGCCGACGCGTGCGGCGGCGGCGGGAATGGGGGTATGGGCGAGCGCGAGCAAGCGCGCGGCAATCTGGTCCAGCGGCAGCATCTCGTCGGCGGAGCCTGCCTTCCAGGCAGCACCGGGCATGCCCCAGACCACGGAGCTGGCTTCATCCTGCACGAGCGTATGGGCGCCTATTTCCTTCAGTTCACCGAGGCCACGCGCACCGTCGTCGCCCATGCCGGTCAGCAAACAAGCCACGGTGGCGGCACCCACGCTGGCGGCCATGGAACGGAACAGGACATCCACCGCCGGCTTGTGCCGGTTCACGGGCGGGCCATCGTGCAGGCGGCATACGTGGCGTGCGCCATCCCACATCACCAGCAGGTGCTGGCTGCCGGGCGCGATGTAAACGTGGCCGGCCTGGATGGGCTGGCCATCGCGGGCCTCGCATACCTTCATGGCCGAGCAGGTATCCATGCGCGCCGCGAACGGGCCGCTGAAGGCCGCGGGAATATGCTGGGTGATGACAATCGGTGGCGCGGTAGGCGGCATCGCCTCGAGGACCACGCGGATGGCTTCGGTACCGCCAGTGGACGCGCCGATCGCGATGATCCGCTGGCCGCCGCGGCTGCCCGGCGTCTGCGCACGCGGCAATACCGCATCGGCGGAGAGGCGTGGGGCGACTTCGAGCTTGGCCAGCGAAAGGTCGATTTTTTCGATCTTGGTGACGGTAGAACGCTCGCGCGGGTTGGCACCTGCCGCGAGGCGCACCTTGGCGCAGATTTCCGGCGCGTGCTCCATGAAGGTGTTGGCCAGGTCCGCGGCGGGCTTGGTAAAGAAATCCACCGCACCCAGTTCCAACGCGCGCAAGGTCACTTCCGCGCCGCGCTCGGTCAGGGTCGAGACCATCACCACCGGCATGGGGCGCAGGCGCATCAGGTTCTCGAGGAAGGTCAGGCCGTCCATGCGCGGCATTTCGACGTCGAGCGTGAGCACATCAGGGTTCAGCGCCTTGATTTTCTCGCGCGCGACCAACGGATCCGGCGCGGTGCCGACCACCTCGATGCCCGGATCGGACTCGAGCATGGCGGTCAGCACCTTACGAACCAGGGCCGAGTCGTCAACGATAAGGACGCGTACTTTCTGCATGGGCGCTAAGAACTCGGGTGGCGGGATAACCCCATCGGCCGGCCGACGGGGCATGGAACAGGGGGCGCGACGGTTCGACGACGGGCGTCAGAACAGCTCGACCTCTCCCTTTATCGGATCGTTTTCCAATCGCTTGAGGTATCGCTTCTCGCGATCGGCCAGCTGGTTGTCGTGGGTGGAGCGCAACTGGCGCACCCGGACCTTGCCACTGACCGGGAAAAACTGTACGTGGCGCGGGTAGATGTCGCCGACATCGGCGGCGCAGAGCTTCAGCTTCTCGGTCGCGATATAGCGCTGCACGAAGGTGATATTCCGCTGGCCGATATCGGTCATGGTCTGCAGTACGCGGCCACCGCCGAAGATCTTTACTTCGAGATCTTCGCGTCGGCCACCGGCTTTGAGGATCGCGTTGATCAGCTGTTCCATCGCGTCATTGCCATAGCGCGCCGCGCGACCCACCGTGGAACCCCAGCTATCGCGATCCGCACTGGCAGGCTCGGGCAGCATGAAGTGGTTCATCCCGCCGATACGGCGGCGCGTATCGCGCACGCACGCGGAGACGCACGACCCCAGCACGGTGGAGATCATCTCTTCCTGCATGCTGACGTAGTACTCGCCCGGGAGAATCTTCACCGTGACGACATCCTGGGCGGGATCCCAGAAACGACGGACGTGCTCAAACCCCGGCAACACACTTTTTGGATCGAAGCCGGCGAAGGTGCGCGGCTGCGCGACGAACGTGTCGCTCATTGACGTTTCCGGTAGACCGTGCGGCCGATCAGGTCA
Organism: Luteibacter sp.; assembly: GCF_036500425.1. Taxonomy (GTDB): domain Bacteria; phylum Pseudomonadota; class Gammaproteobacteria; order Xanthomonadales; family Rhodanobacteraceae; genus Luteibacter. The sequence goes on from NZ_DASYCB010000028.1 coordinate 3,568, forward strand.
AAATCATCGGAGAGTCCGTACATGGATTCCGAGTGGCCGAGGAACAGGTAACCCCGGCTATCCAGCATGCCGGCGTATCTAGCGAACAAGCGCTGCTTCGTCGGCTTGTCAAAGTAGATGACGACGTTGCGGCAGAAGATGGCATCGAACTTGCCCTGCATGGGCCATTCGTGGAGCAGGTTCAGCGGCTGGATCGTGACCAGCTCGCGCAGGCGCGGATGCACCTGGACATAACCGTCGAACGAACCCTCGCCGCGCAAGAACCAGCGGCGACGGCGTGTATCGTCGACGCCGCCCAGGCGATCGACCGGGTACACACCCTTGCGAGCGGCATCCAGGGCTTGGGGCGACAGGTCCGTGGCGAGGATCTTCGCATCCACCGTGACGCCGAGGCGCTCGATCGCCTCGGCCAACACCATGGCGATCGCGTACGGCTCTTCACCCGTGGAGCAACCCGCGGACCAGATCCGCAGGCGGCCACCGTTATTCTTTTTCTCTTCCAGCCAGCGTGGCAGCAGCTCTGACACGAGCATGTCGTAGTGGTGCATCTCGCGGAAGAACGAGGTGACATTGGTGCTGATGCAGCTGGCCAGTTCGCCGAGTTCCGCTTCCGGATCGCGGCGTAGCAGGTCGCAGTACGCCGGGAAACCCGACAGGTTCAGCGCGCGCAGGCGGCGCAGCAAGCGCCCCTGCACCAGCTGGCGTTTGTGGTCGCCCAGCGAGATGCCGCAATGCTGCAGCACGAACTCACGCAGGAACGCGAACTCGGTTTCACCGAGGCTCGGCCCCGTCGCGCCCGCCAGCACGACACCATCGCCGTTGTTGACGAGCGCATTCATGGATCAGAACTCCTTCCACACACCCGCGTCGGCGGCCGACTCGGCCGGACGCTGCGCACGCGCGGCAGCCGGCTGGCTGCGCACGGCGGCGAACACGGTTTCCATCTCGTCGCGGGCCGGATCCTTGCGGGCCGACGTCGCGGCGGCGGTGGCCTGGCCGCTCACCTGGAAGAAGGCGACCTGGCGGCTAAGCTCCGTGGCCTGCTCGTGCATGGCGCGGGCGGCGGCAGCGGATTCTTCGACCAGCGCGGCGTTCTGCTGGGTCATCTCATCCATCTGCAGCACGGCGTGGTTCACCTGGTCGATACCCGACGACTGCTCGGAGCTGGCAGCGGCGATCTCGGCAACGATATCGGTCACCTTCTTCACGCTATCGACGATCTCGGCCAGCGCCTTGCCCGATTGGTCGACCAGCTCGGAACCGGTCTTCACCTTGTTCGCGCTGTCGTTGATCAGGCCCTTGATCTCCTTTGCGGCGTTCGCCGAACGGCCGGCCAGGTTGCGTACTTCCGTGGCGACCACGGCGAAGCCACGGCCCTGCTCACCGGCACGCGCGGCTTCCACCGCGGCGTTGAGCGCCAGCAGGTTGGTCTGGAACGCGATTTCGTCGATCAGGCTGACGATGTCGGAAATCTTCTTCGACGAGCTGTTGATTTCGCGCATGGCAACGACGGTCTGGGCGACCACTTCACCGCCCTTCTCCGCCTGCTCGCGGGCACCGCGGGCCAGCTGGTTGGCGTGGCTGGCGTTCTCGGCGTTCTGCTTCACGGTGGAGGTCATTTCCTCCATCGACGAGGCGGTTTCTTCCAGGCTAGACGCCTGCTCCTGCGTGCGCTGCGAGAGGTCGTCGTTACCGCGCGAGATCTGCTGCGCGGCGGTGCTGACCGAACCCGAACCGTGACGGACCTCGGAAACGATGGCGGCAAGGCGCTCATCCATGGCCTTGAACGCGGCCTGGAGCTGGCCCAGTTCGTCGCTGCGGGTCACCTTGATGTCGTGGCCCAGCTTGCCGTCGGCGATCTGGTTGGCGACTTCGACCGTGTGCGACAGCGTGCGGATGATCGAACGCACGACAAGCACGCCGATCAGCAGGCTGATGAGCAGGCCGGCCGAGAGCGCGACCACGACGAAGATCCGGATCGCGTGGTACTGCGAGGTCTGCTTGTTGTAGATGCCCTGGGCTTCGGCGCGCTTGGCTTCGATCAGCTTGGCGAGCTGCGACTGGCGATCCATGAGGATCGGACGGACCGACAGCTCGATGATATCCGAGGTGCCTTCGTCGCCCTGCTTCAGGCCATCGAGCACATCGTTCTTCGCCGAGGCGTAATCGTCATTGGTCGACTGCCACTTGTCGTAAAGGGCCTTGATGTCCGGGGACATCGGCATCTTCTTGAAGTCGTCCTTCAGTACGTTCATCGATGCCTGGAGCTTGTCGTACTCAGCCAGCTTCTGCGCGACCACGCTCTTGTCGGTCGCCTTGCTCGCGCCCTCGCTCAGCACGATAAAGGCCATGAGCGATTGCGTGCTCACCTGGCTAAGCATGTTGGCCGGCACGAGCTCTTCCTCGTAGACCTGGCGCATGCCTTCATTCTGGATGTACATGACCCCAAGGCCGATGGCCGCGCCACCGATCAACATGGCGGCCATCAGGCCGAGCACGCCGTAGAGACGGCCGCGGACCGTCAGGGCGGGGATCTTCAGCTTCAACTTCTTCATTACGATTCCAGTTCGAAGGTTTTCGAAGGCAAGCGCGCCGTCGCGTCAGGCAACGGCTTTGGTGTCGGCGGAGGCCAGCGCGGCTTCCAGCATCTGGGCATCCTGCGGCTGCAGCAGGCGGTCGACGTCGAGCAGGAGCACCATGCGCTCGCCGACCGATGTCAGGCCCTTCAGGTATTCGGTATCGACGGTGGTGCCCATGTCCGGCACGGGGCGGATGCCCGAGGGGGACACTTCGACCACGTCGGAGACGGCATCGACGACTACGCCAAACTGGCGGCCGGCGACCATGACGATGACGCACACGGTCGTCGCGGTGTATTCCTCGCGAGCCAGGCCGAAGCGCAGGCGCAGGTCGAGCACGGGGACGATGGCACCGCGGAGGTTGAGCACGCCAAGGACGTACGACGGGGCCTGCGGGATGCGGGTGACCGGTGTCCAGCCACGGATTTCACGGACGGCGAGGATATCGACGCCGTATTCCTCGGTGCCGAGGTTGACGGTCAGGTACTGCGCGGCTTCATCGGCCACGGCGGCGGTGCTGGCTGGCTGGTTCATTGTGTTCCCACTGCGGATCGGTGCGGCGGTTCGGGGACCCCTCAAAGGGGTATCGGCCACGACCTTGGGACCTTTAGTGGGAATTTCTGGAAGGTCGCTGCCCTGCATCCGTGCTTCGTAGGCTGGCCGCGAGGTGATCGCGCGCAAGCGCGCTCCTACAGGCCTGCGGGCTCTTGTAGGAGCGAGCTTGCTCGCGACTCGCCCCAGTCAGGCGGCCTTGCGGCGGCCCTGCATGCGGACGAGGCCGGTGATGTCGGTGATCAGGGCCACGGAACCATCCGCCAGGATGGTCGCGCCGGAGATGCCGGCCACGCGGCGGTAGTTGGCTTCCAGCGACTTCACCACGGCCTGCTGCTGGCCGATGAGTTCATCGACGAACAGGCCGATGCGGGTGCCCTCGCCTTCTACCACGATGACGATGCCGTCTTCGATCGCGCGGCGCGTGCCATCGCAGCCAAAGACGTCGTACAGGCGGATGATCGGCAACCACTCATCGCGGAAGCGGAACAGCTCCCCGCCACCGACCACGCTGCGCAGTGCGTCGGCCTTGACCTGCACCGATTCCACGATGGAAACCAGCGGCACGATGTAGGTTTCCTCACCGACCGCGGCGGTAAGCCCATCGATGATCGCCAGGGTCAGCGGCAGGATGATGGTGAACGTCGTACCCCTGCCCTGCTTGCTGGAGATAGCGACGGTACCGCCCAGATCCATGACGTTGCGGCGAACCACATCCATGCCCACGCCACGGCCCGAGAGATCGGTGGTGGCAGCGGCCGTGGAGAAGCCCGCTTCGAAAATCAGCTCGCCGACCTGGTCGTCGGTCATGTTCTCGCCGGAGGCGATGATGCCGCGCTGCACGGCTTTCGCCACGATCGCATCGCGGTTGAGGCCTGCGCCATCGTCGGCCACTTCGACCACGATGGAGCCGCCACGGTGGAAGGCCTCCATGCGCAGCGTGCCGGTCTCGCCCTTGCCAGCGGCCAGGCGCTTCGCCGGCACTTCCAGGCCGTGGTCGATCGCGTTGCGCACGAGGTGGACCAGCGGATCGCCGATCTTCTCGAGCACGGTTTTGTCGAGCTCGGTGCCCTCGCCACGCAGGTCGAGCACTACTTTCTTGTCCAGCTTCTGGGCCAGGTCGCGGACCAGGCGCGGGAAGCGGTTGAACACCGTGCTGATCGGCAGCATGCGGATGCTCATCACGCTTTCCTGCAGTTCGCGCGTATGGCGGCCGAGCTGGGCCAGGCCCTGGCGCAGCATCTCGAGCTGCGCGTCGGAGACGCCATCGTGGAACTGGCTAAGCATGGACTGGGTAATGACCAGTTCGCCGACCAGGTTGATCAGCGTATCGATCTTCTCGATACCGACACGGACCGAGGTGGCCTCGCTGTTGGTCGCCACTTCGCGCACGGCGCGCGGCGCCGCGGTAGCGACCGGTGCGGCCACGGGGGCCGCTGCCGCCATACGCGGGGTAATCGTCAGGTCGCAATCGCCATCGACCCAGTCGAACACACCTTCCACGGCAGCGCGCTTGGCGCCGGCCGCGAGACCGAGGGTGTAGGACAGGTACGACGACGACGGATCCATGTCCGCCAGCAGCGGAAGTTTCGAAAGATCGGCCTGGACCGTGAGCGGGCCCATGGCCTCGAGTTCGCGGAACATGCGTGCCGGGTCATTGCCGGTCTTCAGCAGGTAATCGAACGGGCGGAACGCGATGTCCCACCCTTCGATGGCTTCTGCCGGGGCGGCAGCCTTCGCGGCAGCGGCCGGTGCGGCAGCGCCACCCGAAACCATGGCCGAGAGTTCGCCGAGCAGTGCCTGGCTTTCCGCGGTAGCACCCGGCTGGCCGGCCATCTGCAGCGAAAGCATGTCGCGAATGATGTCGCCAGAGCGCAGCAGCAACTCGACCACCGCCTTTTCCATGGGACGGCGGCCGCTACGGACCTCATCCATCAGGTTTTCGGCGACGTGGGTAAACGCGGCGACATCGGCAAAGCCGAACGTGGCCGAACCGCCCTTGATCGAGTGGGCGGCACGGAACACGACGTTGATCAGTTCCGGATCATCCGCACCCTCGTCCAATGCGAGGAGCGCCTGCTCCATGGCGTCGAGGCCATCGAGGCTCTCTTCATGGAACGCCTTGTGGAATTGCGCCAGATCGACTTTGGACATGGGTAAACCCTGGAATAAAACGGAACGCCTGGATCAGTGGATTAACCGAGCACGCGGGCGACGGTGGCCAGCAGCTGGTCGGGATCGAACGGCTTCACCAACCAGCCGGTAGCGCCGGCGGCCTTGCCTTCCATCTTCTTGTTCGTATCCGACTCGGTGGTCAGCATGAGGATCGGCACGCCGCTGTAACCCGCCATCGTGCGCATTTCGCGAACCATGGAGATGCCATCCATCACCGGCATGTTCACGTCGGCGAGCACCAGGTCGAACTTGTGCACACCGGCCTGGTCCAGCGCCGCGCGGCCGTTATCGGCCTCTTCGACATCATGGCCGGCGCCGCGCAGGGTGAAGGCGACCATGCTGCGCATGGAAGCCGAATCGTCTACCGCAAGAATCTTTGCCATCGGTGTGCTCTACCTTCAGTTCACGCCGGCGCGGGCCGGCAGTTCAATCAATGCATTAAGCCCGAGCACCGTGACACCACGGCGCAGGGTATCGCTGGCACCCACCCAGTCGACCGCTACGCTGGCCGCGCGGGCATCGCGGCTGAAGGCGGCAAGCACCTGCAGCGCGGCCGCATCGACCTGGGCGACCGCCGTGCCATCGAGCTGGATGGCCGCACCGGCGTTGAGTGCCGCCAGCAGGGTATCGCGCAGCGCGGGGGCGGCACCGATACGCAGGTCCGCTTCCAGCGCCAGCGGCGCCAGGGTTGCGTCTTTGGAAGATTTCTTCGCCATCGTCTTACCGTGCCCGGGGGGTCGTTCGGATGGCTTATCGGCGCTGGGGTGGAAACCTTTAGGCACACCTGATTTTTGTAGGAGCGCGCTTGCGCGCGATGGGGCTTGCCGCGAGGACCTATCGCGCGCAAGCGCGCTCCTACAGGGGGGTTATGGTTTTCACCGGACTTGGTTGTGATATTTCGTGTTTATTCATTAGTAAACATGTTGTTTATTGACAACGTTGTCACCGACGGGAAAGACTCGCTTCATCTTCTCGCGCTCTCATGGCTGTTTTGGCCCCTGCGCGATGTCTTTCCACGCGCGGGGTGGGTATGGGGAAGTGGGTCAACCAGCCGGTGGTGGCGCAAAGGGCGCCGATGCCCCGTCCGGTGCTAGCGGCCGATGTGGGTGGGACCCATGCGCGTGTGGCGCTGGTCGTCGGTCAGGCCGATCCTAGGCAGCCCGTGCAGGTATTAGCCGAAGGCCGCTATGCCGGTGCCGAATGGCCTAGCCTCGGCGCGATCCTGCATGACTTCCTCAAGGCGCAGGCCCACATGGCGCCGTTGGGCATCGAGCGCTGCGCCATCGCGATCGCGGGCTACGTCCTGGGTGACAACGTCGCCAACAGCAACCTGCCCTGGCCTGTCAGCCTTTCCGGTCTCCGCGCCGCCACCGGCGCGGAGCAGCTCGATGTGATCAACGACTTCGAAGCCGTAGCCTACGCCAGCCAGTTCATCGACCGCGCGCAGGCCACCGCGTTGCTGCCGGGCGCGGAGTCGGCCCACGGCCCGGTCGTGATCATGGGCCCGGGAACCGGGCTTGGCTCGGCCGTACTGCTGCCCGGCGCGATGTGCGCCCAGGTCCTGCCGACCGAAGCCGGCCAGATCGCCCTCGCTCCCGGTGACGAACGCGAGATGGCGATCCTGCGTGTCCTGGCGCGCACGCGGCCGTACGTCTCAGTGGAGTCCATCGTCTCCGGACCGGGCCTGCTTGCGACCTACCGCGCGGTGGCCGAACTCGAGGGACGCGATGCACCGCTGCCGACACCGGCCGCGGTCAGCAGCGCGGGCCTCGCTGGCAGCGACCCTGCCGCATGTGCCGCGCTGGATGTTTTCTGCTCCGTCCTGGGCGGCTTCACTGCCGACCTGGCCATGCTCTACGGGGCCACCGGCGGTGTCTTCCTCGCCGGCGGAATCCTGCCGAACCTTCACGCATTTCTCCTGACCAGCCGCTTCCGCGAGCGCTTCTTCAACAAGGGCGTGATGCGTCCTTTCCTGGAGCGCGTACCGGTGCATCTGGTCGAACACGGGCAACTGGGTGTCGTGGGTGCCGCCACGATGCACGCGGGCGCCCGGGTGGGCACCGCCCACTGAATCGCCGAGGTGGCCTTCGCGATGGAGGGACGCCTTATTTGTTGTAGTCAGGCCCAACGCAGCGAGCAGCCGACCGGGCCTTAGCGGGGAGTCGAGCAGATGAGCCATAGCAAGGACGTCAGTCATGCGGAATCGTGTGGAACGCGGGTAAGCAGGCATACGGGGCGATTCGTTCGCCGGTTACTCTCGGTTTCCGTCATGCTGGCCTGCGCGCAAGGCGCGATGGCCCAGTCGCTGACAGGCGGCCTGTATGGTCATGAGGCGGCGGGCGCCGGCGCGAAGGTCAACGTCGCGAGCCGCGCCACGGGCTTCAGCAAGGATGTCACGCCAGATGCCGACGGCCGCTACACCCTCACCGGCCTGAACCCCGGTGAATACCAGGTCAGCCTGGTGCGTGATGGCCAGTCGCTCGGCCAGTACAGCGTCGTGGTGAACCCGAACCGAAACGCGCCGGTACCTGAACTGGGCGCCGCGGCGGCGAGCGCAGCTTCGTCGGTCAATGCCAGCGAGTTGGGCGCCGTCACCGTGCAGGCGACGACGATGACGACCAACGTCACGCCGATCGATGTCAGCACGCCGGAGCTCACCACCAGCTACAACTACAAGCTGATCGACGCCCTGCCCGTCGACCGTAGCCCGGAGAGCGTGGCACGCCTGGATTCCAGCGTGCGCTTCGACCAGCACAACACCGGCTTCGTCTCGATCGGCGGCGCCAGCCCGGCGGAGAACCGCTATTACTACAACGAGTTCGACGTCACCAACGACAAGAACTCGCTAGGTTCCACCGCCCTGCCTGCCGAGGCGATCAGCGATACCCAGATCATCACCAATGGCGCCAGCGCCTCGTGGACCAACGCGACCGGCGGCGTGCTGTCGTCGACGATCAAACAGGGCACCAATGATTTCCACGCCGGCTACTCGCTGTACTTCACGCCGCCGACCTCACGCCTGTTGAATCCGCGCAGCCACAACACGCTCAACAGCATCGGCGATTACTACAGCTACGCCTCGGCCAACAACCACGACAGCATCGCCCAGCAGTACCTCTGGGCTTCCGGCGCGCTCGTGAAGGACAAGCTGTTCTTCTACGCCCTGCTCGGCAATGACCCGGCCTCGCGTTCCGACGCCTACGGCCAGACCCAGAAGCAGAGCACCAGCAGCCGCGACAAGAATTACCTGCTGAACCTGACCTGGAACATCAGCAACGACCAGTCGCTAAACGTGCTGGCCCACCGCGATTACGCGCAGTCCTTCAACAACTACTACCAGCTCAACGAAAACTACAACCCGAAGTCCGTGGGCGACTGGCTCTCGTGGAGCCAGACCCGCACGGATACGCGCTTCCTGATCGGCAATTACCACTGGCAGATCAACGACGACATCCAGCTCCGCCTGATGGGCGGGTACCTCGGTTCAATCGTGTACTCACCGAACTCGAGCGATGACAACGCCGAGTTCCCGTATGTGACCTCGTACAACTCAGCGACGCAGACCCAGACCAACATCGGGCACAACAACAATCCCTTTAGCTATTCGCCGTCCGACTACTGGCGCCGCGGCTGGAAGGGCGACCTGACCTGGCAGCTGGGTGACCACAAGCTGGTGTTCGGTGGCGAGTACTACAAGCATTCGCTCGCGAGCACGACGGATTCGGTACCGGCGGGCTGGTTCACGTACTACGACCAGGCCGGCGTCGCCTTGCCCAACGGGTCCATCTCTCCGGCGACGGGCAAGTACGTCAGCCAGTACGTCGATCTTGAAGGCGGCTCGTTCCAGACGATCAACAAGGGTGCCTACGTCGAAGACTACTGGCAGGCGGCCGACCGCGTGCTCCTGCACGGCGCCGTGCGCTGGGACAACTACATCTACAAGGATGGCGTCGGCAACCAGTTCATGCGCCTGCCCATCACCTCGCCGCGGTTTGGCTTCTCGTGGGACGTGAACGGCGACAGCTCGTTGAAGGTCGGCGGCAGCCTTGGCAAGTACTCCATCCCGCTGCCCTCGTCCTTCAGCTTTGGTGTCGCGGAGCCACGTACCACCTATACGAACTACTACACCTACACGGGCATCGATCCGGCCACCATGGCGCCGCAGGGGCTCACCCAGATCGGCGATTCGTACGTGACCAACCAGGGCGTACCGACACCCGCGCAGATCGCCGCGACGAACGTCAAGGCGCCCTATCAGTACGAAGCGCAGCTGTACGCCCAGCAGCAACTGACGCCCAACTGGTCGGGCCTGGTCCAGCTCGGCTGGGTGGACCTGCGCCGCATCGTCGAGGACACCTGCTATGGCGGTGGTGTGCAGGCCTACGCGCAGAGCCAGGGCTACACGAATTACACCCAGGACAACGTCACCTGCTGGCTGGTGAATCCGGGCGAAAACTTCACGCTGAAGCGCGACTACAACGGTGACGGCACGCTCGAGTCACTTTCGATCCCCGGTGCCGCGCTCGGCATCCCCAAGCCGAAGCACAAGTACTACAACCTCAAGCTCGGTCTTACGCACGCCTCCACGCCGGCAGAGCCCTGGTTCCTCAACCTCAGCTATACCTACGCGCGGGAATACGGCAACACCAACGGTCTGATCGACGAAGAGCGCCGCAACGGCGGCTGGATCGGCCAGACCTCGGCGTTCAACTTCCCCGGCGTCATGATCGGCAGCAACGGCAACCTGGCGGGCGATATCCGCCACAGCCTGACGGCCACCGGCACGTACGATTTCAACAACGGGTTCTCCCTCGGCGGTGTCTTCACGGCGCATACGGGCGCACCGACGAGCTGCCTGGGCAGCATCCCGGTGACGAGCGATCCGGCGTACAAGAGCCTCCCGTCGCAGGAACACTTCTGCGATGGCCAGGTGGCGAAGCAAGGCGATGACAAACGCCTGCCGTTCTTCTGGCAGCTGGACCTCTCTGCGACGTACGACTGGAAGATCAACGCATCGAACGACCTCAGCCTGCAGCTCCGCGTGAGCAACGTGACGAACCGCCAGGGCACGATCGATATCAACCAGGTCTACGATACCGGGCTGTACGGCGACGGCTCCCCCATCGACAGCGTGAACTACCACGCCGCTACCTGGCAGCTGCCGCGCACCACGACCCTGGCTCTCCGCTACACGTTCCTCTAAAGGCTGGCGTAATGATCGAATGCATGAAGAAGGACACCCTGGCACGACGCCGGGGCCTGCGCACCGCGCTTGTGGCGGCACTGCTATGCACTGCCGGGATCAGCGGAACCAGCCACGCGGAGACACTACCGCTGATCCCGATGCCGGTGGAGGTGAAGCCGGCAGCCGGAACCTTCACCGTGGATGCGCACACGGTGATCACGTATGCCCCGGGCGACAAAGGTGCCGAAGCCGCCGCTCGCTATCTGGCCTCCGAGCTGAAGCGCAGTCGCGGTCTCGCCCTCACCGTATCGGCAATGGCAACGCCTCCGCGCGGCACTATCGCGTTGCGCACCGATCCCAAGGCCGTGGTCGACAAGCTTGATGGCTACACGCTGGATGTCGGCACCAGCGGCGCGGTTATCACCTCGCGCGGCGATGCCGGCCTGTTCTACGGCGCAGTGACCTTGTGGCAGCTGGCCACTTCCGACGGCAAGCAGGGCGCCGCGCAGGTACCCGATGTCGCCATCCGCGACTACCCGCGCTTCGCCTGGCGCGGCCTGATGCTCGATGTGGTCCGCCACTTCCGCACGGTGGCCGAGGTCAAGCAGGTGCTCGACAGCATGGCCGAGCACAAGCTCAACACCTTCCACTGGCACCTCAGCGATGACCAGGGCTGGCGTATCGAGATCAAGCGCTACCCGAAGCTCACGAGCGTGGGCGGCTGGCGTATCCCGCCGGGTGCGGGCACGCACGGCGAGCCGCTGAAGTACGGCGGCTTCTACACGCAGGACGAGATCCGCGACGTCGTGGCCTATGCGGCGGCACGCCACATCACCGTGGTGCCCGAACTCGACATGCCCGGCCACGCGCAGGCGGCGGTGGCTGCCTACCCCGAGGTCGTCGGCGTCACGGCCGAGCGGCCCGCCGTTTCCGTGGACTGGGGCGTCAACCCTTACCTCTACAACGTGGACGACAAGAGCTTTACCTTCATCGACAACGTGCTCGACGAAGTGATGGCCTTGTTCCCGTCGACGTACATCCACCTCGGCGGCGATGAGGCGGTCAAGGACCAGTGGAAGAACTCGCCCACCGTGCAGGCGAAGATGAAGTCGTTGGGCATCAAGGACGAAAACGCGCTGCAGAGCTGGTTCATGGAGCGTCTGGGTGATGACCTCGGCAAGCACGGCCGACGCCTGATCGGCTGGGATGAAATCCTCGAAGGCGGCCTCCCACGGAGCGCATCGGTGATGTCGTGGCGCGGCGTCGAAGGTGCCATCGCGGCGGCAAAGCAGGATCACGATGTCGTGCTCGCGCCCGCCGGCTGGATGTATTTCGACAACCACCAGAGCGACCGCGCCGACGAGCCGAGCGGCCGGCTTTCCGTACTCGACCTGAAACGCGTGTATGGCTTCGAGCCAGTGGATGCGTCGCTGACGCCCGAGCAGGCGAAGCACGTACTCGGCACTGAGGCCACGTTGTGGGCAGAGTTCATTACCTCGCAACGCCACGTGGAGCACGCGCTGTATCCGCGGCTCGACGCCATGGCGGAAATTGCCTGGTCGCCGCGCGAGGTGAAGAACTGGGATAGTTTCCAGCAACGCCTGCCCGCGCAGCTGCGTCGCTACGCGGCGTTGGGCATCGTTCCTTCGGATACGGCCTTCGCGCCCGCCATCCACTTCAAGGAAGACGTCCCGGCCATCCTGCATGACGGCAAGGCCACCGTGAGCCTCGATAACCAGACCAGCTTCGGCACGATCCGCTACACCATTGACGGGAGCGAACCGGGGGCTTCCGCGCACGCGTACAGCGAGCCCTTCGCAGTGACCTTGCCGGTGACCGTCCGCGCGGCGACCTTCGCACCCGATGGCACCCGGATCGCGGCCGCGCGCAGCCGGGTGATCGACCCCACTGCCCTGCTCACCCGGCACAACGGCGAATTCACCAAGTGCGCCGACGGCGGCCTCGGCCTGCGCATGCCGCTGTTGCCCGACCTCGGCGCGATGGATACGCCGGTGTACGACATCGATCTGTTCACCTCGTGCTGGCGTTACCCGAAGGCGCCGCTGGATGGCATCACCGGTATTCGCGTTGAAGCGGCGCGGCTTGCCCGCAACTACGGGCTCGCACACGAGCAGTCCAAGGTCATCGCCCACCCGGCGAAGACCGCGCATGGCGAGCTCGAGATCTACGAGGACACCTGCTCGGGCAAGCTGCTGGCCAGCCTGCCCCTGCCGGATGGCAAAGCCCTCGGCCAGCGCTTCGAGCTGAAGGGCGCGCTCGCCGCGACGGGTGGCGAGCACGATCTCTGCATGCGTGTCACAGCGCCCATCAACGGACCGCTATATGGCCTACAGTCGGTGGAGTTGACCGGAGCCAAACGATGACGATGCGCGCGCAGACCTTTCGCCTGTTAGCCCTTGCGGGCGCCGTGACACTCGCCACGGCTGCCCACGCTGGCGCGCCCGCCGCGCCGGAACAACGGGCCAGCGAACTGGTCGCGCGCATGAGCCTCGACGAAAAGGTGGCGCAGTTGCAGAGTGCCGCTCCCGCCCTACCCCGGCTGGGTATCCCGGCGTACGACTGGTGGAACGAGGGTCTGCACGGTGCCGCGCGCGCCGGCTATGCCACCGTGTTTCCCCAGGCGATCGGCCTGGCCGCGAGCTGGCATCCCGCACTCATGCAGCAGGTCGGCGACGTGGTGTCGCGCGAACAGCGCGCCCGCTTCGACGCCATCGGCGCGGGCCGCGACCACGGCCGCTATGAAGGGCTGACGATCTGGTCGCCCAACGTGAACATTTTCCGCGACCCGCGCTGGGGCCGTGGCCAGGAAACCTACGGTGAGGACCCTTACCTCACCGGCCGCCTTGCCGTCGCCTTCGTCCAGGGCATCCAGGGGCCTGATCCGGCGCACCCCCGCGCTATCGCCACCCCCAAGCATTTCGCTGTGCACAGCGGCCCAGAGGCGGGCCGCCATGGCTTCGACGTGGACGTGTCCCCGCATGACCTCGAAGCGACCTTCCTGCCCGCGTTCCGCGCAGCAGTCACCGAGGGCCACGCAGGCTCGGTGATGTGTGCGTACAACGCGCTGCATGGCACGCCCGTGTGTGCCGATGCCGGCCTGCTCGACGATACGCTGCGCAAGGATTGGGGTTTCAAGGGCTTCGTCGTCTCCGATTGCGATGCTGTCGATGACATGACCAAGTTCCATTACTACCGGCCGGACAACGCGGGCTCGTCGGCCGCTGCCATCCGCGCGGGCACCGACCTGGATTGCGGGTTCGCGTATGCCGACCTGGGCGAAGCGGTGCGCCGCGGCGACGTGACCGAAGCGGTGCTCGATACCTCGCTGGTCCGGCTGTTTGCCGCCCGCTATCGTCTCGGTGAACTGGGTGCTTCTGCAAAAAAACCTGACGCCATCAACGTCAAGGCCAACAGCGCGCTGTCGCTGCAAGCCGCACTGGAATCGATCGTGCTGCTGAAGAACGACGCGGGCGCCCTGCCCTTCAAGGGCACGCCACGCATCGCCGTGATCGGCCCCAACGCCGATACCGTGGAGACGCTGGAAGCCAACTATCACGCGACGCCGCGCGCGCCGGTCACACCGCTGCAGGGCCTGCGTAGCCGCTTCGGCACGGATCGCATGACGTATGCGCAAGGGTCGCCCATCGCGGCCGCTGTGCCTGTCCCTGTGCCAGAGACCGCATTACGCACGAGCGCGACCGCGGACGCGGCCATCGGCCTGAAGGCCAGCTACTTCGACGGCAGCGATTTTAGCGGCTCGCCACGTGTGACCCGCACCGATCGGACCGTCGATTTCGACTGGGATCATGTATCGCCTGCCGGACTACCGAAGGGCCGCTACGCCGTGCGCTGGACCGGACAGCTTTTGCCTCCCGGCCCGGGGGATTACACGCTCGCCGTGCACGTGGAGCGTTGCTTCGATTGCGCCGGCCATGACCCGGTGCGCCTTTTCGTCGACGGCAAGGCGGTCATCGACGATGCGGGCAATGACAAGCACATGCAGGCCACCCTGCACTTCGCCGACACACGTGCCCATGACGTGCGCCTCGAGTACGTACACAGCGGCGAGGACCAGGGCGTGCGCCTGCAATGGCTGCCGCCCGCGGATGCGCAACTTGCGGAGGCCGAACGGGCAGTCGCCTCGTCGGATGTCACCGTAGCGTTTGTCGGCCTCTCGCCGGATGTCGAAGGTGAGGAACTGCATGTCGACGTGCCGGGTTTCGACGGCGGCGATCGCACGGATATCGGCCTGCCCGCGGCACAGCGCACCCTGCTCGAACGTGCTGCCGCCACCGGCAAGCCGCTCGTCGTCGTGTTGATGTCCGGCAGCGCCGTGGCGCTGGACTGGGCTCAAGAGCACGCCTCGGCGATCGTCGCCGCGTGGTACCCCGGCGAAAACGGTGGCACCGCGATCGCGCAAGTGCTGGCGGGCGACTACAACCCGGCGGGTCGCCTGCCGGTGACGTTCTACCGTTCGGTACGTGATCTGCCGCCCTTCACCAGTTACCAGATGAAGGGCCGTACATACCGCTATTTCAAGGGCACGCCGCTGTACGCATTCGGGCACGGGCTCAGCTACACACGCTTCAGCTATGCCGATGCACAGGCCTCCGCGACCCGCGTGGAAGCGGGCCAGCCGCTGACCGCGAGCATCACCGTGCGCAACGACGGTGAACGCGCCGGCGACGAAGTCGCGCAGGCGTACCTGAGCTACCCCGCAGCCGACACGCTCGCGCCGCAACGCACCCTGGTGGGTCTGCAGCGCATCCACCTCAAGCCGGGCGAAAGCCGCCGGGTGACCTTCACCCTCGATGCGCGTGCGCTCAGTTCGGTCGACGCGGCGGGACATCGCGCCGTGGAGGCCGGTGCGTACAGCCTCTACCTGGGTGGCGGACAACCTGGCGACGCGGCAGGCCAAAAGCTCGACGTGGTCATTCACGGCCGCGAGGTGCTGCCGCGATGAAGCTCACACGACGAGGCTTCCTGCAGGGTTCGCTCGGCGCGGCGCTGCTGGCGGGACAAGGCACGACGCGAGCATGGGCGGCGCTGGAAAAACAGGCGGGCAAAGAGGCGGTACGCCACTACGTCGATCCCTTCATCGGCACCGGCGGCCACGGCCACACCTACCCCGGCGCGACGACACCGTTCGGTATGGTCCAGCTTGGCCCTGACACGTACAACGCCGATTGGGACGTCTGTTCCGGCTACCACCAGCGCTACACCTCGATCATGGGCTTCTCGCATACCCATCTTTCCGGGACGGGCATTGGCGACATGATGGATGTGCTGCTGATGCCCGCCACGGGCGAGGTCAAACTCTCGCCCGGTGAACCGGATGCGCCGGATAGCGGCTACCGATCGCGTTTCGACCGAAGCGACGAGCACGCGACACCCGGCTTCTACGGCGTCCTGCTGAAGGACCACGGCATCCACGCCGAGCTCACCGCCACGGCGCGCACGGGCCTGCACCGGTACACCTTCCCTGCGGGTGCCGCCGGGCACCTCGTGCTCGATCTTTGCCATGGCATGCAGGACAACGCGCATACACCGACGCGAGTGACGGACGCGACCCTGCGCGTGGTCGATAACCGCACCGTGCTCGGCGGCCGCCGCGTGCACCAGTGGGCCAAAGGGCGGCACATCTACTTCGCGATGCGCCTCTCACGCCCCTTCGCCACCGCGGGCCTATACAACGAAGACCTCCTGCAGGCCGATGCCAAAGACCTCGCAGGCAGCCACCTCAAGGCGATCCTGCACTATCCCGATGCCGGTTCCGCGCCGCTGCTGGTCAAGGTGGGCCTCTCGACGGTCGACGCCGCCTCCGCACTCCGCAATCTCGACACCGAACAACCCGGCTTCGACTTCGAACACACCCGCGCCGCCGCCGAAGCCCAGTGGGAACAAGAACTCTCCAAAATCCAGATCCCTTGCAGGAGCGCGCTCGCGCGCGACCCCCTCACCGCCCGAACAAAGCGCACCTTCTACACCGCCCTCTACCACACCCTGCTCGCCCCCAACCTCACCAGCGACATCGACGGCGCCTACCGCGGCATGGACGGCGAGATCCACCACCTCGCACGCGGCCAGCAAACCTTCACCACCTATTCGCTGTGGGACACCTACCGCGCCGTCCACCCCCTGCTCACGCTGGTCCAGCCGAAACGCGTACCCGCTTTGGTCGATAGCCTGGTCCGCATGGCCGCCGAGAGCCCGGAGGGCCCGCCCGTGTGGCCCCTGCAAGGTATCGAGACCGGCTGCATGATCGGTTACCACTCGGCCGTCGTGCTGGCCGAAGCGCAGGCCAAAGGCTTCACCGGCATCGACTATGCTCGTGCGTGGCCACTGTTCCGCAAGCGCGCGATGGACGATGACTACCGTGGCCTCGCTGACTACCGCAGGCTCGGCTTCGTCCCAGCCGACAAGGAATGGGAAGCCACCAGCAAGACGCTTGAATACGCGTACGACGACTGGGCCGTGGCACATCTGGCGAAAGCCGCCGGTGCGAAGGACGACTACCGTCTGCTCCTCGATCGTTCACGCAACTACCGCAACGTATTCAACCGCGATAGCGGCTTCATCCAGCCGCGCCTTGCGGATGGCCGCTGGGCTTCGCCGTTCGATCCGCGCGAGCTCGGCCATGGTGAAACGTGGCATGACTTCACCGAATCCAACGCCTGGCAGGCCACCTTCCTCAACCAACACGACCTCTACGGTTACATGGCGCTGTTCGGCGGTGAGGAAGGCTTCGCGCGCAAGCTCGATGCACTGTTCGCGGCGAGTTCGGAGCAGCTCCCTGGCGCACCGCCGGATATCTCGGGCCTGGTCGGCCAGTACGCCCACGGCAATGAGCCAAGCCACCATGTGGCGTATCTCTACGCCTATGCGGGCCAGCACGCAAAGACCCAGGCGCGTGTGCGCTCGCTGATGGGAAGCATGTACCAGGACACGCCTGATGGCCTGATCGGCAACGAAGACTGCGGCCAGATGAGCGCGTGGTACGTGATGAGCGCGCTGGGCTTCTACGCCGTGGATCCGGTCAGCGCGACCTATGTCATCGGCAGCCCGTTGTTCGAGCACGTCGAGGTCGACATGGGCGGCGGCCGCCTGCTGACGATCGAAGCCCGCGGCAACCACGCCGACCGACCCTACATCCAGTCCGCGACATGGAATGGCCAGCCCTACGCGCGCACATGGCTGGCCCACGCCGATCTTGCCGCGGGCGGCCACCTTGTTTTCCAGATGGGCGATACGCCGAATCCGCGCTATGGCGCGGCGCGTGCCGACCGCCCACCGTCCTTCGCCATGGACGCCCCCCAGGAAACCGCATGATGCGTTCCACGCTTACCTCCCTTGCCTTTGCCACTGCGCTGGCTATGTCGGCGCCCGCCGCGTTCGCCAACCCACCGGTCACGATCGACGGCCCGCACTTCATGCGCGAGGGCAAGCCGTACCAGATCATCTCCGGCGATATGCACTTCCAGCGCGTGCCACGCGCGTACTGGCAGGATCGCCTGCACAAGGCCCGCGCGATGGGCCTGAACACGATCACGACGTACGTGTTCTGGAACCTGCTTGAGCCCTCGCCGGGCACCTTCGATTTCAGCGGCAACAACGACGTGGTCGCGTTTGTGAAAGCCGCGCAGGCCGAAGGTCTCAACGTCATCCTGCGACCCGGCCCATACATCTGTGGCGAGTGGGATGCGGGTGGCTACCCTGCGTGGTTGTTCGCCGAGCCCGGCATGCGCGTACGCACGCGTGACCCGCGCTTCCTCGCTGCGTCCGACCGCTACCTGCAACGCCTTGGCAAGGAGCTGACCCCGCTGCTCGCAAGTCACGGCGGACCGATCATCGCCACCGAGCTGGAGAACGAGTACGGCTCGTACAACGACGACAAGACCTACCTTGCCGCGATCCGCGCGATGCTGCAGCGTGCCGGCCTCGCCGACGATCTGTTGCTGACCTACGACGGCCCGGACCTGCTCGCCAACGGCACCTTACCTGACGTCACGCCGGTGATCGACTTCGCCCCGGGCGAAGCGAAGAAGAGTTTTGAGTTGCTGGAGAAGTTCCGCCCGAACACACCGAAGATGGCCGGCGAGTACTGGGCTGGCTGGTTCGATCAGTGGGGTGGCAAGCACGCGCATACCGATCTGACGCAGCAAGCCGATGAACTGGCCTGGATGTTGAAGCAGGGTTACTCCGTGAACATCTACCTCGTCCACGGTGGCACCAGCTTCGGCTTCATGAATGGTGCGAATTTCCAGGGCAACCCTTCGGATCACTACGCGCCGCAGACCACCAGCTACGATTACGATGCCGCGCTCGACGAATCGGGTCGGCCCACGGCGAAGTACAGGCAGTTCCGCGACATCATCGCCAAGGCGACCGGGACGAAGCCCGAGGCCGTACCCGCGTCGCCCGCGGTCGGCACGCTTCCCGCGTTCACGCTGGAGGAGTCCGCATCACTGTGGGACAACCTCCCCGCCCCGCAGGCCTCGGACCAGCCGAAGCCCATGGAAGCGTATGGCCAGGGCTATGGCTACATCCTCTACCGCACCACGTTGCATGGCCCTTTCCGCGGTTCACTTTATCTCGGCGAGGTGCGCGATTACGCGGCGGTCTATATCGACCGCAAGCCGCAGGGCACGGTGGAGCGCCGGTTGAAGCAGGTATCGGTGGCGCTCGATGTCCCCTCCGGCGAGCACACGCTCGATATCCTCGTCGAGAATATCGGCCGGGTGAACTACGGCCCGCGCATGGAAGACGGCCGCGCCGGCATCGTCGATCCCGTCATGCTGGGCGACACGATCCTGCACGGCTGGCAGGCGTTCCCGCTGCCCATGAACGCACCCGCCGCGCTGCGCGGCTGGACCACCGCGAAGGTGGACGGCCCGGCCTTCCACCGCGGCAAGGTCAAGGTCAGCACGCCAGCCGACACGTTCCTCGATGTCCGCGCCTTCGGCAAGGGCGCCGCGTGGCTCAATGGCGTTAATCTCGGCCGCGTCTGGTCCATCGGGCCGCAGCATGACTTGTACGCCCCGGCGCCGTGGTTCCGCCGCGGCGAGAACGATATCGTCGTATTCGACTTCGAAACACGCGAGAAGCCCGTGATGCGTGGTGTCAGCGAGCGGCTCTGGACCGATCCGCCGAAGACGCCCTGATTCCCTCCTCCGCGTTTCCCCCAAAGGAGCCCCGTTCCATGTTGAAGCACCGCCCGTTTCACCGCCTGAAGACCGCCCTCGCCGCCGCGCTGCTCGTCGCGCTGCCGACCCTGTCGCAGGCCGAATCGTTTACCGACGTGAAGCCGTCGCCACAGCAGGTCGCGTGGCAGGACCTGGAGTTCGGTGTCATCGTCCACTTCGGCACCAACACCTTCCTCGATCGCGAATGGGGCGATGGCACCGCCGCGCCTTCCGTGTTCAACCCGGACAAGGTCGATCCGGACCAGTGGGCACGCGCCGTCAAGGCCGCGGGTGTGCGTTACATGGTGCTGGTCGCCAAGCACCACGATGGCTTCGCACTGTGGCCCACCGGCCAGACCGATTACTCGGTGAAGGCCAGCCCGTGGAAGGGCGGCAAGGGCGATCTCGTGCGCATGGCCTCGGATGCCGCGAAAAAGAACGGCCTGGGCTTCGGCATCTACCTGTCGCCGTGGGATCGCCACGATCCGCGCTACAAGGATTCCGCCGCCTACGACAAGTACTACCTCGCCGAGCTTGAAGAGCTGGTGCAGCACTATGGCCCGCTCACCGAATGGTGGCTGGATGGCGCCGGCAGCGCTGGCCACGTGTACGACTTCGCGAAGTATGTGGAGACGCTGCGCACCTACCAGACCAACGCCATGATCTTCGCCGACGTGGCCCTGTTCGACTACGGCGATATCCGCTGGGTCGGTAATGAACAGGGCATCGTGGAAGGCGAGAACTGGAACGTGATCGACCGCCACGGCCCATTGCGTTGGCGCCCGTTGGAGGTGGATACACCGCTGCACAAGGACCACTGGTTCTTCAGCTCGAAGCCGGATTTCGCGACCTCACTGAAAACCGTCGATGAGCTCATGGCCAACTGGGAAAGCAGCGTGGGCCACGGTGGTCAGCTGATGCTCGGTGTGGCACCGGATACGCATGGTCTGCTGCCGGATGCCGATGTGCGCCGCCTGGCCGACTTCGGCAAGGCACTGAAGGCGCGTTACGGCGACGAAGCGAACCTGGCGGCGAAGCACGCGCCGACGGATGCGAACACCGCCGCCGCGCTCGACAACGACCCTACGACGTTCTGGTCAGCACCGAACGGCTCAGCCAACGCGACGCTTGAAGTCGATCTGGGCCGCGACGTGACCTTTGACCACGCGATGAGCATGGAATGGCTCGATAGTGGCCAGAACATTCACGGCTACGCCGTGCAGGTATGGGATGGCAACGCCTGGAAAACCGTGGCCCAGGCCCAGGCCATCGGCCACATGAAGATCGATCGCTTCGCGCCAGTCACGGCGCGTAAGGTCCGCCTGAACATCCAGTCCGCGGTAGGCACCGCCCGGATTCGCGAGTTCAAGCTCTTCAACGTCGGCGCCTGACATCCAACGCGCACGTTGCCTGGGTGAGGTAACGTCAAAGGGAAGGCCCAAAGACAGACGTGGCGTCAACGCTCAGGCTCCCATCCTCATTCATCGCCAGCGGCAGGGGATCGGTCAGCTCACCCACGAACCGGGCGTCATCGCTATGCTTGAGAAACGCCATCATGCACATGGATCCATCGGGCCTGGGCAGCACGCGACCGGCATATAGCTTTCCCGCAGGATCTCCCAGCAGGAAATCACCCGGAACCAGCTGCCAGGGACCCAATGGGTGATCGGCCATCAGATAGTGTGTCCCGGTCATGGGCTCCGACATCGCAGCGCCTGCATAGTCGTTGTCGATCAGGTTCGCGGCGGTGCAGAACACGCAATACCAGTGCCCCTGCCACTCGAAGACCTGTGGCACCTCCATATGGGCGAAAACGTGTGATCGGAACAATGGAGGCTGCAGCGTCCATTCGTACAGATCGTCGGAGGTGGCATGACCGATAACGCCCCGGCCGATGCTCGGCCCGCTTGGCTCGCGTGCCGTAAATACCATGTGCCAACCGCGGCCATCGGGGTCGGGGAACACCCAGGGATCGCGGCATGCCTCCTCGTACCAGACGGTCTTATCGAGCGTTTCGTAGTACGTGTTGTCCGGTAGCTGCAACACGGGGTTGCTCGCCCCTCTCTCCCAGCTCAAAAGATCGAGTGACGAAGCGACGCCGATGCGCTGGACCAATCCATCTTCTTCACGACTCGTGCCCGTGTAGTACATCAGCCAGTGGCCTTGCGGCGCCCGAATGACCGTGCCCGTCCAGGTGGTGTAGTCATCCCATGCTGGCGCGTTGGCTGGGCGTAGCACCTCCCCCACGTCGATCCAGTTCACCAGATCCTCCGACACGGCGTGTCCGATCGATACGTGCCAGTGGCGCTTGTCAGGATCGCCTATCGATTTGGGTGCTTGCAGGAAGAACAGGTGTGTACGGCCTCCTTCCTGTGTAAACCAAAAGTCCCATACCCAACGATCGTCGAGCCGAAAAGCCATGCGTTCTGTACCCAGGATGCGTGCGAGATTGCCGCCCACCATATTACTCATCATGGACAGTATTTCCATGACCCATCGGGTCATGTTTCGCATCGCATCGCCTGATGCCACCCCGAAGGCCAAGAAACGAAGCATTATATCCAAGTTAATCAAGGTCATTTCAGGCCAAATCGTTTCCCAGGGGAACTTGCCTCGGCACACGATCCCTGTCAACAATATGACACATCATGAGTGATATTCTGATCTGGCTCACCCGAACCGAAGGCATCGG
The DNA here is from genome assembly GCF_036500425.1 of Luteibacter sp. Classification (GTDB taxonomy): domain Bacteria; phylum Pseudomonadota; class Gammaproteobacteria; order Xanthomonadales; family Rhodanobacteraceae; genus Luteibacter. The sequence goes on from NZ_DASYCB010000028.1 coordinate 25,954, forward strand.
CTGCGCTAGTCATGTCCAGATGCAAAGCGAACGCGGCCACCCCACTAAAAGCATCCATGTTCAGCAAATACCACCAACCGCTCGTTCACCTGAACCAGAAGTTCGACGCGCACGGCAACGTGCTGCGTTTCCCTGGCAACACGTTGCTGTGCCACGTCCCCCTGTTCACGCCACTCTCGGACGCGCTGACCGCCGTGCGGGACCGGATCAGGACGAGCCCGCATGCGGGCGCCCTGGCGATGTTGCCGCCGGAGAGCTACCACATGACCGTGTTCGAGGGCGTCACCGAACGGGAGCGGCAGCGTGGAAGCTGGCCCGCCGACATTCCGCTCAACGCGACGCTGGACGAATGCACGAACCATATGGCAGGGAAACTGCGGACGTTCGACCTGGGATGTACGTTGCCGTTGCGCATGAAAGTCGCCGAGGCCGATGCCCAGCTAAAGATCGGTGCGATGTCATTAATCCCGGCCGACGCCATGGAAACCCGCAAGCTCCGGGAACTGCGCTACCGACTCGCCGCGTTGCTCGGACTTCGTGAGTCGTTGCACGACAACTATGTGTTTCACATGACGCATTCCTACCTGGTGAAGTCGATAGACCAGGACGAGGTCAGGCAGGCCCTCACGTTTCACAGTGACCTCTACGCCGAAATGGTCATGCCGCTGGGGCCTATCGCGCTTGGCGCACCGGAGTTCTGCACGTTCGTCGACATGCGCTCCTTCGACAACCTGTTTTTCCTGCGTCACCAGGAGCGCGGCGCGTGACATGCCGTACGACCCGCAGGTGGCTTGCCTGCGCCGTGGTGGCATGGGCTGCCACGGCCGCACCGCCCACCCACGCCGTGGACTTCGAGTTCTGGTATGCGCACGGAGGCCTTTACGCGCAGGCCATCGACGATATGTGTACGGGTTTCAATCAGTCCCATCCCGACGACCACGTCCGCTGCCTGCCACAGGGTGCTTACGAGCAGACCATGCGCAAGGCAGTGGCTGCCTATCGGGCCGGGCAACAGCCGGCGCTTGTCGAAATCCCGGATATCGGCACGGCGGACATGATGCGAAGCGGCGCCATCTATCCGGTCGAGACGCTCATGCGTGACACGGGCCACCCGGCGCCGGTCGACGACTACCTGGAGAGCGTTCGTCGCGTTTATGCCGGGCCAGACGGACACCTGGCCTCCCAGCCGTTTGGCGCATCCACGCTGGTGTTGTATGCCAACCGCCAGAAGCTCGCGGCCGCTGGCATCACAAGCCTGCCCCAAACCTGGGAGGCGTTTGGGCAGGCGCTGGAACGGCTGAAGGCACACGGCGAGAACTGCCCGGCCTCGGCCGACTACACCTCGTGGAAGATGCTGGAGCAGGTCAATGCAGCCCAGGGCGAACCGATCGCCAGCGCCCATAACGGTCACGATGGCCTCGCTGCGCGATACACCTTTGCCGATGGCATCCACAAGCGATACATGCGCGACGTTGCACGGTGGCATGCCAGGGGCCTGCTATTGCCGGCCATCATGACGCATGCCAACGATCAAACCCTCGCCTTTGCCGATGGCGAATGTGCCATGGTGATCGATGCCACGGGTGCCTACGCCATCGTGGCCAAAGCCGGTCTTGTCGATGCCCAGGTCGGTCCACTGCCCGTCTATGCAGGCACCACGCACTATGGCAATACGGTCGGAGGTTCATCGCTCTGGGTTTTCAAGGGAAAAGATCCCTCCGCTTATTCCGCTGTCGCGCGCTTCCTGGCCTATCTGCGCGAGCCACGACAGCAGCTGTCGTTCTCGGCACGGACCGGCTATCTGCCCCTGACGCATGAGGCAGAACGGCAACTCTCCAGTAACCCATCGACCGAGCCAGACGCTATTCGCGTGGGGCTCGCGTCGATGGCGCTCCCGGGGAACGCCTATAACGTCGGCGCGCGGCTCGGCTTCATGTCCCTGTTCCGGCAGATCTGGCAAGAGGAAGTACAGCGGGCACTGGCCGGACAAGGAACCATGGACGACGCCCTCGGCCGGGCACAGGTGCGGGGAAACCAGTTACTGGAGCGCTTCAAGGCCACGTATGAAGGATCGGTGGAGATGACGCCATGAAAGCGAGCGCCCGCTTCCATGGCCGCTGGACGCCATTCGCGCTTGGATTCCCGCAACTGGCCCTGGTCGCCCTGTTCTTCTACTGGCCAACACTCAAGGGCCTGTGGTGGTCCTTCCACCTTGTGTGTCCGTTCGGCCACTGCTCGACGTTCGTTGGAACGGGCAACTACGTGCGCGAACTAAAGGATCCGGCCTTCTACGCGTCGCTTGGCACCACGGCCATCTTTTCGTCGCTTGGCGTGGGGCTATCCGTCGGCATCGCGCTATGTCTCGCCTGGATGGTCGAACTTCACCAGCGCAGCGGCAAGGTGTTTCGCTACCTGCTGATCTGGCCGTATGCGGTGGCGGGTTCCGTGCTCGGTGTGATCCTGCGGGTCGCCGCCAATCCAACCATCGGCGTGATGGGCTATCTGAACTCGCTGTGGCCCGGATTCTGGCAACCGCACCTGATCGGCGCCCAGGCCATGGCCATGATCGTAGGTGCTTTCGCGTGGACGCAGATACCGTTCAACTTCATCGTACTGGTGGCGGCACTACGCGCTATTCCAGGTGACTACATGGCCGCGGCGGCGATGGACGGGGCCACTCCATGGCGTCGCTTCATCGATATCCAGATTCCGCTGATCCGCCCACAGCTCTTCTTCGTCGGCACCATGAACCTTATCGACTCCATCACGAACAGCTTTGCCCTTGTCGACACCCTGACCCAGGGTGGTCCCGGCGGTGCCACGGATATCCTCGCGTACAAGATCTATCGCGACGGGTTTATCGGGCTCGACCTTTCGGGCTCGTCCGCCCTGTCCATGATCCTGATGCTGCTGGTACTCGCGGCATGCGCCGTTCAGTTCATCACGGCCGAACGCCAAGCCAGGCGGGAGGTCTGACCATGGTCGAACGTCATCCTCTCCTGAACGCGACAACCCTGGTGCTGCTTGTCCTCGGTCTCGTGGCAGCGCTGGGCCCCATCTATCTCGCCGTGTGCTCCGCCTCCGTCACCAGCCACCAGATCCTGGTGCACGGCCTGGCGCTCATTCCAGGCGATCGTCTCTGGGAGAACCTCGGGGCCGTGCTGCACCGGGCGGATATAGGGCGCATGTTGCTCAACAGCTGTGCGGTGTCACTCATTGTCGTCGCTGGAAAATTGGCGCTTGCGTCGACCAGTGCGTTCGCTTCGGTCTACTTTCACTCGCGGATTCGCCACGTAGTCTTCTGGTGCACGTTTGCCACCTTGTTGCTTCCGCTGGAAGTGCGCGTCGTTCCGACTTACGCGGTGGCCTCCGACCTGCTCAGCCCGCTGCGCACCATCGTGGAATGGCTTACCGGCCTTCGGTTAAACCTGTCCATCAACCTGCTGGATAGCTACGCCGGCCTGTCGTTGCCCTTGATGGCCTCCGCCACCGGAACCTTCCTCTTTCGCCAGTTTTTCCTCACGATCCCGGACGAATTGGCGGAGGCGGCACGCATGGACGGCGCCGGACCATGGCGATTCTTCGTCGACATCCTGCTCCCCTTGTCGAAAGCGAACTTCGCCGCACTGGGCACGATCGTATTTCTCGCCACGTGGAAGGACTATATGTGGCCCCTGGTTGCCACCAGCAGGCCGGAGATGCAGACCATTGCGCTTGGCACGGCAACCTTCCTCCCGACCGAAACGGGGCAGCCGCCGGAGTGGAACCTCGTCATGGCAGCCGCCCTGCTGGCGCTGGCGCCGCCGCTTGTGGTGATTGGCCTGACCCAGCGCTGGTTTGTCCGCGGGGTAACGGGGGTGGGCAAGTGACCGGCCCGGCCATTCAGGTCCGCGGGCTATCCAAGCGCTTTGGCTCGCGCACGGTCATCGACCGACTCGACATCGACTTCGCCGCCGGCCAGTTCACCGTGGTCCTTGGCTCCTCCGGCTGTGGAAAATCTACCTTGCTCCGCGCGATCGCCGGCCTTGAGACCGTCGATGAAGGCACCGTCAGCATCGGTGGCAACGACATGACCCGCGTCCCGCCGCAAAGCCGCGGCTGTGCCATGGTCTTCCAGAACTACGCGCTGTACCCGCATATGACCGTGCGTGAAAACATCGGGTATGCGCTTAAGCTCCAGGGCCTTGCCCGGCACGAACGCATGCGCCGCATCGACGAGGCTGCCGAACTCCTCGGTTTGGCGGAGATGCTCGACCGAAAACCGGCTCAACTATCGGGTGGGCAGCGCCAACGCGTGGCCATCGGGCGAGCTATCGCACGGCGTCAGCGCGTACTGCTCTTTGACGAACCGCTATCAAATCTGGATGCCAAGCTCAGGCACGACATGCGCGTGGAATTACGCCGACTGCATGACGAGATCGGGGCGACGACCATCTTCGTGACACACGACCAGGTGGAGGCCATGACGCTTGCCGACCAGGTTGTCCTTCTCAACCAGGGCCGGGTTGAGCAAGCCGACACGCCCGCCACCCTCTACCATCGTCCGCGAAACCTGTTCACGGCGGGCTTTGTCGGTACCCCTCCCATGAACCTCCTGGATGCCACACACGAAGGTGACCGCCTGTCCGTGGAGGGAGGCGGTGAGGTTCGCCTGGATCGGCGGACGGCCAACGCGACGCCTGTTGTCCTCGGTATTCGTCCCGAGGCAGTCCTCCTGCACGCCACGACTGGCATGGACGCTACCGTCGAGGCCCAGGAGGATCTCGGCAGCCATCGCGTTATCTACGCCCGCCTCGGCAAGCAACGCCTTCTGGTCACCGAGCACGGCCCTCGCACCCTGAGGCCGGGCCAGACCGTGCGCGTGGGCCTCCCTCCGCAGGCCATATCCCTGTTCGAGAAGGCGAGTGGCGAGCGGATCGGGCACGCGACCGGAGATGTGCCAGCATGAGCGGTTCCGCACAGTCGACCCGCCGCCCGCCCGGCCCATACCTTCCATCGTGGAGCACGATCGATTCATGAACACCCCGCGTAAAGCCAACCGACCGGCGAGCCCAAAAGAACGTCGAACGCCGCCGCTCGGCGATCTCGTGCTGTCACCCAGCGAGCGCCTGATCATGAGTATCGTCCGGCGCCTGGGTCCGGTCGCGCGGTCAGCGATCGCGGCGGAAACCGATCTCGCCCAGCAATCCGTCCATCGCCTGGTTGAGCAACTCATCGAACGCGGCCTGCTGCGCGCCGGCGATGCCGTGCGCAGTGGACGCGGGCAACCCAGTCCGCAGATCGATATCGTGCGCGATGCGGCATACGCAGTAGGCGTTTCGATCAACACGGATTCGATCATCCTGTGCCTGGCAGACCTAGGCTGCGAGGTACTTGACGAGGTACGTCTCCGCACCGCGCCCTTGCACCGCCAGGCGTCGCTCAAGTCGATACATGACGTACTGCAGCGCGTCCTCGCGCGCAACGGTGTGCCGCGCGACCGAATCATTGGCATGGGCGTTGCCATTTCGGGCTTCTTCGTCGCGGGCCGGCGTCAGGTCAATGCGCCCGAGCCGCTGCGGGACTGGTCGCTGATTGATCTGGCACCGATCCTGGAGGAAGCCTTCCATATGCCTGTCTGGCTGGAGAACGACGCAACCACGGCCGCGATTGGTGAAAGTATGCTTGGAACGGGATCCTGGGCGAAAAACTTCGCCTACCTCGCGTTTAACTTCGGCTTCGGCGCCGGCATCGTGCTTGATGGCAAGCCCTTGTTCGGCACGCACGGCAACGCAGGCGAGCTTACGTTGTTTACACCCGACGAGGCCGCGCACCGGCCTACGCTTTGCTCGCTGATCGACGAGCTGAATGCCCACGGTGTTCACGTCGACTCCGCTGAAGATCTCCGCCGGCGCTTCGACATCCAGTGGCCAGGCGTCGAGCTATGGATACAGCGGACGTTGCCGGCGCTCAACCGGACCATCAATGCCGTGACAGGTCTGTTCGACCCAGCGGCCATCGTGTTCGGCGGGCAGCTGCCACTGGCACTCGGACACGCACTCATCGAACGCGTGAGTTTTCTCGATATCCACCGTTATGGTGCGGGCCCGGATCGGCCCAAACTCGTCCTGGCGGAGGCCAATGGTGACGCATCGGCGATCGGAGCAGCCGTAATACCACTGAAGGAGCGATTGTTCGAGTAACCGCGACAACAGCGGTTAGCGCCGGTAACGGCAAAAGCAGTTGATGGCGGCTTTCGAGGGGGAGCCGCCAGCGATCGTAACGGGGACATTCCATTCGCACATCGACATCGGCGTCTGCGCGCCGTGACGGGCATCTGCGCGCCCGATTTAGCAAGCCATCTATCGCTCCACGCCCACGCCGGCCCAACCATCACCCATGCAGGAGCTTTTGCCGTGAACCCAGTCTTTAAACGCAAACGCAGTCCGATCCTCATTGCACAGGCCCTGGCCGTCATGGCGACCGGCCTGAGTATGGCTACCCATGCACAGACGACAACCGTCCATATCAACCGGCCAGGCTACTTCAATCTGCTTGACCCCCAGACCACCAGCAGCCTCATCCAGATCCTCGAGGTCCACAAATCGTCGCCGCTTCAGGAGCTCGTGAGCAATCCCGTGATCGTCGCAGCTCACCGCGGTGTCGTAGATATAGATCATGCCGAGAACACCATCCGCTCGGCCGTCAATACGATGAACGCCGGCATCGAGAGCATGGAACTCGATGTCTACGAGAGCAGCGACCTTGTCCCGTATCTCATGCATGACGAGAAGTTCACCCGGATGCTCAATCGCCCAGAGTATGCGGACATTTATCGCTGGCAAAGCGTAAGCAACGACCCCGCCCTGAAGACGCCGAGCTGGAGCGACATCTCGCGGATGCGTATGTGCACCGGCAACGATGGCTACGGCCTCACCGTCAACAGCAACGGCGTCTGCTATGACCCAGCAAATAATGATGCGACCTTCCCTTCGTCACTTGATGAAACGATGGTCGCGCTCTGGCAGGATAGCTATCAGGGACTCGTCTTTCTTGACGTGCGCCAGCTAGGCAACATTCGCGACGTAGCCGCGATGCTCGCCAACATCATGATCATCGACGATGACTACGGCAAATGGGTCGCGAGCCACGTGGTCATGAAGTTCCAGACATGGATGTTCGATGGCCCCCATGACTTCTACCAAGCGACCGCGAACTTCTATGACCAGGCCTATGGCGGCTCACTGACCGAGTCCCAGCTGGCACAACTGCTCATCATGCCGGTATACACCTCGAACAAGGTGGCGGACAACGATGGCGGTGGCGCATCGCCCTGGGCCTTGAATGACTGGAATAGCTGGGTCAACTGGAATAACCAGAAGAACAACGTCCTGTCGCCCGAGGTCAGCCTCAAGACCCTCAAGGGCAGCATGAACCACGGCTCTGACGACCTGTTCACGCTGTTACGTAACAACGGGCTGACGATCGGCATCTACGTGCCGGAACAGCTGTGCACCGTTGCCAGCCCCAACACATCGCCGTCGAACCTCGCGGGCAATGCGGGCACGTACTGGGAGGGTGGCATCTGCGGCCCGCTTTCCCCGCCCATGAATGCCAATGAATGCGGTGATTCAGGTACGACGAGCTACACCAGCGCCGGCAAGGGATGCGCGGATCATCGACCGTTCCGTGAGTTCTGGCATGACTCCGTCCACTTCGGCTTCGTCATTACAGACCAACCGAAGGAGACGATCGAATATCTCATGCAGTTCCCGGGTGACCGTCCTGGAAACGACGTCCCCTGTTCGTCCAGCGAACCTTGCGTCATCCTCGGAAGCCAGCCCACCCTGGTAGTAGCGGCCGACGGCAGCGGTGCCTACAAGACCATCACCGCCGCACTGGCTGCTGTGACGTCCGCGGGCGCCATCATCCAGATTCGCCCCGGCACCTACCACGAAAAGCTCACCATCACCCAACCCAATGTCGCGCTGATCGGTGTCGGAAAAGACGCCTCGCAGGTGACGATCACAAATGATGACTATGCCGCCAAGACCGATGCCGCCGGGAAGGCACTAGGCACCGGCGGTAGCTACACCGTCAAGGTGAGCGGCAACGACTTCTATGCCGCCAACCTGACCATCCAGAACAACGCTGACTACGAGGCACCCAACTTCCAGGCTAACAACCAGGCGGTGGCGCTGTACAACATAGGCGAACGCGCCGTGTTCCGCGCTGTGCGCGTACTGGGCGGCCAGGACACGCTGTACCTTGGCAGCGGCAAACGCGCGTACTTCAGCAACTGCTATGTCGAAGGCTATGTGGATTACATTTTTGGCAATGGCAAGGCCGTGTTCGATAGCTGCTACATCAAGACCCGTGTCCATGGCGACCTGACACAGGAAGCTACCATTACCGCCCAGAACCGGGCCAGCACGGTGGAAGACAGCGGCTTCGTATTCAACAACTCGCAGCTTCTTTTCGACAGCCCGTACATGACCAACGTATGGCTCGGCCGCCCTTGGGGTGCGTACGCCACCACCTACTTCCTCAATACCAAGATGGGCTCCCAGGTCGTTACCAAGGGGTGGATTGAATTTATCCCCACCCCGGTATCGCAGGGTGGGACCAACAATCTCCCCACCTCGACCTACCGCGAATATGGCTCGTTCTACCCGGATGCTGGCGGTACGTGGACGGCATTTGACATCAGCCAACGTGAAAGCACGTCGCCCCGAAGCAATGTGTCGCTGACCACCAGCGAAGTCGCCGCGCTGCAGCCCGCGACTTATCTCGCCGGTAACGACAGCTGGGATCCGACGAAAGTGACTTACGCCGGTGATAACTCCAGCCAGGTGTTGCCGCTGCCGGCGCCTGCCGCAGGCGTTCCGACCGCACCTTCCATTACCTCGGTCACCGCTGGCAATGGCAACATCCAGGTGAACTGGGCGGGACAACCTTCCAATCCGGTCGAACAGGGCTACACCCTGACTGCCACGCAGAATGGCAAGACCTTCGGCCCGGTCACCCTTCCGCTTTATGCGTCGGCAAGCTATATCGACGGCCTGGCCAACGGCACGCCTGCGACCGTGACCGTGCGCGAATTCAATGCCAGGGGCTCAAGCGCGCCGTCGGTATCGGCGTCGGTGACCCCTGTGTCGCACGACCCCAGCGCTCCGGACCATGTGCAGGTGACCACAACGACCAACAGCGCGACGGTGAGCTTTACCCTTGCCGACCAGGGTGCCCAGCCCGTGTTCAACAGCAGCGTCGCACACGCCGGCATTTATACCGCGCTGTATGCCAGCGAGGCCGATGTGTATGCCGGCCGCTCCATCGCCGGAACCAGTAACGGCTTCACCACGCCGACCTGGACCTTCAACAACCTACAACGCAACACGACGTACTGGGTCTCGTTGAAGGCATACAACGGCAACTACAGCCCCATGGTCGTCACCTCGTTCGTCACGAGGCCTTAAGCCACCCATTTCGCCGCAACCAGATGCCCTTCCCACGCGGAGGGCCATCTCCATCGCATACCTTTTGGGGACATCTCATGACATTGCGCACCACGACTGCCGCGATCTCACGCACATTGCTCGCCTCATCCATACTTCTCGCCGTGGGTGGCGCGTGGGCGCAGGAAGCCACGCCAACCGCCCCGCCCCCGTCATCTTTGGAAAAAAAGCCGGCAGATCACGTCGCCGGGGCCGCCGTCGCGACCGAGGCGAAGAGCCTCGACCAGGTAGTCGTTACCGGTAACGCCTCCCTCACTGGCGTCAAGAAACTTGACGCCAGCTATTCGGTCACGTCATTGACTGCGGACCAGATTCGCAAGGTTAACGTCACCAGTGCCAATGATTTGTTGAAGGCATCGCCAGGTGTCCACGTCGAATCGTCCGGTGGACAAACCGGTGCCAACATCGAGGTCGCGGGATTCCCGGGAAGCGGTCAGTCACCGTATGTAACCCTCGGACTACAGGGTGTGCCCTTCTATCCGATGTCCGGCCTGGCCTACCTTGAGCAGGCATCACTGCTGCGCCTGGATGACACGATTGAACGTGCCGAGTTGATCCAGGGTGGCCCTTCGGTCCTGTATGGGTCTGCACAGCCAGGCCTGTTCGGCAACTTTATCCTGAAGCAGGGTACGGATGAGCCGTCCGGTGACATCGGACTGACCATCGGCTCGGAGCGATTGCGCCGCGTTGATGGCTTCGTCGGATTTCCACTAGGAAAGGATAGTCATTGGTACGGAAGCCTTGGTGGCTTCTACCGGCAATCCGATGGTGTGCGTGATCCGCAATATCGCGCCGATGACGGTGGCCAGATCACGGCCACGCTGACCCGTGACTGGGACAGCGGTTCGTTGATGTTCTTTGCGCGCTATCTGAACGACAAAAACCAGTTCGTGACCGACACGCCCGTCCTGAATCCCAGCCGCGGCCAGTTTTCAAGCTACCCGGGATTCGACCCGTTGACGGGAACGATGGGAAGCCGGGCCAATCAGCATACGTTTCTCCAGACCACGCCCTGCTTCACCCAGGGATGCTCACCCGGTGGGATCAACGTCGACATGGCGGATGGTCGTGGACCCGATGTTTTCATGACAGGGGCAAACTTCGACTGGGACTTCGGCAACGGCTGGACGATCTCGGACAAGCTGGGTGTGAATGGCGGCACCGAGAGCATGGTGGCTTTCTACAGTACCGGCCTCAATCCCACGCCACTTTCCGCGTACATCGCGAACGCGGAGTCTGCGAACAACCTGCCCGGTGGACTAACGGCAACAGCGACCTACACCACGGGTGGCCAGGTGCCCATGAGCCAGAACGTGTTGACGCAGGAGCTCCGCTATGTGCGACAGCAGTTCCATGCAGTCAGCAACGAATTCCACCTCAGCAAGGAATTGTTCGAGGGCAACACCTTGACGTTGGGAAACTACCTAACCGGGTACAGCTCGAACGAGCTTGCGATCCAGGGTAGCAACATCCTGCTCCAGGCAAAGAATAATCCCACACCGATTGCCGTATCCGTCGGCGATGGGTCCCGGACATGGGAACTGGCGAGCCCGCAAGGCTTCACAAGCGGGCCGACAACTGCCCAGCATATCCCGGGGACGGGCACTAACACGGCGTTCTTCCTGACGGATACCTGGAAAATAGATCAATGGCTTTTCGACGCTGGCGTCCGCAGCGAGTACCAGCGGCTTCATGCGACGATCGATAACGTCGCCACCGGCGACCTGGATGACGACCCCAGCACCCTGTACAACAACAAGTCGCGCTACCGTGTGCCGGGGGCCAAGGTCATCCGGTATGGGAAATCGGCTCCGTCGTGGACGCTGGGGGCCAACTACTCCTTTGACGAGCACATGAGTGCCTACGCCCGATTGAGCGATGGCGTTCACTTTCCCTCGTTCACCGACCTGGCTAACCTGCCGAACACGCCCGTGCAAAAGGTGCACAACATGGAGCTCGGCTTCAAGTATGAAGCAGGCTGGATATATGCCGACATCTCCGCCTATCGACGCCTGTTCAGTGGCGTGCCATCCAGTCTTCTCGTGGCCGTGGGCAACACCACGCAAACGGTTTCCTACCTTTATGGGACCGATGCAAAGGGCATCAACTTCAATATTGCGCTGAAGCCCGTCGATCACCTATCAGTATTGCTTTCCGGTAACTATCAGGATTCGAAGTACACCCATAGTTCAGGCTGTTACACCTACGAAGGCGAAACCACCCAGGTGATCTGCAGCAAGCAGAACAACTTCAACGGATACCAGCTCGCCAGGCAGCCGACCTTTCAGGCTCGCCTCACCCCGTCCTATGACATCCCTACCCGCTGGGGTTCGCTGGATCTCTGGGTCACCTATGAGTACATCGGCAATCATTACAGCGACCAGCAAGAACTCCAGCCGCTGGGGCACTACTACGACATCGCCTTCGGCGTGATCGCCAATGTGGGCAAAACGTGGGCCCTCTCGCTGCGGGGAACCAATGTCACCAACCAACTCGGTATGACCGAAGGTAACGCTCGCATCCTGGGTTCGGCTACGACGGGTGGGGTCATTCTCGCCCGATCCATCGAAGGGCGTGAGGTGAACTTTCAGGCCAGGTATAACTTCTGACGTTGCCTCTGTAGGAGCGCGCTTGCGCGCGATGGGGCGTGTCGCAAGCACCCATCGCGCGCAAGCGCGCTCCTACAAAGTTAGCGCACGGCGTCGGGGAGTTCGTCCCAGATCTTCGGGTCTTCGGCGCCGAGGACCCAGGCGCAGAAGCCTTGCAGGCCGCGCTGCTTCGCCACGTCATAGCGATCACGGAAGGCGCGGGCATCGGGCAGGAAGACCCACTCGCGCATCTGGTCACGGTAGAAGTAGAACCAGGATTCGTGTTCGACCGGATCCCACTGCATCGTCGCGCCCATTTCCTTCGCCAGCGGGAACGATTCGTCGGCGTCGATGTAGGCGGCGGAGATGTTCGAGTTCTCCTTGCCATCCGCACCGACTGGATTGCCGGCATACCAGTGGTAGCCGTACAGGCCGATACCCAGCGAGAGCTTCTCCTTCGGCACCACCTTCAACGCGTACTCAAGATGCTCCATCACCCACGGCATACCGGCCACGGGGCCGGGCGTCGTCCAGCGCGTGTGCTGGTCGTAGGTCATCAGGCAAACCAGGTCGAGCACCTTCGACAACGCCTCGAGATCGTACGCACCGCGCCAGTACTCCCACATCCACTTGCCGAAGGCGCCATGCCCGGCATACCCCGGCGCGTTCGGCACCACGGCCATGCTCAGCTGCAAGCCGTGCTTGTGCAGCGCTTCGTAGGTCTGCTTCGTCAGCAGCGTGAGTGCATCACGGTCGGTCCACGCGATGTTCTCGAAATCGAACTGGTAACCGCTAAAGCCATGCAGTTTGGCCTGCTCGATGATGCTGGCGATCATCACCTTCTTCGCCGCCTCATTGCCGAGCAGCTTGTGGAATTTCTCCCGGTCGCCACCGGCCGAAAGAATCGGCATCACCGGCAGCTTGTGCGCTTTTGCGATCTTCAGCACGTACGCGTCGGGGCCGCCGGAGACCAGGCCGTTCTCGTCCACGCCATACCATGTCGGCACCAGCACATCGATCTTGTCGACATGCGCCTCGAACGACGCGATCGATTTCTGCGACTCCATCATGTAGAACAGCGCGACCGGGTTCTTGGCGAAGGCCGAGAGCGGCATCCAGAGCAGGCAGGCGAACAACGGGTAAAGCCATCGTTTCATGGGGAAACCTTAAGCGGCGCCGCCAGGGTGATGCGATATACATACGCATCACTGCCAACGGGGTGTGGGGGAAGGGTCAGGTGCAGGCCATGGGTATCCTGCGTGAACGGCACATGGCTGCCATCGGCCAGCAGCTCCACGCGGGTCACCTTCTCGTCCGGCGTGACCGTATGCACGGTCACCTTGTTCTTCGCAGGCCAACCCAGCTCGATCGCATAGAGCTTGCCGTTGCCGGTGGTGAAGCGGAAATCCTCGGCGGTATACGGTTTGGTCTTCGTATCCTGGAAGGTGCCGCCCACCACTTCGGTCGGGCCTTCGCCGTAAACGCGCCACGGCTTGCTGGCGTAGATCGCCTCGCCATTCACCTTTAACCAGGCACCGATGCTGCGCAAGGTATCCTGCGCGCCCTGCGGGATCGTGCCATCGGCACGCGGCCCGATGTTGAGCATCAGGTTGCCGTTCTTGCTTACGACATCGGCGAGCAGATGGATGATGAAGGTGGGTGACTTGTAGGTGTCGTGTTCGACATAGCCCCAGGAATCGTTGCTGATCGAGGTATCGGTCTGCCAGTGGGTCGCGTGGATCCCGGTGAGCTGGCCGCGCTCGATATCCAGCGTGCCGGCGCCCTCGGGAAAGTCGCCGAGCTTGTAGTTCACCACCACGCCGTCACGCTTCGCACCCTCGTTGTAGTAGTACGAGAGCAGGGTCGGCAAGGTGTTGCGGAAGGTCGGGTGGCCGATCCACCAGTCGAAATAGATAAGGTCCGGGTGGTAGTCGTCGATGATCTCCGCCGTTCGGGCCAGCCAGTCATCCAGCCACGACTGCGAGACGTAGGTCCAGTCATCGGCCAGGATCTCGTCGTGCTTGCTCAGGTGATCGACGGCCGGGCCGTAGAGTTCAGCGTTGGCCGGGTCGTTCACGTCGGAATCGAAATGGCGGCCACCATCGAAGAACCAGTCGTGCTCTGCACGATGCGACGAGATGCCGAAATGCATGCCCTGCCCACGGATTGCCTTAGCGAGCAGGCCGATCACGTCACGTTTCGGGCCTTTCTTCACCGCCGTCCAGTCGGAGAGCTTCGAGTCGTACATGGCAAAGCCATCGTGGTGCTCGGCCACGGGGACCACGTAGCGGGCACCGGCTTCGCGGAACAACGCAGCCCACGCATCCGCATCGAAATGCTCGGCCTTGAACATCGGCACGAAATCCTTGTAGCCGAAACGGGACTGTGGCCCATACGTGGCTACATGGTGGGCGAATTCCTTGGTGCCCTGCTGGTACATGTTGCGCGAGTACCACTCACTGCCGAAGGCGGGCACCGAGTAAACGCCCCAATGGATGAAGATGCCGAACTTGGCATCGTCGTACCACGCGGGTGAGCGGTAGCCTTTCAGCGAGGCCCAGTCGGGGCGGAACGGGCCGTCAGAAACATGCCCCGCCACCTGGGCGAGGATCGCCTTGCGGGCGGGGGCGAACTTGGCGGAGGCTTTTTGCCAGGCGAGATCCTGGGCCTGGGGGCTGACGGTCGCGGCCGTGGCGGCGGTCGGTGAGGTGGGCGGGTTATCGCGCGCAAGCGCGCTCCTACAGGGGATGGCGAGACATGCCAGGGCCAGGTAGGGGGCGAGCCGTCGCAGCATGGTGGAACTCCTCAATAGCCAAAAAGAACCGGCGGCGCCGCAGGGAACGGCGACGCCGGTAAGCGCTAAAGCTTGAAGTTAAGCGTCATCGAGTAGGTACGACCACTCTTGTACTCACCGATGGGGGCGTACTTGATGTCAGCGTACTGGTAATAGGTCGAATCGAGGAGGTTGGTCGCGCTGAGGGTCACGCCCATCCACTCGTTGACCTGGTATGACGCACTGAGATCCAGTTCCTTATACGCGTCGGAGAACACGTTGGAGTTCAGGCGGCCGACCTGGGTGAAGTACGGCGAGCGGCGGCTGTAATTGATGCGTGCCGACCACGGGCCGTGCTCGTAATACGGGATGATGTTGATGGTGTTCCTGGACAGGTACGGCAGGTTCAGGGTGTCGCCGTTGCTATCCGCGTGGGTGGTGGCCTTGCTGTAGGTGTAGTTGGTCTGGATGCCGAAGCCGGCACCAAGGTCCTGCTGGTAGATCACGGACAGACCCGAGACCTTGGCGTTCGACGCGTTCACCGGCGAGGTCACCGAGTACAGGTTCGTCTGGCCGGTGGTCGGATCCGTGATCGTGCGATCCGTGGTCGTCGTGACGATGTAGCTATCGATCTTGCGCACGAAGCCTTCGACCGAGAGCAGGCTGGCCCGGGCGAAGTACCACTCGGCCGACAGGTCGAAGTTGGTCGACTGGTACGGCTTCAGGTCGGGGTTGCCCGCGCTGGCGGTGAAGTTGCCAGTCGCGGCACCGTTCAGCGAGGTGGCGCCAGCCAGGTCGGAGTAACGCGGACGGGCGATGACCTTGGACGCCGAGAAGCGCAGCACCTTGTCTTCATCGAGGTCGTAGGCCACGTTCACCGAGGGCAGTGGCTTGTAGTAGTGCGTGCTGTTCGAGACCCGCTGGTACGAGCCACCATCACTGTTGACGTAGTAGTTCGAGGTGTCCTTCGTATCGACGTAGCGCACGCCGACGTTGCCGCGCCACTTGCCCGATTCGAAGTTCATCTGGACGTACGCGTCCTTGGTGACTTCCGCGACGCCAAACATCGCCGGGTAGTTCAAGTTGTACGGGCCCTGCGGCAGCGAATTCAGGTAGTCGATGACGCTGCCCTTGTTCGCCGTCGGCCAGTCGGTTAGGTCGCCGTTGGCGTGCAGGCCATCGAACAAGGAGCCCGGCGTGCTACCCGGCTGGAAATCCAGCAGGGAGATCGCATCCGTGGTGTTGATCCGGTTGCCGCGTGACTGGGTGCCGTTGAAGTGGTTGGTGTACTTCACGCCCATCTCGATCTGGTTGATCGGGCCCCAGGCGAGGTCGCGCGAGGCATCGAACTGGGCATAACGCTCGCGGTCAGTGGTCTGCTCGTAGTAGATGCCGCCCGCCTGGTTCGAACCGGGCAGCGAGGTATCGCCCGGCGGCGAACCGGCTGGCGACGCCGGCAGGCCCCAGTTGGCGGCCGAACCGTTCTGGTAGTTCACGCTGGTATTACGGCCGTCGTAACCGAAGTTATACCCACCGCTCTGCAGCAGGTACTTCATGAGGTACTCGGGATCCTTGCCGCCGCTCGCGCTGGTGTAGCCGACCTGGCTGGTGAACACCCACTCATCGCCATTGAAATCGTGGCGGAGGTTGAGGCTCTTGGTGGAGACCTCGGTCTTGCGGTAGTTCGCATCCAGCTCCGCATAGGGCTGGCCATTGCCGGTGTCGGCCGAGACCGTGCCGGAGGTGATGTAGCCATTGGCGACATTCATGTTGGTGAGCTTGTTCAGGTCACCGCAACCTGGGCAGACGTAACGCGATTCGCTGAAGTTGTCGTACTTGCCCTTGACGTAGAGGCCCGTCAGGTTGAACTCGTTGCGGTCGTCCGGGCGCCACTGCAGCGCGGACTGGAGGCCGTTGCGTTCACGCGTCTGCTGGAAGTACGCACTGTTGATACCCACCGGGATCTTTGCGTTGGCGTAGTTCTGGTCGCCGGTGACCGTCGGGTTGCCGGTGATATTGGCACCCGTGGTGTAGCCGAAGAATTCGATACCCGCACGCGAGAGGTCTTGCTTATCGTGGGTCACGCTGGTCAGGAAGCCGAACGTATCGTCCGAGTTCTTCCAGCTCCACAGCGCCGACCCACGCGGATTGCCCTGGGCCGAACGGTCGTTGTAGTTGTAGCCAAGCGAGCCGCGCAGCGTGTTCGCGGGAAGATCCAGCGGCTTGCGCGTATGGATGATCACCGTACCGCCGATGCTGCCTTCGTCGATCCGCGCCTCGGGCGACTTGTAGACCTCCATCCGGCTGATGATCTCGGGCGAGAGCAGCGAATAGTTGAACGTGCGGCCGCTGGTATCGGTCGGGTTGCCGCCCCAGTCGCCCGAAGCGATGGTCTGGCCATTGAGCAGCACGCGGTTGAGCGCGGCATCGGTGCCGTTCACGCTGATCTTCTCGCCTTCGCCAAACTGGCGGTCCACGGTGATACCGGGGAGATGCGAGAGCGATTCAGCGGCGTTGGTATCCGGGAACTTGCCAATATCGGTCGCGCTGATCGCATCGACCACGGCATTCGCGTTGCGCTTGATGTCGATCGCCTTTTCCAGGCTACCGCGGTAGCCGGTGACGGTGACTTCCTGCAGGTTCTGGGCCTCCTTCTCGGCGGCTTTCTGCTGGGCGGTCTTCGGCGTGTTCGTGTTGGTGGTGCCGGTCGCGGTCGCGGCCGGGGCCGCGTCCTGCGCGTGGGCGACCGTCGCCAGGGCACATAGGATGCTCGCGCAGAGCAAGGTTTTGCTGATCGTCATATGGGTTGTCTCCCCCGAGGCAAGTTTCTTACAGGTGCACGCATCCTGGCCCGCTGGGCCGTGCGTGTTCGTCTACTTGGATACCGGGCCACTGGTGGTGGCGCGGCGTTTCCGACCCTTACACCGGTGGTGACACCCCTGCCGACCCCACGCCGGCAACGCTGTCATTCCAGAGGCGCACTCCGCCTACGCTTCGGTTCACTGGCGAACTCAGTATTCAGATATGACCGTCTGGTTGCAAGATGCAACGCCGCACGAAATTTCTTAGGACGTCCACGAAATTTCGTACTCCACCTCTAGACAAGTTCACCTATAAACGTAGTATTTATAAATGGGCAGCCGTTCAGCGTACGCGCCCGAACGCCCCAGGAGCCCCGATGCCGCCGCAGAATGCGAATCAGATCCCCGCCCCATCGCCCACCTGGAGGCAACCGGTGCTGTCCACGCTCTCCCCGCTTGCCTTTGGTGGCGCTCCCCTCGGCAACCTCTACACGGCGGTGAGCGAGGCGGCGGCAGCAGCCACGGTCCGGCGTGCGTGGGAAGGTGGCATCCGGCATTTCGATACCGCACCCTATTACGGCTTCGGCCTGAGCGAGAGCCGCCTCGGCAACGCGCTGGCCGATGTGCCCCGCGCCAGCTTCACCCTGTCTACCAAGGTCGGGCGCCTGATCGAAGACGCCGAGGGCCGCAGCGGCCAGGCCGATGGTTTTGCCGTGGATGGCCTCGTTGCCCGCTTCGACTACAGCCGCCAGGGCGTGCGGCGCAGTCTCGAGGCCAGCCTGCGTCGCCTGCGTACGGACACTATCGATATCCTGTTCCTGCACGACATCGGTGCGCTCACCCACGGTGAGCGCCATGCGCAAGTGCTTGCCCAGGCGCTGGATGAAGCCCTGCCGGAAATGGCGCGCATGCGTGACGAAGGCCTTGTCGGCGCGATCGGCATAGGCGTGAACGAAGAAGCCGTGTGCCTGGACGTGATGCCGCGCTTCCCGCTGGACGCGATCATGCTGGCGGGGCGCTACACCTTGTTCGAGCAGGCAGCGAGTGCTCGGGTGATGGCGCGCGCTGCCGCCGATGGCGTCGCGGTGCTTGTCGCCGGACCCTACAACTCAGGCTTACTGGGGGATCCGGACCGACCGGGCGATACCTATGACTATGCGCCGGCGACGGCCGAGGTGCGCGAGCGCGCGGGGCGCCTTTACGATGCCTGCCACCGCACCGGCGCCGATGTCGGCGCCGCCGCGCTGCAGTTTCCACTGGCTCACCCGGCGGTCGCCAGTGTGGTCTGTGGCCTGCGCTCGGTTGCCGAGGTCGACATCGCGTTGCAGCGACAGAAGGCCGCCGTGCCCGACAGTACATGGGCGGCGTTGCGCGAGGAAGGCATCATCGGTGCAGGTGTGCCCACGCCGTGATCATCGACGCGCACCGCCACTACTGGGATCCTGCGCGGCTCGACTACGCCTGGCTCGCGGGGGCACCGCCATCGCTGAAGCGCGCGTTTCTTCCCGCCGATCTGGTCGGCGGCGATGACGCATGCATGCTCGTCCAGGCGGCGCCCAGCGAAGACGAGACTCGCTTCCTGTTCGAGCTGGCCCGCGCGACGCCCGGCACGCTCGGGGTCGTTGGCTGGGTGGACATGCAAGCGGCCAACGTCCATGACCGCATCGACCAGCTTATCGCTGAAGGTGGCGGCTTGCTGCGTGGGATCCGCCCGATGATCCAGGACATCCCGGATTCGGGGTGGCTGCTGTCACCGGCACTGGATCACGCGTTCGATCACCTGCGCGACCGTGCGCTTGTATTCGATGCACTGATCGACGGCCGCCACCTGCGCCCGTTACTCGAGCGGCTCGGAAAACACCCTGGCCTGCGCACGGTGATCGACCATGCGGCCAAGCCCGATATCGATGCAGGCAACTTCGCCGAATGGGCGAGTGCGATCGCGCGACTGGCGCAGATGCCCGATGTGTATTGCAAGTTTTCTGGCCTCGCGACCGAAACCACTCGCGGTGCCGATGTCACGGCGCTCGATCCTTACGCCACGCATCTCTTTGATGTTTTTGGCAGCTCGCGGCTGATCTGGGGCAGCGATTGGCCCGTGGTGACCACGGCGGCCACGTATGGCGCGTGGAAGGCCTGTGCTCTTGAGCTCGTACGGCGCCATGCACCCGGTGCGGAAGCGGCCGTGTTTGGCGGCAACGCGCTCGATATCTACTCCCTTGATGTGAGGACCAGTCCATGACTTCAGTTCGTTCGTCCGGCCGTCTTGCAGGTAAACGCGCGCTGGTGACTGCCGCGGGTGCGGGGATCGGGCGTGCTACGGCGTTGGCCTTTGCAGCTGAAGGGGCGACGGTGATTGCTACCGATATTGATGGTGCCGGGCTTGATGCGCTCGTGGCATCGTTCGCGGCCTTGGGGGCTGAGGGGTCGCGCGCGAGCGCGCTCCTACAGGGTGGCGGAGCGGCGGACGGCGGGGCGGTGGCGGGCAGTGTTCGTGGGGTGCGGCTGGATGTGACGGATCCGGTGGCGATCGCTGCGGTGGTCGCCGAGGCCGGGGCCGTCGATATTCTTTTCAACTGCGCGGGCTATGTGCATGCGGGCACGTTGTTGGATACGGACGACGCGGGCTGGCGGCGTTCGTTCGCGATCAATGTGGACAGCATGTTCCATACCTGCCGCGCGGTGCTGCCGGGCATGCTGGAGCGCGGCACGGGCAGCATCGTGAACATGTCCTCGGTGGCATCCAGCATCAAGGGTGTGCCGAACCGTTTTGCTTACGGCACCACCAAAGCGGCGGTCATCGGCCTCACCCGTTCCATCGCCGCGGACTACGTGGGCCGTGGCGTGCGTTGCAACGCAATCTGCCCGGGCACCGTGAAAACGCCCTCGCTGGGCGAACGAGTGCGCGCGCTGGGCGGCGACGAAGCAGCCGCGTGGCGTGGCTTCACCGAGCGCCAGCCCATGGGGCGCCTTGGCGATCCGCGTGAAATCGCCGCGCTCGCCCTGTACCTGGCTTCCGACGAATCCTCGTTTACCACCGGCACCATCCACGTCGTGGATGGTGGCTGGTCGAATTGAAGGCGACCTTATGAAACTGCTCCGCTACGGTGCCCCCGGCCACGAAAAGCCTGGCCTTGTCGACGCCAATGGCCACCTGCGTGACCTCTCGGGCGTGATCACCGATCTGTCGGGCGACGCGCTCGGCAACGCCTCGATGCGCCGCCTCGCCGCGATCGATGCAAGCACCCTGCCCCTGGTCGAAGGTACGCCACGCTACGGCGCACCGGTCGCAGGCATCGGCAAGATGATCTGCGTGGGCATGAACTACGCCGACCACGCGGCGGAAACGAATGCACCCGTGCCCGAACAGCCCGTGCTGTTCATGAAGGCGACTACCGCGATCGGTGGTCCGAACGACACCGTGGTGATTCCGCGCGGCTCCGTAAAGACCGACTGGGAAGTGGAGCTTGGCGTCATCATCGGTGAGGTCACCCGGGATGTATCGGTCGAGCAGGCACTCGAGCATGTCGCCGGCTATGCCGTGATCAACGACCTCTCCGAGCGTGAATTCCAGCTGGAGCACGGCGGCCAGTGGGTCAAGGGCAAGAGCTGCGACACCTTTGGCCCGATCGGCCCGTGGCTGGTCACGCGCGATGACGTGGCCGATCCGCAGCGGCTCGCGTTGTGGCTCGAGGTCAACGGCCACCGCTACCAGGATGGCAACACGCGGACCATGGTGTTCGGCGTCGCGCACCTGGTGAGCTACATCAGCCGCTACATGACCCTGATGCCGGGCGACGTGATCAGCACCGGCACGCCCGCCGGCGTCGGCCTTGGCCTGAAACCACCTACCTACCTCAAGCCCGGCGATGTGATTGAACTCGGCATCGAAGGCCTCGGGCGCCAGCGCCAGCGCGTCGTAGCCCACCCTGGGCGACAGGGCTGACCCCGTCCATGACGGATCGACATATCGCCGGCTCGGGAGGCCGGATTACATGGTAATTATCACGGCGCTGGACACATACGATGTCCGCTTTCCGACTTCGCTGGACCACGACGGCTCCGATGCGATGAACCCGGACCCCGACTACTCGGCGGCCTACGTGGTGATCCGCACCGATAGCCCGGATGGCCTGGCCGGCTACGGCCTCGTGTTTACGATCGGCCGTGGCAACGAGGTGCAGACCGCCGCCCTCGCTGCTCTGGAGCACATGGTGGTCGGCCGCTCTGTCGAGAGCATCGCCGACCACCTTGGTGACTTCGCGCGTGAGCTCAACAGCGATTCGCAGCTACGCTGGCTCGGCCCTGAGAAGGGCGTGATGCACATGGCGATCGGCGCGGTGATCAACGCGGCGTGGGACCTTGCCGCGCGCCGCGCAGGGAAGCCGGTATGGCGTTTCATCGCCGACATGACGCCCGAGCAGATCGTCGCGCAGATCGATTTCCGCTACCTCACCGATGCGCTGACACCGGAACAGGCCCTGGCGATTTTGCGCGAAGCGGAGCCGCACAAGCAGGCCCGCATCGCGCAACTGGAGCGCGAGGGGTATCCCGCTTACACGACCTCGCCAGGTTGGCTCGGCTACAGCGACGAGAAGATGCAGCGCCTGGCCCGCCAGGCCGTCGACGATGGCTTCCGCACCATCAAGCTGAAAGTCGGCCTGCGACTGGAAGACGACATCCGCCGCTGCCAGCTCGCACGCGAGACCGTGGGGCCGGACATTGCCATCGCGGTCGATGCCAACCAGCGCTGGGATGTCGCTACCGCCATCGAATGGCTGAAGCCCCTGGAAAGCGTGGGCCTGGCGTGGGTCGAAGAACCGACCAGCCCCGACGATATCCTCGGCCACGCGGCGATCCGTCGCGCCGTCGCACCGACGCCTATCTCCACGGGCGAGCATGGCCAGAACCGTGTGATCTTCAAGCAGCTGTTGCAGGCGGAAGCGGTCGACCTGATCCAGATCGATGCGGCACGCGTCGGTGGCGTGAACGATAACCTCGCGATTCTGCTGCTCGCTGCAAAGTTTGGTGTCCGCGTCTTCCCGCATGCAGGGGGCGTGGGCCTGTGCGAACTGGTGCAGCACCTGGCCATGGCCGACTTCATCGCCATCACCGGCAAGAAGGACGACCGCGCCATCGAGTTCGTGGATCATCTGCACGAGCACTTCGTCGACCCGGTACGCATCGAGCGCGGCCGCTACATGGCACCCTCCGCACCCGGCTTCTCGGCGCAAATGCACACCGCCTCCGTGCGCGACCACCTGTTTCCCGATGGTATCGTGTGGCGCAAGCTGCCCCTGGCAGCAGGAGGCTGAACCCCATGGCGACCCCGGTCACGAATATCGCCGACCTGCGCGAACTCGCCCGCAAGCGCGTCCCGCGCGCTTTCTTCGAGTATGCGGACCGGGGCTCCTACGACGAATCGACCCTGCGCGAGAACCGCCGCGCCTTCGAGCGGATTCGCTTTCGCCAGCGCGTGATGTCCAACGTCGACAATCGTTCGTTGGCCACTACGGTGCTCGGCCAGCCGCTCAGCATGCCGCTGGCGATCGCGCCGACCGGCCTCACCGGCCTTCAACACGGCAGCGGCGAGATCCACGGTGCGCGTGCCGCCGCGAAAGCCGGCATCCCGTTCTGCCTGAGCACGATGTCGATCTGCTCGATCGAGCAGGTCCACGCCGCATCCGACACGCCATTCTGGTTCCAGATCTATGTGATGCGAGATCGCGGTTTCACCCGTGAACTCATCCGCCGGGCGCGCGCCGCGGAGTGCTCCGCGCTGATGCTCACCGCTGACCTTACCGTGCAGGGTCAGCGCCACCGCGAGATCAAAAACGGCTTGTCGGTGCCGCCGAAGATCACCCTGCGCAACCTGTTTGACATCGCCAGCAAGCCGCGCTGGGCGTGGAACGTGCTGCGCGCGCCGAGTCGCTCGTTCGGCAACCTGGATGGCAAGGTGCAGGGCGCGGATAGCCTCACCACCCTCGCCCAGTGGATCGCCAGCCAGTTCGACCCGACGTTGAACTGGGATGACCTCGCGTGGATCCGCGACCTCTGGCCGGGCAAGCTGATCATCAAGGGCATCCTCGATGCCGACGACGCGAAGCTGGCCGTGCAGCACGGTGTGGACGCCATCGTCGTCTCGAACCACGGCGGACGGCAGCTTGATGGTGCACCGGCCGCGATCGACGTACTTCCGTCCATCATCGACGCGGTCGCCGGCGGCACGGAGGTCTTGCTCGATAGCGGTATCACCAGCGGCCAGGACCTGCTCAAAGCCCTCGCCCTTGGAGCACGGGCCGGCCTCATCGGCAAAGCCTTCCTCTACGGCCTGGGCGCCCATGGCGAAGCCGGCGTCACCCAGGCTATCGAGCTTATCCGCAAGGAACTCAGCACCACGATGGCGCTGACGGGTGCGCTCGATGCGAGCCGGGTAACGTCCGATATTCTCTGGAAAGGCTGAGGCGAAACGGTCGCGCGCAAGCGCGCTCCTACAGAAGCACCGCAGGTCCCGTGTAGGAGCGCGCTTACGCGCGGCGCCGTTCGCCCCATCGCCGCACGGTCGCTGGCTTCTACCGCCCGGCCTCGCACCCACCGAGATCAAAAATCCGCTGCATCGGCACCCACTTCTGCCCCTCCGCCGCCCACGGCAACGGCTGCTGGAACGTGGACATCAACGCTTCCCACGCCTGCACCCGCTCACTGGCGGCATCGGCGGCCGCTTTGGCTTCCGGATCGAATTCCGGCCCCACCCGCATCAACATCACGAGGCGGTTACCTGTGCGGAAGATCTGCATCTCCAGGATGCCGGCGTCGCGAATCGAGGCGACCACCTCCGGCCAGATGAACTCGGCACGATGCCAGCGCTCGTATTCCGCGATCAGCGCCGCATCGTCACGCAGGTCCAGGGCAAGGCACTGCCAGCTCATGCGACAGCGCCGGAGGGGCGCATACGGCGCCAGGCGAACAGGAAGATCGCGAGGAAGCACAGCATCGGCACCAGCATCGCCAGCGCGATACCGACATGATCGGAGGTCGCACCCATCACCGCGGTCACCACGGCACCGCCGACGATCGCCATCACCAGCAGCGAGGCGCCGAACTTGCGCTCGGTATCGCCACGGCCTTCGACGCCCAGGGCGAAGATGGTCGGGTACATGATCGACATGAAGAAGCTCGACGCGACCAGCGCATAAATGCCGAGGTGCCCCGGCACGAAGGCGGCGAATGCCGCGAGTGCGACGTTGACGATGGCGAAACTCGCCAGCACCCGCGCAGGCCGCAGGTATTTCATGATCGCTGCGCCGGCGAAGCGTCCGGCCATGAAGGCCAACAGGCCCGCGGTGATGTAGTTTGCCGCGACCTTGTCTGGCGTTCCCGGCATGGTCGCCTGCGCGTAGCGGATCATGTAGCTGAAGACCGCGACCTGTGCGCCCACGTAGAAGAACTGCGCCGCCACCGCCGACATGAAGCGGCCCTCGCGCAACAAGCGGCCGAGCACGCCGCGTTCCGGCGGCGCGCCCTCCTCTTCCACCGAGACGCGCGGGAACCGCGTCACGGCGATGATCACCGCCCATACGAACACGCCGAGGCCGATAAACAGGTAAGGCATCTGCACGGCGGCGGCTTCACTGTGCACGTAGGCCGTACGTGCGGCGACATCCATCGCTGCGAGTTCCGCGGGCGTGCGTTCGATGCCGGTGAAAATGAAATGCTGGCCGATCAGGACGCCCGTAATCGAACCCAGTGGATTGAATGCCTGTGCCAGGTTGAGGCGCGATGCCGCCGACTCACGGGGGCCAAGCAAGGTGACGTAGGGATTCGCGGAGGTTTCGAGGAAGGCGAGACCCGCAGCGATCACGAACAGGCCGACCAGGAAGGTCGCATAGGTGGCGCTCGCCGCGGCAGGCCAGAACAGCAACGCCCCCGCCCCATACAGTCCCAGGCCAAATACCACCGCCGACTTGTAGCCGTAGCGGCGCATGAAGGCGCCGGCAGGAATCGCGACGATGAAATAACCAAGATAGAACGCGCTCTGGACCAACCCTGCCTGGAAATCCGACAGGGTGAAGGCCTTCTTGAACTGCGCGACGAGTACATCGTTCAGGTTGTTCGCCACGCCCCAGAGGAAGAACAGGCTGACGATCAGTACCAGCGGAAAGAGCGGCGCCTTGGCCAGGGCTCGCGAATCCGGCACCTTGAATGGCGTGTGTTGCTGCATACGTTGCTTACCCCTCGTGACCCCGGCCCCATCCTGTGCAAATATGAACGTATAGTTCACCTGCATAACAAGCTGCGCTGCAGCATAAGTAGCACGCCGCGCCCCGTATGTCTGTACACAGGGGCAGGCTAGACTTGCCGCGCAACGTCTCGGTCACGCCACGGAACGCCATGTCCTCTGATACACCGAAGTATCGCGCCCCCGCCCTCGATAAGGGCCTCGATATCCTCGAGTTGCTCGCCAAGGCGACGCAGCCGCTCTCCATCGCTGACATTTCCGATGGCGTGGGCCGCTCCCGTGGCGAGATCTTCCGCATGCTCCAGGTCCTGGAAGAACGTGACTATATCGCCCGCCCCGATGGCGAAGGCGCCTATTCACTCACGCCGCGCCTGTTCCGGCTGGGCATGGAACAGCCGCCGGTGAAAAACCTGGTGGAAACCGCGATGCCGGTGATGCACCGGCTAGCCGATGAGATCGATCAGTCCTGTCACCTGGTGGTGCCTTCGCAGGAACAGATCGTCGTCATCGCCCGCGTCGATCCGCCGGGCGAGACCGGCCTGGTCGTCCGCGTCGGTCATCGCCGCCCCATCTCGCACTCCGCATCGGGCTACGTGCTGCTGGCCTGGCAGACCGATGAGACGCGCGAACGCTGGTTCCGCCTGATGCTGGAACACGAGCCCGCGCTAAAGCGCGGCCGCCTGGAAACCACCATCAAGGACATCCGCGCCGCGGGCCTTGCCACCATCCCCAGCGAAGTAGTCGATGGCGTCACCGACCTTTCCGCTCCGATCATCGAAGGCAACCACGCCGTCTGCGCACTCACCGTGCCCTTCATCGAGCGGCGCGGAGCGAAAGTCGATGCGAAAGCGACCGCACGCTTCCTGGTCGCCGCTGCCGAGGACATCAGCCGTGAGCTCTCGCACGGCGCGCCGTAAGAGGCGCGGTTACACCGCAGGCGGCGGCAGGATCAGCATGGCGTCGCCGTAGCTGAAGAAGCGGTAGCGCTGCAGCACCGCGTAGCGATAGGCGTCCAGGATCGCTTCCTTGCCGGCCAGCGCCGAGACCAGCATGAGCAGGGTTGATTGCGGCAGATGGAAATTGGTGACCAGCGCATCCACGCTGGTGATCTTGTAGCCGGGGAAGATGAAGATCTGCGTCTCGCCGGCAAACGGGCGGAGCACGCCTTCCACGGTGGCACTTTCCAGCGCCCGGACCACGGTGGTGCCCACCGCGATCACCCGGCCACCCGCGGCACGCGTGGCGCGGATCTTCTGGACCAGCTCGGCGCCCACGTTCAGCCATTCACGGTGCATGACGTGGTCCTGCACGTTTTCCGCGCGCATGGGCTGGAAGGTACCGGCGCCGACGTGCAGGGTGACGTAGCCAAAATCCACACCCTTGTCGCGCAGCTTGGCCAGCAGCGCCTCGTCGAAATGCAGGCCCGCGGTAGGCGCAGCGACCGCGCCCGGCTCGCGGGCGAACACGGTCTGGTAGCGTTCCATGTCCGTTTGATCGGCATCGCGCTCGATATACGGCGGCAACGGCATTTCGCCCAGGCGGCCGAGCAGGCGCTCCAGCGGTTCCTCGATCTCGAAGCGCAGCATGAAGAATTCACCGTCGCGGCCGAGCACGGTGATCCGCGTGCCATCGGCGAGCTCAATGATCCCGCCCTCTTTCGGCTTTTTGCTCACGCCGAGCTGGGCACGAGCTTCATGCGCGCCGGTAACGCGCTCGATCAGGATCTCGACGGCGCCGCCACTGTCCTTGCGGCCGTAGAGGCGCGCCGGGAGCACTCGGGTGTCGTTGAAAACCAGCAGGTCGCCCGGCTGGATGAGATCCGGCAGGTCGTAGAACTTTCGGTTCGACTTGGAGCGGGCGCCCACATCCACCACCAGCAGCCGGCTCCCTGAGCGCCGCTCGAGCGGCGCCTGGGCGATCAGGTCGGGCGGGAGATCGAAGTCGAAGTCGGATTTCTTCACTTAGCTGGCCGGTGGAGCAGGTAGGGGCCTGGGATTATGGCGCAATCCGGCGGCGACGGCGCCGGGCCACGAGCCAGCCCAGACCACCGAGCACGCCAACGGCCAGCGCCATCTCCGCCCACAGCCAGTGGCGCACGAAGTGTTTCACTGCGGCGATCTGCTGGGTCCGCTTCAGCGCACGGGCACTGGCGAAGTCCGGTTCCTCGCAGCTCCAGCCGAAATCACCGGCCCATGCCACGTACGGACCCTGCTTCACATAGCGGTCGTAGTAGGCGCGGGCCCGACGCTGGCGCTCGTTCGGCTGCTTGCTGCGCTCGCCATCTCGCGCCTCGTTGTAGTCCGGCGGCCCTTCAAGCATCCAGTGCGTGGCCTGGCACAGCGTGGCGGCGAATGCCTGGGAGCGTGGCGGCAGCAGGTCGGCGGCGCTCACCGCACGGTCGGCTGCCACGTAGCGATAGTGCAGGCGATAGTCCGGTTCGGCGGCACTAGCGTTGAAGCGCTGACGTTCACCGTCGGTGACATCGGCCCCCTTCAGCGTCGCCAGGGACTGTCCGCTTCCGCCCTGGAAGTTTCCGCCGTTATCGAAATAATCCGGGCCCTGCTCATAGCCCAGGATTTCCATACCGTCTTCACGTGCGATCTTCGCCGCCTTGTAGCGTGCCTCGGCCTTGTCGATATCACGCCACGCGCTATCGCCCTCGTGTGCCGCCGCGGCATAGGCCTTGGCCTTCGCAACGAGATCGACATCGCCAAACCGCTTGTCGCCAGCCGCCGGGAAGTACGCGTAGGCCTCGTCGTAACGTCCCGCGCGCATCAGGCGACGGGCAAGCAGGTGGCGCAGATGATCCGCGACTCCGCTCGCCGCGTATGCCGCATGCGCGTCATCGGGTTTGGGCGCCGGCGAGTACGCCGGGGCGTGCTGGTCAACGAAGGCCTTCAGCTCATCGACCGTAAGGACGCGTTCGGCGATATACGCTGTATCGTTGCCATAGCCGATACCCGTGCTGTAGACCTCATCGTACGTATTGCCATCGCCACCCACGGCGCTTGCCGCTTCGTATAGGCGAGCCATCGCTTCCACATACTCGCCACGGGTAAGTGCGAGAACACCGCGCTCACCCATCAGCAGATGCACGCTGCCGGGCGCGAGCGACGCCTTTGGATCATCTGCCGTGGGAAACGCCTTGGCTGCTTCAGCGTACGCCTTGGCCGCAGCGCCGCTATCACCCTTCCGCAGCGCGAGCTTGGCGCGCACCCAGCTGGCCAAGGGGCCGTCGGCCTTGACCAGTAGCTTCTCGGCGTCGTCGTAGCGGCCGACCTGGTAGGCAAGGGAGGCGAGGCGATCCGCGGAAGCGACCTTGTCGGGGCCGTTGGCGAGGATCGCGTCGATCAACTGGCCAAGGATGGGCAGTGGCTTACCGTCCCGCGTCTGCGGAGCGACCCGGGCAAGCGCATACGCAACGAGCATGCGCTGCGTGAGCGGACCATCGATAAGGGTGGCGGCCTGCCCATCATTGATCAGTACCGCCGAGGCGATCGCCTCCAGCGAATCGATGGCCTGGCCGGAGCCATGCCCCGCCTGCGCGGCATACAACGCGATCGCGTGCTTGAGATCCGCCGGCGCTACGTCACTTACGCACTCGTCGTTGCGGGTGAACGCAGCCCAGCCGCATAGGGTTTTGCCGACAAACAGGCTGAGTCGCGCTTCCTCGCCGAAGCTCGCCACACCAAGACCCTGCGCATCCGATGCGCCCGCCAGCACCCGCGCACGCGTTTCCTGGAATGCTTTGGCCGACGCATCGCGTGCCATCCCGAATGCGGGCGTGCCTGCCGCCTTGATCGCATGGAGCGTGTTGACCTCACCCAGCATGTAGGCCGCCCATGCACCGCGCGCCTTCGCCTGGTCGGCCGGCATCGCCAGTACCTGTTCGAAGCTGGCCTGCGCGGCTGCCAGCGCGGCATCATCGAACGTGGTGCACACCGGGCGGTCGGTGGCCTCGCCGGTATCACTGGTCTCTGCCTGGGGGCAGGCGGCAGTCGCGCGGTTGTAGTCCACGGCGCCCGCGACGTAGCGGCGCACATCCTCGGGCAGGCCCTCGCCTGCGTCGTACGCAGCGCTACCCGTCGGTGACCCCATCAGGCTTTTGACCTTCTCCGCCTGCGCCACAGGCAGGTCCGCACGTTGCGGCGCATCGCCCCAGCGGGGCGTCTCCACCGCTTCCAGTGCATCCGACGCCGGCAGCAGATGTTGCGCCTCGAACGTAAAGGTGTTCTCCGGCGTCGCCTTCAACGTGGCGGCACGATCATCCAGTAGCTGCGTCGGAAAGTCCGGACCACACGCCCAGACCACGGCACCGATGGCCGTCAGGGCAAGGCCAACCGCAAATGCGTTCTGCTTCATCATGAAACGGGGGTTCCCTGCA
The DNA here is from genome assembly GCF_036500425.1 of Luteibacter sp. Lineage (GTDB taxonomy): Bacteria > Pseudomonadota > Gammaproteobacteria > Xanthomonadales > Rhodanobacteraceae > Luteibacter. The sequence goes on from NZ_DASYCB010000028.1 coordinate 56,233, forward strand.
GGCTAAGCGTGGTAGCGGTGCCGGGACGGCAGCGCGCCCAGCCGATGGCGCGCGTGGTATGCGCAGGTAAGGGGCGAGCCAGCGCGGCAACGAGCACAGGTGTCGTTCCACCCGGCGCCAGGCGGTAGCCGTCGATCCCGTCGGCCAGTTCACATCCATCAGGCAGCATCACGCGCTCCGGGGCGGCAGCGTCAGCGGACGCAGGATTCTCGAGGACGACATCGCTCGCGCCATGGCCTGCATCACGTAGCTGCAGGCGCAACGGTGTGCGATCGAGGTGCTGGGTGATGACGCCGCGCCACGTCGCGAGACTCCAGGCGCGTGTGTCATCGGTCGTCGGCAGACGAAACCAGACGAAGCCTGCGAGACCCACGGGGCGGTCCGCCGACAAGCGCTGGATGAAGGCGAGCACGCGATCGGGTGAGGCGTACAACTCAGACGATACGGCACCGGCAGCCAAAGCGGCCTGCTCGCTTTCGACGGCGAGCAGCGTGCCATCCTCGTTCCAACTCACACGCGATCCGTACGTTGGCAATGCCACCCGGAATGGCTTGTGGGTGCGCCTCGCGTAGTCGGCAACCCACGCCGCGGCGATCTCGGGATCGAACAGGCCAGCCTGCGGCGCCTGCACCGCATGCACCTGCAGGACCGATTCGTCAGGAATGGCGAGCAAACGATCGAGGTCCACCGAACCGATCCAGGTGGGCAGCGCAGTGATCGAAAGCGAGGTCGCGCCAAGCGCGGGTTTCAGTTCACCTAGGAAGTCGGCATAAGCCGGTAACCGTGAGGTCGGGCAGTCGTAGTCGATCTCCACGCCGGCGGCCTGGGGCCATTGCGCCAGGACAGCCGTGATACGCGCGCGGAGACCTGCTGCGCTGAAGGCCGCCAACCGCCCATCGATGCGCACCACCACGATCACCGGCCGATGGGTTGCAGCCAGCACGACGCGATCGGGCGTGAACACCTGGACGTGGCCGTCAGGCGAGGCCTGCGCCACCAGCACGCGCCAGTCGCGCACCAGGTCGCGAGAGCCTTCCACCGCGTTACGCAACGCAGGCGTCCACTGCCGCTGCCAGATATAGGCATCGTGGGTAAACGGCGCAGGCGTGCGACCGCACGCGATCAGCAACGCGAGCGCAAGCGTTATCGATAGCAGGCAAACAATCCGCGCCAATCCGGTGGCCCCTGAAAGGAACCACCAGTCTACCGCGTCCTCTCCCTGTAGGAGCGCGCTCGCGCGCGATACGCCATGCCGGAACCGCCTACAACCACCCCTTCTGCCGCGCCAACCGATACGCCTCAATCCGGTTCGCCGCCCCCAACTTACCGATCGCCTCGGAAAGGTAATTGCGCACCGTGCCATGCGAAAGATTCAGCTGCGTGCCGATATCACTTGCTGACTGCCCCTCGCCCGCCAGCCGCAGCACCTGCCGCTCGCGATCATTCAGCGGATCCGCCTCGGACCACGCCTCCAGCGCCAGCTGCGGATCGATCGCGCGACCACCGCGGTGAACCAGGCGCAGTGACTCGGCGAGGTTCTCCGCCGGCGCATCCTTCAGCAGGTAGCCACTGACGCCCGCATCCAGCGCGCGGCGCAGGAAGCCCGGACGGGCGAACGTGGTGACGATGACCACCTTGATCGGCAGCTCGTGGCGATGCACGCGCTGTGCGATCTCCAGGCCGGTGAGGCCGGGCATTTCGATATCGGTGACCAGCACGTCGGGCTTCAGGCGCTGGAGTTCACGCCACGCGGTTTCACCATCGGGCGCGGTACCGAGCACTTCGATGTCGGACTCCAGGTTGAGCAGGGCCGACAGCGCGCCGCGCACCATCGCCTGGTCTTCGGCAAGGAACACGCGGATCATGCGATGCGCTCCTGCAGGGTGATGTGCGAAAGCTCGATGGCGAGGGCTGTGCCCTGCTTTGCCGGCGAATCGATCGCCAGGCGTCCGCCGATCTGCCGCACACGCTCTCGCATGCCGGAGACGCCATTGCCATGCGCGGCGAGTCCGCCGCAACCGTTATCCGAGATTCGCATCGAGAACGTCTGTCCTTCCTGGGTGATGGTGACCCGGGCCTCGGTGGCGCGGGAATGCCGATGAATATTGGTGATGGCTTCGCGCAGTACGAGGGAAAGCGCGGCCTCCGCCTGCGTGGGCAAGGCCAGGCTGGCAGGCTTATCGATCGCGAGCGCGATGCCCGAGGCCTCGAGCATGAGCCGCGCAGAAACGAGTTCGCAGCCGAGATCGCCCGCGCGCATGCCGGTGACCGCGTTGCGTACCTCGGCGAGCGTGTGCCGCGCCACGCGTTCCACCTCTTCCATTTCGCGCTGTGCGCGCGGCGGGTCGGCAATGGCGAGGCGCCGTGCCAACTCTGACTTCAACGTGATCAGTGAAAGCGTATGGCCAAGCAGGTCGTGCAGGTCACGGCCGATGCGCTCGCGTTCGGCCAGGGTGGCCAGCCGGGTCACTTCGTCCTGGGTCAGGCGAAGCTGCACGTCACGACGGATCGTGCGGGCATACAGGTAATTGCCATAGCCGGTGACCAGGCCGACGAACGGCATGACCCAAGCCTGGATGGTCGGGATGTTGAACCAGTGCACCCAAAGCACGGTAACGAGTGAGCACACCGTCGTCGCCACCAGCCACGGTCGCGGACCCGGTGCGAAGGCAAGCATCGAGAGCGCGATTACCACGTAACCGATCGCTACCGGATTCACGGTCCACAGCGCGAAGCCCATGACAAGGATGATCGTAGCGTTGCGGACCATGTGGCGTATCGGCCCGAAGAAGACCTGCATGTAGCACGCCACGTACAGGAACATCGAGATCACGGACGGGATGAACCAGTCCCAGTGGAAGCCGTTCACGCCCCACGGTGCGGAGATCAACGCAAACAGCCAGAACATCTGCAGGACCGCGGTCCAGCGCAGGTACACCGGCGAATCCAGCGTGCCCATCAATGAATCGGGCCGCGGGTGTTTCCACCAGTTCACGAGGCCAGCCTCCGCGGCTCGCCGGGCAGCTCGCGTCGCTCCCCGGCAGTAAGCGGAATGCAGATCATGACCCGCGTTCCCTTCCCCTTCGTCGATTCGAACGACATGGTGCCCCCGAGTGCGCGCACGCGTTCGCGCATGCCACACAGGCCGTTGCCTTCGGTGCCTGTCGTACCGCTGCCGTTATCCGCGATGCAGAGCGTGAGTTCGTTACCGACGACCTGCACCTTCGCCTCCGCGATACTCGCTTCCGCGTGACGGTGAATGTTCGTTACCGCTTCACGAAGCACGAGCGCCAGCTCACTCTCAAGGCGCGCGGGCAGCACGGGCATCTCGGTGATGTAGTTGAAGGTCACTGCGGAAGAACCCAGCAGCAGGCGGGCGGAAGCCAGCTCGGCGGCAAGGCCCGTGGTGCGGATGCCGGTGACGGCGGCGCGCACTTCGGCCAGGGCATGGCGTGCGACGCGCTCGGCTTCTTCCATCTCACGTCGTGCAGCTTCGGTATCGCGATCGAGCAAGCGGCGCGAAAGCTCCAGTTTCAACGTAATAAGCGACAAGGTGTGTCCGAGCAGGTCATGCAGATCGCGGCCAATCCGCTCGCGCTCCGCCGTGGCCGCGAGTCTGCGCACCTCGTCGTGCGAGAGCTTCAGCTCCCAGTCCTTCTGGCCGTTCATGCGGTAAAGAAGGTTTGCCACGCTGACCGACAAGGCGACGAACGTCATGACCGCGGCAACGGTCCATGGCCAGTGCGCAAGCGTGAGTGCCAGCGTGACGAAGAGGATGAGCACCGCCGCGACCCTGGCAAGGCAGACGCGGACCGGGCCATGGAAGCCCATGAACGAGCAGGCGAAGATGACATAACACGCACCACCGCTCGCATTCATCCCCATCGCCACGTAGCCCAGCACTGCCATGAGCGAGGCGTACCACATGGAGTGGCGTACGGGCCGGGTGTAGGCGAGCCCGTATAGCGCGAGAAATGCGGGGAACGTCAGCGATGTCACCAGCACCCAGTGCGGCGGCAGCGTAGGCTGGAAGATCAGGTCGCCAAAGACCCAGAATGACCAGACCAGGTTGAACATCGTGGTGAAGCGCAGCTTGCCCTGGGCCTTCAGGCGGGCCCATAGCGAATCAGGAGCCGGCAGTAACCACGAGGGAAGCATCGATCGGTCCGGGGCTGGGAGGTATTCGGCCATGCTACTTCAACCGTGCCGCGCCAGACGACGGGCAGCGAGGGTCAGGAACACCGCCGTGAACCCGGCCAGCACCAGCGCATGGATCAGCACGCCACCCTGCCCCATCCCGATCGCCGACAAGGCCAGCTGGTCAAGGTGGTACGCCGGCCAGACCGGTGCCAGAGCCTGCAGGAAGTTCGGCATGATCGAGAGCGGAAACCACAGGCCGGAGAGGAAGGCCATAGGCAGGTAGATAAGGTTCACCAGCCCCGGTGCCGACTGGCCCTTGGCCAGCGTGCCCAGCAGCAGGCCAAGCGAGCAGAACACCAGCACACCCAGGACCTCAGTAATAAAGAAGGCGGCAATGTTGGCCGCGCCCAGTTGCACATGGGCGCCGAAGATCGCCAGGCACAGCATGATCGTGGTCACCACCGAGGCCATCATCAGCGCCATGCACATCTTGCCGACAAGGTAGGCCCCGGGCGGCATGGGTAGCGCGCGTTTCAGTGTCAGCAGCCCGTGCTCGCGATCAATGGCGAGGGATACACCAAAGCCGAACAGGCCGGGCGCCATCACGCCGAAGGTGCCGTACGACGCGAGCAGGTAGCGCGCGGCATCCGGCGAATTGTGCTTGGCGAGGAAGATGCCGAACATGAGGTAGAACACCGACGGGAACAGCATCGTCGGCAGCAGGAACCCCGGCAGGCGCAGGTAGCGCAGCACTTCCGCGCGCGCTTCCTGCACGTACGCGTTGAACAGGCGAGCGGTGCTCATGCCCGGAGTGGCGGTGCCTTCGATCGTGTTCATGCAGCCTCCTGCGCGGCATCCGCCGCTTCGCTATCGCGGGTGATTTCGGTGAACGCTTCCGCGAGACCGGCGCGCTGCACTTCCAGTTCCGAAAGACTCGCGTCCTGGGCAAGCAGGCGACGCACGACCGTTTCCGCCTGGGTGGTCGCGACGACGAGGCGGCCCTGTTGCAGCGAGGCACTATCCACCTCCGGCCACGCGCTGATGATGTCCACCGGCACGCTGGTGATACAGCGAATGCGACGTACCGCGACGTGGGCACGCAGGGCGTCGACCGTGCCTTCCGTGACGACTCGGCCCTTCGCGATGACACATACGCGGTCCGCGAGCGCTTCCGCTTCTTCGAGGTAGTGCGTCGTGAGCACGACCGATGCGCCGCCTGCGACCAGGTTGCGGATCGCGGACCACAGCGCCTGGCGCGCGTTGATATCCATACCGACGGTCGGCTCATCGAGGAACAGGAGTTCCGGGTGGCCGGCCAGCGCCATGGCGAACTGCACGCGGCGCTGCTGGCCGCCGGAGAGCGCTGCATAGCGACGCTCGAGCAGATCGGTGATGCCGGCGATAGCGGCACACTCGGCGACGGCGCGCGGGTTCGGGTAGTAGCTGGCGGTCACCCGCAGGAGCTCGCGGACCTTCAGCGTCGGCGGCAGGTTGGCCGACTGCAGCATCACGCCGATGCGGCGGCGCGCGTCGATCTCCAGCGGGTCGCGGCCGAACAGGCTGACCGTGCCGCTATCGGCCCGGTGCAGGCCCAACAGCAGACTGATGGCCGTGGTCTTCCCGGCGCCGTTGGGCCCCAGCAGCGCCAGCAGTTCGCCGCGGTGGATACTGAGGTTGATGCCATCCAGCGCGGTGACCGCGCCGTAACGTTTGTGGACGCCTTCAAGGCGGGCGATGCAGGTGTCGAAGTTCATGGTGTCCTCCCTTGCGTCGCAACATAAACGGATGCAACCCCTTGGCGGCAGTCGTTTGCGTCATTGTGCGGATGTGACAAGCGTCACCCGGGGGTTACGGGGCAAAAAGCCGCATGCTATGCTCGGCCAATAATCCCTTTAAAGATAGATAGTTAGGGAAGTATCTGTAGGAGCGCGCTTGCGCGCGACCCAACGGCCCCACGGTCCACGGCAACCCCGCAACCTGCTCTTTGGTGAGGAAAGGTAATGAACGTCATCGGTACCCTGCGCGAGATGCGCGATTTCGGCGGCAAGGCCCGCACCACCGGCCTGCCCGACGCGACCATCGAGCGCTTCGCCGCCCATGACGCCAACCTGCGCCGCGCCATCGAAGACGCCGCCGCGTACCACCAGGGCCTGCGCGCCGACATGGGCGAATTCCTGCGCATGGATGAAGATGCGCAGATCCACCACCTGCAGTGCGGCCTGGTGAACTTCTATCCCGACGACGGCGTGAATCCTTACGTCCCCGCCGCCGCGCACGGCCCTTGGGTCGTGACCCTGAAGGGTGCTGTGCTCCACGACGATGGCGGCTACGGCATGCTCGGCTTCGGTCACAACCCGGAGCACATCCTCGAAGCGATGTCGCGTCCGCAGGTCATGGCCAACGTGATGACCGCGAACGTTTCGCAGCTGCGCCTGTGCGAAGCGCTGCGTAAGGAACTCGGCCAGACCCGTGGCGGCAGCCCGTACTCGCATTTCCTCTGCCTGAATTCCGGCTCGGAATCGGTCACGCTGGCCGGCCGCATCGCGGACGTCAACGCCCGCCTGATGACCGACCCGGGTGCGCGCCACGCTGGCCACACGATCAAGCGCCTCGCCGTGAAGGGTGCCTTCCACGGCCGCACCGAACGCCCGGCGATCTATTCGGATTCGTCGCGCCGCAACTACCAGCAGCACCTCGCCAGCTTCCGTAATGAAGACACGCTGATCACGGTCGAACCGTACAACGTGGCATCGCTGAAACAGGCATTTGCCGATGCCGAGCGCAACGGCTGGTTCATCGAAGCCATGTTCCTCGAGCCGGTCATGGGTGAAGGTGACCCGGGCCGCGCGCTGACGCCGGAGTTCTATGCCGCCGCCCGCGAACTCACCCGCGAACACGGCACCCTGCTGCTGGTCGATTCGATCCAGGCCGGCCTGCGTGCGCATGGCGTGCTCTCGATCATCGATTACCCGGGCTTCGAAAAGCTCGATCCGCCGGATCTGGAGACGTTCTCCAAGGCGCTCAACGCCGGCCAGTACCCGCTTTCCGTGCTCGCGGTTTCCGAGCGCGTCGCCGGCCTGTACCGCAAGGGCATATACGGCAACACCATGACCGCCAACCCGCGCGCGCTGGATGTCGCCGTGGCCACCATGGCCGAACTGACCGACGAAGTGCGTCACAACATCCGCGAGCGCGGCAAGGAATTCGTGCAGAAGCTCGAAGGCCTGAAGTCCGAACTCGGTGGCCTGATCACCAAGGTCCAGGGCACCGGCCTGCTGTTCTCGTGCGAGCTGGCAGCGGAGTTCAAGTGCTACGGCGAAGGCTCCACCGAGGAATACATGCGCGAGCGCGGCATCGGCGTGATCCACGGCGGCGCCAACTCACTGCGCTTCACCCCGCACTTCCGCGTCACCAGCGCCGAAGTCGACCTCATCATCGATGAAGTCCGCCACGCCCTGAAAGAAGGCCCGCGCCGCGCTGCCGAAAAGGCTGCGTAACGTTTCAACCACCGTATGCCGCTACGCCGCGGCATACGGCGACAATATCGATACCCATGATGGCCTCGACCACGACGATCAGTTCGCCGGGCTCGAGGCCTTCTTGTATGGCGCCGTCACTCCCTAGCATCGTCGCTAATACGCTGGGTTCAGCCTTCGCGGGATCGACCAGGAAGATCCAACCCACGATGCTCTCGCTGGTCAGGCCGGTCTGGCGCCACGCCTTCACGCCGCTGAGGACAAGATCCACGGGCTCGCCATCAGCCGATAGGATCCGCACCGTAGCGTCATCACCCTCGAAAGCTACGTGCTGCACGCGGCCATCGTGATAACGGATGCCGCGCAGCATGTGGTTCGGATCGGTCCAGATATCGATGGGTTGGCGCATGGACCGCACGCTAGGTGAAGCGGGCCCGCCGCACAACCCTTCCTGGTCATGAGAAAAGGCGTAAGCTGCCCCACGCCGGATCTGCCGGCGTCACGTAGGGGTTCGCCATGCGCGTGCAGTTTCGTGTCCTAGCCGTTTCCGCCCTCTTCGTTTTCGCCGGTTCCGCGTTCGCGGCCCAGGCCGCCAAAGACCTTACCCCCCAGCAGCAGCGGATGAAGACCTGCAACACGCAGGCTGCCGGCAAGAAAGGCGACGACCGCAAAACCTTCATGAGCAGCTGCCTGAAGGGCGAACAGCCCGCCGCAGCCGCGCCTGCCAAGATGACCCAGCAGGAAAAGATGAAGGCGTGTAACGCCGACCCGAAAGCCAAGACCCTGAAGGGCGATGAGCGGAAGGCGTTTATGAGTAGCTGTTTGCACGGTTGAGCGTTTCGGCAAGTCCCTATCGCGCGCAAGCGCGCTCCTACAGGGGCTCTTGTAGGAGCGCGCTTGCGCGCGATAGGCGTGCGTCACCGCCAGACCATGCGAAAATGTGCGCATCGAAACCAACGCCCCGGCATGCCCCATGAAAATCGTCGAAGTCCGCCACCCCCTTATCCAGCACAAACTCGGCCTGATGCGCGCCGCTGGCATCAGCACCAAGGAGTTCCGCGAGCTGGCTTCCGAGGTTGCCGCCCTGCTGACGTACGAGGCCACGGCGGACATGGAAACCGAGTGCAAGACCATCCAGGGCTGGGCCGGTCCTGTCGAAATCACCCATATCAAGGGAAAGAAGGTCACGATCGTGCCGATCCTGCGCGCGGGCCTGGGCATGCTCACCGGTGTGCTGGAGATGATCCCGGCGGCCAAGGTCAGCGTGGTCGGCCTGCAGCGCGATGAGGAGACCCTGCAGCCGGTGGCTTACTACGAGAAGCTCAGCGGCCGCATGGATGAGCGTACGGCGATCATCGTGGACCCGATGCTGGCGACCGCCGGCACCCTGGTCGCCACGGTCGACATGCTGAAGGCGGCAGGCGCAAAGCGCATCAAGGGCTTGTTCCTCGTCGCCGCGCCAGAAGGGCTGGCCCGCATCGAGGCCGCCCATCCGGACATCGAGATCTACACGGCGTCGATCGACGACCACCTCAACGAACTCGGCTACATCCTCCCCGGCCTGGGCGATGCCGGCGACAAGATCTTCGGCACGAAGCAAAAGCCCGAATGACCCGATACCCCCTTGTAGGAGCGCGCTTGCGCGCGATGGGTGCTTGCGGCCACCCCCATCGCGCGCAAGCGCGCTCCTACAAGAGCCGGGTCCGTCACATTCCCCTGTCATAAACCTGCGGCAAAATCCGGCGGCGGACCTGACAGGGGGAGCGCCGCCGCAGGGGATTGCGGGCGTCTTGGGTCGCGTACAACTCAACGACTCGAGGGGATTATCGAATGCGTTCGACCAAACAGCAGCGCGCCCTGTGGGCGGCGCTTGCCGGCCTTATGGCCGTCTCGTCGCTCCAGGCGGCGGATCTTTCCATCACCCAGTTCCGCGTACGCGGCCCGGCCGGCGGCAACGACGAATTCGTCGAAGTCCAGAATTCCGGCACCGCGCCACTGGACGTTTCCGGCTACAAGCTCAACGCGTCCAACAGCGCCGGCACGACGGGTACCCGTTTCACCTTCCCGGCCGGTGTCAGCATCGCCCCGGGCTGCTACCTGCTGCTGGCTAACACCGCCGCCTCGGGTTACTCGGGCACTGTCGCCTTCGATCAGAAGTATTCCACCGGTGTCACCGATGACGGTGGCCTGGCCCTGCTGGATGCCTCCGGCACGGTGATCGACCAGGTTGGCCTGAGCGCCGGCTCGGCATACAAGCTCGGCACGCCGCTGGCGACCCTGGGTAGCACGAACAGCGACCAGGGCTACGGCCGCAAGACCAACGCGGCGGGCTTCCCGCAGTCCAGCGGCGACAATTCGGCCGACTGGGTGAAGGTCGCGCCGACTGCCCCGCACAACAGTGCCAGCACCTGCGTGGCCCAGGGCCCGAGCCTGTCGATCGCCGACGCCTCGGTCAGCCTGCGCAATGCCGATGACGTGCCGATGCCGTTCACCGTGACGCTGAGCCAGGCGGGTGCGGCGGATGTGACCGTGCACGCCGCCACCGCGGACGACACCGCGACGGTCGCCGCCGGTGACTACGACGCGCTCAACACCGACCTCACCATCCCAGCCGGCCAGACCACGGCCACCGTGACGGTGAACGTGCACGGCGCGAAGGCGGCTGGCGATGACAGGGCGTTCAAGGTGAACCTCACCAACGCCTCGGGCGGCGTAGCGCTGGCCAAGGCCACCGCGGTCGGCGCGATCCTCAACGAGATCCCGGTCGCCGCTGAAATCTGGCAGATCACCGGCCACGACCAAGTGTCGCCGCTGCTCGGTAAGCGTGTCGCCACCAAGGGCAATATCGTCACCGCGGTAGGCCCGGCGGGCTTCACCATGCAGACCCCGGACGCGCGTGCCGATAACGACCCGCTGACTTCAAACGGTGTGTACGTCTTCACCAGCACAGCGCCGACGGTGAAGGCCGGCGACCAGGTGGACGTGGAAGCCACGGTCGACAACTACTTCAACCTGCCGGAGCTGAAGAACGCGACGATCACGACGACGATGCACGGCGCGCGCCTGCCGACCGCCGTGGTCTTCAACGACAAGGTCCCGTCGAACGATCCGAACGCGCTCTCCTGCGGTACGACGAACTACCAGTGCTTCGTGGGCATGCGCGTCACGATCAACAACGGCATGATCACCACCGGCAACCTGCGCTTCAGCAACGAGCCGTTCGCCGAGGTTTACATCACGGCTAACGGCCAGCGCTCGCTGCGCAAGCCGGGCGTGCGTTACACGGTGCCAGTACCCGATGGCGTGACCCTGCCGAACTGGTCGGGTAACCCGGAAGTGCTGAAGATGAACACAGCCGATTTCGGCGCCGTCCCGGCCAACACGCCGTACAACGCCGGCACCACCTTCAAGGCGGAAGGCGTGATCTCGTATGCGTTCGGCGCGTACACCTTCATCCCGAGCAAGATCACGATCACCAAGACCAACCCGCTGCCGCGTCCGGTCGACAACAAGCCGTTCTACGCGGTGCGCATCGGCGCGTTCAACATGGAGCGCTTCTGCGATACGGACTTCAACACCACCTTTACCTGCAGCGGCGGCAGCACCGAGCCAACGGCGGACGAGGTGAAGCTGAAGACCCAGCGCCTCTCCGCGTACGTCGGTAGCGTGCTGAAGCTCCCGGACATCCTGTCAGTCGAAGAGGTGAAGAGCCTCGCCGTGCTGCAGGGTCTGGCGAAGCAGCTGGGTGATGATTACCCGGCCCAGTACGAAGCGTTCCTGCAGCCGGGCCACGACCCGAGCGGTATCAACGTGGGCTTCCTCGTGCGTACCGACCGCGTCCGCGTGGTGGACGTGCGCCAGCTCGACGCGGATGCCACCTGGGATGATGGCGGCACGCAGTCGTTCCTGCATGACCACCCGCCGCTGCTGCTCACGGCCGACGTGCCGTCGATCATCGGCCGCATGCGCGTCAATGTGATCGCCGTGCACCCGAAGGCTCGCCAGAACGTCGATAAGACCGGCACCACGGCCGATCGTGACCGCCAGAAGCGCTTCTTGCAGGCCCAGTCACTGGCAAAGCAGGTGCAGGCTTTGCAGACCGACCGGAAGAACCTGCTCACGCCGATCATGGTGGTGGGTGACTTCAACTCGTATCAGTTCAGCGATGGCTTCACCGACGTGGTGGGCCTGGTCTCGGGCAAGTACGACGATAGCCAGAACCTGCTGAAGCTCGGCAAGAACATTGTGAAGCCGGCGCTGTGGAATGCGGTGGATTCCGTGCCCGCGCAGGATCGCTACTCGTTCCTGTTCACCGAGAACTTCGGCAACATCCAGGGCCAGGCCCCGCGCTCGGTGCCGACGCACCAGGTGCTCGACCATGCGCTGCTCAATACCATCGCGCGTGGCCTGTTCATCCGCATGGAATACGGCCGCGGCAACCTGGATGCCCCGGTGCAGACGCTGGATGATGCTGCCAAGGAGACTGGTGTGAAGAAGGCGATGGGCTCGTCCGACCACGATGGTTTCGTGGTGGACCTGCTGACGCTGCCGTCGATCTTGTTCTAAGCGTGAAATGAGAAGGGCGCCCGGTGCAAACCGGGCGCCCTTTTTCGGCTGTTTGTAGGAGCGCGCTTGCGCGCGATGGGTCTTGCCGCAACCACCCATCGCGCGCAAGCGCGCTCCTACAAGGGGCTCGTTATTTCGCGAATTCGTTCGTGGCGCGTACGAGTTCGCGGGTGATGCCAGGTTCGAAAGCGGAGTGGCCGGCATCCTGGACGATGCGCAGCTGCGCTTCGGGGAACGCGCGGTGCAAGTCCCACGCGCTACGCACCGGGCAGACCACGTCGTAGCGGCCCTGCACGATCACCGTCGGGATGTGGCGGATCTTGCCCACGTCGCGCAGCAGTTGGCCATCGACCTCGAAGAAGCCGGCGTTGACGAAGTAGTGGCACTCGATGCGCGCGAACGCGAGCGCGAACTCGTCTTCACCGCTGGAGGCCATATGGCCTTCATCCTGGTACAGGTAGCTGGTCGCGGCTTCCCATACCGACCAGGCACGTGCGGCGGCGACGCGAACCGCCGGGTCCTTGCTGGTGAGGCGGCGGTGGTAGGCGCTGATCAGGTCGCCGTGCTCAGCCTGCGGGATCGCCGAGAGGTAGGTCTCCCACGCATCCGGGTAGAGCTGGTCGCAGCCGGCCTGGTAGAACCACTCAAGCTCGCTGCGGCGAAGCATGAAAATGCCGCGCAGGACGAGCTCGCTCACCTGGGCCGGATGGGTCTGCGCATAGGCCAGCGCCAGGGTCGAACCCCACGAACCGCCGAACACCTGCCACCGGTCGATGCCGAGGTGCTTGCGGATGCGCTCGATATCGGCAACGAGGTCCCACGTGGTGTTGTCGGTCAGCTCGGCATGCGGCGTGGACTTGCCACAGCCACGCTGGTCGAACAGCACGATGCGGTACTTCTTCGGGTCGAAGAAGCGACGGCAGCGCGGGTTGGTGCCGCCGCCCGGGCCGCCATGCAGGAACACCACCGGCTTGCCGTTCGGGTTGCCGCTCTGCTCGTAATACAGGGTATGCAGCTCGGAGACCTTGAGCGAGCCGACGTCATACGGCTCGATCGCGGGGTACAGGTCGGGGGATTCCTGAGCCATGGCGTGTCCTTGGGGGGGATGGGGGAAATGTGACAAGGGTAACCCAGCCTGCCCCTACCCTGTACGGACGGTCGGCGGGATCGCGCGCAAGCGCGCTCCTACAACTACTGCGGCCCTGGGGCATCGCGCGCAAGCGCGCTCCTACAACTGCTGCAGCCTTGGGGGGATCGCGCGCGAGCGCGCTCCTACAACTGCTGCAGCCTTGGGGAGATCGCGCGCGAGCGCGCTCCTACAACAGATCTGCGTAGGCCTTGTAGGAGCGCGCTTGCGCGCGATCAGCCTCCCCTGGCTAGAGCAACTTCCCGGGGTTCATCACCCCGTTCGGATCCATCACCGCCTTGATCCCCCGCATCAGGGCGATCTCCGCCTCTGACCGGACGCTCCCCAGCCACGGCTTCTTCACCAGCCCGATCCCGTGCTCGGCGGAGATACTTCCCTTGTGCCGCGCCAGCGTCTCGACCAGCAAGGTCGTCACGTGCTCACACTGCTCGACAAAGGTGGCGTACTCGACCGCCTCCGGCTTCAGCACGTTGATATGCAGGTTCCCGTCACCGATATGGCCGAACCAGACCACGTCCACGTCCGGGTAGCCCTCATCCAGCAGCGCCTGCATCTCGGCCATGAAGGCCGGGACACGCGAAATACGCACCGAGACATCGTTCTTGTACGGCTTGTGCTTCGCCAGGCTCTCGGTGATGCCTTCGCGCAGGCGCCAGAGGGCGGCGGCCTGGGCATCGGACGAGGAAATCACGCCGTCGACCACCCAGCCTTCCTCCATGCACTGCTCGAAGAATCCCAGTGCATCGGCTTCGGCCTTCTCATCCGCCGCATCGAACTCGGTCACCACGTAGAACGGGTAGGTTTCGCCGAACGGTGCCTGGCCGCCATGCGCCAACACGTGATGCAACGCCCGGTCGGTGAAGAACTCGAAGGCCTCCAGGTGCAGCCGGTGGCGCGCCTCGGCAAAGACCTTCATCAGCGCGTCCATGGCCGGCACCGCCAGCAGCATCACCTGCGAGGCGGGCGGCGGCGAGGTCAGCGACAGGGTCGCCTCGACGACGATGCCGAGGGTGCCTTCCGAGCCGATGAACAGATGGCGCAGGTCGTAGCCGGAGGCGTTCTTGATCAGGCCCTTGTTGAGGTCGAGCAGTTCACCGCTGCCGGTGACCACCTTCAGCCCGGCGATCCATTGGCGCGTGTTGCCATAGCGGATGACCCGGATCCCGCCAGCGTTCGTGGCGATGTTGCCGCCGATCTGGCAAGAGCCGCGCGCGGCGAAGTTCACCGGGTAAATCAGGCCATGCTCGCGCGCCGCGTTGTGCACCGCTTCCAGGGCGATACCCGGCTGGACGGTCAGCGTGCGATCCACCGGGTCAAAGCCAAGGACCTTGTTCATCCGGTCCAGCGACACCACCAGCTCGCCGCTAGCCGCCACGGCACCGCCGGAAAGACCGGTTCGGCCACCGGAAGGCACGATCGCCACCTGGTGGTCGTTGGCCCAGCGAACCAGGCCTTGCACCTCGGCGATATCGCCGGGCCATGCGATGGCCAGCGGCGCGGGCGTCCAGCGCCGGGTCCAGTCGCGGCCGTGATGTTCCAGGTCGCCGGGGTCGGTGGAAAGTTTCAGGCCGGGCAGCAGGCGGGCCAGTTCAGTCAGGCGCGGATCGCTCATGAGGCTCTCGCAAGGGTGGCCACCCGAGGGTGCCAGCGCAGCCGTCAGCCGTCCACTGCACTGCAACATCGCGGTCACGATCTGGCATAGTGGGGCTTCACTTCGCTAGAGACCGGGCTGGCCATGAAGCGCACGTCGTACCCCAAAGAGGACATCAAGGTGCTGCTCCTGGAGGGCGTCAGCCGCAGCGCGCTGGATACCTTCCGCCAGGCCGGCTACACCCAGATCGAGTTCCACGAGAAATCGCTGCCCGAGGATGAGCTGCGCGAGCGCATCGCGGACGCGCACATCGTGGGCATCCGCTCACGCACCCACCTGACCGCCGAGGTGCTCGCCGAGGCACGCCGGCTGATCGCCGTGGGCTGCTTCTGCATCGGCACCAACCAGGTCGATTCCGTCGAAGCCGAGCGCCTTGGCGTGCCGGTCTTCAATGCGCCCTACTCCAACACGCGCAGCGTCGCCGAACTGGTGATCGCCGAAGCGATCATGCTGATGCGCCGTATCCCGGAGAAGAACGCCCAGTGCCATCGTGGCGGCTGGTCAAAATCGGCCGCCGGCAGCTTCGAAGTGCGCGACAAGGTGCTCGGCATCGTCGGCTACGGTCATATCGGCACCCAGGTCGGCGTGCTCGCCGAATCGTTGGGCATGCGGGTCATCTTCCACGATGTTGAAGCCAAGCTCTCGCTAGGCAACGCACGCCCGGCCTCGAACCTTGAGGACCTGCTGGAGCGGGCCGACGTGGTTACCCTGCACGTCCCGGAGACCCCGCAGACGAAACTGATGATCGGTGCCGCCGAGATCGGCCGGATGCGCGCCGGCAGCATGTTGATTAACGCCTCGCGCGGTACGGTCGTGGATATCGATGCGCTCGCGGCGGCATTGCACGCGAAGCATCTTTCAGGCGCAGCGGTTGACGTGTTTCCCGTCGAGCCCAAGGGCAACGACGATCCGTTTATCTCGCCGCTGGTCGGCATGGATAACGTGATCCTGACCCCGCACGTCGGCGGCAGTACGGGCGAGGCGCAGGAAAACATCGGCATCGAGGTCGCCTCGAAGCTGGTGCGCTACAGCGATAACGGCAGCACGCTGTCGGCGATCAATTTCCCCGAGGTCTCGCTCCCTGGCCACCCGACCAGCCGCCGCCTTCTGCATATCCACCGCAACATACCCGGCGTGCTTTCACGGGTAAACGAGGTGTTCTCCCGCGCCGCGGTGAATATCGACGGGCAGTACCTGCAGACGTCGGGCCAGGTCGGCTACGTGGTGATCGACGTGACCACCACGGAGGAGCATGCGGCCGCCCTGCGTAACGAGCTTGCCGCGATCGATGGCACGCTTAGGGCACGTGCCCTCTACTAAGCCTGCGAACTGCCCTTCCGGCATCTTCAAATCGCCCCACCGGGTCGCGTACGCTGTAGCGACCAACCAGGGGAAAACGGACATGGCTGTTCTGACGAAACGGACTCTCGCGGCCGCGATGGCGCTGGTGTGTGCAACGACCGCGGCGGGGGCCGCTACGCTCGATTCAGCGCTCCTGCCCAGGGTGAAGGCGGCCACGTTCGAGGTGGTCGCGGCCAAGGCCGACGATGGCAAGGTGGTGTACGAAAAGCCCTTGCCGCTCGACCAGATGCCATACCAGGAACGTACCGACAAGTTCCAGTCCATCGGCACCGCGTTCGCCATCGGGGAAAACCGCTTCGTTACCGCCTGGCACGTCTTCGCCAGCGGGATCGGCAGCCAGCGTGGGCCGCTGTCCCTTCGCGATGAGCAAGGCCACGTCTTCGCCGTCGACAAGGTGGTGAAGTTCTCGCCCCAGCAGGATTTCGTGGAGTTCAGCCTGAAGCAGGCACCGACCGTGCAGCCGCTTGAGGTTGAACGCGCCCCGGCCGTCAACGAGAACGTGATCGCGGTAGGCAACGCGCTGGGCACCGGCGTGGTGCTGCGCGATGGCCTCTACACCTCCGATACGCCCGAGGAAGTGGATGGCCGCTGGAAGTGGATGCGCTTCTCCGCCCCGGCCTCCCCCGGCAACAGCGGCGGCCCGCTCATCGACGATAAGGGCAAGGTAATCGGCGTGGTGCTGCGCAAGTCGCCTAGCGAGAACCTCAACTTCGCGCTTCCCATCAGCGCCGTGATGGATGCCTCGGACAAGACGGCCAACGTCGATCTTTCGATGGACTTTGGCACGCCATATAGCACCGAGACACGGCATAGCCGCCTGCGCGACACGGTGGCGCTCCCGCTGAACCAGGCCGACTTCTACGCCCGGGTAGCCGCCATCTCCGACAACGCCCTGCAAAAGGAAGCCGATGCATGGCTGAAAGAACGCGCTGCCACGCTGTGGCCCCTGGGCGAGAAATCCCACGAACTGTTGACGCATACCCCGTGGAGCGGCGGCGTACCGACACTGGTCATCCAGGACAACGGGGGCGTGTGGATGCGCGCCGACAAGGATGATGCCTCGCGTTCACCCCTGCCGAACAAGGGCTACATCGACCGTACGACGCAGAACGATACGGCGTTCTTCCACATCCATTCGGAAGCGGACCAGCCGGCGCTGACCGGTGGCCGCACCGTCGCCGACGCGCTGCTGACCATGGGCTTCATCACCCGCAAGGTCGGCCGCGAGAGCATCAAGGTCACCTCGCTGGGCGAGGCATCGTCCACCGAGTCCTTCACCGACCGCCAGGGTCGCACATGGCGCGTGGATGCCTTCGCCATCCCCTTCCACGATATGTCGCTGCTCACCGCTACCACGCCCACGCCGGATGGAGCGGTCGGCATGATCCGTATCGCCGGGCCGGGCGACCGGTTCGAAGAAACCCTGAAGATGCGGCTGATGGCCGACATGGAAGACATCGCCTATGGCGGCACGCTCGCCCAGTGGCAGGCCTTCTTGCCGAAGGGCCCACGCCCCACCGTGCTGAAGGACGCGTCGTTCGGCCAGGATGCGAAGGGTGCCACGCTCGCGATCGATGGCCTCAAAGCGCAATGGCCCAGCGCCATCGTGCCGCACGGCGGGCGCGCGGAAGTGTTCGCGGCCAGCGGCTGGACGATCGAGGACGGCAAGCCTCAGGTGCGCCTGCTCCACCTCAGCCTGAGCCAGCAGGAAGCACCCAATGCCATGGCCTACATCGACCGATTCCAGAAGCCTTTTGCCGATTCATCACAGGATGCCAATGAGCTCTGGGACGAGCTGGGCAAACATGCGCACCCGCGCGATGGCAAGCCGTTCGAAAGCGATGAGTGGCGACTGGTGAGTCGCGTGTATGACCCCTCGCAACCGAAGGCGGCCAGCTACATCTACACGATGAGTTACGCCGTGCGTGACAAGGCCGCCGATGACGATATGCAGAAGCGCCTCGCGGAACTGGTCCGTGGCACGCAGGTACCGGGGGCATCACCCACGGCGGACGCCGCTACGTCCGCCCCTGCGACGCCCGTAGGTCTTTAACGGATTGGGCGCGGGTCCACTGCCGCATCACGCAGCGGTGCCCGCGCCTCAAGGCCTCACCCTTCCGCGACGACGCGGTGGCGGCCGCGTTCCTTTGCCTTGTACAGGCGGCTGTCGGCGACGCCGATGAAGGGCAGCACCGCGTCATGCTCGCCCGGCACCAGCGTATTTACGCCCGCGCTTAAGGTAAGGCGCTTGCCCGCACCGACACCCGCGTGCGGAATGAGCGCCTTGTCCACCAGGTCGAGGCAACGCCAGGCCATGGCCATGGCTGCCGCTTCGTCCGTGTTCGGCAGGAGCAGCACGAATTCTTCGCCACCGAAGCGGCACAGCAGGTCGTCCGGGCTGCGCACGATACCGGCCAGGGCGCTCGCGACACGCTTGAGGCACTCGTCGCCCTCGAGGTGGCCGTAATGGTCGTTGTACTGTTTGAAGTAGTCGATATCGAGCACGACAACGGATAGTGGATGGCGCGTCTGTCGCGCATCACGCCAGCGCGTCTCCACCACGGCGTCGAAGCGGCGACGGTTGGCGACGCCGGTCAGGCCGTCCTTAAACGACAGCTCTTCCAGCTCGCGCTGCATATCGAGCAGTTTTTCTTCGGTGCGCTTGCGCTCGCTGATATCGAACATGAAGCCGATCAGCGCGTTCGGCGTACCGTCCTCATTACGCACCACGTGGACGACATCGCGGATCCAGACGAATTCGCCATCCTTGCGTAGCGCCCGGTAGTCGGCTTCGTGATCGATGCCCGCCTGGGACTGCGCGACGCAGAAGTTGAAGACCCATTCGCGATCTTCGGGATGCATGCGGTCGGCCCAATCCTGCACGGTCTGCCAGGATTGCGGCGCCCAGCCAAGCAGCTCTTCGATCTGCGGACCGATGTAGGCGAAGCCCAACGTCGCCCAGTCGATCTTCCACGGGATGGCGCGGGTCGATTCGAGCAGCGTTTTGTAGACGCTGATATCTTCGGCGAGG
This sequence comes from Luteibacter sp., assembly GCF_036500425.1. Lineage (GTDB taxonomy): Bacteria > Pseudomonadota > Gammaproteobacteria > Xanthomonadales > Rhodanobacteraceae > Luteibacter. The sequence continues at coordinate 75,606 of NZ_DASYCB010000028.1, forward strand.
ATCGCTACATCAGTGCTCATGGGCAGATTCCGCCACTGCGCGGCACGCCTCGATGGCACGCGCGTGAAGTTCAAGGAGCCGGTCTGGCTCGTCGTAGGGAGTGCGCAAGCCAGCCCGGAGGTCGCGGCGCATCAGGCGGATCATCATTTCGATGACATCCGGCGCAAACGCGCTGGCGTCCACACCGTTGACCTCCGCCAGGCGACCCGCCACGGCAACGGTATCGCTAACGACTGGGCACACCCGGTAGCGGGATACGCCGCCGATCGCCTCGGCCGGCAGGTCGTTCTTCTGGTCGGGCACCTGGCGGAAGGAAGCCAGGGAAACCCGGTAGGCGTTGGATCCCAGGATGGGCAGGTCCTCGGGGACCGGGGCTTCCTCATCCACGACCTGCAGCCCTGTCGCCAGCGGCAACAGCTCGTGCAGGTGGTAATCGCGGGCGACACTTGCATTGCCGATGCGAGCCAGGTTGGCCAGCAGCTCGCCGATCGAGGCATGGCCGATAACCGCCGCACGCTTGGGCAGGCCGCCCCAGATGCCATCGGCGCCGCTAAGCAACGCTTCGATCACGGATGCATTCTCATAGCCAGCGCCTGCGTGGATGTGGACGAGGACCTTCATGGGCGCGGGTAGCATCGCACGGACGGCGGCCGTGCAGGCGCCCACCTGGCAAGGCAGGTAGGTCCCGCGGTCGTCCTCGAAGGTGACGCCCTCCAGCGGCAGGCCGGCCAGCATTTCCAGGATCGAAAGGGTCTCCTCGGGGGCGTCGGCGAAGGCGTCACAGCCGTCGACGATGTTGATGAAGATCCGTGGCGCGGCGCCCTTTTCGCCGCGGATGTTCTCCATCAACCACATGACGCTTTCCGGGATACTGCGGCGGAGCGTCTCGTAGTTGTACATGCCGTGCATATTGCGCGGGCACAGGTAGATCTCGTGGACGGTGTTCGGTACCCCGTAGTCGCGTAGCTTCAGCTGCGAGGGGTCGGGAATAAAGTTGCCCTGCTCATCCACCAGGCCCACGGCAGTGAACGCGAAGCAGCCCGTGAAGTCCGCACCGGTGTCACGCAATTTCAGCATGAAGTCGTCATCGACCTCGAGCTCGTCAGGGATCGCGTAGTCGAGGGTGCCGAGCGAGATGTTCTTGAAGCCAAACTCACGCAGGCGCGGCAGGATCGCCAGCTTGTCCGCCAGGGTCTGGCCAACGCGTGCGCCCACGGGATTCTCACGCAGCGAGAGATCGATGAGGAACGGCTCGATCGCCTGCAGTCGTTTCACCTTGTCAGCGGCTTCCGCGAGTGCCGCGGTCGCCTTTTGCCGTGCTTCCCATGCCGACATCGCATTCCCCCGTGGCCCCGGGGGCCAGACCTGTGTGTGCGCTGGTGTATCGGCAGGGCGGGTGAAACCTTGAGCCGACGGAGCGTGCGGGGTAAGGTCGGCACGCGCCCAGACGATCCGAATCTACGGAGAAAAGCTAATGGCCTTTGGGATGAAACGCGCGCTGGTACTGTGTGCCGCCGCCCTGCTTACGTTGTCCGGGGTGGTTTCCGCCCAGACCGGCATGGGCTCAGCGGCAACCTATGCGGCCAAACAGCTGCACCAGAAGTTCCTGCGGGCGGACAAGGACAAGGATGGGTTCCTGACCCGGGAAGAAGCCGAGGCCGGGAACATGCCGACGACCGCCAAGAACTTCGGCAAGATCGATACCACGGGGCGCGGCAAGGTCTCCGAGAAGGAGATTCAGACCTATTTGCTGCAGCGGGCTGGGGACAAGGCGGCCAAGGCGCCTGGGGGAAATTGAGATCTGCAGCGAGGAGCCTCTTGGCTCGGCAGCTGCAGCAGGCGGAGTGCGATGACAAGCGCTCCTCACCTAGTTCCATTGCCTCGAAGCAACCGCTTCCTTCGGCCCTGTCTTTCGAAGCCTTCACGTGAAAGCGTGGGGGCTTCGTTGTATGGGCGAGTGGTATGCGAAACGATCAGGAGGCATCGGTGATCGTGAGCGCGCTTTCTTCTTCTAGCTTGAAACGACGCAGTGCGGCCGCCCCACGTACAGCGTTGATGAAAGCGAGAAATAGAGCAGCAGCAAGGGCGAGTCCCACCAGCGATTTCGGCTGCGTGGTCCATTGGTAGATCTTTTCCAGCGCGAAGAAGGCGAGGCCCAGCCAGGCGCCGATTCTCGAGTAGCGCCAGATGCTGACGCCGATGACACCGAAGATCACGCCGTCGATGATGGCGGCGCCAGTGACGCCAAAGGCACGTGCGGCGTCCGCTGCGCCGAACATGATGAACGCGCCGATGCCGATATTGACGACGGCGACAAACCATGCGGCGAACGCACCGCCTTTCATGGCCTTCTCTGCGTCCGTGCGATTATTCAGCGCCGAGAGCCAGTAGTGCTTGTTGGTGGTCTTCTGTGCCATGCCTTGCTTCCCCTATCCCTGAATGCAGATGCGTGTAGCGGCACATTGCGTGCCGCCAGATGGCGTTCAAATCTCCGGCCGTCACCTTTTCTCGGCGCTGGCCGCCGCAGCTTAGGAGCTATGGGCGCAAAGAGAAAGGTCCAAGACGCTAGCCGTCAACGCGCCAGGGAATTGCCAACCAACGGCCGCAGATCAGGGCCGCAAGCCGAACCTGCCGTTCGTCCATCTCGGGAAACCAGATCGATGCCTTGACCACATGACAACCGTCGGGCGATCTGATGCTCGACGTGATGCCGAAGTCGCAGTCGGTTTGCGGCGGCACCGCGTCCGATTTGACATCCCGGCCTATCCGCGCGGCATAACGGCCGCTTTCGCCGGTGATGAGCACCTCGGTGCGACGCCCGGTGATGATCGTCGCGTCCCGCTCAAGCGCATCAGGCGGCAAGGCGTTGCCTACGGTGATGGATATCTCTCCCGCGTACGGCGAGTTCGGCTCGGGATGCACTCCAGGGGCCTTCAGCGTGTACCGCTCGCCAGCGACGAAGCCACCGACAGGGCCAATAAAGAACTGGCCGCTACTCGACGCGCCTTGCATGGGCATCACCCGCACGGGCACTGAGCGGCCATACCGATCTGCCAGGATGAAATCTGTAGCGCTCACCGGAACGGCGACGCCATCCTTCGCGTTCACGAACGTGACGCCACGCGCGTTCGCGGGCAGCGCGACGCCGACGCGCTCATCCATCGTTATAGGAAAGCCATGAGGTTCAAAGACGACAGGCTTGCAGGCAGATGCGGGCTCGGAGAACCATGCGGCCGCGGCCACCACATACAGACCCAACCCGTTCCTTACTTTCATCGCGATCTCCAAGGTCACTACCTATCTAACGAGGTAATGCCCCTATCGGGGTTAATCGTAGAAGTCCGCCCTTTCCAACGAAAACTCCTTACGGCCCCTCAATCGCGTCGCCGACTGTCGGGGAGCAGCACCATGCCCTCCGGTGGCGTGAAGTGGCGTGGCACGGGGGTCGGCGTTGTGGCCTGAGAGGCATCGGCCGCTATTGAGGTAAGGCCATGGGTCAGGAGCAGACCAGCGAAGCCTGCAACGAGGCAAGAACGAAGCATAGACACGAACAGCACCCCCCTTGGCCAGACATGAAAAAAGGGCGCCCCACCGGGACGCCCTTTTTCGAATAAATGGTCGGGGTGGCGAGATTCGAACTCGCGACCACTACACCCCCAGCGTAGTGCGCTACCAGGCTGCGCTACACCCCGACGAGCTAACGATTGTAGCAGCAACGCCCTGCCCTGCGGAAGCAGGATCAGCGGCGCAGCAGCGTGAGTACTTCTTCCAGCTCCAGGCGGACCTGGCGCACGATCTGGTGCGACATGCTGGCTTCCATGCGGGCCTGGGGACCCTCCAGCCGGGCACGGGCGCCGGTGATGGTGAAGCCTTCGTCGTACAGCAACGAGCGGATCTGGCGAATCATGAGCACGTCGTGCCGCTGGTAGTACCGGCGGTTACCACGGCGCTTGACAGGCTTGAGGGCCGGGAACTCCTGCTCCCAATAGCGAAGTACGTGCGGCTTGACGCCGCAAAGCTCGCTGACCTCACCAATGGTGAAGTAGCGCTTCGCCGGGATGGCGGGGAGTTCGGTGTTATTCCCTGGATCCAGCATAGCCCTCGACTCTTACCTTGAGTTTCTGGCCAGGACGGAAGGTGACAACCCGCCGGGCCGAGATGGGGATTTCTTCGCCGGTCTTGGGATTACGACCGGGCCGCTGATTCTTCTGCCGCAGGTCAAAATTGCCGAAGCCCGACAATTTCACCTGTTCGCCTCGCTCGAGGGCCTCGCGGACCACTTCGAAGTAAGCGTCCACGAATTCCTTGGCCTCACGCTTGTTGAGGCCTACGTCGAGGAAAAGCCGCTCGGCCATTTCCGCCTTGGTCAGCGCCATCTTATCCTCGCAATCTCGCCTTGCATGTCTGCTCCAATGCTTTCACCGCGTCTGCCACGCAAGCGTCGGCATCGTCGTCGGTAAGGGTGCGTGAAGCGTCCTGTAAAATCAAGCCCATAGCGAGACTCTTTCGCCCTTCCTCGACGCCCTTGCCGACATAACGGTCGAACAGGCGGACCTCCTTGAGGAGATCGCCGAGGGCACCGCGGACCGCCCCTTCCACCGCCGACCAGGCCACGTTCTCGGGCAGGTCCATGGCGATGTCGCGACGAACGGCCGGGAAACGGGCTACGCGGGTGGCATTGGGCATGCGCCGTGAGAGCACCGGCTCCAGGGCCAACTCCATCACGTGGACATCGGGACCCAGATCGAGCGCCTTGGCCAGCGCCGGGTGCAGCGCACCGAGGAAACCGGCGGGCTGGCCATCGCGAAGTACGCGGGCGCCACGGCCCGGGTGCAGCCACGCGGGCAGGCCTTCGGCATCGACCGACCAGCGCTGCGCCTCGCCCGTATGGGCGATCAGCGCATCGAGATCACCCTTCAGGTCGAAGAAATCGACCTGACGTGAGGCTTCGCCCCACTGCTCGGCGCGGGCGTTGCCCGAAGCGACGATCGCGACGCGACCGACCTCGTCGGGGGCCGCGCCCGTGGCGTGGAAGCTGCGGGCGACCTCGAACAGGCGCACGCGATCCTGCTGGCGTGCGCGGTTATGACGCATGGCCTCGACCAGGCCCGGCAGCAACGAGGTACGCATCACGGCCAGGTCGGCCGATAGCGGATTCGCGAGCGGCACCCAGGCGTGGTCGAGCTGCCAGGTCTTGAGCAGGTCGGCACTGACGAAGGAGAGGGTCACCGCCTCGAAATAGCCGCGCGCGGCGATCTGGTCGCGCAGGGCCATTTCCGGCAGGCGCGCTTCGGCCACGGGCTCAAGCGCGATCTTTCCGGCCGGGGTGGTCGTCGGGATGCGTTCGTAGCCGTGGATACGGGCAACTTCTTCGATCAGGTCTTCTTCGATCTCGATATCGAAGCGGCTGCTGGGCGGGGTCACGCGCCAGCCATCCACGATCTCTTCGACGCCCATGCCAAGCGCGGTGAAGATGCGGGTGACTTCGGCGGCGGCGACCTCGATGCCGAGCACGCGGCGCAGGCGCGCGTGGCGCAGGAGCACGGGGGCGTGGGTGCGCAGGTCGTCGTTGCGCTCGGCCACGGTGACCGGGCCGGCCTTGCCGCCGGCGATCTGGATCAGCAGTTCGGTGGCGCGCTCCATGGCACGCTTCGGCAGGGCCGGGTCCACGCCACGCTCGAAGCGGTGCGAGGCATCGGTGTGCATGCCGAGCTTGCGGGCGCGGCCCATGATGGCGGCCGGCGCAAAGTGCGCGGCCTCCAGGAACACGTTGCGGGTGGCATCGGTGACGCGCGAATCGAAGCCGCCCATGACGCCGGCCACGGCCAGCGCCTTGCCTTCATCCGCGATGACGACGAAGGAAGGGTCGAGCTTCGCATCGCTGCCATCGAGCAGCTTCAGCACTTCGCCTTGGCCCGCGTGGCGGACGATGATCGAACCGGTGAGCTGGTCGTTATCGAACGCATGCAGGGGCTGGCCGAGCTCCATCATCACGTAATTGGTCACGTCGACGACCGGGCTGATCGGGCGCAAACCGGCGCGGCGCAAGCGCTCGGTCATCCACAGCGGGGTCTTCGCCGTTGTATCGACGCCTTCGATGATGCGACCGAGGTAGCGCGGCGCATCGGCACCGGCATCCAGGCGTACGCCGCGGGTCGTACCGATCAGGGCCGGAACTTCGGCGACGCCAGCGGCACGCACGTGGCTACCGAACAGTGCGGCCACGTCGTGCGCCAGGCCGGTGAGGCCGAGCACATCGGGGCGATTCGGGGTGATCTTCAGCTCGATGCTGGCATCGGGCAGGCCCAGGTAGTCGGCGAGCGACTTGCCCACCGGCGCGTCAGCTGGCAGCTCGAGCAGGCCGGACGCATCGGCATCGATGCCCAGCTCCTTGGCGGAGCAAAGCATGCCAAACGATTCCACGCCGCGCAGCTTGGCCGCCTTGATGGCGATGCCGCCGGGCAGGTTCGCCCCGACGGTGGCCAGCGGGATGCGGATGCCGACGCGGGCATTGGGGGCGCCGCAGACGATCTGCAGCAACTCGCCCTGCCCTGCATCGACCTTGCACACCTGCAGGCGGTCGGCTTCGGGATGCTTCGTGGCTTCGACGATCTCAGCGACCACGACGCCGTCGAGGCCATCGCCCAGGGCGGTGACTTCTTCGACTTCCAGGCCCGACATGGTCAGTGCGTGCACCAGCGCCGCGCGATCCGCGTCGATGCTTACCAGTTCACGCAGCCAGTTTTCAGAGAATTTCATGGGAGCGACTCGTATGCGTTGGGGGCGGCGTGGGTCAGGCGAACTGGCGCAGGAAGCGCAGGTCGTTTTCGAAGAACGCGCGCAGATCGCTGACGCCATAGCGCAGCATCGCGAAACGTTCGACGCCCAGGCCGAACGCGAAGCCGCTATAGCGCTCCGGATCGATGCCACAGTTCTTCAGCACGGTGGGATGCACCATGCCGCAGCCAAGCACCTCAAGCCAGCGGGTGCTGCCGTCTTCGGCATCCCAGCGGATATCCACTTCGGCCGAGGGCTCGGTGAAGGGGAAGTAGCTGGGGCGGAAGCGCATTTCGAAATCGCGCTCGAAGAACGCGCGGATGAACTCAGCCAACGTGCCCTTCAGGTCGGCGAAGCTCGAGGTTTCGTCGACCAGCAAGCCTTCGATCTGGTGGAACATCGGCGAATGGGTCTGGTCGGAATCGCTGCGATAGACCTTGCCGGGCGCGATGATGCGAATCGGCGGTTGCCGACCCTGCATCGAGCGGATCTGCACCGGCGAAGTATGCGTGCGCAGCAGGCGGCCGTCACCGAAGTAGAAGGTGTCGTGCATCGCACGCGCCGGATGGTGCGGCGGGAAGTTCAGCGCTTCAAAGTTGTGCCAGTCGTCTTCGATTTCCGGGCCATCGGCGCGCTGGTAACCCAGGCGGCCAAAGATGTCGGAAATGCGCTCGAGGGCACGGGTAATCGGGTGAATGCCACCGTATTCGCCATCGCGGCCCGGGAGGGTCACGTCGATGCGTTCGGAGGCGAGGCGGCGATCGAGTTCGGCCTGTTCCAGCGCCTGCTTGCGCGCGGCGATCGCGTCGGTAAGGCACTCCTTGATCCGGTTCACCTCGGCGCCGCGCGCCTTGCGCTCTTCGCCGGTGAGCTGGCCCAGGGCCTTCAGGGCGGCGGTGACCGCGCCGTTCTTGCCCAGCAAGGCGACACGCACGTTATCCAGCGCCTCGAGCGAGGCGGCCGATTCGATATCGCGCAGGGATGCGTCGACGTTCTCGATCGATTCCATCGGTTTTCCTGACGTGGAAAAAGAAATGGGGAGAAGGCAAGGCCTTCTCCCCACGTCATCCATCTTCGCGCAGTATGACTACCGCGCGTGGTAAAGCGGATTACGCAGCCAGACTGGCCTTGGCCTTCTCTGCGATCGCTTCAAACGCCTTGATGTCGTGCACGGCGAGGTCGGCGAGGACCTTGCGGTCGACAGCGATGTTCGCCTTCAACAGGCCGTTGATGAGACGGCTGTACGAGAGACCGAACATGCGGGCAGCAGCATTGATACGGACGATCCACAGCGCGCGGAACTGACGCTTGCGCTGCTTGCGGCCGATGTACGCGTACTGGCCAGCCTTGATGACGGCCTGGTTAGCTACGCGGAATACCTTGCGACGGGCGTTGTAGTAGCCCTTCGCACGGCCGATGATCTTCTTGTGACGACGACGGGCGGTTACGCCGCGCTTAACACGTGCCATGACTTAGTCTCCCTTAGAGATACGGCAGCATCCGAGCCACACCCTTGGTGTCGCACGGCTTGACGTGGTTGGGAGCGCGCAGGCCGCGCTTACGCTTGGTCGACTTCTTGGTCAGGATGTGCGACTTGAAGGCGTGACCAGCCTTGAACTTGCCGGATGCGGTCTTGCGAAAACGCTTCGCAGCCGCCCGGTTGGTCTTGATCTTGGGCATCGGAGTGCTCCCTTTTCGGGTTTCTGACTGAACCGGCGGCTGACCCTGGGGCCTGCGCTTTCCTTCCTGCCGGGAACGGTACACGGCCCATCCATACGGACCGAGCCGGCGATGATACACGAAGATTAAGGTCTTGTGTAGGAGCGCGCTTGCGCGCGATGGGAGCTTACGGTGGCCCGGATCGCGCGCAAGCGCGCTCCTACAAGAGCAAAAAAGGGCGCCCTTAGGCGCCCTCTTTGATCAGACCTTTTTCTTCGGGCCGATCATCATGACCATCTGGCGGCCTTCTAGGCGGGGGAAGGACTCCACCACGCCGTCTTCGCCGATGTCGGCCTGGATCTTCTTGGCCAGGTTCTGGCCGAGGTCCTGGTGGGACATTTCGCGCCCGCGGAAGCGGATCGTGACCTTGACCTTGTCGCCTTCCTCAAGGAACTCACGCATCTTGCGGAGCTTGATGTCGTAATCGCCCGTATCCGTGACCGGGCGGAACTTCACTTCCTTGATTTCGACCTGCTTCTGCTTCTTCTTGGCGGCAGAAGCCTTCTTCTGGGCTTCGAACTTGAACTTGCCGTAATCCATGATCTTGCAGACCGGCGGATCGCCGTTCGGCTGGATTTCGACGAGATCCATGCCTAGTTCTTCAGCGGCCTTGATAGCGTCACGGGTTTCCATGACGCCCAACTGCTCGCCTTCGGCACCAAGGACGCGCACGCGCGGGACCTTGATCTCATTGTTCTTGCGATTGCCCTTGTTATCGGTCGTAGCGATACCGCTATCCTCCAGAAGATTGATCTAAGTACCGGACCCGCGCCTTAGCGGCGGGTCTCGGCTTCCAAGCGTTCGGCGAACTGGGCCACGGTCATGCTGCCCAGATCCTCGCCACCGCGAGTACGTACGGAGATGGTACCCGTTTCCTTCTCGCGGTCTCCGACCACGATGAGATAAGGCACCCTCTGCAACGTGTGCTCGCGGATTTTATATCCGACCTTTTCATTGCGCAAATCGGAGTTCACCCTGAAACCTTGTCCGCCAAGGGCTTGGGCGACGTCTTGCACGTAATCGGCCTGGGCGTCGGTAATGCTGAATACCACGGCCTGGATGGGGGCGAGCCAGGTCGGAAGCAAGCCGGCGTGGTGCTCGATCAGGATGCCGATGAAGCGCTCCATGGAACCGACGATCGCCCGGTGCAGCATAACCGGATGCTGGCGCTGGCTATTTTCGTCCACGTACTCGGCGCCGAGGCGCTCGGGCATCATGAAATCCACCTGCATGGTACCCACCTGCCAGGCGCGGCCGATCGAGTCCTTCATGTGGTATTCGATCTTCGGGCCGTAGAACGCGCCCTCGCCCGGCAGCTCTTCCCACTCGACGCCGGCGGCCGACAAAGCCTTGCGCAGGGCACTCTCGGCGCGATCCCACACGGCATCCGCACCGATGCGTTTTTCCGGGCGCAGGGCGATCTTCATCGCGATGTCGTTGAAGCCGAAATCGGCGTAGACCTGCATGGCCTGGGCGTGGAACGCCGCGACTTCAGCCTCGATCTGCTCCGGGGTGCAGAAGATGTGGCCATCGTCCTGGGTGAACGCACGCACGCGCATGATGCCGTGCAACGCGCCCGAGGGCTCGTTGCGGTGGCAGCCACCGAACTCGCCGTAACGGATCGGCAGGTCGCGGTAGCTATGCAAGTTCGTGTTGAAGATCTGGATGTGGCCGGGGCAGTTCATCGGCTTCAGCGCATAGGTGCGCTTTTCCGACTCGGTGAAGAACATGTTCTCGTGGTAGTTGTCCCAGTGGCCGGACTTCTTCCACAGACTCACGTCCATGATCTGCGGGCCACGCACTTCCTGGTAGCCGCTCTTCTTGTAGACGCCGCGGACGTACTGCTCGACGGCCTGCCAGATGGCCCAGCCCTTCGGATGCCAGAAGATCATGCCCGGGGCCTCTTCCTGCATGTGGAAGAGATCCAGCTGCTTGCCGATGCGGCGGTGGTCGCGCTTTTCGGCTTCTTCGAGCTGGAGCAGGTAGGCCTTGAGGTCCTTGTCGTTCAGCCACGAGGTCCCGTAGATACGGGTCAGCATCTCGTTGTTGGAATCGCCGCGCCAATAAGCGCCAGCCACCTTCATCAGCTTGAACGCGCGCAGCTTGCCCGTGTTCGACACGTGCGGGCCACGGCAGAGGTCGGTGAACTCACCCTGGGTGTAGAGCGAGAGCTCCTCGTTCGCCGGGATGCTTTCGATGATCTGGGCCTTGTACTCCTCGCCCAGGCCGCGGAAGAACGTGATCGCCTCGTCGCGGCTCTTCACCGAGCGCGTGACCGGGATCTGTTCCTTGACGATCTTTTCCATCTCGTCCTGGATGGCCGTGAGGTCATCGGGCGTGAATGGGCGCTCGTAGGCAAAATCGTAAAAGAAGCCGTTGTCGATCACCGGACCGATGGTGACCTGCGCGCCGGGGAACAGGCGCTGCACGGCCTGGCCCAACAGATGGGCCGTGGAATGGCGCAGGATGTCGAGCGCTTCCGGGCTCTTCTCGGTGACGATCTCGAGCTTCGCGTCGTGGTCGATGCTGAAGCTGGCGTCGACCAGCTTGCCATCGACCTTGCCTGCCAGGGTGGCCTTGGCGAGGCCGGCGCCGATCGAAGCGGCGACATCCTGGACGGAGACGGGGTGGTCGAACGGGCGCTGGCTGCCGTCGGGTAGCGTGATCTGGATCATGAGTGCGAATTCCGGACAAACAAAAAGGGCGCCAGGCGCCCTTCGGTATCAACGAAGACGTGGCGGGGGCTCAGGTTGGGAAGCGCGTAGTCCGCATGTCACACACTCGGCCGACGTTACCGCGGGCCACCTTTTCGTTGGGATTACTGCGGGAAAGCTAAGTCCTGGGGCGCCCCGTGTCAATCCGCAGGCGGTTGAGCAGGCCTGATGCGCGCCGGGTCTTCCGGGCGACTGCATAAACGAGGATCTCGGCAGGGGCCATCAAGGTGAAATGGCGACGGGCACGGGTCACCCCTGTATAGACCAGTTCGCGGGTGAGTACCGGCGACGGCTCAGGTGGCAGTGCCAATGCCGTGTGCTCGAACTCGGAGCCCTGCGATTTATGCACGGTCATCGCATAGACGGTTTCCACCGCGGTGAGGCGACTGGGGGTGACGAATCGGACACGCGCGCCTCCGGCCCCATCCATCACGAGGAACGCGACGCGCAACATGGTTCCGCCCTGCCCGTCCGGCATGGCCAGGGTGACGCCGATATCGCCATTCATCAGGCCAACGGCGTAGTCATTGCGCACAACGATGACCGGACGGCCCTCGTACCAGCCGGTCGTCGCTTTGATGAGGCCACGCTCGAGCAGGCCTTGGGCGATGCGCTCATTCTGGCCATTCACACCGAGATCGCCACCGCGCGTGGCGCAGAGGAGCTGGAAGCGGCCGTAAGCGTCGAGGGCACCACGACCCCACGTCGCATGGGCATCCTCGCCTGCATCGTGGGCCGGGCGGTGGTCGCTGATCCATGTCAGGTAATCCCGATAGCCCGGTGCATCACCGCGGCCGTCGATCGCCAGGTTGGCGACGCCTGCGGGCGTGGCGGGGAGCCGCGAGATATCAGGGAAAGCGCCACCCAATGCCTCGCCGACCGCTTTGGCATCCCCCTGGTTAATCGCGCCGGCGAGGGCGCCGATGCCGCTATCACTGCCGAACCGGCGGCTGCGGCGCAGCATCGTCACGCGCTGGTCGAGTGGCCAGGCTACGCCGGGATCCGTCCAGGCACCGACGTCGGCACCGGTGACCTGGCGCAGCCATTCGCGAGTGGCCCCGTCGTAGTAGCCGGGTTCGGCTCGGGCGCACAGGTCACCCAGAACGGCACCCGCCTCCACCGACGATAGCTGGTCCTTGTCACCAAGCAGGATAAGGCGCGCGCCCGCCGGCAGCGCGTCGAGCGTCGCCGCCATCATTTCGAGATCGATCATCGATGCTTCGTCGATGACGAGCACGTCGACATGCAACGGATTGTCGGCGTTATGTAGAAATGCGCGCGTGTCAGGGCGGCTGCCAAGCAATCGGTGCAACGTGGTCACCTCGGCCGGAATACCCTCGCGCACTCCGGCGTCCACATCGAGCTGGGCCACTTGTGCCGCGATGGACGCGTTGAGGCGCGCCGCGGCTTTTCCTGTGGGTGCCGCAAGGCGGATGCGCAGGCGCGGCTCGTCCGCCGCGGCGGCCAGTGTTTGCAGGAGGCCGAGGAGGCGCACGACGGTCGTCGTCTTGCCCGTGCCGGGGCCGCCCGTAATCACGGCGAATGCGCTGCGCGCGGCGATGGCGCAGGCGACTTTCTGCCAGTCGACGCCATCTTCCGCGGCCGGGAACAAGCGGTTCAGTTCGGCCGCGAGCCCCGGCGGATCGGGAAGCGGTATCAAGCGATCGATAATCGCGGCGGCGACACGCGCCTCGTCGCGCCAGAAGCGTCGAAGGTAAAACAGCGTGCCGTCGAGCACGAGCGGAGCCTTGGTGTCGCCCGTGGGGTGAGCGACAAGCGTCGTACCGGAAAGCCAGGTGGCCGCATCGACCAAGGCGGGCTCACGCTCGCCGAGCGTGCCGATATCCACGCAGATATGCCCGTCGGCCAGTTCGTTACTAAGCAGGGCCGCGGCAGCAAGGACGCGGGCATCCGCTTTTGGATCAAGTGTGGCGAGGAAGCGAGCAAATGCACGATCCATCGGCCGAAGGCGGCCTTCCTTCGTCGCGTTATCCAGCCAGGCGTGGATGTCGGCAATCATGCGGCGGCTCCTTCGAACAGGCGATCCATGGCCTCGATCATCGCCTTGGCCGGGCGTTCCACGTGTACACCATGACCGCGCCCATCCACGCCGCGAAGGTAGATGTAGACGGCGCCACCTACGTGCGTGTCGTAGTCATAGGCCGAACCCATGCGCGTGCGCAGGAGCCGGTGCAGGGCAAGCAGGTAAAGCGCGTACTGCAATTCGTAGCGCGAGTCGAGGATCGATGCGCGCATGGCTTCGGGGGTATAGGCATGCTCGTCGGGGCCCAGCCAGTTCGACTTATAGTCCGCGACATACCAGCGGCCCTCGTGCTCGATGATGAGATCGATGAAGCCCTTGAGCATGCCGTTAAGCGTATCGTTGGCTAGCGCAGGGCGCGCGACGCCACCCAGGGTGTGTTCGCGAACGATGCGATCAAGCGCCAGGGTATCGACGTGGCGCGCCTCGAAAAGAAACTCGAGTTCCGCACGGTAGCGCGAAGGATCATCCAGCGCGCCGAGTGCTATGGACTTGCCATCGGGCAGTACCATGGAGGTGCGCAGAAGCACCAGTAACCAGTCGGTAAGCAGATCGATCGCGCCTTCCCATCCACGCCGCTCACAACGGCGCGCGACCGTGTCGCGCAACCGTGCCGGATCGCCCGCAATCGCGGCAAAGCCTTCGTCGGCGATCCATTCGAGAAGATCGTGCAGGAACGTACCTGCATCGGCCCCACGGTGGAAGGCGTGGATACTCCCCGGCGCCGCGATGGTTGCCACCGGTTCGGCGACGTATTCCACGATGACGTCGTCCATAGCGGTTTCCGGGGCGGGGACATCCTGCTCCGCCTCGTCGTAGCGCAAGCCGCTGTAGCTGCCGATGCGCCATGGCTCGGCGCGCGTGAGACGCGGCTCGCGAGGCGGCAACAGGCGGTCGTCGCGCAACGGGGCGACGTAGCGGCGGTCATCCGGCGCAGGCATATATTCCACCGCCATCGACGGTTCATTACGGGCGACCGACTGCAGCAGACCAGCGATGGCACCATTGTCGATTTCCACGCCGCCCGTAAGCAGATGCCCGAAGGCGCTGCGGTGCACCTGCGGCTTCTTCGCATTGCCCGCAGCCACAGGCGCGATGCCCAACCAGCAGGCATGGCGCGCGCGCGTCAGTGCGACGTAGAGCAGACGCAGATCTTCCTGTAACGCGGCGCGTTCAGCAGCCTCCTTCGCCTCCGATACGGCGGGACCACCAAGCTTCTCGCTGAGAAGCTCAAGCGAGACGCCTTCGCCATCGTGGTAACGGTAACCCTGCCCGTTGCGCGCCTTGCCACTGGCGCAGACGAACGGGAGGAAGACCAATGGGTATTCGAGGCCCTTTGACTTGTGGATGGTGATGACCTTTACAAGATCATCATCGCTCTCGAGGCGCACGATCTGGTCATCGCCATGGTGGCTGGCTGTATCGGCGATCCGCTCAGCCAGATAACGGATCAACGCCTGCTCGCCATCCAGCGTCGCCGCCGCTTGCTGTAACAGCTCGGCGAGGTGCAGCACATTGGTGAGTGCCCGCTCACCATGTTCCATCGCCAGAAGGCGCGCCGGCAGGTCGAAGACGTGCAACATCCGGTGCAGCATGGCCAGTACCCCGGCATGGCGCCATGTATCGCGTAAGGCCATGAACTCCCTGCCACGCGCCTCCCAGTGCAGCTCATCAGTATTCAGGCGCTCGAGTTCGCCGAAGCCGAGATGCAGCGTGCGCGTCGCCAGCGCGGCGCGCATCGCCAGGTCGGACGATGGCTCCGCGACCGCGCGCAGCCAGAACAACAGATCGGTCGCCTCGACGCTCTCCCAGACCGAATCGCGATCGGAGAGAAACACGCTGCGGACCCGGCGCTCACCCAGCGCCGCACGCAATTCGGATGCTTCAGCGTGGCTACGGACAAGGACTGCGATATCCGCGGGCCGCAACGGGTGAAGGTCACCATCCGCGTCGAGGAAGCCGGCGCCACCCCGCGACGCCTCATCGAGCAGGCGGACGATCTCGCTGGCACAGGCCGCCGCCATCTCTTTGCGGTAGAAGCGAACGCCGACCGGTTGCTCATCGTCGAGCAACCACAGGCGCAGCGCGGGCTGATCCCTACCCCCGCGCACGAAACGTTCGCCACGACCTCGCGCGAGCACCGGCGTGAACGGCAAACCGCGATCATCGAAATGGAACGCACCCGAGGCATGGCGTTCGCCGTGCGAGAACAAGGCGTTGACTGCGTCGACCATGCCCTGGGTCGAGCGAAAATTGGTGTCAAGACTGTAGTGCGGCGCGAGCGCTTCCGCACGCGCGGACAGGTAGGTATGGATATCCGCGCCACGAAATGCGTAGATCGCCTGCTTGGGATCACCAATGAGCAGCAGGCCCGCCGCGGGATCCACGCCGTAGACCGTGCGGAAGATGCGGTACTGGAGTGGGTCGGTATCCTGAAATTCGTCGATAAGCGCGAGTGGATACTGCTGGCGGATCGTCGCGGCGAGATCGGCGCCCGCCGTCGTCGCCAGGGCTCGGTCGAGCCTGAGCAGCAGATCGTCGAAGCCAATCTGCGCCCGGCGGCGCTTCTGATCAGCAAAACGTACACGCACCCGGTCGACCGCATCGGCGAGGATCACGTGGCGGACCTCCACGCGTGAGGCCTGCCACTCGAACCAATGCTCCAGGGCGGCGAACGCAGGGTGCTCCGGACGCGCCTTCTTGCCCGCAGCCTTCGCCAGCCGGCTAGACGCATAGCGCGCGATATCGAAGCCATCCGCATCACCCGACGCCGACCACCGACGCATCGCCGCCATGTCCGCCGGCATGCGATCGGGCTTGTACCAGCCGTTGTGCAGCACCTTGCCGGCAACGGCATCGATAATCGTCTTGCTGATGGCGTCAGCGTCTTCGCGCCATGCACGCGCTGCCTCGGCCATCCTCCGGCTATTTTCCTCATCCCATACGCGACGCTGGACCAACACGGCCTCGAGGCCGTCGCCCACACCCAGCACCACGCCATCCACGCGCAGCGTCGCTTCACCACCGGCAAGGAGCGGCTTTAACGAGCGCAGGAGTTGATCGGGGGTGTGCCATTCCGCCTGGATGGCAACCAGCGCTGCTTCGTCGAGCGGATAAAAGGTCTGCCGCCAGTAGTCACGCACGCACTCGGCAAGCAGCTCGCTTTCATCCGGCTCCAGCGTCTGCGCGAACGCATGACCGCTACCAAACGCGTGCTGGGTAAGCATGCGCTGGCTCCAGCCGTGGATGGTGAAGATGGCGGCCTCGTCCATCCACTGCGCCGCGAGTTCAAGCCGGCGGGCACAGGCCGAATGCTGATCCGGAACATAAGAGGCGATCAACTCAGCCAGCAACGGCTCATCGGCACGGCCGGTGCGGAAGGCTGACGCAGCTTCCACCAGTCGTGCACGAATCCGCTCGCGCAACTCCTGGGTGGCGGCCTCGGTGAAGGTCACGACCAGGATCTGTGGCGGCAGTAAGGGCTGCGCTAGCCCGTGGCCGAGCACGGCGCGCACGTATAGCGCAGCAATAGTCCATGTCTTGCCCGTGCCGGCGCTTGCCTCGATCAGGCGCACGCCGTTGAGCGGAAGCGCGAGCGGACGAAGGGGCTCAACGACGAACGTCATGCCTGCTCCACCTTCAAGACACCGCAAAGATCACGGTACGGTCCCAACTGATCGGCGAATCCCGCGACCAGCATCATCTCGAAATCGGGCCACGCACGCGCAAGATAGGTATCGCCGTCCACTTCACCCCGACTGAACTCATCCGACGGCGCATACGCACGCCGGGCGGCCACCTCGGCGTGGTCGTCATCGCCGGCACTGATCCAGGCGATCGCCGCCTTCATCGCCACGGGGAGTGGCCGCGACATGCCTTCGCGCCACGCCCGTACGAGCGCATCCAGCGCACGCCGGGCATCGTCGGGATGGACGGGCGCCATGACAATGGTCGCATCGGGGCCGATGTAGCGCGTCTCGACGGCGTAACCCGCGGCCTGCGCCACCAGGTGGTCGACCCAGGGCATGACCACCCGGTGCACGAGTGGCCGGCCGTCGGCATCGAGTACGCCCGAGGGCGAGACAAGAAGAGCAGCGAGGGCTCCCTCCGCATTCGCACGCAACCCGGCCAGCCAGTCCTCGATCAGGACACCCTCGGAGCGCACGCGAACCTCGAACTTGCCTGCTTCGACGGGCCACCGTCTGCGCTCAGCGACATAGCGACCGTAAACGGCTGCAGCGCCATCTTCGAGCTCACGCCGCACAGGTGCAGCGAAGCCGCCCATGGGCAGTTTGCCGCTGCGCTGGAGACGCGCTGCCGCTTCGGCGATAGCGAGGCCGGATGCGCGGTCTTCGCGCAAGGCGGCGCGCAACACTGCGTCGGTCATGCTGAAGCGGTCGAGGCCATCCAGGGCAAAGGGCTCCAAGGCCTCACTCGCCACATCCGGCATCTCAAAACGGACCCCGAGGCGAGCCTGGAAGAATTCGCGAACCGGGTGACGCAGGAAACGGCGCAGCGTGGCAAGCCCGATAGGCCGATCCGTCGACCAGGCCGGCAAGACATCGCCCGCTGTCTCCATGCCGCCATCATGCACATGACGCCACTCGTTGGCGTATGTGAATAACCGCGAGTCGCCCGCGCGGAAGTACGCCGGGCTGAACGGCTGTAGCGGATGCTCCACGGTTAGCCGGTGTAAAAGACCGCCCTCCCCAGCATCACGCCACGCCGCGGCAAGATAATCGCGGAGCTGCCCGACCAGCACCGACGGTGCACGCTCCGCGTTATCGCGCGCACTGCGCCCGACCCAGCCGATATGCAGCGCATCGCGCGCCGAGAGCAGCGCCTCCAGGAACAGGTAGCGGTCGTCCTCACGGCGCGAACGGTCGCCTGGGCGCCACGCGCCAGGACGCGCCATCAGATCGAAGTCCATGGGTGGCCGCGCGCGCGGGTAGTCACCATCGTTCATGCCGAGCAGGCAGACCAGGCGAAACGGGATGGCGCGCATCGGCATCAGCGTGCCGAAGCTGACTGCGCCGGCAAGGAAGCGCTTCGAGAGGCCGCCATCGTCCATCTGGCCCAACCACGCCTCACGAACCACATCGACCGGCACCGGCACATCAAAGCGGGCGTCCGTACACGCGCGCTCCCACGTGTCGAGCGCATCGAGCAAGCGCTGCTCGCGCATCCGGTCATCGGGATCCGTGGCGTTGAAAAAATCGCGCATCAACGCACGCAGGCGTTCACCCCAGACCTCCGCGGGGGCAGGGATCGCCATGGCGCGCCAGTGCGCGCCAAGGCGTTCGAGCAGGTCAGCGAGCGGCCCAACGAGCTGGGCATCCAGGCCACCCACCTCGCCATAAGGCTCGATGTCACCCCAGGCCTCACCCTGCCCCACGGCATAACCGAGCAGCATGCGGCGCACGCCGAACAGCCAGGTATTCTGCTCAAGCGCGGGCAAACCCAGGGAGGCGCGCTGCTCCGCATCGAGGCCCCAGCGGATTCCCGCGCCGTCCGCCCAGCGATGGAGCAAGGGCAGATCGTCATCACCGAGGCCGAAGCGCTGGCGCAATGCGGGTACATCGAGCAGGTCGGCCATGTCGCCGGCACCGAAGCGCGACTCGGTCATGCCCATCAACATGTCCAGCGCCATCACCATGGGCACCGTGCCTCGCGACGCACGATCCGCGATGCTGTAAGGCACATAGCGTGGATCGTCGCGAGACACACGGCCAAACACCGCGTCGATGTGCGGTGCGTAAGTGTCGATATCCGGCACCATGACGATCACATCGCGCGGGAGGATGGGGGCCCCTGCGCGCGACGATGCCTCGAACCGTGCCAGCAACTGATCGTGAAGAATCTCCACTTCGCGCTGCGGACCGTGTGCGACATGGAACGCGATGGAATCGTCGTCCGCAGTGATCTCAGCCGGCGTTACGGGCAACGGCTCAAGATCGAGGATCGCCGTCTGCACCCGGGCAAGAAGCGTGGAGGCAGGAGGCTCTTCGAAGAAGTCGATGCGCTCATCCCACGCCGTGAACCGCTTGCGGTACGTCTCGGGGTGGTCGAACTCATCAAGCATCCGGATGTAATCACGCCCTTGCTTGCCCCACGCGGCTAGCAAGGGGTTTGCATAGAGGTGCAGGTCGCCCTCATCCGGCATGGGCGGAACACCCGGCTTCGCCGCCTGCCTGCGCCGCTCGGCACGAAGCAGCTCACGGTCGTCGACGATGTCCGCCCAGTAATGGCGGCAAGGGTTCAGCACCACCAGCACGATCTGGGACCAGCGCGATAACGCGGAGAGGGCTTCGAGCGTCTGCCGGGGCAGCGAGGACATGCCGAAAACGACGATGCGCCGCGCGAGTGCGCGTGGACGTTCCCTTGCTGTGGCCGCCGCGTCAAGGAAGCGAGCATGCACAGCGGCACGGTGGCTATGCGCGTCCGCCGGGCCCACATCCTCCAGCAGGCGGCGCCAGAGGGCCGCCTGCCAGCGGTCGACCTCAGCCATGGCGGACTGGCCACCACGGGCGTCACGCATGACGTCGAGGCCCGCAGCCCAGTCATCGAGCCAATCGGCACGATAGACCTGATAACCGTCATAAAGATCGGCAAGGCGCTCCGCCAACTGGTGGCATTTGCGCGCGTCGTTACCGTCGCCCAGGAACGCGGCCAGTGGCTCAAAAACAGGCTCGCGCGCAAGCGCAGGTAAAAGCCGCATCAGGCGCCAGACAAGCCGCGACTTGTCGAACGGCGACTCCGGCGGAACGGCGTCCCGGCCCAGCACAGCACGGTAGGCATCCCACAGGAAGCGCCCGGGCAGTTCCACATTCACCGACGCGGCGATGCCCAGGCCCCCATCGGCTTCCGCCCGCGCCAGCGCCAGGCGGAACCATTGGGCGATGCCGTTGGACTGGACAAGCACACGCTCGTCTTCGAGCGGCCGCAAGGGCGCCTGGCGAAGCCAGCCCACGAGGATGTCGCGCAGGTCTTCCAGGCGATTGCCATGCAGGACCATGAGGCCCGGCTCGATGGGGTGCGTTTCGATCAAGCGCCAGCTCCGTCGGCGGGTTGGATGGTGCGAACCATGATGGCCGATGCAGGTCTCACGCGGCGAGACCTCAGAACGGCTTGGCCACCACGAGGTAAACGATGGCCAGCAGGACCAGGACCGGCAATTCGTTGCCGATGCGAAGCACCTTCGATGACGGCAGCGAGCCACCGGCGATGCTGCGCTTCAGCGCCCTGCCCGCCCAGATGAAGTAAGCGAGCATGCAGGCGACGAGTGCGAGCTTTGCATCCAGCCAGCCACCCTTGATGCCGAAATACAGCCAGAGAACCAGCCCGAAGAGGAAGGCCATGCCGAACATGCTGTGCCCGAACTTGTACAGCCGGCGCCCCATGAGTTCCAGCCGCGCCTTGACAACCGGCGGCTCGGCCTCGGCCTCCTTGATGTTCACCAGGATGCGTGGGAGATAGAACACCGTGGCCATCCAGGCGATGACAAACACGATGTGCAGCGACTTGATCAGCAGGTAAGCCATGGGCGGCGCTCCCTTGGAAAGGCATGAGTGTAGCCCGGCAGACGAGCCCGCGGCCTGCGGCAGTGAGCCTCATGGGAGACGCATGACCTGAAAGAAGGCCTGGGCCCCCGCGAACCCAAGGGTGCCGCCCAGCGCCGCGATAGCCGTGATCATGCCCCACAACCGGTGCCGATAGCGGATGAGGTCCTGGACATCGCCTTCGACCACGCGCAAGCGCTTGTCTACATCTTTTACGTCACGACGAACGATGTTGACCGACTGCTCGAGCTCCCCGACACGAACCTCCAGCCGCTCGACCCGGGTGTCGATGCGCTCCAGGCGCGTATCGATACGCTGGAAGCTCTCGTTCGTACGGCGCACATGGTCGTCGAAGCGACCAAGGAAGGCGTCAAAGCGGGCATCAGAACGCGCCATGCGCTCCTGCATCGAGGTCCAGTCGGCGGCGGAAAGTGACCACTCACTCATGGCATTGGCATCCGTTGGGGAAGGCCACAAGCATCCCCGCAGGAGCAAGAACGCAACAGCCTCCGACGCTCAACAAGAAGCGTAGGAAATCGCCTACAAGCCCGTCAGCAGCAACGGCAACAGGTCAGAAGCGATCCGTCGTCGCGAGGTACCGCCACTGCCCCGGCTCGAGCCGCCCCATCGGAATTCGGCCTGCACGCAGGCGCTTCATGCCCAGCACCTTCAAACCAACAGCGTCGCACATACGCACGACGGTATCCGGCGAGACTCGCTTGAGGGCAAAGCGAAGGTGGGTTTCGTTCTGCCAACTCACCTTGATCGGTGGGAGCGCGTAGCTGTCGAACACAAGACCGTGGTTGAGCAGGGCCAGGCCACTCGACGACAGTTTCCCCTCGACCTCGACCACCCATTCCTGCTCGATACGCTCGAAATCCTCCTGGAGTCGGCGCTTGACGCGCCAATCCTGGGTGAAGACCAGTAGCCCGCTCGACATGTCGGGCAGCGGGAGCACCGATTCCAGGCGGGCGAAGTGCCGATGCAGTACGCGCACGCCCGATGGATCGTCGACAAGATGGTTCTCAACCCTGATCAACGCCCGGGCCTCTTCCGCGCCCACGCCCGCGGGCTTATGCAGCACCATCGATGCCGGCTCCGACGGCGTCAGCCTGGCGGCGGGATCGATCTCAATGCGTTGGTCAAGCACCTTGAACTGCGGCTGCTCCACGGTGACGCCATCGACGCGCACCCAACCGCCTTCGATGTACATCTCGGCTTCCCGGCGCGAACACGGGACAAGGGCGGCGATACGTTTGGCGAGGCGCTCGGGTTCGGTCATCAGCGTGGCCTGAGAATTGAACCGTGCCCGTAGGCAAGAAAAAAGGAGCCTGACGGCTCCTTAGTCGTTGTCTTCATACCACTTTTCCTATTGAGGAAAGTGGTGGGCGGTACAAGGATCGAACTTGTGACCCCTACCATGTCAAGGTAGTGCTCTACCGCTGAGCTAACCGCCCGAAGAGCTGCGCAGTTTACCCATGCCCGCAGGCCTGCGCAAGGGGGCGGCGAAAAAACGCGCGCCCTGGCCGACCCGGGCCTCAGCGCAGGGCCTGCTCCCGCAAGCGGTGGATCTCATCGCGCACCTTGCCCGCTTCCTCGAACTCCAGGTTCTGGGCGTGTTTGTACATGCGCGCCTCCAGCTTCTTGATCATCGTGCCCGCCTGCTCGGGGCTCAGCGCGCTGTAGTTCTCGGCCGGCTCGGCCGTCTTCTTCGCATCCTTGCCCTTCTTGCCTTTGCCTCGTGCGCCCAGGTCGGATCGCGCGCCCTCCATGATGTCGGCGATGCGCCGCACCACGGTCGTGGGGGTAATCCCGTTCGCCGCGTTGTATTCCATCTGCTTCTCACGGCGACGTGCCGTTTCGTTCATGGCCTCCTTCATCGAACGGGTGATCTCGTCCGCATACAGGATGGCCTTGCCGCGCACATTACGCGCCGCGCGCCCGATGGTCTGGATCAACGAACGGTTAGAACGCAGGAAGCCCTCCTTGTCCGCATCCAGGATAGCCACCAGCGACACCTCGGGCATATCCAGGCCCTCGCGCAGCAGGTTGATGCCCACCAGCACATCGAATTCGCCGAGGCGCAGGTCACGAATGATTTCCGTGCGCTCGACCGTTTCGATATCGGAGTGTAGATAACGCACTTTTACGTCGTGCTCAGACAGGTAATCGGTGAGGTTCTCCGACATGCGCTTGGTCAGCGTCGTCACCAGTACACGATCACCCATCGCGACGCGCTTGCGGATTTCGCCAAGCAGATCGTCGACCTGCGTACGCACCGGACGTACTTCGACTTCCGGATCCACCAGACCAGTCGGACGGACGACAAGTTCGACAATATTGTCGTCCGAATGCTCCAGTTCGTACTTCGCCGGCGTGGCCGATACATAAATGGCACGCGGCGCGCGGCGCTCCCATTCCTCGAAGCGCAGTGGACGATTATCCATGGCCGACGGCAGGCGGAAGCCGAACTCCACCAGGGTCTCCTTGCGCGAACGATCGCCCTTATACATCGCACCGAGCTGAGGCACGGTCACATGGGATTCGTCGACCACCATCAGCGCATCCGGCGGAAGATAATCAAACAGGGTCGGCGGCGGCTCACCGGGACCGCGGCGGGTCATGTGCCGCGAGTAGTTCTCGATACCCTGACAGAAGCCCACCTCGGCCATCATCTCCAGATCGAAGCGCGTACGCTGCTCAAGGCGCTGCGCTTCCACGAGCTTATTGTCCTTGTACAGCTGCTCCAGCCGCTCCGAGAGCTCAACCTTGATCGTCTCCATCGCGTTCAAAACGCTCTGTCGCGTGGTGGCGTAATGGGTCTTCGGGTACACCGTGTAGCGCGGCACCTTGCGCAGCACCTCGCCCGTTAGAGGGTCGAATATCGACAGGTTCTCTACATCGCCATCAAACAGCTCGATGCGCAGCGCCTCCGCTTCCGACTCAGCCGGAAACACATCGATGACCTCGCCGCGTACACGGTACGAGCCACGGCGGAGTTCCATCTCGTTGCGGGTGTACTGCAATTCGGTGAGCTGACGAATAAGGGCGCGCTGGTCGACATGATCTCCGCGCGACAGGATCAGGCGGAGGCTCATGTAGTCCTCCGGATCACCCAGGCCGTAAATCGCCGAAACCGTAGCGACGATCAGCGCATCCTTTCGGGACAGGAGAGCCTTGGTCGCGGCCAGGCGCATCTGCTCAATGTGGTCGTTGATACTCGAATCCTTCTCGATGAAGGTATCCGAGGCGACCACATACGCTTCGGGCTGGTAGTAATCGTAGTAACTGACGAAGTACTCCACCGCGTTGTTCGGGAAGAACTCCTTGAACTCACCATAGAGCTGCGCCGCGAGTGTCTTGTTAGGCGCCAGCACGATGGTCGGCTTCTGGATCTTCTCGATCACGTTGGCGATCGTGAAGGTCTTGCCGGAGCCGGTCACGCCAAGCAACGTCTGCGAGGCCAGGCCTGCATCGAAGCCCTCGGTCAGGCGGCGGATGGCCTCAGGTTGATCACCGGAGGGCTGGAACGGCGAGACGAGCTGGAAAAGATCAGTCATAGCCCAGAATATGCAGGCGAAAGCGTTCAGTTTAAAGGCGCTGCGCCTACATGGCGTGACGTTGCCGGCCGACAGATGAGGGGGCGTGTGAGGAACATCCTCGGCGAGTCGCCCCCTGGACCTTGTCATGCCCCGTCGCTGCCGCTTCTCTCGCGCATTCACCCTCATCGAGCTATGCGTCGTCGTGGCCATCCTGGCGGTTGCGGCGGCCGTGGCCCTGCCGGCACTTGGCAACATTCTGGCGCAGGCCCAGCTACGCGACGCCGCCGAGACACTCGCCGATGACCTCGCCACCGCCCGGCGCGCGGCGATCGCCCGGGGCGGCCACGTCGCCGCTTGCCCGAGCCGCGATGGCCGGCGCTGTACTCCGGGCGGGCGCTGGCACCAGGGCTGGATCATTGTCGACGGATCCATCGTCGTCTCAGCGCACGATGCCCTACCCGGCCGGCTCGCCACTCGCTCCTCCCAGGCCCGGCCCCACATCACCTTCGATGAGGCCGGACGGGCACCGGGCGGCAACGATACGGTGACGCTATGCGTCCGCCACCGGCCCGCTACGGCGGTCTCCGTGGTGATTTCCAGCGCCGGGCGCATCCACGCGGAACCGCCGGATCGGCCGAGTGCGGCGGCCTGTGCGAGCTCGCGTGAAGACCATCGTTAAGAATGCTTGACAGTCCCCGGCAAGATCCACAAAATACGTGGCTCCCCGCCCGAATAGCTCAGCCGGTTAGAGCACTTGACTGTTAATCAGGGGGTCGTTGGTTCGAGTCCAACTTCGGGCGCCAGATTTAGAAAGGGCTTGCAGCGATGCAAGCCCTTTTCTTTTGCCTGATTTTAAGTTTTTGCCCCTGGCATCCGCAGGGCGCCTTCCCGCTAGTTCTCAATCTGCTTGATGTCGCTGACACGCCCGTTGATGATTTCGACCTGCACGGACTTAGTCTGCTGGAAGTATTCGAGTCGATACCCGCGTAGTCCGCCCCGCGAGGTTTCGATAGGCGTCTCGCGATCCGGCTTGCCGGCGATCTGACGCAGGCGACCTTCGCTGTCACCCGTACTGACAACCTGCGAGTTGACGCGCCAGGTTTCAGACGCGATGGCAGGAATGGCGAGGGCGGCCAGCAGCAGCCCGACGATGACTCGCTTCATGCGGAATCTCCTTGTCTACGTGTTGCCGAGACTACCGCTGTCGCCCGATCAGCCACAAGTTGCAAGAGATATCACCCCCGAGGTGCATTCAGCCACCGGACACTGACGCATTGCACATGACACAGCGGGCGGCGCCATTGAAGATAGAGCCTGGTACTGCCCCGGAGCGACCATGCATCGACGCCGTCTAGCCCTGATCGCCGCAGCCATGTGTGCCACGGCCTTCATGAGCCCTCCTTCAGCAGCACATCCGCCTAGCGACAATCCATTGCACACGCCCATGGATAAGGCTGTCGATGCGGCGGCCACCGCTTACTTTTCGGATTCCTGCCATACAGGTCTCTCAATATCCGCCGTCGCAGCGGAAGGCGCGCGCATATACAACTACGGCGTCGCCGACCGCAAACGTTCGATCTTGCCTACCGCGGACAGTGTCTACGAAATCGCCTCCGTTACTAAAAGCTTCACCGCTTCGCTCGCCGCCATGGCGGTGCACGAAGGCAAGATGACCCTTGAAGGCGACTTCCGTCGCTACCTGAGCAGCACCTACCCGAACCTCGCCGCCGACGACCACCCCGTCACACTGGCCACACTGCTGACCCACCGATCGGGAATGCCCCGCGACATCCCTGATTCCGATGCGATCTTCGCTGCGAAGAATCCTCGTACGCTTCCCGCGCAACTATTGGCATTGAACCGCGGCCGCGATGAAAGCGACTTCCTCCGCGACCTTCATCACACCGCCCTGCAAGGCCAGCCTGGGAAAGAGGAGCGCTATTCGAACGCAGGATTCCTGCTCATCGGCGCCGGCCTCGAGCACGTCTACCGGGTGCCCTACGCGTCACTTCTGCAAGAGCGCATCCTTACGCCACTGGGCATGACATCAACGACACTGACCCTGTCGCCAAAACTTACATCCCGGCAGGTGATCGGCTACGACCAGTTCGGCGAGCCGGCGCCGCAGCACCCCGCAAATGCAGGCGCCGCCTGGGGCCTCTGGTCAACACCGAACGACCTGGCGCGTTTCGTGCGCTGGCAGCTTGACGAAACCAACCCGGTCATCGCGCTTTCGCATAAACCACTCGCGCATGGCGACGACGAGGACATCGCCATGGCCTGGCATGTCGAATCGCTGAATGGTCTTAAGGTCATTTCTCACGGTGGCGGCAGCTTCGGCGCCTCCAGCCAGATCGTCCTGTTTCCGCAGCGAGACCAGGGTTTCGCGCTTCTGGCGAATGACACTTGCAAGGGAACCGAAGGCGCACTCAAAACCTTTGCTCTGACGGTTGAGCGAGGCCTCTAGCCGTGGCACGCCCGGCCTGAAGAGACCGGTGCTAGGGCTTAGAAACGTTCGGATTCCCCGCGATATACCAACGCCACAGCAGGTCGGTTCCCTCGCGAATACCAATACGTGCCGACCCCGGCACGTTCTCCGGCGGTGGCGTGCCGTCGTCGAGAACCGTATAGCCATCGCGCGCACGCACCAGGTCGATGCCGTTCTTCTCGCCGGTGATGCCCATCGCCTGCGTCAGTCGCGCGGGGCCGCTGCAAAGCTCCTTGTCACGACGGATCTTCGGCCGCGCGGCGCGCATCAGTTCGAGGCCGGCGATCGGTTCCAGCGCGCGCATCAGCACACCATTACCTTCGCCCTCATCACCGCACACGGTATTCGCGCACCAGTGCATGCCGTAGGTGAAGTACACATACATATGCCCGGCCGGACCGAACATCACTTCGTTCCGCTTGGTCTTGCCACGGAAGGTGTGGGCAGCAGGATCAATCGCACCCACGTAGGCCTCAACTTCGACAATGCGCCCTGCCCGGCCATCGGCACTGGCGAGCACTTTGTTCAGCAATTGCGGCCCGACCTCGCGGGCATCGCGCTGGAAGAAGGATCGCGGAAGGATCTCGCCCGGCCAGGGCTTGCGGCGCGCTGGCATCAGGTTTCCGGCGCCTCCCCGTCGGTATCCGGCTCGGGGCCTGGACGTTCGACGGGTTCGTGGTCGAACGGCGGCGGCGATGTACCGGGGGGCGGAAGGTCAGTATCGGGCACGGGGCGGTGGGGTCGGGGCATGGGAGTCTCCTCGCGCCGCCGCGAAGGCGCCGCGCATCCCACCATGCTACCCAAGGATGCGCGGCAGCGTGAGTGCGGCGTTAGAAGACGCCCAGCAGCCAGCAGACCAGGATGATCGCGAGGATGACGCCGATACCGCCGCTAGGGCCATAACCCCAGGAACGCGAATACCCCCACGTCGGCAAGCCGCCGACCAGGGCGAGGATAAGCACGATAAGCAGGATGGTGACGAGCATGGGCGTCTCCCGTGGTGATGTGAGACGCATCGTCGCCCGCCACCCCGTCTAGGGCCCGTGACGCCCACAGGGGGCGCCATTGTCACGTTCAGCCAATGGCAGGGCGGCGCTGGGCCGCCCTGCCCGGTGGATCAGGTACGGACTACGTAGCACGGCTCGTAGGCGGTACCGCCCGGGAGCTTCATGCGGTGCTGCTCGACGAACGCCTTCAGCAGATCGTCCAGCGCACGCATGATCTCCGGCTCGCCGTCGATCACGAATGGGCCGTGCTCGGCGATGGCGCGAACGCCCTCCGGCTTGACGTTGCCGGCGACGATGCCCGAGAAGGCGCGACGCAGATCCGCCGCCAACTCATGGCGCGGGCGATCCCTGTGCAACGCGAGCCCCGACATGGCGTCGTGGGTCGGCGGGAACGGCTGCTGGAACGGCAGCGGGATATCCAGCGCCCAGTTGAAGAAGAACGCATCCTTGTTGTCCAGGCGGTGGTTACGCACCTTGTCGATGCCCGAGACCATCGCGTGGGCCACGGCCGCCGGATCATCGATGATGATCTTGTAATGCTCGGCCACGGAATCGCCCAGGCACAGGCGCAGGAAGCGGTCGATCTGCTCGAAGTACGGCGCCGAGTTACGCGGGCCGGTGAAGATGAGCGGGAACGGGATGCCCTTATTCTTCGGCAGCAACAAGATGCCGAGCATGTACAGGATTTCTTCCGCCGTACCGACGCCGCCCGGGAACACGATGATGCCGTGGCCGAGACGGACAAACGCCTCGAGGCGCTTCTCGATGTCCGGCATGATCACCAGGTTGTTGACGATCGGGTTGGGCGACTCGGCGGCGATGATGCCCGGCTCGGTCACGCCGATGTAGCGGTTACCCTTGCGACGCTGCTTGGCGTGCGCGATGGTCGCGCCCTTCATCGGACCCTTCATCGCGCCCGGGCCGCAGCCCGTGCAGATGTCCATGGCGCGCAGGCCGAGCTGGTAGCCAACCCGCTTGGTGTATTCGTACTCGTCGCGCGAAATCGAATGACCGCCCCAGCACACGACCAGGTTCGGATCGATCTGCGGACGCAGGATGCGCGAATTGCGGAGGATTTCGAATACGGCATGCGTGATGCCCACGCTGTCGTCCAGATCGAACGCGCCGGCGGCCAGCTGCGTCGACACATAGACGATGTCGCGGACGACGGCGACCAGCAGTTCGTTGATGCCGCGGATGATGCGGCCGTCGACGAAAGCCTGCTCCGGCGCATTCTTCAGCTCGATCTTGATGCCGCGATCTTCCTGCAGCACCTGGATGTCGAAGTCAGGATAGTTTCCGAACATGGTGTCCGGATCGTCCGAAAGGTTGCCCGACGTCAGTACCGCCAGCGCGCAGCCGCGCAGCAGCTGGTGCAACCCGGACCCGCTGGCATCGCGCAGGCGCGCGACCTCATTGCGGGAAAGGATATCGAGGCCGCCGGCCGGCGAAACGCGGGCGCTGACCGTCTTGCCGGATACCGGCTCCCCGAACTGAATGGCATTCATGGTGTGACTCGTCCTTCTGACCGCGAATTAGCGGCGAACCCCGCTCCGGATCGGGAGCGGACCGCCTAGGATCACGCGTGGCGGGCGCGGGGGTCAAGGGTGGGGCGGCAGCGGCCCGAAATCGGCGCAAAAAGGTTCGTCGCGGAATTCCGGGAACGCCGCTGCGGGGGCGGACGTGGCGGCGCAGAGCCTTCGGTGCCCTGAGGTTCGCGTGGCCGAGCCAAAGCGCGCGGCAGCATCGTCGGCAGGCACGCCGGCACAGGCGCGACGGACGTGATCGGCAACTGCATACCAGCAACCGCTTCCGCATCGCCCTGGTGTTCCGGGACGGCCACGCCAACGGCTCTCTTTCCACTCAACCGAATCGTCGTGAGAGACCTTGGTGTCCACCCTCGAGGCGAGTTCCGCACAAGTGGAGCGGCCGTAGGCCA
>NZ_DASYCB010000029.1:0-105813 GCF_036500425.1 Luteibacter sp.
CAGCCGCGCCACCTTGCAAAACTCCCCAGATCGCCGCCCGCTCCCTCGGGCGGCTTTTTTTCGTTTTGCAACGACGCGACGGCGGAAGCGCGCTCCTACACATGCGTCGCTTAGGTGCGGGGGATCAGGGGCGTCGCGGTCGGGATGCGGCGGGAGATGGCGTAGTAGATGAGGTTGCCGATGCCGGTGCAGGCGGCGAGGATGGCGACCACGCCGGGGTTCAGTTCCTGCCAGCCGGCGGCCTGGATGATGCCGAAGCCGGCGGCGACGAGGACCAGGACGCAGCCCCAGCGGAGGGCCGAGTGGCGGCGCTGATTGACTTCTTCCTCAAACCACTGCCGCTGAAGGTCGCCGGTGACGCCGGCCTGGATCATCTTCCCGCGGAAGCGGGCTTCGACGATCCATTTGATCACCAGGGCGATCGAGACGAACAGGCTGATGGGGACAAGGACTTCTACGGCATCCATGGCGGGGCTCCAGTTAAGAGGTGGGTGTTGGCATCATGGATACGGGCAAGCCATGACCGGTTGCACTGCAACCGTTCGCCCGGTCGGTGTATCTCCTATCCGCATGGAACATGCCGCGACATGAATGAGGACCGGATCCTGGTGGATGCCGTACTGGCGAATGCGCCAGGGGCGTTCACGCGCCTGGTGCGGACCTACCAGGGCCTGTGCTGGCATATCGTGCAGCGCATGGTGCGCCACCCGGATGATGCGGCCGAGCTATGCCAGGAGGTGTTCCTGCGCGTGCACCAGACCCTGCACCAGTTCCGCCACGAGAGCCCCTTGCGGGCCTGGATCGGCCGGGTGGCGTACCACGTGGCCCTGCGCCACCTGGAACGGAAGCGCATCGCCATCGTGGACCTGGGCGGGGACGAGGACGGCATGGCCTTCCTCGAGAACCTCGGCGATGGCGCCGACCTGGAAGAACGCATGGGTCAGGACCAGGTCGATACCCTGCTCCACGCTGCTATCGACGCGCTGCCACCCGTGCAGCGCACCGTGCTCACGCTTTACCATCTGGATGAACTCTCGATCGCCGAGATCGCCCAGGTAACGGGCATGGCCACGGGTACGATCAAAAGCCATTTGTTCCGGGCTCGCCTGCGCCTGCGCGGCGAACTGGAGCCCCGCATGGGAGTCACAGCACCATGAAAGACATCGATTTCCGCACCGACCGCGCCGCCGAGGGCGAGTGGCAGGCCCAGCAACGGGGCGATGGCCCGTATGCCGCGGTGGCACGTGCGGCCCGCCAGGGCATGGAACCCGCGCTGCCTGCGGATTTCGCCGAACGGGTCGCCGCTACCGCCCAGGCCCGGGCGCGCGCCTTGCGCCAGCCGGCTCGGCTGGAGACCTGGCTGATCGCCGGGTTACTCGTCGCCATGCTGGGCGGCGGCGTGGCGGCCATGGCCGCGGATCCCCGGGTACTGGAGGCGCTGAGCCCACGGGGTGCCCTGGCCCAGCCATGGCTGCTCGGCCTGGCCGCTTGCGCGGCGGTCACGCAAGGCGTGGCCTGGCTGCTGCGCCCGGCCAGGTGGCCGCGCGGCTGAGGCTTACTCGTTCTCGCTCTCGAAGCGCAGGTGCTTCACGCTGCGGCCGTGGCGGCGCACCAGTTTCAGGGCTTCCACACCCACCTTGATGTGCTTCTCGACGAAGTTGGCCGTGACCGTGGCATCGCTGGCTTCGGTCTTCACGCCCTCGGGGATCATCGGCTGGTCGGAGACCAGCAGCAGCGCGCCGCACGGGATGTGGTTGGCGAAGCCGGCCGCGAAGATCGTGGCGGTTTCCATATCGATCGCCATGCTGCGGGTCTTGCGCAGGTATTCCTTGAACGCCTCGTCGTGCTCCCAGACCCGGCGATTGGTGGTGTACACCGTGCCGGTCCAGTAGTCGTGGCCGAGGTCACGGATCATGGTCGAGACCGCGCGCTGTAGCTGGAAGGCTGGCAGGGCGGGCACTTCCGGCATCAGGTAATCGTTGGAGGTGCCTTCGCCGCGGATCGCCGCGATCGGCAGGATCAGGTCGCCGATGGCGTTCTTCCGCTTCAAGCCACCGCACTTGCCGAGGAACAGGGCGGCCTCCGGCTCGATGACGCTGAGCAGATCCATGACCGTGGCAGCGTTAGGGCTGCCCATGCCGAAGTTGATCAGGGTGATGCCATCGGCCGTGGCGTTGGGCATGGGCCGGTCGCGGCCACGCACTTCGACGCCGTTTTCTTCGGCGAAGCGCTCGACGTAGTGGCCAAAGTTGGTCAGCAGGATGTGCTTGCCAAAGCCATCCAGCGGCGTGCCCGTATAGCGCGGCAGCCAGTTGGAGACGATTTCGTTCTTGGTTTTCATGGGGAGCCCGGTGCGATTGCGCCGGCGGAAGGCGGGACCCAGGGGGCCTGGCCGGCGCGGTTACCGGCGACGCCACGCCGGCAAGATGCCAAATTCATTCGCGCAAGTGTAGCATCCGGCGCTGCGGGGTGGGCAGGGCGCAATGGGTGCCCGGGACGCCGCCAGGCCTTGCCGGGCCTGACTGGATGGGGGAAGACCCGATGCGGATCGGTGTGGCAATTGATGCAGCGGTCGACGTGCCGCAGGACTTCGTGGAACGTAATGGCATCGCCGTGATGCCGATCATCGTCAAGGTGGATAACCAGAAGTTCAAGGACGACCGCGACCCTTCGGAGATCCTTCGTTTCCGTAGCCAGAACCTGGGCAGCAAGAGCCACTCGGCCGAGACCGAAGCCAGCACGGTTGAGGATGTGCAAAACCTCTTCCTCGACCGCCTGGTGAAGGACTACGACTGCGTGGTGTGCCTGACGATCATGGCCACGCGCAGCCCCATCCACGACAACGTGATCAAGGCGAGCTTCGCCATCCTCAAGAATTACCGGCCCGTGCGCGAGGCCGCCGGCATCTCCGGCCCGTTCCTCATGCGCGTCGTCGATACCCGCAACATCTTCGCTGGCGCGGCTCCTGCCGTGGCCGAGGCCGTGCGCATGATCCAGGCCGGCAAGTCGCCGGCCGAGGTGCGGGAACGTGCGGCGCATATCGCCGATTGCTCGTACGGTTACATGCTGCCGCGCGACCTGAACTACCTGCGCTCACGTGCGCGCAGCAAGGGCGATCGCAGCGTCAGCTTCCTAAGCTCCATGCTCGGTACCGCGCTGGATATCAAGCCGATCTTGCGCGGGTACCGCGGTGAAACCGGGCCGGTAGGCAAGGTGCGCGGCTTCGAACACGGCGCACAGGTGTTGTTCGACTACGCCTCGAAGCGCATCCAGGCAGGGCTGCTCGTGCCCTCACTGTCGCTGAGCTATGGCGGCGATCTCGACGACATGCGCAACCTGCCCGGCTACACGTCGCTGGTGCGCAACTGCGGCGATGCGGGCGTCGAGATGCTGGAAACGCCCATGAGCATCACCGGCATGGTCAACGTGGGCGAAGGCGCGATGACGCTGGGGTTTGCTTCCGAAGAACACGTGGCCGAGTTCTGATCATGCGCGCTGGTTGTGTTGCCGCGTTACTGCTCGCATGGCCCCTGGCGGGCGTGCGGGCGGAAACCGTGTACAAGTGCGTGGCCGGCGGCCAGACGATCTAC
Organism: Luteibacter sp.; assembly: GCF_036500425.1. Classification (GTDB taxonomy): domain Bacteria; phylum Pseudomonadota; class Gammaproteobacteria; order Xanthomonadales; family Rhodanobacteraceae; genus Luteibacter. The sequence continues at coordinate 3,591 of NZ_DASYCB010000029.1, forward strand.
CAGCAAACGCCTTGCGCGAAACAACAGCAACAAGAGGTGCTGCAGCTCACCGACTCAGCACCTGCCGACGGGCGCGTGGCACCCATGCCCACACCTGCACCCGGCCAGCTCACGGTGACCGATGAAACACCACCAAGGCCACCTGCGCCGTTGCCCACGCTTTACCTCTGCGTGCGCGCGACCGACGGCAAGACATACACCAGCAGTAATGGTCACCCGGATCAGTACGCTGCGCCGCTAGGCGTGCTCGGTGCCGTCGACAATGGCCTGGCCAACACGTACGGCAACCGTCATGCCGCCGTCTCGTCGTTTCCCGAACTCAATCGCGGCAAAGGCAATGCCGCCGCGGTGGCGACCAGCAACTACGTCTGGGTGCAGGACCAGTGCCGCGCCATGTCGCCGGCCGAAACCTGCGCCGCGCTTCGCAATGACAACGACGCCAATCAGAAAGCCATGCGCAACGCCTTCAAGAGCGAACGCGCACCCCTTGACGCCAAGGATGCGGCGTTACGCGCGCAGCTTCAGGGTTGCGGTTAGTCAGAACCCGTAGCGCAGGAACCCACCGTCCACGCCAATCACTTCCCCGGTGATATAGCTGGAAGCAGGCAGGCACAGGAACGCCACCGCACCAGCGACTTCTTCCGGCTCACCAACACGACCCATCGGCGTGCGGTCCAGCACTTCATCAAGGTAATCCGTATCGGCCAACGCGGGATCGGTACGTTGCGTGCGGATGTACCACGGCGCCACCGCATTGACGCGGATGCCGTCTTCACCCCATTCGCAGGCGAGGTTGCGCGTGAGCTGGTGAATCGCTGCCTTGCTCATGCCGTACGGTGAACCGGTGCGTACGTGCTGGATGCCGGAGACCGAACCGATGTTGACGATAGCGGCATTCGTGTGTTCCACGAGATGCGGATGCGCTAGCCGGCACATCTCGTAGGTGGAAAATACATTGAGTTCGAAGATGCTGCGGTAGTCGTCTTCCGTATACGCAAGCGTGGATTTGACGATGTTGCCGCCGACGTTATTCACGAGGATCGACAGCTCGATCTCCATGTCGTTGACCCAGTCGAAGACGGCAAGGCGGTCTTCGTGATCGGTCAGGTCGGCAGCCATGGCGAGGATATCAACCTCGGGGCATTCATCGGCGAGCTCTTGTGCGGCTTCGTCGAGTGCATCCTGGTCGCGCGCGACCATCAGCACATCGGCGCCGAGGATGGCGAGTTCGCGGGCACAGGCAAAACCGATACCCTTGCTCGCGCCGGTGACCAGGGCCGTACGGCCATCGAGCCGCCAGGCGGCCAGTCGTGGATGCATCTGATAGTCCTCCATGCCGCGATCCTACCGTATGCTGGGGGCATGGATGCCACGACCCCGCTGGGCGCAGGTCGACGGTTTCTACGACGCCCGATTGCGTTGACGCCCGCGTGGCGGGAGACTCGCGCCCTACCTCATAAGGACCGACGCATGATCCGCCTAGCCCTGCCGCTGGCCTTGATCGCCACCTGTGCCGCCTGCTCCAAACCGCCGCAACCCGACCAGGCACCACCTGCACCCCAGGCACGTGTCGAAACGCCCTGGGACAGCATGGAGGCGCAGAAGAAGAAAGCGCAGGACGTGCAGAAGGTCGTGGATAAGCAGGCTGAGGATCAGCGAAAGGCGGTCGAGGCGCAGTCGCAGTAAGCCGCGTTACCGAGGCGAACAGAAGCAGTAAGCATAAACATGCGGCTTACCCGCCTCCGCACCGCGGAACAGCGCGAACTCCGGGGCCAGCTTCGGCAGCTCGGCCACCCATGACGGCAAGTGATAGCCCCACGACACAACAACACGTGCCTCGGTGCTGTCGCCGACGCTGGTGAGGAAGCGTTCAAACGCGCCCATCGGCTTCTCGGCGTAACGCACGTTGTAGTCCTTGCCGAGCCCGGCCTGCTGCGCGGCATCGCGCACCGCATCGTCCAGGCTGCCCAGCCGGTCGACCAGCCCGCGCTGCAATGCCTGCTCGCCGGTCCACACACGGCCCTGGGCGATGTTGTCGATGGCAGCGAAATCCTTACCGCGCGCACGCGCCACGCCACCGACGAAATCGCGGTAGCCCTTGTCGATAATGCTCTGGATGAGGATGCCGACCTTGGGATCGAGCGGGCGCGTCATGTCGAACGCACCTGCCAGCGAGCTCGTGCCGACGCCATCGCTCTTCACACCCAGCTTGGCCAGGGTATCCGGCACGGTGAAGAACATGCCGAAGATACCGATCGAGCCGGTGATCGTGTTCGGCTCGGCATAGATCCGATTGGCGTTCATCGAGATCCAGTAGCCGCCGCTGGCAGCCACGTCACCCATCGAAACGACCACCGGGATCCCGGCCTCGCGGGTGAGCTCCACCTCGCGACGAATCTGCTCGGCGGCGTACACCTCGCCACCCGGCGAGTTCACGCGCAGCACGAGGGCGCGCGTGCGCCGATCATGGCGCACGCTGCGGATCAGCGCCGCCGTGGAATCGCCACCAATCGTTCCCTGCGCCTGCTTGCCGCCGGTAATCTCGCCTTCGGCCACCACTACAGCGACCCCGGGTGAGGTTTGCAGCATGTCGACGGTGTTGAGGCCGCGGTCGGACAGGTAGGTGCCCAGGTCCACGTTGCGGAAACCGATGTCCTTGCGGCCAGCCGGCACACCATCCTTGCGCAGCATGCGGACGAGGTCCTGGTCCGTCGCGATGCCATCGGCGAGCTTTTCGTCCACCGCCAGCTGCGCGAGGCTGCCCTTGGCATCACGTACACGCTCGGCGAGGCCATCGATATCCGCGCGAAGTTCGGCGGCATCAATATGGCGCAGCTTCGCGACCTCATCGATCCAGGTGGTCCACAGACCACCCAGCCAATAGGCATCCGCTTCCTTCGATTCGGGTGAGGCATGGTCGAGGATGAACGGCTCGGCGGCGCTCTTGAACTGGCCGACGCGGAACAGGTGCACCTGCACGCCGATCTTGTCGAGCAGATCCTTGTAGAAGAGCCGGTAATTCGCGAGACCGGTAGCGATCACGCCGCCCTGAGGATCCACGTAGATCTTGTCCGCGTGCGCGGCCAGGTAGTACTGGCCCTGCTCGAGATTCGCGCCCCAGGCGATCACCGGCTTGCCGGCAGCACGGAAGCGATCGAGCGCGCCACCGACTTCGCGCAGCGCGGCGAACCCGCCCGCTTGCAGTTTGTCGGTGCGCAGGAGGATGCGCGTGATCCGGTCATCCTTCGCCGCGGTGTCGATCGCACGGACGAGGTCACGCACCTGCACCTGCTTCACCCCATCGCCCGACATGCGCGAGAACGCGCGCGAGACCGGGTCGGCGCTGTACTGCTCGACGAGGGCGCCATCGGGCGCCAGCACCAGGACGGTCTTGTCTTCGATCTTGTCCGCGCGGCTGCCAATGAACACCAGCAGGAAGAAGATGCCGATCACACCGAAGAAGAGCACGTTGAGCACGACGAGCCGCGTGATGTTCAGGCCGCGACCCAACCCACGCAGGAACCGGCCAAAGCCGTTGCGACGGGGCAGGGGCACCGGCGGCACGGGCGACGGGCGTCCGGGCAGGGGCGGCGGCGAGGTGTTCAGCGGATCCGACATCGTAGGCTTTCCTAGCGGGTTACGCGCAGCGTAGCGCGTTGCCCGGCCGGCATCACGTGTGGAAAGGCACGGGCGCGGTGCCGACGTCTTCGGGCCAGGCGGCCCGGCCGCTGGTTCGCCAGAACCTTGCGAAAAGGAGGACCGCGGCCACGCTGAGGCCGGCGACCAGGCCCATCCACATGCCGCGAGCGCCAAGGCCGCGGTCGAAGGCGAGGAACCAGCCCACCGGCATGCCGACGATCCAGTAGGCGAACATGGTCAGTGCCATCGGCACCCGGGTGTCCTTGAGACCGCGCAAGGCGCCGTTGGACGCGACCTGAATGCCATCGGCGAACTGGAAGACGCCGGCCAGCAGCATCAGCTGCGCGGCGGTCGCAACCACGGCGGCATCGCTGGTGTAGAGGCGCGCGATCGACGCGGGCAACAGCACCATGATCCCTGAGGAAAACAGCTGCGTCACCAGCACCAGAAGCAAGCCCGAAAGGCCCGCATAGCGCACCCCCTGGGCATCGCGCCGACCGGCGGCATTGCCCACGCGCACCGTGATCGCCATGGAAACGCCGAGCGGGATCATGAAGGCGACCTGCGCCACGTTGAGCGCCACGTGGTGGGCCGCGGAGACGGTTTCACCCAGCCGGCCGATCATCAGGGCCACGGCGACGAACAGCCCCGCTTCCATCAGCAGGGTGACCGCCATCGGCAGGCCTACGTGCAGCAACTGGCGAATCTGCACCCAGTCCGGCGGCGCCATGCGCCGGCGCAGGTTGAGATCACGGTAATTGCGGTGCAGCAGCACGTACGTGGCAAAGCCAATCAACTCGAGCCACAACACCGTAGCCGTGGCGATGCCGCTACCACGCGCGCCCATGGCCGGCAGGCCGAGCTTGCCGTACATAAGCACGTAACCCAGCGGCGCCAGCACCACGGTGCCGCCGAGACTGAAATACATGGACGGGCGCGGCATCGAGAGGCCGTCGGAAAGTCCGCGCAAGGCGAAATACACCGTGAGTGCGGGCGCCGCGAAGGCGATGGCGTGCAGGAACGCCGTGACATCCGCGCGCATCGATTCCACGACATGGAACAGGCCCATGAGCGGTGAGGCGTGCCAAACGGCCACGCCAAGCACCAGGCCGAGCACCAGCGCGATGTAGAGCGCCTGGTGGAATACGGGGCCGATCTCGCCGCGCCGGTTCGCGCCATCCAGTTGGGCGACGGTGGGCGGTACGGCCATCATGGTGCCGATACCAGCGACGATCGCCAGCACCCAGATGTTCACGCCCGTGACCACCGACGCCTGCGTATGCGCGCCCTGGTGGCCGGCCAGCACCGCGTCGACCACATTGGGGCCAACGGAAGAAAGTTGCGCGGCGATGATCGGCAGGGCCAACCGGGTGGTGGCGCCGATCTCGCGTCGCGCGCGGGCGCGGTCGATGGGCATGGGGGGAATCGGGACCAAGGGGCCGCCCATTGTAACCGGGCCCATGCCATCATCCGCACCCAGAAGGGGACAAATACGGGGAAGTGAGCGGATGAACGAACTCAAGCCGTCGCCGGCATTGCTGTGCGCGAATTGCGAAGCGCCGCTCCAGGGCGAGTTCTGCCATGAATGTGGCCAGTCGATCCACAGCGTGCTCAAGCCTGTGTCGCACATGCTCGAGGATGCCGGCGACATCTTCTTCCATATGGACGAGCGCATCGTCCATACCGTACCGCCGCTGTATACGAAGCCCGGCTTCCTTACCCTGGAATACTTCTCGGGCCGCCGGGTGCGCTATATCGCGCCGTTCCGGCTGATGTTCGTGTTCTGCCTGCTGTGCTTCTTTTTCATGCACCTGGCGATCAACGGCATCAAGATGGGTGCGAGCGAGAACGGCGAGCGCGATACGTTCGGCCAGTTCGCCGAGGCGGCGACCGCCGATGACGTGCATGAGCTCTACCGGAAGGAGATGCGCACGCTGATTGCCACCCAGTCCGACCTCGCCACCCCGGACGTGGTCAAGACGGGCTTGGGAACGGTGCAAGGCATGGTCCTCAGTGCCGCCAACAAGCGCCTGGCCGAGCTCAAGGCCCCTTCCATCCTGCCACCAGGCAGTGGCGGCGAGGACGATGTAAAACCCTCCCGGTTCACCGTGTTGGGCGACAGTTCGGGGGAGTTTCAATTCCACCTCCGCTGGGCGCCCGATGCGGTCAACGCCCGCCTCAACGCCGGCCTTGCGCGTCTCCAGAGCAATGTAGCGCTGGCGATCAACCCGGGACCGCAGCAGTCGGAGGCGATCCACCGGATCGTGGAAGGCATCTTCGGCGTCCTGCCCCAGACCATGTTCATCATGCTGCCGGTGTTCGCCCTGCTGCTGAAGCTCTTCTATCTGTTCCGGCGGCGGCTCTACGTCGAGCACCTGATCGTGGCCCTGCATAGCCACGCCTTCCTGTTCTTCGCCTTGATGATTCTCACCCTGCTTGGCTTCGCGAAAACCGCGGTCGCCGGGCATGTCCCCATAGCAGGCAGCGTGATCGGCCTGGTCACCTTCGCCATGCTGTTGTGGATGCCGATCTATCTCTTACTGATGCAAAAGCGCATCTACAGACAGGGATGGGGAATGACTATCCTTAAGTATGGATTGATAGGCATGGTCTATTTCTGGCTTCTGATCTTCGCCCTCACCGCTGCCGTCATCATCGGCATTTCCCACTAGGATTTTTTCCTAAGTAGCAAGCGGTTGTGCACAGGCCGCGAGGTCGCTTCGCCTTTGTCAAGGTTTTGCGGACGTCCGGTGAAGCGACTCGGTGTCTCATTTTTAACTTACTGATTTCACGCTATATTTCAGCTTGGTTAAAATGTGTTCAAGATGACCGGCAGGGCCCCACCAAGCCGCTGAAGGCCCGCCATCCGAAGCTCATCCACAGACTTATCCACAGGACTTGTGGATAACCCGGAAAGCCTCTGAAGCACGGGCACTTAGCCCAGATTCCTCTTCTGGGGGACGTCATTCCCTTTCAAGTCCTCGCCACACTGGTTAATCATTGACCAGCGAAATCGGTGGACCCCGTTAAACTAGGCCTCGCATGTCAGCCGTTATTCGCGTCGCCCTACCCGTTCCCCTGCTCACCCTGTTCGACTACCTGCCACCCCTGGCGGGGGTCGCCACGGCGGGCTCACGCGTGCGCGTGCCGTTTGGCCGGGGTGAAATGGTAGGCATCGTCGTCGACCCGGCAGCCGAGGCGGCGGTCGGGGCGAAACGCCTGAAGCGCGCGAGCGAGGTGCTGGATGACGCGCCCTTGCTCGATGCCGAACTGCTGGCGACCCTGGCCTGGGCCGCCGACTATTGGGCAGGTGCACCCGGCGAAGCCGTCACGAATGCCCTGCCGCTGGCGCTGCGTGAGCCAAAGCCGCTGCCACCGACCGGCCGCGAAGTCTGGGCGCTGACCCTGCAAGGTCGCTCGGCTCGCGACGCGCGTAGCCGCAAAGGCGGTTCCGCCGCCCTGCTGGAGGCGCTGCATGACGGGCCGCGCGCCGCCGATGAGCTGGGCTTCGCCCTGCCCGACTGGCGCGCCGCGGCGCGCCGCCTGATTGAAGCGGGGCTCGTCGAGAAGCTGGAGCTGAAGGAAGGCACCCTCCCGGCTTCGCCGGCCCCCGGCCCAGCGCTCAGCGAAGAACAAGCCGCCGCCGTCGCCGCCATGGCCGAAGGCATGGGTACGTTCCAGCCCTACCTGCTGGATGGCGTCACCGGCAGCGGCAAAACCGAGGTCTATCTCGCCCTGATTGAAAAGGCGCTCGCCGCTGGCCGGCAAACCTTGTTGCTAGTCCCCGAGATCGGGCTCGCGCCACAGACAGTCCGCCGTCTGCGCGAGCGGCTGGGTATCGCGATCGAGGTGCTCCACTCCAACCTGGCCGAAGGCGACCGCGCCCGGGCGTGGCTGCGTGCCCGCGATGGCAGCGCGAAGGTGATCATCGGGACCCGTTCGGCGGTGTTCACCCCCCTGCCCAACGCGGGCCTGATCATCGTGGACGAAGAGCACGACCCTTCTTATAAACAGCAGGAAGGTTTCCGCTACCACGCCCGCGACCTCGCGCTGGTCCGCGCGCGTGCGCATGGCGTGCCCGTGGTACTGGGCTCAGCCACGCCCTCGCTGGAGAGCCTGGCCAACGTGGACGCCGGTCGCTACAAGCGCCTGGTGCTGCGGGGGCGCCCCGGGGCGTCGCAGCCGACCCGGGTCCAGATCGTCGACATGCGCGCGCAACGCCTTGACCACGGCCTCTCACCGACCCTGGTGAACGCCGTGGCCGCGTGCGTGGGTCGCGGTGAGCAGGCGCTCGTGTTCCGCAATCGCCGTGGCTACGCGCCGGTGCTGCTCTGTTACGACTGTGGTTGGCACGCGGATTGCCCACGTTGCGAGCGGCCCATGACCCTGCACGCTGGCCGCCGCCGGCTCATCTGCCACCACTGCGACAACACCGAGGCACAGCCCGCGACCTGTCCGGCCTGCGGGTCCGCCAATCTCAGCCCGCAAGGCCAGGGCACGGAGCGCCTGGAAGAGGCGCTGGCCGAACGCTTCCCCGACGTGCCGGTCGTGCGCATCGACCGTGAAACCACGCGACGGCGCGAGGCCTTCGGCGAGATCCTGGACGGCCTGCGTGAAGATAAGCCAGCGATCCTGGTGGGCACCCAGATGCTCGCCAAGGGCCACGACCTGCCTAACCTGACCCTCGTCGCCATCGTCGGCGTGGACGAAGGTCTGCACAGCGTCGATTTCCGCGCGAGCGAGCGCCTGGCGCAGTTGGTCGTGCAGGTCGCCGGCCGCGCGGGTCGCGCCGCGCGCGCCGGCAGCGTGCTGTTGCAGACCCACCACCCGGACCACCGCATGCTGCATGGGCTGCTGCGCGGTGGTTACGCGACCGTCGCGGCCGAATTGCTGGCCGAGCGCCGCCTGCTTGAGCTCCCGCCGTTTTCGCACCAGGTGCTGCTGCGCGCGGATGCCCACGGCCGTGCCGAAGTGGATGCCTTCCTCCACGAGGCGCACCTTGCCATTGGCGCACCCGGCGACCTGCGCCTGTCTGGCCCCATGCCCGCACCCATGCCCCTACGCGCCGGTCGCTATCGTGGGCAGCTCCTGGTCGAGGCCTCGACGCGGGCACGGCTCCACGCGTTCCTGCGGCCCTGGCAGCATGCGCTGATGGGCTTGGCATCGGCCCGCAAGGTGCGCTGGTCCCTTGATGTGGACCCTATCGACCTATATTGAACAAGGTGACCGATACCATCGGATGCCTATCCCCGCTGCCGCCATGGCGCGACAATTCTTTTCCCCACAGGTAACGGAAGCTGCAAACGTGACCAGCCAACTCGAACAACTGCGCAAGCTGACCAAGGTCGTCGCCGATACGGGCGATATGTCGGCCATGAAGACCTTCAAGCCGGAAGATGCGACCACCAATCCTTCCCTGCTGCTGAAGGCGGCCAGCATTCCCGAGTACGCCCCGTACATCGACGAGGCCGTGCAGTGGGCCAAGGCCCAGAGCAACGACCGCTCCCAGCAGCTGATCGATGCGGGCGACCGCCTGGCCGTGCTCGTCGGCCGCGAAATCCTGAAGATCGTTCCAGGGTTCGTCTCGACTGAAGTCGATGCCCGCCTGTCGTTCGATGAAGAAGCCTCGATCGCCAAGGCCAAGCGCCTGCTCTCGCTCTACAAGGACGTGGGCGTCGACACGAAGCGCGTGCTGATCAAGCTGGCTTCCACCTGGGAAGGCATCAAGGCCGCCGAGAAGCTGCAGAAGGAAGGCATCAACTGCAACATGACCCTGCTCTTCAGCTTCGCCCAGGCCCAGGCCTGCGCTGAAGCCGGTGCGTTCCTGATCTCGCCGTTCGTCGGCCGTATCTTCGACTGGTACGTCAAGAATACCGATAAGAAGACCTATACGCCGGAAGAAGATCCGGGCGTGCAGTCGGTGCGCACCATTTACGATTACTACAAGACCCACGGCTACAAGACGATCGTGATGGGTGCCAGCTTCCGCAACATCGGCCAGATCCAGGCCCTTGCCGGTTGCGACCGTCTCACCATCTCGCCGGACCTGCTCAAGCAGCTCGATGAAACCGATGCCGCCCTGCCGGCTGCGCTGAAGGACAACGGCAAGAAGGCCGAGCCGCCGGCGAAGGGCTTGACCGAAGCGCAGTTCCGCTTCGCCAACAACGAAGACGCGATGGCCACCGACAAGCTCGCCGAAGGCATCCGCAACTTCGCGAAGGACCAGCGCAAGCTGGAAGAACTGCTCGGCGCGAAGCTGTAAGCCAACGCGTTCGCCGTGTTCTCAAAGGGCCCTACGGGGCCCTTTTTCTTGCCCGCCTTTTGTAGGAGCGCGCTGGTGTGCGATGGGACTTGCCGCGAGCACCCATCGCCCCCGAAGAGGGGATAAACGCGCAATCTCAGCGCGCTCCTACAACCTTCGCTTTGCTTCCGGGCACCCACGGCATCTGCACGTGTGATCACGGGAGCACCACGCCATGGCAACCATTTCGTCCACCACCCGGCCACAACGCTGGCAGGACAAGCTCCGGCCCGGTGCCTTGCTGCGCTCCGCCCTGGCCCGGCGCGGGTCCATGCAGGCGCATCTCGGCCCCGAGTGGCAGGCGAGCCTGCGCACGATCCACGAAACGCGGGAGATGACCGCGATCCTGCTGACCGACGCGGCAGCGCTGCAGATCATGATCGCCGTGCGGGCGGCGGCGCGCCTGGGCGGCGCCATGGCCGAAGCCGGTGTGTTCAAAGGCGGGAGCGCGCGGCTCATCTGTGAAGCGAAAGGTCAGGCTCCCCTGCGCCTGTTCGATGTGTTCGAAACGCAACAACACGCCTCCGACGTGGCAGCGACTGAGGTGCGAACCTACTTCGGGACGGTGCACGGCAGCATGAGCCTCGTGGAACGCATCCTCGCGCCGTACCCAAATGTCCACTTCCACCCCGGCTGGTTCCCCGCGTCCACCATCGGCGTACCGGACGAACAGTACAGCTTCGTCCATCTCGATATGGATCTCGTGTCGAGCACGAACGCCGCGCTGGACTACTTCCTGCCACGCATGCTCACCGGCGGCATTCTTATCGGCGACGATTACTACGACCCCGGCGTTCGCCAATGTTTCGCTGAGCACTGCGGCCAGGGTGGCTGGACTGTCATGGAACTGCCCTGGGGCCAGGTAATGGTCATCAAACACATGTAGGAGCGCGCTGAGATTGCGCGTTTATCCCCTCTTCGGGGGCGATGGGTGCTCGCGGCGACGTGGATCGCGCGCAAGCGCGCTCCTACAGGGTTAGCGGCGAATCTTTAAGGAGAGGATGCGTTCGATGGCTTTGCCGTAGGGCGGGCGTAGCATCGCGGTGATGTCGAAGCGGGACTGGCGGTAAACCGAGCGCGCGTGGCTGAAGGTGCGGAAGCCATCGAAGCCGTGGTATGCCCCCATGCCTGAAGGGCCGATGCCGCCGAACGGGAGGTTATCCTGCGTGAGGTGGACGACGGTGTCGTTGAGCGTGACGCCGCCCGCGACGATATTGGCGAGTACGTGTTCCTGGTCAGCGCGTCCGTTCCCGAAGTAATAGAGGCTCAGCGGACGCGGACGATCATTGACGTAGGCGATCGCATCATCGAGGCGGCCGTAGGAAACCATCGGCAGGATCGGTCCGAAGATTTCCTCGCGCACTACTGCCATATCCTCCGTGGCGTTGAGCACGAGCGTCGGCGCCATGCGCCGGCTGTCCAGGCTTTCGTTCGTCGGATTCAGTTCACGAACCGTCGCGCCCTTCGCGCGCGCATCTTCCAGAAGTGCTTCCAGGCGAGCCTTGTGCCTGTCGTTGATGATCGATGTGTAGTCCGGGTTGCCGCGAAGCGTCGGAAACATGCGTGCCACGTTGCGCGCCAGGGCCTCGGCGAACGCATCGACCGACGCCTTCGGCACCAGGGCATAGTCAGGCGCCACGCAGATTTGCCCGGCATTGAGCGTCTTGCCGAACAACAGGCGCCGTGCCGCGAGATCGAGATCTGCATCCCGGCCGATGATCGCGGGTGACTTGCCACCGAGCTCCAGCGTGATAGGAACCAGGTTCTCCGCCGCCGCGCGCATCACATGCCTTGCCACCGAGGTCGCGCCGGTGAACAGAAGGTGGTCGAACGGCAACGCAGCGAATGCTTCACCGACGCCCTGGTCACCCGTGACGACGGCGACCTCGCTCGCGTCGAATGCCTTGGCGACCATCGCCTGCATCAATGCTGACGACGTCGGCGTGAATTCGGAAGGCTTGATCATCGCGCGGTTCCCCGCGGCAAGGATGCCCGCGAGCGGTGCGAAGGTGAGGTTGAATGGAAAATTCCACGGTGCAATGACACCGACGACGCCCTTGGGTTGGTAATCCACCCATGCGCGTGCGCCGAGGAGGGCGAGGGGTGCGGGTGAGACGCCACGATAGTCGCGCCGCATCCACGCCCGCACGTGGTGCTTCGCGTGCTTCAGCGGTTCGATCGAGGCGGCCACATCACTGACCAGGGAACCCTGGCGTGAGCGGTGGCCGAAGTCGTCGCTCAGTGCATCGGCGATGTCGCTGGCATGGTCGACCAGCGCGCCAATGGCACGATCCAGGCGATCGATGCGGATACCGGCCGGCGGGGTACCGTCGCGGCGGTGGGCGGCGTGCTGCTGGGCAAGGGTCGTTTCCATGCCCCGATCATAACGGCGACAACCCTGTAGGAGCGCGCTTGCGCGCGATGGGTGCTCGCGTAAAGCCCACCGCGCGCAACCGCGCTCCTACAAGGGACATCAAGAGACCGAGGGCGCCTGCCAGCCGCCGCCTAGCGCGCGGATGAGGGCTACGCTGGCGCGGAGCTGGCGGGTCTCGAGGTCGATCACGCTGCGGCGCGCGTCGAGCTCGGCGGTCTGCGCCTGTACCACGTCGAGGTAGCCTACGGCGCCCTCGCGGTAGCGGTTAAGCGAGAGATCCACCGAGCGCTGGGCCGCGTCGGCGGCGGCGCGCTGATCGGTCAGCGCCGTGCCGAGGTCACGCAGCAGGGTCAGGTTGTCTTCGACCTGGGCGAACGCATTCAGCACCACGTCGCGGTACTTCGCACCCGCTTCGTCCGTGGCGGCCTTGGCCGATTCCACGGCGGCCTTTCGACGGCCGCCATCGAATACGTTCAGCAGTACCGTAGGGCCAATTGCCCAGAAGCGATTCGGCGCGGTGGCGATGCTGCCCCAAGTGCTGCTCTGCCAGCCGCCCTGCCCGTCCAGCGTCACTTGCGGGAAGAAGGCCGAGCGGGCCACGCCGACGCGGGCGTTGGCGGCGGCGGTGCGGCGTTCCGCAGCCGCGACGTCTGGGCGACGCTGCAGCAGCGCCGAGGGCACCTCGAGCGGGATGGTCGGCACCTTCACCGCAGCGTCCTTCGTCTCGAGCGCAAACGTCGATGCACTGTCACCGACCAACACTGCAATCGCATGCAATACGACCGCACGCTGAGCCTGTGCCTGGGTCAGCTGCGATTTCGCGCTGGAGAGCTGGGTCTGCGCACGCGCGACGTCCAGCCCCGAGGCGATGCCGCCCTCGTGACGCGACTGGGTGAGCTGCAATGCCTTCGAGAAAGCGTCGATGCTTTCCGTCAGCACCTTGATCTGGCGATCCTGGCCATTCAGCTGCAGGTAGCTATCGGCAAGCTGCGCCTGCAGGCTGAGCTGCGCCCCCGCGAGGTCTGCTGCGGAAGCCGCCTCTTCGGCGGTGCCCGCCGCCACCGTATCGCGTACGCGACCCCACAGATCCACCTCGTAATCGAGCTGCCCGCCGATGGTGTATGAGTTATACAAAGCCGGCGACGTCGCACCACGCAGCGGCCGTGTATCCGATTCGCGGTTGCGCGTGGCATTAGCGTTGAGGCCGAACGTCGGGAACAGCCCGGCGCGAGCCTGCTTGGTAAAGGCTTCTGCCTGCTGGTAGTGCGCATACGCCGCGGCCAGCGTGGCGTTATTTTTCAGCAGTTGGCCCTGCAGGCCATCGAGGCGCGTATCGCCGTACAGCGACCACCAGCTGGCACGATCGAGATGATCGGCGGGCTTCGCTTCAACCCACGGTGAATCGGTGTTCGCGAACTGCGCGGCAACGGGTACGTCGGGCGCCTTGTACGTCGGCGCCATCGAGCACGCCGCGAGGCCCGCCGAGAGCACGAGGCCCGACAGTACGCGCAAGGGTTCAAGCCTTGCCATTGCCACCGTCCTTCTTCGCCGGGATCACACGCACGGTATCGCCATCGGCGAGGCCATCGGGCGGGCTCTCGATCAGGCGATCGCCTGCGGCGATGCCCGAGGCCAGCTGCACCGTCTTGCCGAAGTCCTGCGCGATGACCACGTCCTTGAAGGTGACCTTGTTCTGCGTATCGACGATCGCCACGCGCAGACCGCTGCCGTCATAGACCAGGGCACTGGCAGGTACGCGGAATAGTGCGGTATTGGTCGGGAGATCGAACGTCACGCTGGCATAACCACCCGGCAGCAACTTTCCATCGTTGTTATCGACCGAAACCTGGACCAGGGTGGTGCCGCTCGCTGCATTGATCGCGGACGAGCTGGATTCCACCTTGCCTTCGAAGGTCTGGCCCGGGTATTCCGGCACGCTGAGCTTCACCGTCGCGCCCTGCTTGATCGACGGCGCATAGTTCTGCGGGACGTTCACATACATGCGCAGCTTGTGCGTATCGGAGACGACAAACAGTTCCTGGCCACCACCGCCGGCATTGATCAGTGCGCCGACGTCAGTCTCGCGCGCCGTAACCACGCCGTCGAACGGTGCGACGAGCTTCGCGAAGCCCTTGGTCGCCTGAATGCGCTCCAGGTTGGCTTGCGCCGCCGCGGCGAGCGCATGCTTGGCATCGTAGTCGCCAGTCTTCTCGTCGACTTCCTGCTTGGACACCGAGTCGGAATCGCGCATGGACTGCCAGCGCTTCGCCGTCGTCTGGGCCAGCGCTTCGTTCGCGCGGGCGCTGGCGAGGTCGGCCTTCGCCTGCAACAACTGCTGGTCGAGGTCGGGCGTCTCGAGTTCGCCGAGCACGTCGCCCGCCTTTACCTTCTGGCCGATGTCGTACTTCCACGACTTCAGGTAGCCGCTGGTACGGGCGTAAATCGGGGCACGTGCATACGCCTGCAGGCGACCTGGCAGGTTCAGGTCACCACCGCCCTGGCTGCCCTCGGGCGTGACCAGGGAAACCGACGGCGTGGCCTGCTGGTCGGTCCACTCGCGCAGCTTGTGCGAATCGTTGGCGCGCGTGGCGACACCGGCGACGACGATGGCGAGCACCACGATGGCGGCGATGACACCGGCCAGGCGGAGGCGACGCGGGGCGGGGGTATGGAGGGTATCAGGCGACATGGATGGGCTCTCCGGAAGCGTTCGCCGGGATTTTCGAGGCGTGGCCACGACGGCCATGGATGATGTTGAAGACCACGGGTACGAACAGCAGCGTGGCGGTCGTTGCGAAAATGAGGCCGCCGATCACGGCACGGCCCAGCGGTGCGTTCTGCTCGCCGCCCTCGCCCATGCCCAGGGCCATCGGCAGCATGCCGATGATCATGGCCAGGGCGGTCATCAGCACCGGGCGGAAGCGGACGAAACCACCTTCCGAAGCGGCGAGGAAAGCATCCCCGGTGTCGGCGAGACGTTCGCGGCAGAAGCTCACCACCAGGATGGAGTTGGCGGTCGCGACACCCATGCACATGATGGCGCCGGTCAGCGCGGGCACCGACAGTGTCGTATGCGTCGCGAACAGGATCCAGATGATGCCGGCAATGGCCGCAGGCAGCGCGGTCACGATCACGAACGGATCGGCCCACGACTGGAAGTTCACAACAATCAGCAGGTAAATCAGAACGATCGCGCCGAGCAGGCCGAGGATCAGGCCGGTGAAGGCGCTGTTCATCGTCTGCACCTGGCCGAGCAGCGCCGTGCTCGATGCCTTCGGCAGCTCCTTTTTGTGGGCATCGAGGATCTGCTGGATATCGGCGGCCACGCCACCCAGGTCGCGATCCTGCGTGGTGGCGAAGATCTGCACCATCGAATTGATGTTGTACTGGCTGACCACGGTGCTGCTGGTCGAGCGCGTGAACGAGGCCAGGCCACCGAGGATCTGCGAGCCGGCCGTGCCGCTACTCGGGCTGATCGGCACGTTGGCAAGATCCGGCAAGGTATCGATCGCATATTGCGGGGTCTGCATCACGATCGGATACGACACGCCGTTCTGTGGATTGAGCCAGAAGGTCGGCGCGATCTGGCTGGAACCCGCCAGGTTAACGCCAAGGCTGTTGGTGACATCGCGCTCGGTGATACCGACTTGTTGCGCACGGCTGCGATCGACATCCACGTTGAACGTGGGGCTGGACTGCGATTGCTGGATGCGCGCATCCACGACGCCGGGCACGCGGCGGATCTCGCGCAGCAGGGTGCTGGCGTACTTGTAGTTCGCCGCCACGTTGGGGCCACGAATCTGCAGATCGATCGGCGCAGGCGAACCGAAGTTCAGGATCTGACTGATGATATCCGCGGGCGGGAACGAGAACGTCGCGGTCGGGAACAGCCGGGGCAGCGTTTCGCGCAGCTTACGCACGTACTCCGCCGTCGGCCTGTGATCTTCCTTCAGTGAAATCTGCAGGTCGCCATCGGCTGAGCTCACGGTACCCGTGTTGTTGTAGGTGTTATTGATGCCCGACGACGACAGGCCCATGTTGTCCACCACGGTACCGAGCTCTTCGGCCGGGATGACCTTACGCACTTCCTTCGTCACGGCGGCGAACAGGTTGGCGGTCTCTTCCACGCGCGTGCCGGCGGGTGCACGGACGTGCATCAGGATCTGGCCCGAATCCACGGAGGGAAAGAAGTTCCGGCCAAGCATCGGCACCAACGCAAACGAGAGGATCACGAAGGCCATGAAGCCGATGACGAACGGCTTGCCGTTGCGCAGGGCGAGCTCGAGCAGGCCGTGGTAGCCCTGGCGCAAAGCCTCGAAGCGCTTCTCGAAGCCACGCTGGAAACGTACCAGCGGGTTGCGCGAGACCTTGCCATGCTCGCCATGCGGATCGTCGATCGAATGCGGATGCAGCAGGTACTTCGCCATCGTCGGCACAAGCGTACGCGACAGGATGAACGAGCAGATCATCGCGAACATCACCGACTCGGCCATCGGCACGAACAGGAAACGCGCGACGCCATCCAGGAAGAACATCGGCACGAACACGATGCAGATGCAGAGCAGCGAGACGAAGGCGGGCGTCACGATCTGTGCGGCGCCGTCGAGGATAGCGGTCTCCACGTCCTTGCCGTGTTCGAGATGCCAGTTGATGTTCTCGATGGTCACCGTGGCGTCATCGACCAGGATGCCTACCGCGAGCGCGAGTCCACCCAGCGTCATGATGTTCAGCGTTTCGCCGAATGCCGAAAGCATCGCGATCGCGCCGAGGATGGCGAGCGGGATCGAGGTCGCGATGATAACCGTCGAGCGCCAGCTACCAAGGAACAGCAGGATCATCAAGCTGGTGAGCGCGGCGGCAATGACACCTTCGCGGGCCACACCCGCGATCGCGCCGCTGACGAACAGCGACTGGTCGCCGATCGGGCTGATCTTCAGGTTGTCCGGCAGCGAGTCTTTCATCGACGCCACCCGGTCCTTGATGCCCTGGATGATCGCCAGGGTCGAGGCCGAGCCGTTCTTCAACACCGTCATCAGCACCGAACGGTTGCCGTCGACGTGCACGATATTGGTCTGCGGCGGCGAGCCATCGCGCACATGGGCCACATCGCGGATGAACACGGTGGCGCCGTTGACGACTTTCACCGGAAGGGCGCCAAGCTCGTCGACCACCGAGGGCGAGTTGTTGAGCTGCAGCGTGTACTCGTAATCACCGATCTTCTGCGTACCCACCGGGGTGATCAGGTTCTGCGCGGCGAGCGCGTTCGCCACATCCTGGGCCGAGAGACCGCGCGCCTGGAGCGCAGCGGGGTCGATATCAATCTGAACCTGGCGCGTCTTGCCACCGAACGGGAACGGGATCGCCGCGCCGGCCACCGAGGTCAGCTGCGGGCGGATCGCGTTGAGGCCGAGATCGGCCAGGTTCTGTTCGGTGAGGCCATCGCCGGACAGCGCCAACTGGATGATCGGCACCGTCGATGCGTTGTAGTTGAGAATCAACGGCGGCGTCGTACCCGCTGGCAACTGCTTCAGCAGCGTCTGCGCCACGGCGGTGACCTGCGCGTTCGCGGTGCGGATATCGACGGTCGGCTGGAAGAAGATCTTCACGATGCCGAAGCCGTTGATCGAGTTCGCCTCGATGTGCTCCACGTCATTCACGGTCGTGGTTAACACGCGCTCGAACGGCGACGACACGCGACCCACCATCTGGTCGGGCGGCAGGCCGGTGTACTGCCACACCACCGCGATCACGGGGATCTTGATGTCGGGGAAGATATCCGTCGGCGTACGCATGGCCGAGAGCGGACCCACGATGAGGATCAGCAGGGCGAGGACGACGAAGGTATAGGGCCGCGTGAGGGCGACCCGAACGATGCCAATCATGAGGGGGACGATTTCCGAGCGCGATGTTGCGTCGCGGAAGATTTTGCCCCCGCCGGATCGTGCGGCGTAGTTAAGATTTATTTAGGCGTTTTCGGCTACGCCGCGGGACACGTCACCGAGAACACCGCGCCTTCGTCATTTCCGCCCACGGCCAGCGAGTAGCCATGCAGTCGGACGATCGCGCTGACGATGGCGAGACCCAGCCCACAGCCAGGCTTCGTGCGCGTCTCATCGCCGCGGTAGAAACGGCGGAACACCGCTTCACGCTCACCGACGGGAATGCCGGGGCCGGTATCTGCGATCTCGACACGGGCATCGCCGGTGGGATCGGTGAGGGCGACCAGGCGGATAGCGCCCCCGTTCGGGGTGAACTTGATCGCATTGCCGACCAGGTTGGCGAATGCTTCGAACATCAGCTGCGGATCGCCACGTAGCGGCGGCAGCCCGCCTACAGTCAACTCGAAGTGCTGCTGCCGGTCCTCGGCAAGCGGAGCGTAAAACTCGTGCACGTTCCGCAGCACCGCGCCGAGATCCATGTTCTCGAAGCACGCGCTGCGCTGGCGATCCTCCAGCTCCGAGACGCGCAAGAGCGCGCGGAAGCGGGCCAGCACGGTATCGATTTCTTCGACGGCCGCCTCGAGTTGCTCGGCTGCCGGAGTGCCTTCGAACTGCTGCTGCACCCGATAGAGCCGCGTGCGCATGCGGGTCAGCGGCGTGCGCAGGTCATGGGCGATGTTGTCGGTAACACCTTTGACTTCACCGAGCAGGCGCTCGATCTCGCCCAGGGTGGTATTCACCGTTCCCGCGAGCAGGTCGACCTCATCGCCTGCGCGGCTGACCGGCAAGCGGACGCTGAGATCACCTTCGCGAATGGGCTCCATGGCGCGCTGGATCTCACGCACGCGTCGCGCAGGGCGACGCGCGATAAGGATACCGCCGAGCACACCCGGGATAAGCGTCAGCGAAAGGCCCCACAAGGCACCGCGGCGAATGATCGCGCCTAGCCCGTCGATCACGGCGCTCTCCTTGACCACGACCAGGCGCTGGCCGTTCGGCAAGGTGCTCGCCAGCGCACGCGTACGTCGTCCGTCACCCGCAGGGTGATCTTCGACCCGTGCTTTCACCGCGCGAGCAACGCCATCCTCATTGAGGTTGACCGGGATCTTCTCGATGTTGCCGGCAATCCGGTGACCCTTGGCATCAAACAAGCCGGCCGCCATGAATCCCGTGGCATCAATGGCGCCCGCCGCATCCACGGTATCGGGGAGCCGGCGCGGGTCCGTGCGTTCGAGATAATGCAGGCGCGCAGCCAGCATGCCATCCACCACATTGGTGAGATAACGCGACGACTCCCACTGGACCACGCCCAGCAGCACCACGCACCAGATGGCGAACAGCGCGCCATAAATGATGATCAGGCGCGAGGTGGCGGAACGCCAGGCGTCAGTCAGCGGGCGCAAGGACATACCCCGAACCGCGTACCGTGCGGATAAGTGGCACCTGGCCGGTGCCGTCGATCTTGCGGCGGAGCCGGCCGATATGGACATCGATCACGTTGGTGCCGGGATCGAAATGGAAGCCCCACACGTGCTCGAAGATCATCTGCCGGGTCACGACCTGGCCGGCATTGCGTATCAGGAATTCGAGCAGACGGAATTCGGTGGGCAAGAGGGTGAGCACCACGCCGCCGCGCACGGCGTGGTGCTTGACCAGGTCGAGCTCGAGATCCTCGACGCGGATTCGCGTCTCACCGGCTTCCGGGCGGCGGTGCCGGCGCAACAGCACCTCCGCGCGTGCCGCGAGTTCGTCCGGCGCGAACGGCTTGGTGAGGTAGTCGTCCCCGCCGGCACGCAGCCCACGGACGCGTTCGTCCACATCGGACAGCGCGCTGATCATGAGTACGGGCGTCTCGACGGAGCGCTTGCGCAATTCGGAAACCACATCGATGCCGTCCATGCCGGGCAGCATGCGGTCGAGGGTGATGATGTCGTAACCGTTCTCCAGCGCACGTGCGAGCCCGTCGCGGCCGTTGGCGACCCACTCGGCGCTCAGGCCGTGCGCACCGAGCTCCGCGACAATGTCGCGTGCAGTGACTTCATCATCTTCGATGACCAGGGCCCGGGGCATCCTTCTCACTCCACGTTCAAGACAACGGAAAACGGCCCCCGAGGGGGCCGTTCCGGATGTTACGCCGTTCGCAGCCCTCAGGCGGCGATGGCGACGCGCATCTTCTTCATGGCATTCGCCTCGATCTGGCGGATGCGCTCGGCCGAGACGCCGTACTCGTCAGCCAGGTCCTGCAGGGTGGCCTTGTTATCTTCGGCCAGCCAGCGGCGCTGGATGATGTCGCGCGAACGGGCATCGAGGTTACCCAGGGCAGAACCCAGGGCGCTCATCTGATTGCTCGAGGCGTCAGCTTCGGCCAGGTTGTCGTACGGATCGGCACCTTCATCGACCAGGAAGGCGGCCGGTGCCGGCTTCTCGTCGTCATCGGCATCGGCCGGGGCTTCAAAGCCCACGTCACGACCTGACAGGCGCGATTCCATCTCGCGAACCGTCGCTTCCGGCACGCCCAGGTCATGGGCGACCACGCGCACTTCCTCGGCATTCATCCAACCCAGGCGCTTCTTGCTCTTGCGCAGGTTGAAGAACAGCTTGCGCTGGGCCTTGGTCGTGGCGACCTTGACGATGCGCCAGTTTCGCAGGATGAACTCGTGCATTTCGGCGCGGATCCAGTGGACCGCAAAGCTGACGAGACGCACGCCCTGGTCCGGATCGAAACGCTTCACCGCCTTCATCAGGCCGATGTTGCCTTCCTGGATCAGGTCGGAGAGCTGCAGGCCATAGCCGTTGTAGCCGCGGGCGACGTGCACCACGAAGCGCAGATGGGACATCACCAGCTGGCGGGCCGCATCGAGATCGGCTTCGCCGTGGAACCGCCGCGCAAGCGCCTGCTCCTCGTCGAGGCTGAGCACCGGGATGCGATGGACGGCCGCGATGTAGGAATCCAGACTGCCAACGACGCTCGGTAGCCCGTAGTTACGGGTGGCGAGGGCTTGGGACATGTTTGGAACCTCCTGAAAGTCTCGGTGCAGGTTAGCAGTCCCATGGTGGGAGTGCTAACCCCTGCCGAAGTTCAAATTGGTTAGCTGTACTCAATGGTACAGAAATACCCCCTTGGTGTCCAGTGGGGGCCAGGGGGTATTCAGGAGGCAGACGGCCGGGCGGGGATCAGCGGCCGTGGGGCCGAGCCTATGTGCCCGTCCGGTAAAGGAAATGGTGTCGAAACACACCTATCTCAAGCCCTCGAAGGCTGTAGGCGAAGGTGGGCGTACCAGCAAGGCGGAAGCCTACGGGACGCCGCGAACAAAGCCGACTGAAGGCCAGGCGCCCGCTCTCTAGGCTGGCCGGATGGAGTTTCGATCCCGCATCCGGCCAGGTACCGTCCTCATCTGCGAGTTTCCACCCAAGGACCAGATCCGGCAGGGGGAAATGACCAAGGTGCGGCCTGTCATCGTGGTGAACCGGCGAATGGCCTCTCGGAAGGGTCTGGTGAACGTCGTTCCCGTGAGCATGACCGCGCCACACTCGCCGTCGCCATGGCATGTTCTCGTGCCTACGGCAGCCATGCCCGCAGGATGGCGCGAACGCCCTGGCGGGCGATGGGCTAAATGCGACATGGTCGCCACGGTCAGCGTTGAGCGTCTTCGTATATCGACGCGGTACGCTCGCACACCCATCTCCTACGTCGATGAGCAAACGCTCCGCGATATTCGTGCTGCGCTCGGCTACGTCTTCGAGGTTCTTTAAGAAAATCGCATTCTTGAGCCATGTCTGATTGCTTGGAGCGCCGCATAGCGATATGGTTCTCGCGTCGATCGGCAACACCGATCAAGACCTCACCATCGTCGTCCGGATGACCGGTGAGGCGGGCCACGTCACGATGACAAGTATGTGGTTGCTAAAGCCTGCGAGCCTCGGCCGCAGGCTTCTGTCACTAAACAATCGCGCGTACGATTCAACGCGTCTATCGGCGGGAACGCCGATTTCCAAGACTTCGATGCAGCGTTCAAACGGGATCGAGGCGGGCCGAAACACGATGACAAGTGATTCGGTTGCTACTTAGCCCGCGCGCTTCGGCCGCGGGCTTTTGTCTTTCAGGCTTTGAGTCAGGCACGGCATGGCTGTGGCACATCGATGGGCTCATCTTCCCTTCTGATCATGGCTTCGACACATGAACGTCACAGATGTCGGTGACGCGAAGTTCGATCATCCGACCCTCCCGCTGGATAACGCCGGTCCACAAGGCATCGATGCGCTTCCCCCGCTTCCCTGGAGGGAATGCATCGACTGCGGTACTTACTTCGGCACCCGCGCCAGCGCTAAAGCTACTGGGGACAATGCCCTGCTTTGGGCACGCTTCATCGAGCAGTACGGTGTGTTCCAGGCCATCGCTCCGGATCATCGCCCGGAAAGTGACCGTCTGGCCTTCCGCGGCCTCCGGGTGACTGACGATGTCGCACAGACGCCACTGACCACGTGCGTCGGCTCCGATGGTCCGGCACGCCGCCAGAGGAAGCAGCGTAAAGAAAAACGCGGCCGCGACGCACGGACGGGGCATCATGGGCTGTCCGTGTCATTTTGCATTTTCAGCCAAGGTCCTCTCGTGACGGTAGGGACCAATCGATCGGCAGCTTGCCACGTGAGGCCAGGTAAGCGTTCGCCGTTGCGAAATGCCCGCAGCCCATGAAACCCCGGTGCGCCGATAGAGGCGAGGGATGCACGCTGCGCAGGATGCAATGACGCTTACCGTCGATGAGCTGGCCCTTCTTCTGCGCGTGGCTTCCCCAAAGCATGAAGACGAGGCCTTCGCGTTCGCGGTTCAACGCATCGATCGCGGCATCGGTGAAGCCTTCCCAGCCGCGCCCCTGGTGCGAAGCCGCCTGCCCCGCCTCCACGGTGAGCACGGCGTTGAGCAGCAGCACGCCACGATCCGCCCATGGCGTGAGGCAGCCGTGGTCAGGGCGGGGGATATCGAGGCAGCTCTCGATTTCCTTGAACATGTTCTGCAACGACGGCGGCACGCGTACGCCGGGGCGAACGGAAAAACTCAGGCCATGCGCCTGGCCTGGCCCGTGGTAGGGATCCTGGCCGAGGATGACGACGCGGACCTTGTCGAACGGCGTGTGTGCGAACGCGTTGAAGATCTCCGGACCGGGCGGATAGATCTCCTTGCCGTGCGCCTTCTCATCACGCAGGAAAGCTGAGAGCGCGAGCATCTCGGGCCGATCCAGATAATCGCCGATGCGCTCCTTCCACGAAGGCTCGAGCTTGACGCGATCGTTCAATGTTCCGCCTTCGCACGTAGGTGCAACGCCACGCGCAACTGGAACAGCAGCTTTGTGATGAGCAATTTCTCTTCCACCGGCTTCTCGACCAGATCGTTCGCACCCGCGCGCAGCAGCGCAGCCTGGTTCGCTGGGTTCTCGTCGCCGGTCATGATCAGCGTGGGCAGCTTGCCCTTGCCGTAGCCGAATTCATTGCGGATGCGCTCAACCAGATCGCCGCCGGTCAGCTCGCCCTTAAGGCTGACGTCGGTGAGCACGATATCCGCACCGACCTTGCCCTCGGCCTTCGCGGCGCGCAGGAACTCGATCGCATCTTCCGCGCTGATGACGTGATGCACGGTAAGCCCGTACTTCTCCATCATGCGACGCGTGGCCAGCGCGACCACGCGGCTGTCTTCGACGTAGAGCACCTCACCTTCCGCGCCACCCTCGGGGCGCACGTAGCCACGGATGAATTCCGCGAGCGCCTCGAAGCCGAGTGACTTATCGAAGTAATCCGTGACGAACTCACCGAGTTCGCGGCGGTGCAGACGCTGCTCGACATCGCCTGATACGACGACGATGGGCATGTAGATCTGCGGGCCCGCTTCGCGTACGAAGCGCGCGACATCCAGCCCGTCCATGTCGGGCAGGCGCAGGGCCACGGTGACGAAATCGAACACCCCGCGCTGCAGTTCCATCTGCGCTTCGGCACCGGTGCCCACGCCAACGATCTCCACGCCGGGCACTTCCGCCGCCACCACGCGCGAAATCAACGAACGGACCACCTTGGAGCCGTCGACCAGCAAGATGCGTGGCGTGGCGCCAGCGACGCCTGATCCGATATGCGATGCCACCCCCAGCCTCCCCTCAACCCGCCGCGACGCGGCGGATCTGTCGTGCGCTGACCAACCGCGCGCCGAGCCAGCCGAGGATGGCGGACGCGAGCGGCACCGAAAGAAGCAACCAGACGGGCAGGCCGCCAAACTGCACGCTGCCATCGTAAGCGGCGGCGAGGCGACCGACCGGGCCGGCCATGGCGAGCTCGATCATCACCGCAAGGACCACGGCGAGGATGCCGGCAAGCAGACCGAGCCAGATACCGGTGTAAAGATAAGGCCGCCGTACGAACGGCCGGCTGGCGCCGATCAGGAGCAGCACGCCGATTTCTTCGGCGCGGCTCTGGATATCGACGCGAATGGTGTTGCCGACCACCAGCAGCGCGGCCACGCCGAGCAACAGCGCCAGCAGGATCGTGGCGCGCGCACCGACACCCAGGATCGCATCGAGCCGCTGGCGCCAGGCACCCGTGTCCTGGACCAGATCGACGCCGGGCGTCGCCTTCATCGATTCGATCAGGCGACTGGCATCCTCGGCGGAGAGATTCGGCTTGGGCTGCACGGAAAGAACGTAGGGCAACGGGTTCTCATCGAGCGATTGCAGCGCACCGGAGAAGCCCTGC
This sequence comes from Luteibacter sp., assembly GCF_036500425.1. Classification (GTDB taxonomy): domain Bacteria; phylum Pseudomonadota; class Gammaproteobacteria; order Xanthomonadales; family Rhodanobacteraceae; genus Luteibacter. The sequence continues at coordinate 28,576 of NZ_DASYCB010000029.1, forward strand.
ACTTCCGCCAGCTCAGCCAAGCCATCCTTCGGCGTGCGCACGGTGATTTCCTGCACCTCCGGCCGGCCGCGCAGGGCCGACGCCGCGGTTTCCGTCATGCCCGCGTTCTGGCCGGGCTTCATGAAGGCACTGATGGTCTGGTTGCGGCCGAGGGCATCGCCCATGCGCTCGACGTTGCCAAGCAGCAGGTAAAAGGCGAGCGGGAGCGCCAGGGCCACGCCCATGACGGCGACCGTCAACAACGTGCCCAGCGGGCGAGCGGCGAGGCGGCGCCAGCTGATGGAAAGACTCCAGGCGTGGTGTTCACGCCAGGCGCCGATGTGATGCGGCGTGGTGCGCCGGGTCTTTTCCGGCTCGGGGGCGCGGCGCGACTCGCGGGCGGTGTTCATACCACCTCCGTAGCGGGCACGTCGGCCACGAGTTTGCCATGGTCGAGGACCACGACGCGTTTCTTCATGCGCTTGATCAGCATCAGGTCGTGGCTTGCGACGAGGACGGCGGTGCCTACCGCCTGGAATTCGGCGAACAGGCCCATGATCTCCATGGCCAGCTGCGGATCGAGGTTACCGGTGGGCTCATCAGCGATGAGCACGGCAGGCTTGGCGACAATCGCGCGGGCGATGCCGACGCGCTGCTGCTCACCCGTCGAGAGAGTCACCGGCAGCTGCTTTTCGTAGCTGAGCAGGCCGACCTTTTCCAGGGCAGCGCGCACGCGGCGGGCCCGCTCCGTCGGCGACACACCCGCGATGACCAACGGGAGCTCGACATTGGCGAAGACGCTGCGATCGAGCAGGAGGCGATGGTCCTGGAAGACCATGCCCAGCTTGCGGCGGATCCGGGGGACGTCAGATGAGCGGACGGTGCTGAGCTTCTGGCCGTCGAGGGTGACGACACCGTGGGTCGGGCGCTCGATCATGGCCAGCAGCTTGAGCAGGGTGCTCTTGCCGGCACCGGAGTGCCCGGTGACGAATGCCATCTCACCGGCATCGACCTGGAACGAGACATCCGTAAGGGCCTGGTGGTCGCCCTCGTATCGTTTGCTCACCAGATCGAAACCGATCACCGCGCTACCCGTTGGCCCGTGAATCCTAGAGGATAAGGGATGCGACGGGTGTTTGCGGTGGTCGGTTTCGCGGTTCCTCGCTTATTTTCCGCCGAAGATGCGACCCAGGCGGCGGAAGAAGCCTTCTTTCTTCACCGGGGTGGCAGCCGGGGCCACGGTGGTGGCCGGGCGGGCAGCGGCGACGTGGCGCGAAGGACGGCGGCTTCCGTTTGTGCCGGCACCCTCATTGGCGCCTGAACGCGGCGTCGCAGCCGTGCTCGCGTCCTGGATCCGGACGTTCTGCGTACCCTCGGCGCCCTCGCGGCGGCCGCGGCCACGACCGCCACGGCGGCGGCGCTTCTTGGTGGCCGATTCGGCGGCCATCGCCTCGGCGGCGGCCGGCAGTTCGGCCACGGTCTCGGCCACGACCACGGTCTTCACCGGTACTTCGGTCGAGTTGGCGGCGGGGGCATCCTGACGCGGGCGGCGCTCGCGGCTTTCGGAGCGCTCGCCGGAACGCGAGCCGGGACCGGAACGCGAGCCCGGGCGCGAGCCCGAACCCGAACCCGAACGCTGACCATCGCGGCCGCGCCCCCCCTTCTCAGGCGGGGCGCCACGGGTCGGTACGTGGCCGCCGGTGTCGTTCGGATCGTCCACTTCATCCTGCACGCCATCGGCACGCGGGCGCGCCGCCGGCATCACCAGCATCCGCGCGTCGATCGACGCGGTGGGAATCTTCTGGTTGATATAGGTCTCGATGTCCGGCAGACCCATTGCGTACAGGTCGCAGGCGAAGCTGATGGCATCGCCTTCAGCCCCCAGGCGCGCGGTACGGCCGATACGATGGACGTAGTCCTCGGCATCCTGCGGCAGGTCGTAGTTGAAGACGTGGCTGACCGCCGGGATGTGCAGGCCACGGGCGGCAACGTCGGTTGCCACCAGCAAGTCGATCTGGCCATCCTGGAACCGCTGCAGGAGCTTCTGGCGCTTGACCTGCGGCACGTCGCCGGAAATGGCGCCGACGCGGAAGTTGTGGCGCTTCAGGCGATCGGTGATGCGCTCGGCGGCGGCCTTGGTATTCACGAAGATGATGCTGCGCTCGGCCTTGCTCTCCTCAAGCAGGTTCAGCAGCAGCGGCATCTTTTCTTCCTTGGACGGGAAGTAGACGACCTGGCGGACGCGATCGGCAGTGACGTTCTCGGTTTCCACGACGAGCTTTTCCGCTTCGTGCATATGCTCATAAGCCAGCTCGAGCACGCGGTGGCTCAGGGTCGCGGAGAACAGCAGGACCTGGCGCTTTTCGCGGGCCGGCAGGCGGCGGAAGATGAAGCGCACGTCCTTGATGAAGCCAAGGTCGAACATGCGATCGGCTTCGTCGATGACCATGACTTCGACACTGCCGAAACCGAAGACATCCTGCTTGTAATAGTCGAGCAGGCGGCCCGGCGTCGCGATGATGATGTCGCAGCCGTCGCGAAGCTGCTGGCGCTGCTTGTCGTAGTCCACGCCGCCGTAGATCAGGGCGCTACGCAGACCGGTCGCCTTGCCGATCGTCTGGAAGTCCTTTTCGATCTGGATGGCGAGTTCGCGGGTGGGCGCGATGATCAGGGCGCGCGGATCGGAATCCTTGCGCCCCGCCGCAGCCGGGTTCCTGAGAAGGCGATCCATCAGCGCTACGAGGAACGCGAAGGTCTTGCCGGTGCCGGTCTGGGCCTGGCCGGCGACATCGCGGCCCGTGAGGGCCATGGGCAGGGTCAGCGCCTGGATCGGCGTGCAACGGGTGATGCCGGCAGCGGCGAGACCCTGGTGCAGCAACGGGTGGAGGTCGAGGTTTTCGTAGAAGACGTCGGTAAGTACGGTCTGGGACATGATGGGCCTGGAAACGTGCGCCGCGGATACGCGGCGCCGCCCCTGTGGCAAGCAATGCACACGGGACGGTGGGTTGGTCCGGCCGGCGTCACGGGAGGGTCGCAGACCCCCGGTTGCCAGCCCGGCGGCGTGTCGACGCGCCCGGCGCACGGTGGCCGGAGGCGGTGGTGACCGGCCCGAGGGTTCCCGCTGGCATAGCTGAACCGGCTGCGCGAACCGGTTTACCTATGTCAACGGAAACCATCCGCTGGCACCTTGAATCGCTTGTATCGCGCCCCTAGTTCGGTTGGAATGAGGGCCACCGGCCGCAATGGCCAAGACCTTCGGTTCCGGTTGGACCCGCGACATGGGGCTCCTAAGTGTAGCCGATGCCAGCGTCACGGTCGTCAACCCCCTTTAACCCGCTTTGGAGACCACGGTGAGCGACAAGATCACCCACACCAGCGACGCCGCCTTCCAGAAGGACGTCCTCGATTCCGACACCCCTGTCCTGCTCGATTTCTGGGCGGAATGGTGCGGTCCGTGCAAGGCCATCGCGCCGGCCCTCGATGAACTCGCCGGCCAGTACGAAGGCAAGGTGAAGATCGTCAAGATCAACATCGACGAAAACCAGCAGACCCCGCGCCAGTTCGGCGTCCGTGGCATCCCCACCCTCATGGTGTTCAAGGATGGCAAGGTCGCTGGTACCCAGATCGGTGCCGTGAGCAAGGGCCAGCTCGACCAGTTCATCCAGAAGTCCATCTGAAGCCCGTCAGGCTTCTTGGCCGCCGCGTGGGGCGCTTTACCTTCCGCCCCACGCGATGCTAGGCTCTAGGCGTTCGCCCCGGGACACCTCGCTGTCCCCCATGCCGCGAACCCTCCCACCTTCTTCTTTTAACGGCGCCCCGTGAGGTTTGCCCGTGTCCGATATCGAAACTAAAGACTCCATCGACGCCAAGGGCGCCGGCGACAAGCCTGCGGCCGAACCGCGTCCACGCAGAACCCGCAAGGCGCCGGCTGCCGAAGCACCTGCGGTAGAGACGAGCGCTCCAGCACCGGCTCCCGCACCGAAGCCGCCGGCACCGCCCACGCCGCCGCCGCTGCCGCCAGTGCCCACACCGCAGACGGAGATGCAGCTCAATCACCCGCCAGCTTCCAGCGAAGTTCGCCAGCCGCAGGAATCGCGTGAAGGCGGCCCGTCACAGGGTGGCCAGTCGCAGGGTGGCGGCCAGTCGCAGGGCGGCCCCCGTGAGCGAGACGGCCGCGGCCGTCGCCGCCGTAACGACCGCAACGACCGCAACGACCGCGGCCCGCAGCAGTCCCGCCAGGGCGGCGGCAACTCCGGTGGCAATGGTGGTGGCAACTACCAGCACCAGCGCAACAACAATAACAACGGCTATCCGGTCGACGACGACGAGAATGCCGATGCCGGCAGCAACGATCGCCTGATCAACCTGACCGAACTCAAGCGCAAGAACTCGATCCAGCTCCTGGAGTTCGCCGAGTCGCTGGGTATCCGCGAGGGCGTCGCACGCCAGCGCAAGCAGGATGTGGTGTTCAGCGTCCTCAAGGCGCACGCACGCTCCGGTGGCGGCATCTGGGCGGAAGGCGTGCTCGAGATCCTGCAGGACGGCTTCGGCTTCCTGCGCTCGGCCGATGAGTCCTATCTGGCCGGCCCGGACGATATCTACGTCTCGCCCAGCCAGATCCGCCGCTTCAACCTGCGCACCGGCGATTACATCACCGGTCGCGTGCGCCACCCGAAGGAAGGCGAGCGGTACTTCGCCATGCTCAAGGTCGACGACATCAACGGCGATCCGCCGGAGGCGTCGAAGAACAAGCTCCTGTTCGAAAATCTCACCCCGTTGTTCCCGCGTAAGTCGTTCAAGCTCGAGCGCGGCAATGGTTCCACCGAAGACATCACCGGCCGTATCCTCGACCTGGTGGCGCCGATCGGTCGCGGCCAGCGCGGCCTTATCGTCTCCCAGCCCAAGTCGGGTAAGACGATGATGCTGCAGAACATCGCGCAGGCCATCCAGTACAACCACCCCGACGTCCACCTGATCATGCTGCTGATCGATGAACGCCCGGAAGAAGTGACGGAAATCGCCCGCACCGTTCGCGCCGAAGTCATCAGCTCCACCTTCGACGAGCCCGCCGTGCGCCATGTGCAGGTCGCCGAGATGGTGATCGAGCGCGCCAAGCGCCTGGTCGAGCACAAGCGTGATGTCGTGATCCTGCTCGATTCGATCACCCGCCTGGCCCGCGCCTACAACACCGTGGTCCCGAGCTCCGGCAAGGTTCTCACCGGTGGTGTCGACGCCAACGCCCTGCAGCGCCCGAAGCGCTTCTTCGGCGCCGCACGTAACGTGGAAGAAGGCGGCAGCCTCACGATCATCGCCACGGCGCTGACCGACACCGGCTCCAAGATGGACGAGGTGATCTACGAGGAGTTCAAGGGCACCGGCAACATGGAAGTGCACCTGTCCCGCCGCATCTCCGAGAAGCGCGTCTACCCGGCGATCGACATCAACCGCTCCGGCACCCGCCGCGAAGACCTGCTGATCGATCCGGACCTGCTCGCCAAGATCTGGATCCTGCGCAAGCTGCTCCACCCGATGGATGAACTGGCCGCCATGGAGTTCATGCTCGACAAGATGAAGAACACCAAGTCGAACGACGAGTTCTTCAACTCGATGAGGCGCTGAAGTCCAGTAATGGCACGTTGAAAGGCCGCCCCTCGGGGCGGCCTTTTTTCTTGTCCGGGGCGCAGGCGGCTGTCGTTGGCATTTGCTACGCTCCGCGGCGGGCATGACACCTTTTCCCGGGCGGCATGCGCCCCCATGTCGGGGCGGCTACGGCCCCTGCCGTCCCTTGCCAAGGAAAGTGAAGTGTCCATTCCCAGCGCCGCCAAGAGCACGCCCATCGGCGACCGTAACGATCTGGTTGCCAACCTTGCCGAGGGCGAAAAGCCGCGTGAGCAATGGCGCATCGGTACCGAGCACGAGAAATTCGGCTTCTACACGGATGACCTGACCCCGCCGCCTTTCGAAGGACCGCGCCCGGGTATCCGGGCCATCCTCGAAGGGCTGGCCGAGCGTTACGACTGGTCGATCGCCCGTGAAGGCGACACGCCGGTCGCACTGACCAAAGGCAAGGCCAACATCACCCTTGAGCCAGCCGGCCAGCTGGAGCTTTCCGGCGCGCCTCTGGAGTCGATCCACCAGACCTGCGACGAGGTGAGTGAACACCTGGCAGAAGTGCGCTCGGTCGCCGACCAGTTTGGTATCGGCTTCCTCGGCATGGGCTTCCAGCCGAAGTGGCGCCGCGACCAGATGCCGTGGATGCCCAAGGGCCGCTACAAGATCATGCGTGAGTACATGCCCAAGGTCGGCTCGCTCGGCCTGGATATGATGACCCGCACCTGCACCGTGCAGGTGAACCTGGATTACGCGACTGAAGCCGACATGGTGAAGAAGTTCCGCGTGGCACTGGCCCTGCAGCCGATCGCCACCGCGCTCTTCGCCAACTCGCCGTTCACCGAAGGCAAGCCCAACGGTTTCAAATCGTTCCGCTCGCAAGTCTGGACCGATACCGACCCGGACCGTACGGGCATGCTCGACTTCGTGTTCGAAGACGGCTTTGGCTACGAACGCTACATCGATTACGTTCTTGGCGTGCCGATGTACTTCAGCTACCGCGATGGCAAGTACGTCGACCTGTCGGGCCAGGATTTCCGCAAATTCATGCGCGGTGAGGTCGCTGCCCTGCCGGGCGTGAAGCCCACGATCAAGGACTGGGCCGATCACCTGACCACCGCGTTCCCGGAAGTGCGCCTGAAGCAGTACCTGGAAATGCGTGGCGCCGACGCCAGCCCGTGGAACCAGCTGTGCGCCCTGCCCGCGTTCTGGGTCGGCCTGCTCTACGACGATGTCGCGCTCGATGCCGCGTGGGATCTGGTCAAGGACTTCAGCAAGATCGAACGCCATGCGCTGCGTGATGGCGTGCCGAAGCATGCGCTTGACCTCAAGTTCCGTACCCACACGGTGCGCGAGCTCTCGCTCGAAGCACTGAAGATCGCCGAGCACGGCCTCAAGCGCCGTAACGTACTCAGCTCGCGCGGCGCGGATGAATCCATCTACATCGAGCCGCTGCTGGAGATCGCGCTGTCGGGCAAAACCCAGGCCGATACGAAGCTCGAGCAGTTCCATGGCAACTGGAACGGCAGCGTGGATCCGTTGTTCAAGGAATACGCGTACTGAGCTGACCTGCCTTGTAGGAGCGCGATCGCGCGCAAGCGCGCTCCTACAGGGCATAAAAAAACCTCCCCGTCGCCGGGGAGGTTTTATTTCAGCACCTGTTCGCTTAAGCGATCAGAACTGGTACTTGGCCGACAGGCTGAGCAGGTTGCCCTTGTCGTCGTTCTCGCCGATGAGCTTGTCCTGCGTCGAGCTGACGGAACCAGCGATGTGCGCCTTGTTCACGAAGATGTGAGCGTAGCCGGCGTTGATCTCGAACCGCTCCGACACCTTGTAGCCGGCACCGAAGGCGAGCCACTTGCGGGTCGAATCCGGCACGCGCGGCGAGCGGGTATCGTCATAAGTCGGGGTGGTGTCGACTGCGATACCGCCACGGACGGTGAACTTGTCGGTGACGTAGTACTCACCACCCACCGACGCGAACCAGCTGTTGTTCCACTCGTAGACTTCGGAGGTCGGCGGCTGGTTCGGGTTCGAGTAGTTGACCGTGAGGTTCTTGAACGAATCCCACTTGGTCCACGACAGGTCGAAGCCGAGGCCGAACTTCTCGTCCTGGTGCCAGAAGCTCGCGGTAGCGACCGACGGGGTTTCGAAGCCCGCGGTGCCATTGGTGTGCGTGAACGGCGGCTGGCCCTGGAACAGGCTGGAGAGCGCCGGGTTCGACAGCAGGGCCGACACGTTGCTCGGCACGGTGAAGTTACCGGTGCCTTCCAGGTGGTGCTTGATCGCGCTGCGGTAGTTCAGCGCGAAACGATCCTGCGCGGTGAGCTTCCACAGGGCGCCGAGCTGCCAGCCGTAGGCCCAGTCATCACCCTTGATCTTGGCGACGCCATCGCTGCCCGGGGGCACGACGGTGCTGATCAGGCGCAGGTAGGTCGGCGCGGCGGCGGCCGGGATGGCGCCCGCGGCCACGCCCTGCTGCAGCAGGCCGAGCGCGGCGCTGTTGTAGTTGATGGCGCTGGTCAGTTCGGCAGTGGTCTTCTGCGCGATGAAGCTGGCGCCGAGCGAGAACGAATCGCTGACGTCAAACGAAGCCGACAGGGTGGCGTCGTACGACTTGAAGTCGGACTTGATGGCGTTATAGCGACCCTTCCAGTCGGAGTCGTACTCGGTCTTGAAGCCGAACGGCGCAGTCAGGCCAAAGCCGACGTGGACGCGATCGCTCACCTTCGAGGCGATGTAGAAGGCCGGGACCGGGATCGTGGTGCCGGCGTCGCCGCCGTTACCGCCGGAGATGGGGCGGCCCTGGGCATCCGTGGAGGTGCCGTGGAACTTGGTGCTGAAGTTGATGCCGGTGACGTCGGCCTGGAAGGTGTTGCCATCCAGCATGGTCATGGCGGCCGGGTTGTTCACGATCACCGAGGCATCGTCACCCGCGGCGGTCGAGCCGGCGAAAGCGCGGCCGAGGGCCTTGGCGCTGTTTTCCTTCAGCTGGAACGCGCTGGCGTGTGCAGCCTGCGGAGCCACGAGCGCGCCGGCAATGGCCAGCGAAAGGGCTGCGACGGCCAGCGGGCGGGTATGAAGTTTGATCTGCATGCGAAGCGGCTCCTGCTTATTGTTCTGACGGGATCGAACGGGGCGGAAAACGGAAAGTTTAGCCGTTTTCATACGCGCGTTTAACAATCTGGGGTCGAACTCTGGCCGAGTTGACGAATATTTTGCAAGTGCACCCGCAACAAACCTGAAACAGGCCACAGTTACAGGCCCTCGTGGCCGGCCCCGATCCAGTAGACTGTGCAACCACGCCGCCGCGAGACCTGCCGTCATGCACTGCTTCGTCTACGCTAGCCTGCGCAAGCCCGATACTTATGTGTGGCTCTCCCGTCGGGAGGGCTTCGACGTGCTACCCGAGCCCCTGGTTCTTCTGCTCGGCGAATTCCGCTTTGTGCTCGAGGTGGAGCTGACCGCGCAGCGCAAGCTGCCTCAGGAAGACACTGAGAAAGTTCTTGCCGCGCTCAGCAGCCAGGGCTGGCATCTTCAGGCGCCATCCAACGAAACGCTCAGCGTCTGCAACCAGCCGAACCTGAACCGGGAAATCGACCCCGACGCGTCGCTCGTCCGGGCCTGACTGGCCGAAACCGTGCATGGGTGAAACGTGCAACCCGGGTTAACGCGACGTTACCGCGTGCCTGTGTCGTGGTCCGTATACTCGCGCGCATGGCCAATCCCAAACGTCGTCGACCGCCGCTGATCAAGGCGCTGCCCTGGTTCCTGCCCGCCCTTGCCGCTGTCGCGTGCGCTGGCCTCACCGCCTCCCCGCTGGCGCTTATCCCGCTATTGCTGGCCAACACCCTTGCCATGGCCGCCGTGTGCCACGCCATCGGTTTCGACCCCGAGACGAGTTACCTGCGCACCGCCCTGCGCCGTGGTTCGGCCTATGTGGTCATGTTCACCGTCTATACCTTCGTCGTGTTCGTACTCGTGGCCTGGCCGTTGCTCAAGCTCACCCAGGCGCCGAGCCTCAGCTACGCCCTGCTGCTCGCCGCCACCCTGGTGGCCGCATTGGGCGCCCTGTGGCGGGTTTGGCCGGCGTTCGGGCTGGTTTACCTGTGGGATGACGCCTACCCGGAAAGCAGCGGCGATGGCTCCTGGATCTTCACCGCCATGGCGAGGTCGCTCAGCTTCGGGCGCCATCTTTCCGCCGAAGAACGGTTCTTCACGCATTTCCTGCCCGCGGCACTGAGCCTGCTCGTACTGGCGTTCTGCGCGGTTGCCCTGTCGGGGCTCTATGGCGTTTTCCCTGCGGAAATGCGCATCGCCGCGCTGGGCATTTACGCCGTGGTGCTGATCCCCACGTGCACCCTACTCATCGCAAACCGAACCTTGCGCACCTTGCTCTGCGACCGCCGCGGGCATATCCGCACCGCACGCGCCGAGGCGCGACGCGAACCGGCCCTCAGCGACGCACACCACGTGCCGGCCCCTTCGCCGATCCCGGAACTCTCCACCGAGGAGCGTCAGCCGGAAATCCGGGATGGCGCCCTGCTTGCGGCGATCCGTTCCGGTGACGTGGCACGGGCTGTCGCGCTGGTCGATGCAGGTGCCAACCCCAATACCGAGGCCGAGCCCGGTGATCGTGACCAGCGGCCCGTGCTCACCCTGGCCGCGCTTTCCGCGGATACCCGCCTGCTGCGTGCGTTGATCGCACGCGGCGCCGACGTCAACCGCGCCCACCACGGCGTGACCGCGCTACTGGCCGCTTCCCGCGATAGCTGGCATGGCCGGCCGGACGCGGTGCTCACGCTGCTATCCAATGGCGCCAGCGCCACGGCGACCGACGCCGAAGGCAATACCGCCCTTCACGGTGCCGTGCTCAGCGCCGAACCCATGGTCGCCGCGATGCTGCTCGACGCGGGCGCGGCGGTCGATGCCGTGAACGCCGCGGGCGAAACACCACTCGCTATCGCTTGCCGTGCGGCCAACTGGGCACTCGCGCGCTTCCTTCTGGAGCACGGCGCGAAGCCGGCACCGGTGGGTGCCGAGCCCGCGCTCGCCGCCGCGGCGAGTATCACGGACGACGATGCCGAAGGGATCAAGGTGGTCCTGCGCCACAAGGCGCCAGTGAACGGCGCGAACGCACACGGTCGCACGGCGCTTATGGGTGCCGCCGCCGAAGGCCACGAGCAGATCGCCCGTGCACTGCTGCAGGCCCACGCCAACCCGAACCTTGCCGACCGGCACGGCACCACGGCGCTGATGGAAGCCGCACGCGCAGGCGCCACTGGCATCGTGCAGATGCTCGCCGAGGCGCAGGCCGATGCCTCACCCCGCGATAGCCACGGCCGCGATGCGCTCACCCTGGCCTGCCAGTCGCCGCGCGCGCAGGCCGCTACCGTGCGCGCCCTGCTCGCCATGGGTGCGCAGCCGAAGGAAACGGGCGCCGATGGGCGCAGCGCGCTCGACCACGCCGCCGCGGGCGGGCGCTGGGATTTCGTCGCCTTGCTCGACCCGGAAACGCCGCTGCCGACATCGCTAAGCGAATCCGTGCTGCCCGAAGCCGGCGCGGATTCGCCCCTGCATCTGCACGACGCCTTGCGCTTTGGGCACTGGGCAGTGGCCTCCACGTTCGCGACCAAGGTGCGCGAGTGGCCGGTGGAGGAGCTGGCCACGCTCTATGTCGACCTTGCCGGTCCTGGCTTCGATGCCGCGCGTGCCTGGTTGTTCGATCACGGCTTGCCCGCCGAAGCGCGCCTGGCGCGACCTGCGGACGATACGGAAGACAGCCCCGGCCGCCGCCTGTTCGATGCCCTGCTACCGCAACTCCCCCAGTCCGCCGATGCCCTGCTGCAGCTGATGCACGCCGGTGCAACTCCGGCGGGCACCGGGTTGCTCGGCCAGGCCATCTGCCGGCTCGATGGCACGGATGAACGCCTGACCCTCGCCATGCTGGAGGCCGGTGCCGATCCGTTTGGCCCCGACGCGCGCGGCCGCACACCCGTACACATGGCGGCAGCCACGGGGGCGGCGCGCTTGCTCAGCGCCCTGCTCGCCCGCGGCCTCGATCCGAACGTGCGCGATGCAGGTGGGCGAACCCCCTTGCATGCCGCCCTGGAACATGGCGGTGATGCGCTGCCGCTGGTTCGCCTGCTCGTCGCGAACGGCGCCGACCCGGAGGCTGCCGACGTCAATGGTGAAACCCCCTACGGCCTCGGCATTGGCCATGGCGACGTCGAGCGTTGGCTGAGTTGGCCTCTCTGGCCCCTGCCCGGCCGGCCGCTTCGTGCCTCCGATCTCCCGGCGGCTGCCGCTGCGGGCGATACCCAGGCCATCGATCGCCTGCTGGAACTGGGCTTCGATGTCGACACGCGTGACTCGCAGGGCGCCACCGCCCTGCTTCGCGCAGCGGGTGCGGGCCAGGTCGATGTCGCGAGCCACCTGCTCGATGCAGGTGCCGATGCCGCGACAGGCGCGCCATCGGGTGTGACGCCACTGGCTGCCGCGGTCAATGCGCGCCGTGACGGTGTCGTTGAGCGGCTGCTTGCCCACGGTGTCGCGGTCGATCAACGCCTGCCCGGCGAGACGACGGCACTGATGATCGCCGCTGCGCTGGGTTATCCGGATATCGTTGAACGCCTTCTCGCCGCCGGCGCTGATGCCAATGCGGAAGACGCACACGGCCACACCGCGATCCACGCGGCCGCCCAGTACTGTTTCGGCGACAGCGACAGCCTGCGCGCGCGCCGCCTGCTCGATATGGTGATCGGCAAGGCAGCGGACCTGAACAAGGTCGACAAGGACGGCGCCACGCCACTCCTGCTGCTTCTGGGTGCGCACATGCGCCCGGGCGTCTCCGCCGATGCCACCCACCTCGGTGCGCTGGTCCCCGTCTTGCTCGATGCCGGCGCGAAAATAGAACATGCAGACCACCGCGGCGTCAGCGCACTGCATGCGTGTGCCATGCATGCCTTGTTGCCGCCTGCACGCGTGCTCCTGCAGCGCGGGGCCAACCGCAACGCGGCGGATGCGTTTGGGCGAACCGCGGGGGATGTCGCGCGGCACCTGGGCTATGTCGATATCGCGCATGAGCTTGGGGTCCGCGCTAATGCGATTCCCAGTGTGCGGCAGACGTTGCGGCAGCCGGCGCAGCCCGAGTAAAAGCATCGCGCGCAAGCGCGCACCTACAGGGGTGCGCTATTTTTCTTCGGCGCGTTCGCGTTCTTCGGCAGCGTCTGCTTCGAACAGGTGTTGCAGATCGTTGAGGGCTTCTTTTGAGCTTTGGACGAGTGCGGCGTCGTCGTCGTAGACGAGGTATTGCTGGCGGAGCACCTGCTCGTCGAGCTTGCGGAAGCGGGCGATCCGCGCTTCGACGACCTCAGGCGGCATATCCAGCGCCTCGAGCACGTGCCGCGTCATCATCAGGCTGGAATAGAAGGTCTCTCGCACGGGATCGTCCACGCCGATATCCATCAGGCGGAAGACGTGCTGGCGATTGCGTGCGCGCGCCACGATTTTCAGATGCGGGAACTGGCGTCGGACTAGCCGCGCGGTACGCAGGTTGGCTTCCGGATCATCGGTAGCGAGCACGAACACCGCCGCCTTGTCCGCCTGCGCGGCGCGCAGCATCTCCGGGCGGCCCGGGTCGCCGAAGAACAGCGAAGTACCGCCGAAGCGGCGCGAGGTTTCCACCTGCTCCACCGAGCTTTCCAGCGCGACGAAAGGGATGCCCTGGGCGCGCAGCACGCGCGCCACGATCTGGCCCATGCGGCCAAAGCCCGCGATGATGACCCGCGGCGTATCGGTTTCGATCTGGTCGAAGGCGCGATCGGGCTTGCGTGCGCGCTCGTGCACCAACCGCGAGGCGAGCAGGACCAGCAGTGGGGTAAGTGCCATCGACAGCGAGATCGTCATCACCATCAGGCCGCGTTGCGGCTCGGTAATGATGCGTTGCTGCTGCGCGAGGTTCAGGACCACGAAGGCGAATTCACCACCGCTGGCGAGAATGGCCGCCAACCGGACCGAATCCGCGTTGGTCAGCCCACCGACGAGGCGACCCAGCGGCATGATCAGCAGCGCCTTCACCGCCAGCAGCGCGGCGACCATGCCGATCACGACCCATGGCTGGGCGTACAGCAGCTGCAAGTCGACCGACATGCCGACGCTGATGAAGAACAGGCCCAGCAGCAGCCCCTTGAACGGCTCGATGTTCGATTCGAGTTCGTGGCGGTATTCCGAATCGGCCAGCAGCAAACCGGCGAGGAAGGCGCCCAGGGTGCTGGAGAGACCGGCCAGCTCCATGAGCCATGCCGTGCCCATCACGACCAGCAAGGCGGTGGCCGTGGATACCTCCGCGCTCTTGGCGCGGGCAACGAAACGGAACACGTGGCGCAGCACCAGCCGGCCGCCGATGATGACACCGAAGATCGCGGCCACCACGCGGGCAATGCTCATGATGTCCGGTGCGTGCGTATCGCGGGCCAGCGCGCCGCCCAGCAGGGGCACGGCGGCGATCAGCGGAATGGCGGCCAGGTCCTGGAACAACAGGATCGCGAAGGCCTGGCGTCCGTATGCCGTTCCGGCCTCCTTGCGTTCCGCGAGGATTTGCAGGCCAAAAGCGGTGGAGGACAACGCCAGGCTACCGCCGACGATGACGGCGGCCTTCCAGGTCAGCCCGAACAGGTAGTAGCCGATGGCGCCCAATGCGAGGGCGCAGACGATGACCTGCAGGGTGCCGCTACCGAAGACCGCACGGCGCATGACCCAAAGACGCGAAGGCGAAAGTTCGAGGCCGATGACGAACAGCATCAACACCACGCCGAAATCGGAGATGGTCGCCACACCCTCGGTGTCGTTCACCAGGCCGAGCATGGAAGGGCCGATGACGACGCCAGCCAGCAGGAAGCCCAGGACCGCACCGAGACGGAAGCGCTTCGTCAGCGGGACGGCAATGACCGTCGCCAGCAGGAAAACGACCGCCGTTTCGAGGAACTGATGTCCGTCCATCCCGTGACTCCCGGAAAACTGCCCCGGATTATGTCATGGGCGAGAGCGGCCAGTTTGGATGAAACACCCGTTCGACCCATGTAGGAGCGCGCTTGCGCGCTCCTACAAGTCAGGCTTTCAGCCAGCGGGCGACATCGACCGCGAAATAGGTGAGGATCGCATCCGCGCCAGCGCGCTTCATCGCCACCAGCGATTCAAGCACCACGGCCTTCTCATCCAGCCAGCCGTTCTGCGCGGCGGCCTTGATCATCGCGTACTCGCCACTCACCTGGTAGACGAAGGTGGGGGCGCCGAAGGTTTCCTTCACCCGCCGCACGATGTCGAGGTACGGCAGGCCAGGCTTCACCATCACCGCGTCAGCGCCTTCGGCCAGGTCGAGCTCGACCTCGCGCAGCGCCTCGTCGCTGTTGCCGACATCCATCTGGTAGGTGTGCTTGTTGCCCTTGCCGAGATTCGCGGAGGAACCCACCGCGTCGCGGAACGGGCCGTAGAAGCTGGAAGCGTACTTGGCCGAGTAGGCCAGGATGCGCGTATGGATATGGCCGGCGTCTTCCAGCGCGTCGCGAATGGCGCCGATGCGGCCATCCATCATGTCGGAGGGCGCTACGAAATCCATGCCCGCCTCGGCCTGCGCCAGCGACATCTTGATCAGCGCCTCGACCGTGGGCTCGTTCATCACGTAGCCCTCGGCATCGATCAGGCCATCCTGGCCATGCGTGGTGTACGGATCGAGCGCCACGTCGCCGATAAGTCCCAGCTCCGGGAAGCGCTTCTTCAGTTCGCGCGTGGCGCGCTGGAACAGGGCATCGGGGTTCCACGCCTCGCGTGCATCCTCGGTCTTCGCCGCGCCATCCACCGAGGGGAACAGGGCCAGCGCGGGGATACCCAGCGCGACGCACTCGGCGCCCAGCTTCACGAGCTCATCGATCGAAAGCCGCTCCACGCCCGGCATGGACGGGACCGGCTGACGCACGCCCTCACCTTCCACCACGAACGCGACCATGATCAGGTCGGCGCAGGTAAGGACGGTTTCGCGCATGAGGGCGCGTGAGAAGGCGTCGCGGCGCATGCGGCGCATACGGACAGCGGGAAAGGTCATGGGACGTGCCTGTGCGTGTGGCGATCCCACCATTTTACGCCCCACCGGCCAGCCCGTGGGCGTCAGGTCGTCGCAGCCCGGCACAGCGACCCGCCTTCGGATGTGGGGAGCCCACCCTGGAGGTTTGGGGACCCTACCCTTCGGATGGTAGGAGCCCACCTTGTGGGCGACGCCGTTCGCGACTAGGCCACGTCGATACCGACACTACGCCCCAGCGGAATCCCGTAAATCTCCGACAGCAGCGACGTATCCAACGCCTCCGCCGGAGGCCCATGGCGCAGCAGCGCACCCGACGCCAGCACTGCCACCTCGTCCGCATAGCGCGCCGCAAGGTTCAGGTCGTGCAACACGGCGATCACCCCCAGGCCCAGGGCCGCGCAGACACGCGCCCGGCGCAGGATGAAATGCTGGTGGGCAATGTCCAGGCCCGCCTCCGGCTCATCCAGCAACAGCCAGGCCCCTTCCGGGCCGCCGCCCCAGACCTGTGCCAGGACGCGGGCAAGCTGCACGCGTTGCTGCTCGCCACCCGACAAAGCGGTATAGCGGCGATCACGCAGCTCCCATGCGTGCGCGGCCCGCAGTGCCGCCGTGGCGATCGCCTCGTCACGAACCGCATCGGGTGCATGCGGGCTACGCCCGAGCAGCACCACCTCACGCGCGGTGAAGCCAAAGGCGAGATCCACACGCTGCGAGAGCATGGCGCGCCGTCGCGCCAGCGCGCGTGGGTCCCACGCTGTCAGCGACACGCCATCAAGACGCACGTAGCCCGTATCGGGCCGGACCCGGCCGGCCAGCACGCTGAGCAGAGTGCTCTTGCCCGCACCGTTCGGTCCAACCAGCGCCAGCAACCGGCCCGGCGATGCGGCCAGCGACACATGCCTGACGATCGACCGCCCCTGCCGAACGACGCCGACACCTTCTGCGATCAGCTGACGATCCGCGGCCGGGCTCATGACAGCACCTCGCCGGGGCGCCGACGCAGCAGCAGCCAGAGGAAGAAGGGGCCGCCGACCAACGCGGTGAGCACGCCGATCGGGAGTTCGCCCGGTGCCACCACGGTACGCGCGAGCGCATCGGCGGCGACGAGCAAGGTAGCGCCGCCCAACGCCGATGCCGGCAGCAGGAAACGGTGGTCAGGGCCGCAGGTCATACGCAGCAGGTGCGGCACGACGAGGCCGACGAAACCGACCACGCCGGTAAAGGCGACGGAAGCGCCCACGGACAGGGCCACCAGGCCGACGAGTAGCGGTTGCAAGCGCTCAGGGCGAAAGCCGAGTAGCGCGGCCTCGCTGTCGCCGAGCAACAAGGCGTTCAGCGCTGCCGCCGCGCGGGGCAGCAACAGAAGGGGCAACACGATCCACGGCACCACGATGCCAAGACGTCCCCAACTGGCCCCGCCAAGGCTACCCAGCGACCAGAACGTGAGATCGCGTAGCTGGTTCTCATTGGCGAGATAGGTGAGCAGGCCGACCCCGGCCATGGCGATGGCGTTGATCGCCACGCCCGCGAGCAGGAGATTGGCAACACCGGGTCGCCTGCGGCCGATGAGGAAGACCAGCGTCGTCGCCACGAGTCCGCCGACGAACGCCGACGCCGCGATGATCCATGAGCCGGATTTTCCGCCAAGGACGATAGCGCCGACCGCACCCACGGCGGCGCCAGCGGAGACGCCAATCAGGCCGGGATCCGCCAGTGGATTGCGAAACAGTCCCTGCATGGTGCTACCGCCGGTCGCCAGCGCAGCGCCCACGACGATGGCCAGGAGTAACCGCGGCAGACGCAAGCCGAGCACGATGCCGTCATCGCCGCGTGCCGCCTCCCCACTCAACCAGCGGACCACCGCACCGACGATATCGCCCGGCGCGATAGTCATCGCGCCACGCGAAAGACTCCACGTCGCCGTGGCGATGAGCAGCAGCGCCAACGCCCCGAGCAAGGCCCGGCGACTGGCGCGACGCCGCGGCAACGACGCGGCCACGCTGTTCACGGTGCCGCCCAACGGGCCTGCAGTGCGGCAGCATTTTCCGCCGTGCGTGGACCGAAGCCGAGCAGCGCCTGGCCTTCCACGAAGTAGATGCGCTTCGCCTTGCCAGCCGGGGTATCGGCGACACCTGGCAGGCGCAGCGCCCCATCGACACCGCCTACCGAAGCCTCCTGCTCTTTCATCAGGAGGATCGCATCGGGCTGCATGGCGACCAGCGCTTCCGCCGATACCGCTTTGTAGCCAGGCACCTCGGCGGCGGCATTGACGCCGCCTGCCAGCACGATCGCTCGATCGGCGGCCGTATCATGCCCGGCTGCCATTGGGCTGCCGTTGCCAGCCGACATCAGGTAAACCGCGCGCGGATGCACCGGCATGGCCGCCACGGTCTTCGCCAATGCCGCGAAGCGCGTAGCCACGGTGCTTGCCAACGCGTCCGCCTCCTTCACATGACCGGTGATCACACCGATGCGGCGGATCTTCGCTTCGATATCGGCAGGCGAACGCGACACCGGGAGTGTCTCGATACGCACACCCGCGCCGCGGATCTGCTCCATGGCCGTGGGTGGACCTGCATCGTGGGTCGCCAGGATCAGGTCCGGACGAAGCGCAAGCACTCCCTCGGCACTCAACTGGCGGACGTAACCCACGTCGGGCAGCGTGTGCGCGGCTTCCGGCCAGGTACTCGTGCTGTCGACGCCAGCGAGCTGGTCCTGCGCATGGATCGCGTAAATGGTTTCGGTCACGTCGCCGCCCAGCGAGACGATGCGTGTAGCAGCACCGGCCACGCACGGCAGTGCGGCGATCACTGCGGCTAGGAGGATACGACGCATGTTCATGCTGCCACCTCCACCGTCGCGAGCAATGCGCGCCAGTCATCCCGCTCGGGAATGCCCGGCTTGCGCTTGCCGAACAACTGCACGATCTGCGTCCCATCCGCCGCATACAGCTCGAGCGAGGTGACCATACCTTCGGGTACCGGCTTCCGGACGATCCAGCTGCTGACGATGGCATCCGTGCGCAGGTGTAGGTTAAAGCCGGGATCCATCACATTGATCCAGGGCCCGGCCATCACGATGTTGCTGACCGGCCCGGTGTGGATCTGCACCACGCCCGGCGAGCCCACGAAGACCATGAGCGGCGTGCCGGACGCCGCGGCGCCATCGAGGACCGTACGGATTGCCGCATCGTCCACGCGCGTGGCGAACTCGCTGCCGACAACACGCAAGGCCTGGGTCCGGGTGACCTTGTGCTTCTTCAGCATGGCGAAGAAATCATGCGGATCGCGTAGCCCACGCCAGTGCTCGCGCAGTGACGCCACGTCAACGGCCGTGTCGGCCAGTTGCTCGGGAAGCGGCTCATCCACGTTCACGATATCGATCAATGGCGACTGCACGGCAGCCGTGTAGCGGTGCAGAAGCGCACGCCACGCAGAGCGGTCGGTCTGTTCCGTGAGGTAGACCTTGTGCACCGCCTTGCCGTCGCCATCGAAGAACTGCAGGCTCTCCAGATCACGGCCGCGCGAGCTTTCTTTCACGGCGAAGCCGTAGCGCCAGTGCCGCAGGAACAACCGCAGGTCGATATCCTCGGCCAGCACGATGCCCATGACGCCACCGATGTCGACCTGATCGTACTGGCCCGTCTTCTCATGAACGCAGTACTCGTTGCGGGTGAGTGCCATGACGTGGCCCAGCGCGGGCAAGTCACGGATGATCGCGGGTAATTCGCCTTCCAGGCGAGTCACTCCATCGCCGACACGGCTGGCGACGAGCGCGCCCTCGCTAACACCGAGCCGTTGTGCGGCATCGCGGGCGCGCAGGCCCGGCTCCGTTTCGCGCAAACGACGGTAGCCGTTGAGGAGTGCCGGGATGTCGATGCGCGGTGCGGTAGCGGTCTGGATATCCTGCATGGCAAGGTCTCCTTCAGAAGGTGTAACGGGCTGAGACGACGAGGGCACGGCCCGGCATGGTCAGGCGTTCAATCTGCGCGTTGCGGGCCTGGGCATCGTCGACGCCGCCACCCGTGGCGACGTTGGTGAGCACACCGCCGTGCAACGAACCCCAATCCCAGTACTTGCGGTCGGCGATATTCGTGACGCCGGCCATCAGCTCGAGCGGTTCCCATGGCTTCCAGTGCGCATACAGATCGAGCGTGGCGTAACCCGGCGCGCGGAACGTGGTCGTGGCATCGAGGCGCGACTTACGCTGCACGCCCTTGCCGACGAGTTCCGCGCCCCAGTCCTTCGCGTCATACGCCACACCGAGCGTCGCGGTCAGCGGATCCACGCTATTGAGCGGCGACCAGCCACCTTCGTAGGTCTTCTTGTCGCCCTTCGATGCGGCGAGATTGCCCTCGACGCGCCAGCCGGCCAGCGACTCGCTGAGCGAACCGAGCATCAGGCCACCCGACGCTTCCACGCCCTTGATGGTCGCCTTCGGGAAGTTCACCGCCTGCATGACGATCAGCAGGTTCTGGTTGATCGCCCACTGCGGCCACTCACTGCGCGGCAGGGTGAAGCCGCCGAAGATGAAGTTGCGATAGCGGTTGTAGTAAGCGCTGGCGCTGAAGTAGCCGAGTTCGCCGTTGCCGCGCACACCGATCTCGATACCCTTGCTGGTTTCCGGCTTGAGGTTCGGATTGGGCACGATGCCGTAGAGGCGCGCCGTGCCCCAGGCGACGGCAAGCTCGTTGTACAAGGGCGGACGGAAGCCCTGGCTGTAGTTGCCGAAGAGTTCGATATGGTCGTTGACCGACCAGGTGACGCCGAGCTTCGGCGAGAAGCGGTTCTTCTTCACCTCATCCAGGCCGTTCTGCACAAACGAACTCTGATAGTACGGATCGTTCTGGTCGGGCTTGAACGCGTAGTGATCCCAGCGCACACCTGGGGTGATGCGCAGGCGGCCGTCGAGCAGCGCGATCTCGTCCTGGGCGAACACCGCATAGCGATCCGTGTCGTTGCGCGGGAAGAAACGCAGCGGGTAGTTCTCGGGCATGTACGGCGAGCTGCTCGAGGTGATACCCGTGGCGATGTTGGTGCCCTGCCCGCCCAACTGGCCGGTCGGCGTGGTGCGTGAGGCCTCGATACCGTAGGCGATGTGTTGTTGCACGCTGCCGGCGTCGATCGTCTTGCCAAAGGTCAGGTGCCCGCCGAACAGCTTCTCCTGCAGGTCGCTCAGGTACAGGCGGTCGTAGGTCGCGTTACGCGTCGGCACGTTAGCCAGCGTGCGGGTCTGCGATTCCGTTTCGGATTTCTGCCAGTACACATCCCATTCCAGCGTATCGGCGATACCCATGGCGATCGTCGGGAAGCGCTGACCGACGGAAACGCGCTGGCGCGTGGCGCGATCGTTCGCGGTATCGGTGAGCAGGCGCGTGGTGCCGGCCTGGCCTACGGCGCTGAGGACGTTGGTATCCACGTTGTTGCGGTAGAAGTCCACGGTGACGCGATCCTCGCGGCCGCTACCCGCCACGTGTACGTACTTCGCCAGCAGGCTGGTGGTATTCGAGGTCAGCGGATCGGGGCGTGTGCGCGTGAAGTTCTGCGTCGCGACATCGCCCTTGTTGCCCAGGTCATGACCTTCGATATGGTTGGCCACGATCACCAGGCCGTTGTCCGGGCGGCCGCCGGCCAGGGTCAGTGACGTGCCGAGCGAGCGGTCGGCGCTGTCGTAACGCTCACGCACCGAAACGTAGGTGTCCTTGCCGTTCTTCAGGTAATCGGCCGGGTCCTTGGTCGCGTAGCGAACGGTGCCGCCCAGCGCTTCGGACGGATTCAGCGAGGATGCCGGGCCGCGGGTGATTTCGACGGCTTTGAGCGTATCCGGATCGACAAAGCTGCGGCCCGCCCGCATGCCGGTGGTGGAAAAGCCGAACGAGCTGGATGCCGGCACGCCATCGGTAAGGATCGAGACGCGATTACCGTCCAGGCCGCGGATATTGAAGCTATCCAGGCCCCAGCGGCCCGCCGTGCCGACCACGGAAACGCCAGGCTCGTACTTCACGAGGTCGCGGATGTTCGCAACGAGGTGGCGATCCATCTTCTGCCGGTCGATCACCGTGACGGTCGCCGGCACGTCGAAGCGCAGCGACGAGCCGATGGCGGTGACAGTGATGCGCGGCAGGTCGTCAGCGGCCGTCGCCGCGACCGGGGTAGCGGGTGCATCGGCCGCTTGTGCGGCGGTGGCGCAAAGCAGCGCCGCGCCCACCGCAGAGGCGAGCAGGGTCTTCCTGGATGTGAACACGTGAATCGTCCTTCGCTAGGATCGGGAGCTTGCGAAGGAGGACGTGCCTCCGGGCTGGCGGCCGGGGTTATCGGGGAGTAGGTTGCCGCCTCTTCAAGGGCGGTCGAAGGTCATGTTATTGCGAATAGCTCGCATTCGCAATATGCGATGATACTCACACCTTCAGGCGTTCGGTCGTTTCCGGGTCAAAGAAATGAAGCCGCCCGGCGTGGAAGCCCAGGCCCACATCGGTACCCGGCTGGATCGACGAATGCGGCGGCACGCGCGAGACCAGTTCTTCGCCGACATGGCGCATGTTGAGGAACACTTCGTTGCCGACGGGCTCGACGACTTCGACATGCGCGCGCAGGCGCTCGTCGATACCGGCGTGATCGGCGACGGTCAGCAGGTCTTCGGGACGCAGGCCGACGATCAGCGGCTTGTCTACATAAGCGGCGAGCGCAGGTGAATCCATCCCAAGCGTGATGCTGCCTTCCTTCATCACCAGACGCAGGCCATCTTCGCGACGCAGCGTGCCGTGGAACAGATTCATGGCCGGGCTGCCGAGGAAGCCTGCAACAAACAAGTTGGCCGGTGTGTTGTAGAGATTCATCGGCGTGTCGAGCTGCTGGATCACGCCGCCGTTCAACACGACGATGCGCTGGCCCAGGGTCATCGCTTCGATCTGATCGTGGGTGACATAGACCATGGTCGCGCCGACACGACGATGGATGCGTGCGATTTCAACGCGCGTGGAGAGGCGTAGCTTCGCATCGAGATTCGATAGTGGCTCATCCAGCAGGAACACCGACGGATCGCGCACAAGAGCGCGACCGAGCGCGACGCGCTGGCGCTGGCCGCCCGAGAGCGCGGCGGGACGATGGTCGAGGCGCTCGTTCAAACCGAGCATGTCCGATGCATCGGCGACGCGGCGATCGATCTCCGCTTTGTCGGTGCCGCGCAGGCGCAGACCGAAGCCAAGGTTTTCGCGCACCGTCATGTGCGGATACAGCGCGTAGTTCTGGAACACCATGGCGATGTCGCGATCTTTCGGCGCTACGTCGTTCACCACGCGGTCGCCAATCGTCATGGTGCCGCCAGTGATCGATTCCAGGCCAGCGATCATGCGCAGCAAGGTGGTCTTGCCACAGCCCGAAGGGCCGACCAGCACCAGCAGCTCGCCATCGGCGATCTCGAAGCTCGCTTCTTTCAAGGCCACGTGACCGTTGGGGTAAACCTTGCGCACCTTGTCGAGGCGGACCGCTGCCATCAGAACTCTCCGGATTGTGTCGGGGCCTGCCCGCGAATGCGTGCCAAGGACCCGGCTGATGGGGTATTCTGCCAACGTAATCGTTTACGTCAAAGTGTCGGACCCACGGCCCCCATTCAGGACTCCCCGGCCGTGTCAACGGAGTGAAGAGCAAACCCTCACTAGACGACAGCCCCCGCAAGAGGCAACCTTGCGGGCTTCCGTGACACGACAGGTTTCCCATCATGGCTAACGTTAGCGCCGCGGCGCCGACCCTGCTCGCCGACCTCGGCGGCACGAATGTCCGGTTTGGCATCGCCCATCCGGAAGCGGACCACCCCCTGGTCCAGGAAAGCATCCGGCGCTACCACGTGAAGGACTACGCCTCGCTGGCCGATGCCGCGAAGCAGTACTTCAAGGAAACCGGCCACGAGGCGCAGCGCGCCATCATTGCCGCCGCCGGCCGTATCGATAACGGCGAAACGGTGAAGGTCACCAACAATCCCTGGGCCATTTCCGCGCACAAGCTCGCAAAGGAACTGGATCTCGAGTGGGTCCATCTGGTGAACGACTTCGCCGCCCAGTCGATGGCGGTGATGCTGATGAGCCCGGATAAGGTCATTGATGACAAGGGCACCACCGAGCTGATGCAGGTCGGCAACGTGGCCGTGCCGCGCATCGGTGCGAAGGATGAACAGACCTTCGTCGTCGTCGGCCCGGGCACCGGCCTCGGCGTCGGCGGCCTGTTGATCCGCGGTGACAAGGTCAGCGTGCTGCAGACCGAAGGCGGCCATGCCGGCTTCGCCGCGCACAGCGCCGAAGACATCGAGATCCTGAAGGTGCTGAACCTGCGTTACGGCCGCGTCTCGAACGAGCGCCTGATCAGCGGCGGCGGCCTGCAGAACCTGTATACCGCGATCTGCGAGATCTCGGGCCAGAAGCCGGACGAGAACATCACGCCGGAAGAAATCACCAAGCGCGCCACCGACGGCACCTGCCCGATGTGCCAGCGTGCGGTCGAAACCTTCGCCGGCATCTTCGGCAGTGTCGCGGGCGACCTCGTACTCACCCTGGGCGCATGGGATGGTGTTTACCTCACCGGCGGCATGACCCCCATCCTGATCCCGTGGATCCAAAAGCACTTCCGCGAGCGCTTCGAAGCCAAGGGCCGCTTCCGCGACACGATGGAACATGTACCGACCCAGGCGATCATGAACCCGGAGCCGGGACTGATTGGTGGTGCGGCGCTGGCTATTGTCGAAGCGGGTGGGACACCACTTCGTCGCTGACGTTGGTCGCGCGCAAGCGCGCTCCTACAAAGGAAGACGCCGCGGTGGGGTGCACCGCGGTTTTTTGGACTGGGGCTATCGCGCGCGAGTGCGCTCCTACAAAGGCCTGCGCAGGTCTTGTGTAGGAGCGTGCTTGCACGCGATGGCTGGCGGAGCGGTGAGGCGGGTCAGCTCGACGGGGCGAGCAGTGCGTCGAGATCACTTTCGTCGAAGCTCAGGCGCTCACGGCTGCCGCCGCCTTCGAGAACCGCATCAGCGAGCTGGGCTTTGCGGGCTTTCAACTCTTCGATGCGCTCCTCCACCGTGCCGGCCGTGATCAGGCGATAGACGAATACCGGCTTGTCCTGGCCGATGCGGTGGGCACGATCACTGGCCTGCGCTTCGGCGGCCGGGTTCCACCACGGATCGTAGTGAATGACGGTATCGGCGCTGGTGAGGTTGAGACCCACGCCGCCAGCCTTGAGCGAAAGCAGGAACAGTGGCACCTCGCCATCCTGGAAACGCTGCACGGGCTCGGCGCGATCACGCGTTTCGCCGGTGAGCGTGACGTAGCTGAGGCGGCGTCGATCCAGTTCGCTGGCGATGAGCTTCAGCATTTCCGTGAACTGGCTGAAGAGCAGCACGCGGCGGCCCTCGGCAAGCAGGGCGGGCAACATATCCATCAGCAATTCGAACTTCGCCGATTCACGTACGCCGCGCGCCGCTTCGAGTTTGACCAGACGCGGATCACAGCAGACCTGGCGCAGTTTCAGCAACGCATCGAGCACCACGATGCCGCTGTGCGCGATACCACGCTGCGCGATGACCTCGCGCAACTCTTCGGCCAGTGACAGGCGCAGGCTTTCGTACAGATCGCGCTGGCGCGGCTCCATGACCACGCGACGGGTGATCTCGGTCTTCGCTGGCAGTTCCGAGGCCACCTGCGCCTTCGTCCGGCGCAGGATGAAGGGTGCGATGCGCCGGTTGAGGCGCTCCTGCACATCGGTGTCCTGGTGTTTTTCGATCGGTGCGCGGTAATGGCGGCGGAACGCGCCTTCATCACCCAGCAGGCCGGGCACGGCGAGATCGATCTGCGACCACAACTCGCCCAGGTGGTTTTCCAGCGGCGTGCCGGTGAGGCACAGGCAACGCGGGATCTTCAACGCCAGCAATGCGCGACGCGCCTGCGTGCGGGGGTTCTTCACCTGCTGCGCCTCGTCGAGCACCACCAGCGAGAACGGTTGTTTCTTGAGCGCCTCGACGTCACGCGGCAACAGCGCGTAAGTGGTGAGGATGACGTCGTTCTCGGCCATGCGGGTGAAGGTTTCCGCGCGCTGAGGTCCGTGTAGCGCGAGCAGGCGCAGGCTCGGCGCGAACCGTGCCACTTCGGAGGACCAGTTCGGCACAAGGCTGGTCGGCACCACGACGAGCGCAGGCGCGTCGAGCTGACCACTTTCCTTCAGTGCGAGCAGGTGGGTGATCAGCTGCAGCGTCTTGCCCAGGCCCATATCGTCGGCGAGGACGCCGCCCGTGCCCGCTTCGGCCAGCGCGTTCATCCAGCGCAATCCATCGCGCTGGTAACCACGCAGCTCGGCGTGCAGCGCTTCGGGCACGGCATCGCTGGCGCGCTCCGCGGCTTCGCGCAGGCGTTTGGTGAAACCGCGCAGGCGCTCGGGCGCTTCGAACGAACCGCCGCTGGGCAACGCCTGGACGAGTTCTTCGAGGCGGCCGGCCTGTACGCGCGGCAGGTGCAACTGCTGGCGGGGCTTTTCCAGGTATTCGGCCAGCGGCGCAAGCAGGTCACGCAATTCTTTCAGGCGAACCGGCACACGGCGGCGATCGTCCACCGGGGCATACCACACCGAATCTTCCGCCTCGCCCGGCATGGGGCTGAGGCTGAGCTGGTGCTCAGCGAGTGCCTGCGCCACGGCGGGCAGCAGGTTCACGCGGCGGCCTTCCACTTCGATACCGATCTCGAGATCGAACGCGCGATCGGCATCGTCCTCGCGGGCCTGGCCATACCAGTGCACCGGGCCTTCCAGCACTTCGAACGGGAAGCTCGGTGCGTAATCGAACATGAAGCCATCGGCTTCGAGCTTCGGCCGCAGCGCCAGCCAGCGTGCCGGTGTGTTCACCTCCAGCGCACCCGCGTAACCCTTGCCCGGGAATAGCCAGGCGTCTTCCGGCAGCGTGTCGGCCATATCCCAGGGAAGGCCTTCGGTATCCACCGCGGGATTGAGGCCGGCGGTTTCCAGGGTCTCCATGCTGGCCAGCTCTTCCGCGCGGCGCCGGGTGATCTCCAGCAACACACCATTGCGCACGCGGCGCACCAGTGGCTCGCCGCCACGACCCGGCAGGCGCTCGCCTGCGTAGTCGAACGAGAGGCGGCCATAGGCCAACGGCGGCGTGCCAGCGGCCAGGCGGGCGTGCCGGGTCAGCGCATGCAGGGTCAGTACCGGGCGTGGCGAGACCTCGGCGCGACGCATCTCCGCGAAGATCTGGGGTTCGGGCACCCGAGAACCGAGATCGGAATCGCCCATGCCCGCGACAAATGTGCCGGTGCTTTCGGGCGGCAGCGGCGGGAGGTCGAGCCAGGCGCTCTCGACCGGATCGCTTTCCAGTGGGCCTACTTCGGCGTGTTCGGCATCAAGGAACCACAACGTGCCCACCCGAAACAGGCGCTGGCTGGAGGGGACATCCGGCAGCAGCTTCTGGCCGCCATCCTTCTCCACGCCCCAGCGCCAGCGCAGCGCATGCGGCGCGCCCCGCGAGAGGCGCAGGCCGGCCACGCCACCGAAGAAGCACGGCGCGGAATCCAGGACTTCGGCCAGGAGCTGGTCGCCGAGCTGGCCCGCAAAGCGCGCGTAACTACGGCTCTTGCGCAAGGTCTGCGGCAGGCCGAGCACCGTGGCGGCCAGGCGCTTCTCGGTCACGCTGAGAAGGGACTCAGGAAGATGGCGGCTATCCAGCGGCAGGGGACGCGAGAAACGGCCGTCCTCGCCCTGGGTGAGTAGCACCGGCGCCACGTCCAGCCGCGCGGCCGGCTCGTGGTCGTCGTTCACGCCCTCGAGGAAGAAGCCCAGGACGGTGCGATCCGCCGAGGGGGCCGCGTTGGGCGTGATGCCGCCCAGGGCGCGCTGCCACGCGACGGGGAGGTCACCCGCCAGGTCGGTTTGTCTGCGCTTTTCGTCCGGCTGATGCATCCGTGTCGGTCTCGCCTGCGCGACCAAAACAGGAAGCTTAGCAAAGGGACCGTGATGTGCCCGTAGGACTTTTTACCCAGGACCGGCCCGGTTCAGCGAACGGCGATGTCGGCGGGAGCCTACACCCGCCGGTTGGCGAAGAGATCGACCGGATATTCAGCCTTCTGCTCCCGCCCCATCAGCCGCCGCACGCCCTCTTCCGGCGTGACTTTGCCGTGGAGCACATCGCGGACCGCAGCGGAAATCGGCAGATCCAGGCCGTGGGCGACCGCCAGGCGATCCACTTCATCCGCGGTGACCACGCTTTCCACCACCTGGCCGATCTGGCGAACGGCCTCCTGCAGCGGAATGCCCCGGCCCAGCGCGAGGCCAAGCCGGCGGTTACGGGAAAGATCACCCGTGCAGGTCAGGACCAGGTCGCCCAGGCCGGCCAGGCCCATCAGGGTCTCGGCGCGGGCACCCAGGGCGACGCCCAGACGGAGCATTTCGTTCATGCCACGGGTGATGAGGCCGGCACGGGCGTTGAGGCCAAGCTCCATGCCATCGGCCACGCCGGTGGCCACGGCAAGTACGTTCTTCATGGCGCCACCGAGCTCGGCACCGAGGATGTCATTGCCGGTGTACGCGCGAAAATTCGGCGCATGGAGCAGGACCGCCAGCTCCTTACCGAAGGCCTCGTCGGTGGCGTGCACCGTGACGGCGCTGGGCAGGCCGGCCGTGACCTCACGCGCGAACGACGGGCCGGTGACCACCGCGGCCGGATGGCCGGGCAGCTTTTCGTTCACCAGCTCGTGCAGGAAGCGGCCGGTCCCGGTCTCGAAACCCTTGGTAGCCCACGAGATGCGGGTGCCCGGATCGAGCATCGGGATGATCTCGTCGAGCACCGATGCAAACGCATGGCTTGGCACCACGATGAGTACGATGGCCGCGCCGCGAACGGCTTTGGCCAGGTCGGCTTCGTAGGCGAGCTCCGGCGGGAGATCGAGATCCGGCAGGTAACGCAGGTTGCGCCGCGCCGAGGCCATCTCGGCCAGGGCGGCGGCGTCACGTCCCCACAAGCGCGTGGGGACGTCGTTGCGCGCCAGCAGGGCGGCCAGTGCGGTGCCCCAGGACCCGGCGCCGAGGACGGCGACGGTGGGTCGGGAAGGCGCGGTCACGGCTTAGCTGTTGAGCGTATAGGTACCAGCGCCTTCGACCTGCTGGCGCTGCTGCTCGGCGTACAGGGCATCGAAGTTGATCGGCTGCAGGAGGAACGGCGGGAAGCCACCTTCCTGGATCATGGCCGAGACCATCTGGCGGCCGTACGGGAACAGCAGGTTCGGGCAGTACGAGCCCAGGATGCCGTCACGATCTTCGTCGGTGAAGCCGCCGATGCCGAAAATGCCGGCCTGGTGCACTTCGGCCAGATAGGCCGTGCGCTCGCCCAGGGCGCAGGTGAGCGTCAGCGACAGGACGACTTCGAACAAGTCGTTGCCGAGGTCGACGGCCTTGTGGCCCAGATTCAGCTGGACCTGCGGCTGGGCTTCGGTCTCACCCATCTCCTGGAAGATCTGCGGGGCGTTCGGGGCTTCGAAGGAAGCATCCTTCACGTAGATCTTCTGCAGCACGAGCTGGGGCTGGCCGGCCTGGCCGTTGGCGGTGATGTCTGCCATGGTCTGTTCCTCGAAAATGGGCGTCGTTGGGTAGGGCTTCACGCCAGCGGCGCGAAAGCCGGGATTGTTTCACACAACCCGGGTAAGCGCACATACGGCTTGCGTGAAGGGGTCGTGTTCTGGGAGAATGCCCGGCTCCCCTATACCAACCCGCATTGTCGGGCAGGTCCATCACGCGATGTGGGCCTCGAACTGGCGGGAATGTTCCAACTCCAGCCATCGCGTGGCGCTCCTGTATCCACGGGTCGCGCTGCTGGGCCGTTGCCTCCCTGGCCAAAGGGTGGTCAAACCGAATCTATCAGGAGGCCCACATGGCCCGTAGATGCCAAGTCACCAATAAGGGTGTGCAGACCGGTAACAACGTCTCGCATGCGAACAACAAGACCCGTCGCCGCTGGTTGCCGAACCTGCACGAGCGCCGCTTCTGGGTCGCCAGCGAGAACCGTTGGGTCAAGCTGCGCGTTTCTAACCACGCCCTGCGCACCATCGACAAGAACGGCATCGAAGCCGTGCTGGCCGACCTCCGTGCCCGTGGCGAGAAGATCTAAGGAGTCCGACAATGGCTGGCAAGCGCGACAAGATTCGCCTGATCTCCTCTGCGGGTACCGGGCACTTCTACACCACGGACAAGAACAAGAAGAACACGCCGGAAAAGATGGAGATCAAGAAGTACGATCCCGTCATCCGTAAGCACGTGATCTACAAGGAAGGCAAGATCAAGTAATTGATCTTAAGAAAAACCCGCCGAAAGGCGGGTTTTTTTTCGCCCATCGAAATTGCCCCTGTAGGAGCGCGCTTGCGCGCGATAAGCCGACGGAGCGGTAATGGAGGGATCCTTTCGCGAGCACCCATCGCGCGCAAGCGCGCTCCTACGAGAGCACAAAAAAGCCCGCCGGATGGCGGGCTTTTTTTGTCGCCGTCGTGGAGGAGTTAAGCGCCGACGGCGGAGTAACCCTTCAACCGCTGTGCGAACTGCTGCAGCGAACGAATGCCGCTTTCCTCGGCTTCGTGGATCCACTGCTGGAGCGCGCTGAGCGCCTTGTCGGCACCGCGCTCTTCCATCAGCGCGACCAGGCGGGCGCGGAAGTCACACACGGTCTGCAGCGCCGGGCGGTTGGCCAGGGCGGCATGCATGCGCTCGCGCGCATCGTTATCAAGCCAGCGGCCACCATCGGCCAGGGCGCGACGCAGGCGACGCGGCACGGCCTTCATGCGATCGCCCGCCTGCTCCACTTCTTCGCGCATCGTCGGGAGGATGACGTTGCGGTAGTAGTCGGTGGTCGCCTGGAAGCGCAGGGTCAGCACGCCCTTGAGCGTCTCGGCGTCCGGCAGGTGCACGTTCGGGCGGATGTTCAGCGTCGGAGCGACGCGAAGCACCTTGGCGAGGCGGAACGTGCGTAGTGTGCAGATCGCCGCCCAGCCGATATCGAACTCCCACTTGCGCAGGGCGAATTTCGCCGAGCTCGGGAAGGCGTGGTGGTTGTTGTGCAGCTCTTCACCGCCGATCCAGAAGCCCCACGGCGAGATGTTCGTGGCCGTGTCGCTGCTCTCGAAGTTGCGGTAGCCCCACCAGTGGCCGATGCCATTGACGAAGCCGGCAGCCCAGAACGGGATCCACAGCATCTGCACCGCCCACAGAGCCATGCCGATCACGCCGAACAGCGAGAAATCGATGACCGCCATGAGCACGGGGCCCCAGTACGGGTGCTTGCCGAACAGGTGGCGCTCGAACCAGTCATCCGGCGTGCCGCGGCCGTACTTCTCCATGTCGGCCTTGTTGTAGCTGGCCTCACGGTAGAGCGACACACCATCGAGGAAGACCTTCTTGATACCGAAGATCTGCGGGCTATGCGGATCCTCTTCCGTCTCGACCTTGGCGTGGTGCTTGCGGTGGATAGCCACCCATTCCTTCACGACCATGCCCGTCGTGAGCCAGCCCCAGAAGCGGAAGAAGCCGTTGAGCGTCCAGTGGAAATCGACGCCGCGGTGGGTAGCGCTACGGTGGTAGTACAGCGTCACCGTAAAGATGGTGAGCTGGGTGACCACGAGCATATAGACCACGATCTCGCCCCACGAAGCGCGGGTGAGGCCATTGGCCAGGAAGTCGAGCACCGTGTCGAACATCGAGTCGTTACCGCCAGGGCAGTGAAGGGAATGTACAGTTGTGCAGTCTATATGGGCGCTCCCGTACCCACCAGCACGGAACGCGGCAAATTGTGAAGCCCATGGTTGTGGGAAATGCCGGGGTTTCCGCACAATCGGCGGATGACCGTGACCCGCTCTGTTCAGCCATGTGAAGACCGCCGGGCGCGTTGCCCGCAGGTTCCTGCGCGTTGCGCGATGTTTGGTGATGTAGCCGCATGATCGAGACCGGTTTGCTGAATGTCGCCCGCGTTTCCCGGCGCCGGGCGGGGCGTGCCGCCGTGAGCGAGGTGAGCTTTTCGCTGAACCGTGGCGAAGTGCTTGGCCTGCTGGGCGTCAATGGCGCCGGTAAATCGACCACCTTGCAGATGCTGGCTGGGGCACTCAAGCCCGATGTCGGCACCATCCGCCTCGACGGGCACGACTTCGTGGCGCAGCCCGCGATCGCCCGCCAGCTGATTGGCTGGCTGCCCGAGAGCGCGCCGCTCTGGGCCGAGCTCACGGTGGAAGAGCACCTGCAGGCGTTCGCCGCACTGCGTGGCGCCTCGCGGGCCACGGCCCGGAAGGCGGCGGGCGCGATCATCGACCGCCTGCAGCTGGGCGACCTGCGGCGCCGGCTGGCCGGGGTCCTTTCGCAAGGCCAGCGGCAGCGGCTGGGCCTGGCCTGTGCGCTGGTCCACGAGCCCGCGCTGCTCATCCTCGATGAACCCGCCAACGCGCTGGACCCGGTCCAGGTCGGTGAACTGCGCAAGCTGATCCGCGAGCGCGCCACCGCGGGTAGCGCCGTGATCCTCTCCACCCATGTGCTCGCCGAGGTGGTCGCCGTGTGCGATCGCGTCGCTATCTTGCATGAGGGCAGGCTGCGCCATGACGCACCGCTGGCTGGCGTGGAAGGCGGCAAGGCGCTCGAAACCACGTTCTTCTCCATCGCCACGGGAGCGGCCGCATGAGCCTCGCCGCTGTCACCCGCCTGGAGCTCCGCCGCCTGGCCGTGCGCCCGCTTGCCTGGGCGCTCGCCGCACTGACCATCGCCTGGCTGGCCTGGACCTTTGTCCTCGGGCTCGGCCAGTTCCTGGGTATGCAGGTCAAACTGGCCGCGGTCGCCGATGCGCCAGGCTTCACCGATCTCGTCGCCATCCCGCTGCTGGCCGAACTGGTCAAGCTCTCCTTCCTCGTCGTGCCCCTGATGACCATGTCGTTGATCGCCGGCGAACGGCGCACTGGCACGCTCGCCCTGCTCGCCTCCACGGGCCTGCCGGCATGGCGCATCGTGATCGGCAAATACCTTGCCGTGCTGGCCTGGCTGGCCCTGTGGCTACTCGCCACCCTGGCCATGCCGCTGATCGTGGGCGCCAGCGGTAGCGCCGACTGGGGCAAGCTCGCCGCGGCGACACTGGGTACGGCCCTGGTGCTGGCGACGCTTGCGGCGATCGGCCTTGCCTGTTCCGCGGCAACGGCCTTCCCCGCCATTGCCGCGGCGATGGCACTGATCATCACCCTTGCGTTGTGGACGATCGACCGAGGCGCCCAGGCGGCCGGCATCAACGGCGGCTTCCTCGACTGGCTCACGATGGCGACGCACCTGCAGAACCTGCTGCGCGGACTGGTGACATCGGTCGACGTGCTCTGGTTCGTCCTCGTCATTGCGCTTTCGCTCACCCTCGCCATCCGCCGTCTCGGCACCGACCGGGAGCGCCAGTGATGCGTCGCCTTGATCGCTGGCTCGTCGTCATCGGGCTTTTTATCGCCACGGGATGCCTCGGCTTCCTGAGTTCGCGCCACGTCTGGACATCCGACTGGACTCGTGGAGCGCGCGCCAGCCTCGCGCCCGAAAGTGTCGCGGTGCTGTCCAGGCTGCCGGGCACGGTGGATGTCGTCGGCTACCTGTCGCCGACCGGTCCGCTACGCGAGCAGACCGCGGCCGTCATCGAACGCTACAGCCGGGAGAAGCACGACCTGAAGCTGTCGTTCGTCGATCCGGACCTCGACCCGGCGGCGTCACGCCAGCTCGGCATCAGTGGCAACGGTGCACTGCTTATCCGCTACAAGGGGCGCGAAGAGCGCGTCGAGAGCCCGATCAACGAGCGCAACCTGTCGAATGCGCTCGAACGGCTCGCCCGCGGTGGTGAGCGCATCGTGGCCTTCGTGACCGGCGACGGTGAACGGCAGGCCGACGGCGTAGCCAACGCCGACCTCGGCACCTTCATGCAACAGATGGAGCGTCGCGGCATGCGTGCCGTGCCGCTGAACTTCGGCCAGACCCAGGGCGTGCCCGAACACACCGATCTGGTCGTTCTGGCGAGCCCCGCGGCGGCGCTGACGCCGCAGGCAGCCGGTGCGCTGGTGGATTACGTGCATGGCGGTGGCAACCTGCTGTGGCTTACCGAGCCGGGCAACGCGGACCTCGGCACCGGTGCATTGGCCGACGTGCTCGGCGTGCGCGTGCTACCGGGCGTCCTCGTCGATGGCCAGGGCAGCACGCTCAACGTGAAAGACCCGCGGATCATCGTCGCATCGGACTACCCGTTCCACGCGATCACCCGCGCGTTCCGCGACACGACCCTGTTCCCGCAGACCTCCGCGCTCGCGCAGGTCTCCGACCATGATTGGGCCGTGGTGCCGTTCTTGCGTTCGAGCGACCGCAGCTGGACCGCGTTCGGTGGCATCGACAACGACAAGCCATCGACGATCGCCTTCCACCCCGAAACCGGGGAGCTGAAGGGGCCACTTGATTTCGGCTTCGCCCTGAACCGGCTTTCACCCAGCCCGGACAAGAGCGAGCAGCGCGCAATCATCATCGGCGACGGCGATTTCCTGTCAAACACCTACGTCGGCAACGGCGGCAACCGTGCCCTTGGCGAACGCATCTTCAACTGGCTGCTCGGCGACGACGTGCTCGTGGACCTGCCCGCGCGCGGTGCACCCGACCGGGTCATTACAGTGTCGCAGGATGGCCTGAACGCGCTGACGTTTGGCTTCCTTGTCGCCCTGCCCGTGCTGTTGATCGCCTGCGGTGGGTTCATCGCCTGGCGCCGAAGGAGACGCTGAGCATGCGTGCGCGAATCCTCGGCATCGTGATCTTGCTGACGCTCATCGGTGCCGTGGCGTGGCAGCTGCATTCCGATGACGCCGACGTGCTCGCGCACACACTGACGTCGCTGGATCCGGCAGCGGTGCAGCGCATCGACATCACCATGAAGGGCTTGCCCGCCCAGAACTTCGAACGCGAGGGTGACCATTGGAGCGGCGCCGACCAGGGGCGTCCCACCGATCTCACGGAGCTGGCCACCACACCGGTCGCCGAGTGGAAGCCGGCTAGCGACTTCGTGGCGGCAAACATCGGCCTCGCCCCGCCGCTCGCCGTCCTGACCCTCGACGGCACCCGTATCGAATACGGCGACCTCGCCGCCCTGGGCCGCCAGCGCTACGCCCGCATCGGCGACCGCATCGCGCTCATCCCCGCCCAGGCCATGCCCCGCCCGCCCCGCACCCAGGCCCTGCCAACCAAGCCCATGCTTTGACGCGGTCGAGGGCCCTGTAGGAGCGCGCTTGCGCGCGATCCCGCCAAACCCCACATTCAACGCATGCCCGAATTACCCGAAGTCGAAACCACCCGCCGCGGCATCGCCCCGCACATCGAGGGGCGCCGTGTCACGGGCGTGATCCTGCGCCGCCCGGACCTGCGCTGGCCGATCCCGCCCGAGGTATCGTCGCTGCTGCCCGGCCAGGTCGTGGAGAGCGTCGACCGCCGGGCGAAATACCTGTTGCTGGAAACCAGCGCGGGCACCGCGCTGCTGCACCTGGGCATGTCGGGCATGTTGCGGGTGCTTCCGGCCGACACGCCAATCGCGAAGCACGACCACGTCGATATCGCGTTCGATACCGGCAAGGTCCTGCGCTTCACCGATCCGCGGCGCTTCGGCGCCCTGCTCTGGCAGAACCCCGGCGAGACCCACGAGCTGCTCGAAGGTATCGGCCCGGAACCGCTGACGGACGCGTTCGACGGCGAGCGCTTGTTCGAGCTTTCACGCGGCCGCAATGCCGCGGTAAAGACCTTCATCATGGATAACGCCGTGGTCGTCGGCGTGGGAAACATCTACGCCAGCGAAGCCTTGTTCGCCGCGGGCATCGACCCACGGCGCGCGGCAGGGAAGGTCTCGTACGAACGCTATGTCCGCCTCGCCGCGGAGATCAAGCGGATCCTTGCGTATGCGATCACCCGCGGCGGCACGACGCTGCGTGACTTCCTGGCGCCCGATGGCGCGCCCGGATATTTCTTCCAGGAGCTTTTCGTGTATGGCCGCGCCGGCGAGCCATGCAAGGTGTGCGGGACGCCTGTTCGCGTCGTCACGCTCGGGCAGCGCGCGTCGTTCTGGTGCTCGTCTTGCCAGAGGTGAATTCCTACATCGATGTCGTCCTTCCCCCGATAGCGGGAAGCGCGCCTGTCTCCGTAGGCTAGCCCCTCCCCACCCACGCAAGGATGCGTATGAAGAAGCTCATGCTGGCGGCCCTCGCCGCCGTTACCGCGCCCGCGATACACGCCCAGATCGCCCAGGACCGGCCATTCAACGAGTACACCTGGCTGACGGCCCATAACGCCTTCGCGAACACGCTGGTTCCGAGCCAGACGCTCTCCCTCGGCGCGCAACTCCAGCGAGGCGTACGCGGCCTGATGCTGGATATCCACGAGAGCAACGGACGCGTGCGCCTGTGCCATGGCGGCTGCCTTGGCACCGAGCCAACGCTCGCCGATGCGCTGAACAACCACGTCCTGCCCTTTATGCAGCAGGTGCCGCAGGCCATCGTCACACTACACCTCGAGGACTACACGAGCCGCGCCGCGCTGGCCGCTGAGCTGACGTTGGCGCCAGGAGCCGCATCGCTGTCGTTTACGCCGGAACAGTGGACGCTTGAGCGCTGGCCCACACCGCGCGAGATGGCAGACGCGGGCCAGCGACTGGTCATCTTCACGCAGCGACGAGAGAACGCGGGCGCCCTGTTAACCGCGGGAGGACCGACCCACGTCCTCCATGACCGCGCCTATACCTCGGAGAACCACTGGGAGCTCGGCCGGACCATCTTCGAGCACGATGCCTCTTGCACCAGTCGCTGGGATACACCCGGTCTTTCAAACGGATCCACTTGGGGCCCGCGCGAGTGGCCGCGCCTCTTCGTGATGAACCACTTCCACGGCGCACCGCTCGGTAATCACAGCGCGACAGACAACAGCTACGACGCTCTGCGCTCGCGCATTGACGACCATTGTCGCCCCGCGGCGGGCCGAAAGCCGAACTACGTGGCGGTTGATTTCGTGGAAGCCGGACAGGCGGCAAGCCTGGTCGCCGCGTTGAACGCCGGCGTGATCGAGTTCTTCGACGAACCCGCGGGCAAGGGTGAGCGCATCTGCGCCGTGGCAGCCGGTGCGCGGCGCACGGTGATGCTGGAGGAATATGCGGGCGACCGCTGCCCACCCGATCGCCTGCGCTCGGCGGTGGTGCGTGATGTAGCGGCCGGCACCCGCATCGAACTGGCCGAAGCGGCGACTCACGATTCGGCGCGAACCATCATCACGGTGAAGCACGACCTGGACGGTGAACGTGTGCTGGTGCACGACCTCCGCGCCGCGCAGGAGGATGAACACCTCAAGGTGAGTTCATCCGCCAGCGGTTTCGCGAAGGGCGTGCTGCAGGTAGCGTTCTCGGCCGCCCGCTAAACCTAGGAGCGCGCTTGCGAGCGATGGGGCTTATCGCGAGCACCCATCGCGCGCAAGCGCGCTCCTACAAGGGCAGTAGCCGCTCAGCGCGGCCAGCGCATCTCGGCGTGGGAGTTGTTGAAGCGGGGGTCGCTTTCGTCGCCGTGCAGTGCCACGGTGAGATCGACGGGGAGGCCCGCCACTTCGACGGCCTGGCCGTCCTGGAATCGCGCGCCGAGCGCGCCAAGATCGACGAGGCTTTCCGCCAGCGCGCCCACGCGATCGATCTCGTTATCCGGCACGCTGGTGAAGCTGAAGTCGGGCCGGCCAAACTTGCGCATGCCACGCGTACGGATCCACGACCGGCCCTTCGTTTCTTCCGGGCTGCAGAGGATAAGCACGTGGTGACGGGTCGGTGCGCCGCCCTGGATCAGGTAGTGGTCGCGCCAGGCCTCGGCGCTGAACAGGGAAAGGATCTGTGGGTCGACGACGACCTTGCCACCGACGTCGGTCAGCGCGGCGACCACGCCAAGGGTATCGCGCAGGTAGCCGAGGTCGTCGCGATCCGGGAAGCGGCCGCGGATCACCATGACGTGCGGGGCATCCTTCGCGACCTTGAACGCCTCGGGGTTGTCCTCGGCCAGGAGTTCACCCAGCGCGCCGGCGAGCGGGTAACCCTCCCATCGCGCCAGCACGCTGTTCTGCATGCGCTGCATCTCGATGCCTTCGGGCAACCCCGGGCTGCCGTATTTCATGGCGGGGATGGCGACGTCTTCGGCGAAACCGCCGAACACGAAAAACAGCAGCACGCCCTGCTCATCGCTGGGCTGCCAGTAAGGGCGCGGCCATTCGGCGGCAGTGTTCGTCGTCTCGGTCACGCGTCGTGTCCTTCATCAGGTTCGCTTTCGCCAAGCGGCAGCACCGGCGGCTGCAGCTCGATACGGCCTTCGCCCGCGGTGATGCTCTTGAATTCCGCGCGGCTCACGGAGACATAGCGGTCGTTGCCGCCGATCTCAACCTGGGGCCCCTGGGTGACGGCCCGGCCGTGTTCATCGACGCGGACCACCATGGTGGCTTTCTTGCCCGAGTGGCAGATGGTCTTGATCTCATCCAGGTTGTCGGCCCAGGCCAGCAGGTAGCGGCTACCCTCGAACAGCTCGCCGCGAAAATCGGTACGCAGGCCGTAGGCCAGCACCGGGATGCCCAGGCGGTCGACCACGTCGGTGAGCTGCCAGACCTGGTTCTTCGTCAGGAACTGGGCCTCGTCCACCAGTACGCAGTTCAGCGGGCCGCGCTGGGCGATGTCCTTCTCCACGATGGCGAAGATGTCCTCCTCGCCCGCGAAGCGCATGGCGCGGGCCTGCAGGCCGATCCGCGAGGCCACGATGCCCTCCCCGTAGCGGTTATCCAGCGCCGGGGTGAGGATCAGCGTCCGCATACCGCGCTCATGGTAGTTATGCGCGCTCTGCAGCAGGGTCGTGGTCTTGCCGGCGTTCATCGCCGAATAATAGAAATACAGCTTGGCCATGCGCTTTCCTGGTCTCGACCGGGCATTTTAGCGAATCTGGCCGGGCCGGGGGCCGGGTACACGGCCGGGCGTGCCCGCGACGGTCCTGCTACCATCGCCCCCTCGTTCGCCCGCCCTATCCCGGCCGATCCCGATGCTGAATCCGCAACAACACGCGGCTGTCGAGTACTGCGACGGCCCCCTCCTTGTGCTCGCTGGCGCCGGCTCCGGCAAGACCCGCGTCATCACGGAGAAAATTTCCCACCTCATCTCCCGGCGCCATCTGGCGGCGGAGAAGATCGCCGCGATCACCTTCACCAACAAGGCGGCGAAGGAAATGCGTGAGCGCGTGGGCAAGCTGATCTCGGATGAGTCGGCGCGCGCGCTCACCGTGTGCACCTTCCACGCGCTGGGCCTTAAGTTCCTGCAGATCGAGCATGCGCGCGCCAAACTGCGCCGCGGCTTCTCGGTACTGGATGCCGACGACAGCGCAAACATGATCAAGGAGCTCTCGCCCAAGGGCGTGAAGCCCGAAGTGATCCAGGGCATCCGCAATCTGGTGGGCAAAGCGAAAAACACCGGCCTCACGCCGGATGAGGCTATGGCTGCCGCGCGCACCGCGCGCGAGATGGAGGCCGCGACCATCTACGACCTGTACCAGCAGCGCCTCGCCGCATTCAATGCGGTGGATTTCGATGACCTCATCCGCCTGCCGCTCAGCATCCTGGAAAGCGACGATGAAGCGCGCGCGATCTGGCAGGAGCGCCTGCGCTACCTGCTGGTCGACGAATACCAGGACACCAACGACGCGCAGTACCGCCTGCTGAAAGCGATCGCCGGGCCCAAGGCGCGTTTTACTTGCGTGGGCGATGACGACCAGAGCATCTACGCGTGGCGTGGCGCGAACCCCGAGAACATCGACCAGCTCGGCCGCGACTACCCGCAGTTGCAGGTGATCAAGCTGGAGCAGAACTACCGCTGCGCCAAGCGGATCCTGCGAGCGGCGAACAAGCTCATCGCGAATAACCCGCACGTGCACGAGAAGCGACTCTGGAGCGACCACATCGAAGGGCCGCCCATCCGCGTGATCGAGTGCAAGGACAACGACCACGAGGCGGAGAAGATCGCCGCGATCGCCTCGAGCCTGCACGAGCGCTACAAGGACAAGGGCTGCCGCTGGGATGATTTCTGCATCCTGTACCGCGGCAACTTCCAGGCGCGGCCGATCGAAAAGGCCTTGCGCCTGGCGCGTGTGCCTTATCACCTGAGCGGTGCGCTTTCATTCCTCGATCGCGCGGAAGTGAAGGACATCCTGAGCTATTTGCGTCTGCTCACGAACCCGACCGATGACGCGGCCTTCCTGCGCATCGTCAACACGCCGAAGCGCGAGATCGGTTCTACGTCGCTAGAGAAGCTCGGCGAGATGGCGCAGACACGTAACGCCTCGCTACTCGATGCCGCGCGCAGCGATAGCGCGCTGAAGAACATCGCGCCGCGCCCTGCCTCGGCGCTGGCCGGCTTCGCCCGGCTCATGGATGAACTCCGCAGCCACGCCGTGCACGAAAGCGCGGCCGACCTGGTCACCACGGTCATCGAGAAAACCGGCTATGCCGCGCATGTGGCGGCAAGCACGACGGATGAAGTGCTACGCGAACGGCGCATGGGCAACCTGCGCGAGCTTATCGACTGGTTCCGCGCGATGGGCCGCGATGGCGGCCGCACGGGCGATATAGCCCAGCAGCTCGCCCTGCTCAGTCATGCCGACCGCGATGATCCGGGCAACGCGCTGCGCATGATGACCTTGCACTCCGCCAAGGGACTTGAGTTCCGTTTTGTCTTCATCGTCGGTTGCGAGGACGGCACCTTGCCGCACGAAGGCGCGATCGATGAGGGACGCCTGGATGAAGAACGCCGTTTGATGTACGTGGGTATTACACGGGCGAAGGAAATGCTGACGCTGTCGTTCTCGGCACGCACACGCAAATATGGCGAAGTGCTCAACAACGATCCGAGCCGTTTCCTTGATGAACTGCCCGACGCGGACTTGCATTGGGACGGCCAGGACCCGGAAGCCGACGCGGAAGTGAAGAAAGAAACCGCCGAATCGCACATGGCCCGGATCAAGGCAATGCTAGCCGGCAACGGCTAAAAACCGTGTAGGAGCGCGCTTGCGCGCGATCATTGCTTGCCGCAAGCCCCATCGCGCGCAAGCGCGCTCCTACACGGTTCAAGCGGGCCGTAGGCCCACGATCAGATGAGGTTCTCGGCCTCGAGTTCGCTTTTCAGGTAGGCGTAGTAGATCGGCCCGGCCACCAGGCCACCGATACCAAACGCAGCCTCGAACACCAGCATCGCCACCAACAATTCCCACGTACGCGCGCGGATCTGTCCGCCGACGATGCGCGCGTTGAGGAAATACTCGAGCTTGTGCACCACGATCAGGAAGCCGAGCGCCGCCACGCCGACCCAGAGGCCAGCGGACAACGCGGCGATCGTCACCAGCGTATTCGAGATGAGGTTGCCGACCACCGGCAACAGGCCGACCACGAAGGTCACGATCACCAGGGTCTTGGCGAGCGGTATATGCACGCCAAGAATCGGCATGACGATGAGCAGGAAAATCGCGGCTAGCGTGGTATTGATCGCGGAAATCTTAAGCTGCGCAAAGATGATGTTATGGAAGGCCTCGGCCAGGCGCGTGGCACGCACCGAGAGCTCGAAGGACAATGGTCGCGACGGCCGCCCGCCACTGCCGTGCGAAACGGCGACGATCGCACCGAGCACGAGGCCAATCAGGATATGCGCAAAGACGCGCGCCGCCGTCGTGCCCATCAGGCGCAGGTCGCCAGAGTGCTCGTGGGCCCAGCCCACGCCCTGTGAACGGAAATCGGCGAAGCTATCCGGGAGGTTGGAGGTGATCCACGCCGGGAGTTGCTCGTGCGCCTTGTCGAGCAAGGGCAGGAGCTTCTCGTCCCACAACTGCTGGGGGTCGCCGAGGTCATGGCGATAGAAGCTGAGGCCGGAGACGACGAGCAGCACGATGACACCGACGACCACGACGGTGACGACACCCACGGCGATCAATCGCGCCCGCTCGCCAGGAATGGCGCGGCGGATCAGCGGCGTCATGGCTTCCACCACCTCGTACACCAGCAGCCCGGCCAGCAGGGCCGAGATCAGGTGAAGCATGAGGACCCCCCACAGCGCGAGCGCGGCGAGGCCATACGTGGCCAGGCGGATGGCGCGGGAATCCCCGGGAACGCGAACCATGCTGAAACT
The DNA here is from genome assembly GCF_036500425.1 of Luteibacter sp. Lineage (GTDB taxonomy): Bacteria > Pseudomonadota > Gammaproteobacteria > Xanthomonadales > Rhodanobacteraceae > Luteibacter. The sequence goes on from NZ_DASYCB010000029.1 coordinate 70,457, forward strand.
CCTTGGTGACGTGGCGGGATTCCAGCAGCCGGGCGATGAACGCTAGATCAAGCGCTCGGCTTCCAGTTCAGCCTTGATGTAGGCGTAGAAGATGGGGGCCGCCACCAGGCCAGGCAAGCCGAACGCCGCTTCGAACACCAGCATGGCGACCAGCAGCTCCCACGCGCGGGCCCGGATCTGGCCGCCGACGATGCGCGCATTAAGAAAGTACTCGAGCTTGTGGATCAGGATGAGGAAGGCCAGTGCGCCAAGGCCCACGTAAAGCCCGACCGACAGGCCGACGATCGTAATGGCTGTATTCGAAAGCAGGTTACCGATGACCGGCAACAGGCCAACGATGAAGGTGATGACGATCAGCGTCTTGGTCAGCGGGAGGTGCTGGCCGAACAGGGGCAGGACTACGACGAGGAAGATGGCCGTGAACGCGGTGTTGACCAGCGAGATCTTGATCTGCGCGAACACGATGTTGTGGAAGGCGTCGGCAAGCCGGGCGCAACGCAGGCCAAGCTCTGAGGCGAACGGGCCGATCTGGTGCGTGGGCCGGGCGCGGCTCAGGGCGACGAACGCACCGAGGATCAGCCCCAGCAGGATATGCACCAGGACGCGCGCTGCTTCCTTGCCAGCGAGCTGCAAGCCCACCGCATGCGTACGCACCCAGTCCAGGGCCGAGATACGCAGCGCATCCACGCTATCCGGCAACATCCCTACGATCGTCGGCGGCAGCTGCTGGCGGGCGCGCTCGACCATCGGCATGAGCTTGTTCTGCCACAGGTCGGCCGGGTTGCCGATCTCGGTGCGGAAGAAGCTGATGGCACCCAGGATCAACAGGGTGAGCAGGCCGACGACGACGACACCTACGAGGGCCACCGCCAGGATACGCGCACGCTCACCCGACAGCCGGCGGCCCATGAGCGGTGCGACGGAGACCACGACCTCGTACACCAGCAGCCCGGCGAGCAGTGCGGGAAGCAGGCGGAGGAACATCACCAGCAACAGGGCGACACCCGCGAGGATGTAACTGGCGATGCGCACGGCGCGGGTGCGGGTTTCGGCGTCCATGGCAGGCTCGTCGTGGATGAGGGCGCAGTCTGTCAGGACACAGGGTGCGTGCGCCATAGGTGTGCCCCCGTCGTCACCCTGTCGTAAACTGCCGCCACAATCGCCGGCCCTCGGGCATTGGCGCCCGACTTTCAGGGGATCCCATGATGAAGTTCGCCCCGGCCGCGCTTGCGGCCGCTCTCGTCCTCGCCGGTTGCGCATCGGCACCGCATGCACCGTCCGCCGCCACGCCCACGCCGGAAGCCGCTGCGGCCGCCACGCCAGCGCCTGCCGCGAAAGGCCCGGCCGCCGACGACAATCTGAACGCCGTGCTGTGGTCGCAGACGTCGAACGAGCACGACTTCATCTACATCCAGGCGTATCGGAACGCGCAGGAGAAACTCCTCAAGGCAAAGGCCGACCCGAACTGGGATGCGCTCGCCAAGGACGACCGTGCCGCGCATCCTTCGCTCAAGGGCCTGAAGCCTGCCGTGGTGCTCGACGTAGATGAAACCGCGCTGGACAACTCGCCTTACCAGGCGCGCCTGATCCGCTCCGGCGGCGAGTACAACGAAGCCGAATGGGCCGCCTGGTGCCAGGAAGAAAAGGCGAAGCCGATGGCCGGCGCCGTCGCTTTCACCCAGTTCGCTGCAGCCCACGGGATCGAGGTGCTTTACATCTCGAACCGTGCGAAGGACCTTAACGACGCGACGCTGGATAACCTGCGCAAGGCCGGCTTCCCGGTGGCGGGCAAGGCGTCCTTCCTCGGCCTCGGTACGTTCGTCGAAGGCTGTGAGCAGGCCGGCACCGAGAAGGGTTGCCGCCGCCAGTTGATCGCCGGCAAGTACCGCGTGCTCATGCAGTTCGGCGACCAGATTGGCGATTTCGCCAACGTGTACGGCAATACCGCCGAGGGCCGAGCCAAGGCCATGGCGCCCTACACGGCCTGGATCGGCGAGCGCTGGTTCGTGCTGCCGAACGCGACTTACGGCAGCTGGGAACCCGCGCTGTTCGATAACGACTACACTCTGCCTCGCGAAGAGCGGCGCCAGAAAAAGATCGATGCGCTGCGAATCAACTAAATCAATCACTTAGGCATAGTTTCCTGACGTATTGCTTTAGCAATGTCAGGCAACTATCATGTGCCTCGCCGAAACCTGCGGTGCGGAAAGCAAAGCAGGCAAGGCCATTTCCCTTACCGGCTTCGGGCCGGATAACCCCGTGAGACGGTTCGTCTTCGGGGTTTTTCTTTATCCGGCGCCACTTGCCGCCCGGCCGCGCCCCTCGTAACCTCGCCATCCCCCGACGTATGGACGACGTAGCCATGAAGCGCTTTCACCCCACGGCCTGGGTGCTGGTGTTGGTACTGGCGCTGCTCGCCGGCTGCAACAGGCACAAGGAAGCCCCCGGCACGCCCGGCGGCGGTTCGCCCGAAGACGCGATGCGCGATTCGCTGGAACTGATCCGCGAAGGCAAGTTCGGCATGTTCTGGCAGCACGCGCTGCCCCCGGCAGATTTCGCCGCCCTCAAGGCGGACTGGCCGCGCCGCAATGTCGCGGCCGAGCCGGTCAACGACGACGACCGCGCAAAGTTCGAGAACGGCGTGAAGCGGCTGACCGAGCCCGATGCCGAGAAAAAGCTTTATGCCGACCTGCGCCCGACCCTGCTTCGCTTCGACAAGGAGTACAAGGACCAGATGCCGCTGCTCACCGGCGTGGCCCAGTCGATGGCGCTCACCGCCATCGACCAGACGAACGACCTTACGATCCCGCAGAAGCGGCAGTTGCGCGAAGCGGTGAACGTTATCGCGCCGTGGGCGCAAACCGTCGGCTGGGGCGACCAGGGCAAGGCGAAGCAATCCATCGCGATCCTCGTGGACACGGCGCGCAAGGCGCGGCTCACCACGCCGGAAGCACTGCATACCATGGACTTCGACCAGTCCATGGCCGCTTATTCCACGATGTGGCTAGGCTTCAAGAACCTGTTCAACGTGTACGGGCTCTCGCTGGACAAGAGTTTCGACTCGGTAAGCATCGATACGCTGGAGAACACTGGCGGTACGGCACACGTCAAGATCACCTACACGATCCTCGACAAGCCGATCCAGACCGATGCCACGCTCGTCCTCCTCGACGGACGCTGGTACGACAGCGACCTGCTCCAGAGCGTCCGCAACCAGCACGTGAAGCTGAACCCGCCCCCGCCTCCGCCTGCCAGCGCCCCGGCACCCGCGGCGAGCGCGGCACCGCCCCACGACCCGTCCGCCCCCGTGGCGGCCGCGAAGACCCGCTAAGGCCGTACAATCCCACGATGTCCGAATTACCGATGAGTGCGGATCCGCACGTCCGCGTCGCCCGCTCCCCCTGGTGGTTCAAGCTGCTGGGGCGCGTCCTCGAGCCGTGGGTTCGCATCAAGCGTGACCCAGCGGAGCCCGCGGGGCTGCTGAAGAGCGGTGCCGCCGTGTGCTACGCCATCGAGCGCGACGGCACCTCGGATGCCCTGATCCTGGAGCGAGCCTGCCGCGAGGCTGGGTTGCCCAGCCCCATGCAGTTGCTGGACCTCCCCGGCCGTCGACGCCGCTCGGTGTTCTCGCTGAGCCGTCAGCGTGGCTGGCTGTTTGGCCGCACGGACACCCATGGGCCGAAGGAGCCGATCGGCCAGCTCATCCGCGCGATCGAGGAAGATCCGGCGCGCGATATCCAGGTCATTCCCGTATCGATCTACGTAGGCCGCGCGCCCAACCGCGAGAGCGGCTGGTTCAGCGTGCTCTTCGCGGAAAACTGGCTGGTTGTCGGCCGCTTCCGCCGCATGCTCGCGCTGTTGTTGAATGGCCGCGACACCGTGGTGCATTTTTCAGAGCCGGTGTCGCTGCGCAATGTGTTGTCGGAATCGCAGGGCCTGACCAACGAGCGCCTGACCCGCAAGATCGCCCGCGTGCTGCGCACGCATTTCCGCCGGATCCGCGCGGCGGTGATCGGGCCCGACCTGTCGCACCGCCGTACGGTGGTCGACTCGGTACTGACCGCGCAGCCGGTACGTGACGCGATCGCCGCAACGGCCAGCAAGGAAAACATCAGCCACGCGAAGGCTGAGCGCCGCGCGCGCGATTTCGCGCTCGAGATTTCCGCCGACTATTCGCATCCGGTGGTGCGCTCCACCTCGTTCCTGCTATCCAACTTCTGGAACAAGCTCTACGACGGCATCGCGATGCACCACTTCGACAAGGCGCGCGCCGCGGCGCCTGGCCATGAAGTGGTCTACGTACCCTGCCACCGCAGCCATACCGATTACCTCCTGCTCTCGTACCAGCTGCATCATTCAGGCGTGGTGCCGCCGCACATCGCGGCCGGCGTGAACCTCAACCTGCCCGTCGTCGGCCCGATCCTTCGCCGTGGCGGCGCCTTCTTCCTGCGCCGCAGCTTCAAGGGCAATGCGCTGTATTCCGTGGTGTTCAACGAATACCTGGCGCAGCTGGTCGATCGCGGCGTACCGCTGGAGTACTTCATCGAAGGCGGCCGCTCGCGCACGGGTCGCCTGCTCGCGCCGCGTGCCGGCATGCTGGTGATGACCGTGCGCGCGTTCCTCCGCGCGCCGCGCCGCCCGGTGCTGTTCCAGCCCGTGTACATCGGCTACGAGAAGCTGATGGAAGGCAAGTCGTATGTCGGCGAGCTCTCCGGCAAGCCGAAGGAAAAGGAATCGCTGCTCGGCCTCATCCGCGGCCTGAAGGTCCTTCGCCAGCGCTACGGCCACGTCACGCTCAATTTCGGCGAACCGATCCAGCTGACGCCGATGCTGGATGGCGTGGCACCCGACTGGCGCGAGACCACCGCCGATCCGGACAACAAGCCGGACTGGCTCAACAGCGTGGTGGATGACCTCGCCGAAAAGATCCAGATCAACATCAACCGCGCCGCGGACGTGAACCCGATCAACCTGCTCGCGCTGGCGCTGCTGGCCACGCCAAAGCACGCCATGGCGGAGAACGACCTGCTGGCGCAGCTCGAGCTCACCAAAGCCCTGTTCCAGGAGCTGCCATACTCCGATCGCGTCACGATCACCGCGATGAACCCGCAGGGCATCATCGCGTATGGCGAGCAGATGGGCTGGATCCGCCGCGTCCGGCACCCGCTCGGCGACGTGCTGGTCACCGAGGGCGAACAGGCCGTCCTGCTTTCCTACTTCCGCAACAACGTGCTGCACCTCAATGCCGCCGCGGCATGGGTGGCGGCGTGCTTCCTCAACAACCGGCGGATGTCGCGCTCGTCGGTGGCCCGGCTTGGCCGGATCATCTACCCGTTCATCCAGGGCGAGCTGTTCCTGCCGTGGGATGACGAAGGCTTTGCGAAGCAGGTGCAGGACACGATCGATTTCTTCGTCCGCCGCGGGATCCTCGAAGCCTCGTCCGAAGGGCGCGTGCTCGAGCGCGGGCCGGGCCAGGACGATGGCGCATACCAGCTGCGCGTCATCGCACGCAGCATGCTGCAGGCGTTCGAACGCTATTACATCGCCATCGCCGCGCTGGTGAAGAACGGCCCGCACACCATGTCGGCGGGGGAACTCGAAACCGCCTGCACCCTCACTGCGCAGCGTCTTGGCATGCTCAACGAGCTTTCCGCGCCCGAGTTCTTCGACAAGGCGCTGTTCCGCGGTTTCATCCAGAAGCTGCGCGCGGCCCGCGTCGTGTGGACCGATGAGAATGGCAAGCTCGATTTCAGCGATGCGCTGGAAGACATGGTGCGCGATGCGCGCGTCATCCTTGCACGTGAAGTGCGCCACTCCATCCTGAAGATCACGCCAGGTGGGGACAACGATCGCGACCTCGATGCGCGCCCGCCCAGTGACCCCGGCGAAACCACGGCGGAGTCACTGCATGATCGCCACGTCGCGAACGAGCACGAACGTCACCATGGTCAGCACTGACGTCCGATAGAGGGTTTCGCCTACACGGCGTAGGCGTCTTGCCGGGCAGACCGGTGCGTTAGCCCTACCTAACCTTTGCGAACCACCACGCAAAGGAACGTCAATGGACATGACGCCACCGCAGGCACCGCCTGCGCAGAACCAACCCGCCCACCAGGCCGCCGCCGCCGCGTTCGACGATCTCGTCGCGGCGCACGCGGCACTTACCGCCGATATCGCCAGCCTCCCCACCATGCCGGAGGAACCCGCTGACACCCAGGGCCTGCTGGGGGCCCTCGACGGATTCTGGTCCCCAGATCGCCGGCGGGCGGCTGTTGAGCAGGTACGCCGTGTGGCTTCAAGCCTCGCCATCCTGCGCGAGGCCGACGAGACACTGGACGGCGAGGCGGTCGGCATGATCCGTTCGCTCGTATCACACCGCGGAGACACACCAGCGCCCGGCATCGCCGCGCGCTGCCCTACGTTTGCCGGCAGGTCGCTCGCTGGGAGCATGATTGTTTCGCGCGCGGGCGGCGACGGCACGGCGCTGCTTTTCACCGCCGATGGCGGCTGGGAGCGCTACGCAAGCGTCGATGCGCTCCACGACGCGCTTGGCCAACGCCTCCGTCAGCAACTGGCGGATCACGGCGAACTTCCCGGCCTCGCGGGGCGTGCGCTGGCCGCCGGGGCGTTGCCGTCGGTGGCGTCCGCGCCCTGCGTCGGTAACGCATTTTCAGCCTATGTCGACACGGCCATTGCCGTGAAACGCGAAAAGGTGACGGAGGCCCTGGTGGGCTGGTCATTGACCGCCAGCGATCCGCTCCGCGACAGCTTGCTTGGTGATGCCATCACCGCCGAACTCACGCGGCCCGTCGTCGACGTGGAGGCCTTGCTGGCTCAGCGTCATGCGCGCCTGGTCGACTCGGTGAACGAGGCTCGCCTGGCGCAAGTCCCAGCCGAGGTCGCCAACGGATGGCGCGATGCCGCCGCTCACTACGCAGAGTTGCAGGCGGCACACGAGGCGACGGATGCGGACATTGAAACGCTCACGAGCTTCGCTTTGCAGGAGACAGCGACGCGACTGGCCGCCATCGGCGTCACGGCATCGCCCAGGGATATCTTCGTCAAGGCGGACTACTGGCGGGATCCGGCGGTCCGCGCGCAATCGCTTACAGCCCTGTTCGAGGGCACCAGCCCGGCGCGTATCGGCCTTCTCGATCTCGTCTACCAGAACATTGCTTCGTTCGACCCCGTCCAGCTGAGCGCTGTCGACGCATCGGGCCAGCCGCTACCCGCATTGACGGACGCAGCCATCCGCTCGCTCGTCCGCGATATGGATTTCGCCACGCGTTACCGCGACTACCTGGACGCCGCCTACCGCGGCGGAGAAGCGGCCGGGCAGCGCCGCATGGCCAGCACCGCGCTACTCCTTGCGCGCATGCGCATGCAGGCGGCCGAGGCGCGTCTCTCTTACTACCTGCCCGGCGAACCACGCTCGTTCCGGCCCGACCATGCCGAGCGCGGATTCCGCTGGGTCGACGCCGTGCTGGGTAGCCCCTCGCCGACGGGACGCGCACGCGTGGACCGGCATGAGATCGTGGCCCGGCAGGTGACCTACCGGGGCACGCCGCTAAAGGGTGTGCTGGAAATCGGCGTGCGCCAGACCGAGGCCGTCCCGAGCGTGGTGCTCTATACACCCGACGCACCCGATGGCGTGGTGTTTCGCGAGTTCGACGACCGCGCCGATGCCGCGCGACGCTTCTTCCATCACCCGGCGTTCCGCGAATACCTGCTCGATCGCTTGCCTAACGAATACGCCACCCCCCAGCCGAACGGCGCCAGCCGGGAATTTGCCGGTGACCATCTCGCGCATTGGGTGCTGGGTGCGCCAGGCAATGCCGCCTATACGAAGACGGCAGCGCCCTTCGCGCAACGCATCGTCGAGGGGGATATCCTCGATGCGATGTACGACGCCGGCGTACAGCAGGCGCTGCGCAACGTGGCGCATTTCAGCCGCAGCGCCGAAGAAGCGAGTTGGGTGTGGCTGACCGACTGGCCGCGACGCCTGCTGTTCGACAACCTGGTTGCCAATGCCGTGAAAGGTATCGTCAACGCGCCAGTGCATGCCGCACAGGCCTCCTGGCGGCTGTACGACAGTCTGAAGGAGGGTGACCATGCCCGTGCCTTCGTCGATTTCACCGACTTCTACGTCGCGTCGCTCGGGATCATCGCGCCTCAAGCCATCGTGCCGTCGGCACGTGCGCTGGTTGCCGCCCGCTACCGCCAGGGCGGCAAGCTGGTCGGCGGCCCTCCCGTGACCCAGGCCGCCGTGGCGTTCGAGTCCCGGTTCGAAGCCGTCCGGCTGCCCACGGGGGCGTCCGCGGGTGCCGATGGCATCGTGACCCTGGGCGCGCGGCGTTACATCGAACAGAGCGGAAAAACGTATGGCGTGCGCTATGACAGCGATTTTGCTACGTGGCGGCTCGAGCGCCAGGGCGCGCCGCACGCATGGGGTCCGGCGATTCGCCGCACCGAGGCGGGCACCTGGGCGTTCAACGAGGTGGGGCTCCGGGGTGGGACCGGTCGCGGCGCCGGGCGCGTGCCCGGTCCGCCCGACCGGGCGAGCGGGCGCCCGTTCAACCGGTATATGGAGGAACTGGAGCATGCCTTCCCCAACCCCACGGAGCGGGAATTGGTCGCCGGCGTGATGGAGGCCGAAGCGCGCAGCCAGGCGACACCCGGCCTGATTACCGCAGCGCAACGGCTGCGCTGGTCGGAGGCGACCCAGCGCGCCGCCTCTGCCCAGGCGCTCAGCAGCCAGGAGCGCATCATTCTTGCGGAGGGCCGTCCCATGGATCTCAGCCCACGGCCGCCAGTCCCGCCAGTCCCGCCTATCGCCGGCCCCAGCGCCCCCGCGCTGGCTGAGCCGTTCCGGCGGATCGAACACGCCAGGGCTCCCGAGCAGATGTGGTATTACGGCGAATTGCCCTTCCGCGACAGCCGTTTGCACCGCGCGCGCACCAACCGCGGCTACAACCCGGATTGGGCTCACCTGCATGGCGAATGGCTGGGTGGCGGCCTCTACGGCGTGCGCGTTACCAATGTGCCACCGACCTCATCCATCGCCGATATACGGCGCGCCGTAGGAAACCGCGCCCTGGCTCGCCATACGACTTTCGCGGTGCGGCTACGCCCACGCGAATTCCTCGAGCGTGAGGCCGCGCACCCAGCCGGCGCCACGGTGGAATACATCGGCATCGATAGTCCCAACGGCACCAAGTATTTCATGCGCCCCACCAGCGAGGCATTCATCCGCCTCGGCGCCGACGATATGCAGATCATCCCGCTTGGCCGGGAGCCCTGACGGCGCCAGCATGCTCGCCGATGGGCTGGAACCCCGGTACCATCGGCAGCATGGCTACCGATAAAACCACCCATTTCGGGTTTCGCGACGTCCCCCTGGCCGACAAGCAAAAGCTTGTCGGCCAGGTGTTCACCTCCGTCGCGCGAAATTACGACCTCATGAACGACCTCATGTCGTTCGGTATCCACCGGCTTTGGAAGCGCCACTTCGTGGCCGTCAGCGGCGTTCGCCGTGGCGATCGGGTGCTCGATCTGGCTGGCGGCACGGGCGATATCGCCGCTCTGCTGAAGCCTGTCGTCGGTGATGAAGGCGAAGTGGTCGTCGGCGACATCAACGCGGCGATGCTGGGCGTCGGCCGCGACAGGCTGACCGATCGCGGCCTGGTGGCCGGCCTGCGCTGGGCGCAGATGAATGCCGAGGCGCTGCCGTTCCCGGATGCCAGCTTCGATGCCGTCACCATCGCTTTCGGCCTGCGCAACGTGACCGACAAGGACAAGGCGCTGGCCGACATGCAGCGCATCCTCAAGCCCGGCGGTCGCGTCCTCGTGCTCGAGTTTTCGAAAGTGCAGAGCCCGCTGCTGTCGAAGCTGTACGACGTGCATTCGTTCAAGGTGCTGCCGCACCTCGGCCGGCTGTTCGCCAACGACAGCGATAGCTACCAGTACCTCGCCGAGTCCATTCGCAAGCACCCGGACCAGGAGACGCTGAAGGGCATGATGCTTGCCGCCGGATTCGGCCATGTCGAAGTCCGTAACCTGAGCAACGGGATCGTCGCGATCCATCGCGGCTACAAGCTGTAGGGTTCGACCTACACCGCTTTGCAGGGAACCTTTCGGCATTGATGGCACCCGCCCGGCATAGCGGGAGGGGCTCTCAACGTAGGCTAGCCGGGATATCCACCATCCCGAGGCCGCCATGGAACTGCAGCCGCCGCAGGCACCGCCTGCCGCCGTTCAATCCACCATCCAGAATCCTTCCGACATCCATGCCCGCATGGAGGCGACGCGCGCGTGGATCGATGATGCGCTCGCACGGGAACCGATCGTTCCCGACGCGATGGACGGGACCACGCGCACGACGTTCCTCGCCGAACTGGACGCAGCCTGGGACGACACCGGCATCGGCGCGCTCGCTGGCCGCTTCGCGAGCGTCATGCACGATGATGCACTCCTCCGCCAACACGACGGCACGCTGTCTGCAGCAGAGCAACAACGCATTGCCGCGTTCACCGCCTCGCGCGGCCATATCATCCCCCCTGGCGTGGAGCCACGCGAGCTCCTGTTCTCGGGTGAGCTCTATGCAGGTGCGCTGGCCCTCGCCGGTGCGTCCCCCGATGCGCCGGCGGTGCTGTTCATGCCCGACCGCGGCTGGCAGGCGTTCACTTCACTGGATGCCCTGCACCTGGAACTGGAGCGACGTACGCGCCATGAACTGGTAGCACGCGACACCTTGCCGGGCCTGCGTGTGGCTGTGGTCGACCGCATGGTGCGCGAGGATCACTTCGTCACCTCGCGCGCGGCTCCTGCGGATGTCATCGGCGCCATGGCCCGGGCGGTTGTCGCCACGCGCCGCACCCAGGTGATCGACGCCTGGGACACGATCACCCTGGGCGATAGCCCGGCAGGCGCGGCCGACGCGGTGCGCACGGCGCTCAACCTGCACCGCCATCTCGATATCGACGCCATCCGCATCGATCGCCTTCAGCGCAGTCTGCTCGCCCGGCATGCTGCGCGGCTTGCTTCGGTCCCCGCCGACGCGCGCGAGGAGTGGCAGCTCGAGGTTGACGCACTCCGGCGCGAATACGATCAGGCGACCGATGCCCTGGAAGCGAGCGGAACGGCTGCGCTTCCCACGCCACCGGGCGATGCGGCGTCTGCCGAGGCGATCCGTGCCTATCGCCTTGCGCTTGCCGGCGCGTTCGCGCCGGATGGTGCGGGTCGCATCCGCCAGCATGTTGCTTCGCGCATGCTCCGCGCCCGCGTAGCGGTTGCAGCGGCCGACGCACGGCTGGGCTATTACCTGCCTGCGCAGGCGCCGGGCTACATCGCCGATCGTGAGGAACGCGGCCACGCGTGGCTGCGCGCTGTGGTCGATAGCCCAGCGGCTGCGACGCGGCGAAAGGTCCAGGGCCATGACATCGTTGTTCACCAGTTCACCTACCGCGGCGCCGTGGTCGGCGATCTCTTCATCGTGAGTGCTCGTCGTCGGGAAAGCGTGCCACGCGTGATCCTCTACACGCCGGACGCACCCGATGGCCGCAGCGTGCGTGAGTTCGAGGATGCCGGGCAGGCGGCGCGTGCCGTGCTGTACAACCCGCTGTTCGAATCCTGGCTGCTCGAGCGCCTTCCCGCGTCGCACGCCAGGCTCGATGCGAATGGCGTTCGCCACTTCGATATCCCCGAGGAGGTACGACGCAGCCACTGGGTGCTCGCGCAGCAGAGCACGGGTACGCAAACCGTTACCGCCGAGGTATTTGGCGAACGCGAAGTGACCGGCAACGTGTTCGAGGCGCTGCATGCCGCGTCGGTGTCACGCATGTCGCTGGACATGACCGACCTGGAATCCGCGCTTCGCGCCGCGGGGCCGGTCGCACCGCTGCCGTTCGCCAGCGCGCTGGGCGATGTCGCCAACGGCACGTGGATGATCCGCCAGTTCTTCGCGAACGCTGGCAGCGGCATGCGTGCCCTGTGGCGTACCGAGGAAGCCTTGCGTGCCGGCGACTACCGCCAGGCCTTCGTGGATGCGACCGAGGCCTATGTCGCGCTGCTGGGCGTGGTTCCCGCCCTCCATGTGGCGGCACGCCCTGCCGCGTACGTACGCTACGCCGTCCCCGGCGGCATCCGCACCCCCCTTGCCGGGGTGGCGCGCCTGGATCGGCGGTATGCGGCACCGGGCATCGACCTTGAGCGCAGTCGCCCCGATGCGCAGGGCATCCACACGATTGGCGGCCGGCGTTACATCGCCGGCACGGGAGCAGCCTACGAAGTGCGCTTCGACGACGCCCACGCTACCTGGCGTCTAACCCGGGCCGGCGTGGCGGATGCGCACTACACGGGGCCTGCGATCGCGTGGTCGCGCGCCGGCTGGCACCTGCGTACCGACCTCGGCCTTCGCGGCGGCCGCCGTGGTCCCGACGTTTATCCACCCGAACATCGCATCCGCACGGTCAGCGAGGCCGACTATGCGGATCTGACGGCGAACCAGAGCGGTGAATTCGTGCGCGTGCTGCGCCAACGGCTGGGCGGCACGATGGGAGACGATCTCCATGCCGACGTGTTCATCGCCGCGGGCGCCCCGGTGTCAGTAGGGCCGCGCTTCTGGCATGCGTGGCGCAGCGCGCTGGAGGCCGGACGGCGCGCACCGCTCGTTCCGCCCACCCTGCCGGCGCCGCCGGTGGCAGCGCGTCCGCCATGGCGGGAGCTGCGACCTGAAGCCTGGCCGGAAACCATCTGGTATCAGCCGCCGGCCTATGCACTGCCGCTGGATCACCCCAGTGTCTATCTGCCCATCGAGCGGGTGGCCGGAACCGGTCTGTCGGGTGTGGTCGCACTGGGCCAGCCGCCCACCGTCCCAAGCGGCGGCACGGCCACGCCGTGGCTGCGGATCAACCTGCACCAGGTACGGGCGACGGCTGCCGCACCGGGCCGGCCGCCGCTGCGACTTTTCATCAATGAGAGCGGTGCCCAGCCATCTTATCTCGTTCGTGGCAACGCAGATGCGCAAGGCACGTTCCTCGTGCTCCGGCCAGGGCAGTTCCTGGCCGGCCCCTGACGGGCCGATGTCCCGCATCGCGATACGTCTTCCCAGTCCACCTCCACCACAAGGCAACGCATATGGATATGCTCCCCCCTTCACCTGCTCCCGCGGCCGCACACGGCATGACCACGGAAGCCGCTACGGCCTCGGCCGCATTGCAAAGGCTCAGCGCCGCACACACCGCGCTGGTAACTCTGGATGACGCCGCGCCCGGACTTCCCGATCCCGCGCCCCCGACCTTCGATGCCTTTCTTTCCGCCCATGAGGCCTGGCGCTCAAGCGCGCAGGCGCAGTTGGCGCCTGTCGTTGCTGAGATCCTGCGGGGCGAGGCAGGCCTGCGCAGCGAGGACGGCACGCTCGCGCCGACCGCAACGCGTCTCGCGGGGCGTGTCGCCGATGCCCTGGTGGGCAACGTCCACCAGGGCTTAGCGCTGCAAGAAGTGTGGGTTGGGCCACATGTGGTCGCCGGCGCCGTGGCCGCGACGGCCGCAGATACGCCGGGCCTTCACCTGCTGTTCCTGCCGGGCCAGGGCTGGGAGGCACTGGCTTCGGCGGACCAGGTCCTGGATGCCGTGCGTCGCTACGTCTCCGGATGCCAGCAGCCCGGCTCAGTCGCGGGCCTGCACGCCGACGCTTGCGCCGACGCCTTCGACGGTGCGGAGGTGTCCCTTCGCTCGGCCGGCAGCGATACCGCGCAGTCGTTGGCAACGCACATCCTCGATGTCCACGTGGCGCGGATCCGCCAGGCCTGGGACGATTACCAGCTCGATCGCGACCTCCCTGGTGCCGAGGCGACATTCAACGACAGGGTGCTCGGTCATGCACGCCTCGCCAGTGTCCTGGATGTGCCCGCGCTGCTGCGGGCCCGCGAGGTGCGCCTGCTCACCCTGGCCACCGACGAGCGGCTGGCGCGCGTGCCGGCTACGGTTTCCAGTGCGTGGCGCGCCGCCACGGTGTCGTATGCCCGCCTGGCCGCCGACACGGCCGCACTTCGAACCGCCTGGGGGATCGAGCCACCGATGGCCATGGATGACTTCACCTCACACGAGCTCGACCAGCGGCTGGCAGCGCTCGGGATCGGCGAGGCATCGGCCGCGCTGTCGGTCGACGTTACCCATGACCCCGCGAAGGGTTCGTACGAGCACCTGGCGCAGCTGTTCGTCGGCCCAAACACGATTCGCCAGGCACTGCACGCGCTCGCGTGGCGTGGCCTTACCGCCATGGATGCCGTGCACTTGCGCACCCTGCGTCACGATGGGCAGGCCATGGCAGTACCGCTCACCCAAGCCGGCCTCATGGGCATGGTGCACGACGCCCGGGTGGCATCGCGCTACCGCAAGCACCTTGAATCGCAGCTACGCACGGGGCCGGCCGGGCGCCTCGCAAAGCTCACCGCGGTCGAACTGGCGGCGGCGCGGATGCGTGCCGATGCGGCGCAGGCAAGGTTGTCGTACTACCTGGCGGATGAACCCCGCTCGTTCATGGAGGATCATGCGGAACGCGGCTTCCGCTGGGTCGAGGCCGTTCTCGATCACCGCACGCCGGCAGACCGAAAAGCCATTGACGGCCACGAGATCGTCACCCGCCAGCTCACCTACAAGGGCATCCCGGTAAACGACATCGTCGTCATCGGCGTACGTGATGCGCGCAGCGTGCCGCGCATCGTCGTCTACACGCCGGATGCGCCGGATGGTGTGGCGTTCCGCGAATTCGGCGATCGCCAGGCGATGGCCCGCGCGTTCCTGTACGCGCCTGCCTTCCGCGAGTACTTGCTCGACCGGCTCCCCGCGGCGTTCGCTACATGGGAGCCCAACAGTGCAACCCGGCGCTTCACGGGCGACCGCCTCGCGCATTGGGTGCTCGGCAGCCCCGCCAATGCCGCCTACACCCTCACCGAAGAGCCGCTCGACGAGCGCGAGGTGGCGGCCGATTTCATCGATGCCGGGTATGAAGCCATGGTGGACCAGCGAATGCACGATACACGCCATGTCGAATCCGAAGCGCAGGCGCACTGGACCTTCAGCCCCATCGGCACGCATCCGGTCACCGGGCTGGTGGCGGACCTGGCGTTATCGACGCTCTCCGCCCCCGCGCGGCTGCGCCATGCGCTGGATCGCTTTTATGACGGGGTCCGGTCGGGCGATGCCACGGGTGCGTACCTGGCGTTTACCGATGCCTGGGTGAGCGGGCTCGAGCTTGCAGGGCCGCTCTGGGCGGCGGGGAGCGGACGGGCGCCCCTGCTGCGGCATACACGCGGCGCGGCGCCGCAACCCGCGCATACCCGCCTGGCCCTGCGCGGTCCGCGCTTCGAACCCCGATATGCGGCGCGTCGACTCGCGGCGAACGAGGTCCCCGATAGCGAGGGATTCCATGTCGTACACGGCCGGCGCCATGTAAGCCAGGATGGGCGCCTGTATCCCGTACGGTTTGATGACTACAACCATGTGTGGCGCCTCGAACGACCGGAAGGCTCGCTCGATGCCGCCTTCACCGGGCCCGCCGTGCAGCGTATCGGGGGCGAATGGACGTACGCGCGCAGGGTCGGGCTGCCTGGCGGTGCCGGGCGCGGCCTGCGCGAGCGGCTACGCCGCGTGCTCCGCCTGGAGGACCGACAGGCGGGCGCCGTGGCACCGGAGGCGCCCGCTCCGGCGGATGCGGCAGCCATCCGGCGGCCATCATTGCCGGAGCTGCTCGAGCCACACCGCGAGCAGGTCGAGGCCATCCTGCGCGACAACCCGGCAGCAACCTTCCGGTATCGGGTGGGAAGCAATGAATCGATGCACCTGCGCGCCGACATGCCATCGCGCAGCGCGATGGTGTTTGACGACGGTATCGCCTCCGACCTCGCCAGCCTGGATGCGGCCCAGCGGCGCCAGTTCCTCCACGAGCTCGAGGCTCGCGTCCCCGACCCCGCCGAGCGCAGCCGGCTACTGGCGCGCCGGGGGTGGGCGGATGGCGGACGGCGGGTTGGCTCCCCGGGCCAGCGGCGGTGGCGCGGCGATGATGGCCAGGATCCGTCGATCGGGTCGAGCTCGGATCCCGCCCCACGCCCGGCTGACGATCCCCTGACGCCGCGCCAGGCCTCGCTGTGGGACGAAGCCGTTGCCGCGGCAAGGCAGTTGGCCACCGCCGATGCCGGCATCGACGGCGTGGGCGCCGCTACCGCGGTCCTGCCGAACGAGTGGCCACGGCGCTTCTGGATCTATACGCCCGATGCACCGCCCCGCGCATTCGGCGCCAGCGGCAGCAGCGAATGGCTGGTCCGGGGCTATGCGCGCCACTTTTACGACCACGGCGAGTTCAGGGTGACTGCCCTGCCACCCGGCACCCCATCGGCCCAACTGGATGATGTGCTGGGTATCACGGCTGCGCAGCGCGGACATGGCGACCCCACGGGCCACTGGGTCGAAGTGGACCGCAACTACATGCGCCAGGCCTATTGGCGCGAGCAGCACCGCATGGAGCGACGTCTGCTGGCCTCCGGCGAATACGCTTACACCCTGCGGACCAACCGTCGCGACCTACACCTGCCGGAAGCCTTCACCCGCGCCTCGAGCACACTTCCCTAGCCGCCTGCCCGCCCCGGGCCCAGCCCCCAGCCTGCCAGTGGCATACTGGGGGCTTCCCTCCCACGGAAATGATCCATGCGCCTGCTTCCCTTCGCGGCCCTCACGGTGGCCTTCCCGGTAGTGGCCTTCGCCGCCGATCCCCATTCCTACGCCCAGCCGGACGTGGTCAAGGTCACCCACCTCGATCTCGACCTCAAGGTGGATTTCGCCAAACGCGAACTGGCCGGCGATGCGACGCTGAAGCTCGACTGGAAGGCCGGCAAGGGCGATCTGGTCCTCGACACGCGCGACCTGAAGATCGCCAGCGTCAATGCCGTGGACGCCAGCGGCAAGGCGACGCCGCTCAAGTTCGCGCTGGCACCACGCGACAAGGAACTGGGTGCGAAGCTGACGATCCAGGCGCCGGCGCATCCGGCACAGGTCCGCATCGCCTACACGACCGTACCCGAGGCCTCGGGCCTGCAGTGGCTCCCGCCTGAGCAGACCGCGGACAAGAGGCAGCCCTTCATGTTCTCGCAGTCGGAATCCATCCATGCGCGTTCATGGGTGCCGTTGCAGGATTCGCCGGCCGTCCGCTTCACCTACGATGCGCATGTCACCGCACCCAAGGATGTCCGCGTCGTCATGAGCGCCATCAACGATGCGAAGCATCCGCTCGATGGCAATTTCACTTTCGACCAGCCGCACCCGATCCCGTCGTACCTGCTGGCGATCGCCGCTGGCGATATCGCCGTGAAGGAAACCGGCCCACGCAGCGCCGTGTACGCCGAACCCAGCGTCGTCAACAAGGCCGCGCATGAGTTCGAAGACACCGAGAAGCTCATCGCCACCACCGAGAAACTGTACGGCCCGTACGCGTGGGGCCGTTACGACCTGCTCGTGCTGCCGCCCTCGTTCCCGTTCGGCGGCATGGAAAACCCGAACATGACCTTCGCCACGCCCACCGTTCTGGTCGGCGACAAGAGCCTCGTCTCGCTCGTGTCGCACGAACTGGCCCACTCGTGGTCGGGCAACCTCGTGACCAGCGCCGCGTGGCGCGACATCTGGCTCAACGAAGGCTTCACCACCTACGTGCAGGGCCGCATCACCGAGGCCGTGTACGGCAAGTCGCAGGCGGACGAAGAAGCGCTTCTTTCCGCACGCGAACTCGAGAAGACCATCGGCGCGATGGAGCCGAACACGCAGAAGCTCACGCCGGATCCGCGCGGCGTCGGCGCCGACGATTCGCTGTCCTCCGTCGCGTACGACAAGGGCTCGTGGTTCCTGCGCACGCTGGAGCAGCGCTTCGGCCGCGATACGTTCGATGCGTACCTCAAGGGCTACTTCGCCCACTTCGCGTTCCAGAGCATCGATACCGACACGATGTTCGCCTACATGAAGGCCAACCTGCTCGATAAGTACCCGGGCAAGATGAGCGAGGCCGAGGCACGAGAGTGGATCTGGCAGCCGGGTATCCCGAAGGATGCGCCGCTGCCCACGTCGGCGCGCTTCGACAACATCGACAAGGAACGCGCGAACTTCCTCGCCGGCAAGCTCGACGCAGCGAAGCTGGATGCGAAGACCTGGAATACCCAGGAATGGATGTACTTCCTTGATCGCATGCCGGACGTGCCGCCGCTCGACAAGATGAAGGCCATCGATGCGGCATGGCACCTCACCGGCACGCCCAACGCGGAAATCGGCATGCGCTGGTACGCCCACGCCATCGCCGCCGGCGATAAGGACGTGTGGACCGCCGCCGCGGAACACATGACCCGCATCGGCCGCCTGTACCTCACCACGCCGGTGTATCGCGCGTTCGCCCGCACGCCCGAGGGCCTCGCGTTCGCGAAGGAAACCTATGCCAAGGCAAAGTCCGGCTACCACCCGATGACCCAGCAGGCCGTGGAGAACATCCTCGCCGGCAAGTCGAAGAAGAAGTGAGATGGCGAAGACTCCTGCTCCCCTGGATACCACCTCCACGCGCCCGCTCTGGCAGCGCCTGCTGCTGCGCAGGCTGAAGTTCCTGGTGGTCGTCGCCCTGGTACTCGGTGCCAGCGCCGGCCTGGTCTACCTGTTCGCGCCGCAACTGCTGGTCAAGGCAGATGCGGCACGCATGGCGATGCAGGCCCACGTTGAGAAGAAGAGCGTGGTCGCTGGCGATACCACGTGGTCGTACTACGAAGGCGGCCAGGGCCCGACGATCGTGCTTCTGCACGGCTTCGCAGCCAACAAGGAAGTCTGGCTCGAGATGGCCAAGGGCCTCACCGACCATTTCCACGTCGTGATCCCTGACCTCCCGGGCTGGGGCGAGTCGTCGCGCATGGCTGGCGGTGACTACGGCATCCCGGCCCAGGCCGCGCGGCTCGATGCGTTCGCCAATGCGACGGGCCAGCCGCGCTTTCTGCTCGTGGGCCAGTCGATGGGCGGTGCGATCGCCGGCGTTTATGCGGCCGATCACCCGGATCGGGTCGCCGCGCTCACCCTGATGAGTTCGGCCGGCCTGACCTTCAAGGAAAACGACTTCGTCCGCGATGTGAAGGCCGGCAAGGACCCGTTCCTGTTCAACGACCGCGAAGGCCTCGAGGCGCTCCTCGCGCGGATCTTCACCAAGCCGCCACACCTGCCGGGCCGTATCGAGGATGCACTGGTTCGTCGCAACGTGAAGGATCGTGCGTTCATTGAAAGCACGTTCGAGGAACTGAAGAAGCCCGAGCAGGCTTACGTGCTGGATCCGCTTCTTGGCAAGCTGCCGATGCCGGTACTCGGCATCTGGTGCCACGATGACAAGATCATCGACGTGTCGGCGCTGGATACCCTGCGCAACGGCCTGAAGAACACCCCATCCATCGGCGCGACCGTGCTCAACGGCTGCAACCACATGCCGATGCTGGAGAAGCCCGACGAGACCGCGCGGATCATCACCGGATTCGCGCTGGCGCATTGAACGCATCGCGCGCAAGCGCGCTCCTACAAAAAAGCATCCCCCTTGTAGGAGCGCGCTTGCGCGCGATCAACGCGCCTCAGTCAGCCACGTCAGCGATCAACCGATCCAGCTGCGCCTTCAACGCACTGCCATGCGCACGCAGCCACGTACGCTGCTCCCGATGCTCCGGCAAGATGCTCTCCACCCAGTTCCAGAACCGCGGCGAGTGATTGCGCACCTTCAGGTGGCAGAGCTCGTGCACGAGCACGTAGCGCAATGCTGCAGGCGGGGCGAGCGCCAGTGCAAGATCGAGGTTGATGCGGTCACGCGTATCCAGGCTGCCCCATAAGCTCTTCAACGGACGGATGCGCAACGCCGTAGGTGCAGCGTTGATCTGCGGGATATAGCCCGGCAGCCAGCGCGACACATCGCGGCGAATCTGCGCCTCGAAGAACGTTGCGAGCAAGCCACGCGCCACCAGCAATTCGCGATGATGTGGCCCCGGGATGACCAGGGTGATACCGCTCTCGTCATGCTGCACGCGCGGATACGGACCCTCGGCCCAATCGAGGCGTACCTCCTCACCGCGGAATGGCAAGGTGGTCGGCACGCCCACGCGTAGCGCCGGCAACGGATCGGCATCCATGTGAAATTCGCCGAGCTTCTGTTCCAGCCAGTCGGCATGGTGGCGCAGGAACGCGGTCATCTGCGCCACATGCGTACCGTTGGGATAGGTCAGGCGCGCGCCCTTGGGCGTCACCGTGAGGCGAAGCCGGCGCGCACGCGGATGCGCCGACTTCAGCACGCGGATCGTGCCCCCGGTCGGGGTGGAGAGTTCCAGCCATTCGCCTTGTTCTGATGCCATGTCGCCAGTCCCGAACCGATCCCGACAAACATCCCATCCCGACGTATCAACCACTGCGACCGGCCCGGCGGATCACTCCGGGCGCGGCAGCTTGAACCACTCTTCCAGCTTGCCCAGCAGGCGCTCGTACTCAAGCGCCATCAGGGCGAAGGTGGCGTCCATTTCGGCGGCCGCGTTCTCGTGGCTATCGGCCTGCTCGTCCAGCACCACGTCCGTGAACTTGATTTTACGCAGGATCAGGTCCTCGCCAAGCACGAAAGAAATGCGGTCATCGAAGACCAAACCAAGCTGGAACACCTGTTTTCCCGTGCGCAGGTGCTCACGAATCTCATCGGTGTCGAGATTCTGCCTACGGCAACGGGCAATCGCGCCCGAAGCCGTGGCCGGATCGCGCAGCTCGCACTCGTCGCCCAGCGCCAGGCCACCCGGCAGCTCGCCCGTGGCCACCCAATGGGTCATGAGGAGCCGCGGCGACTCCTCCGGTGCCAGGGGCACGGCGGGGAAGCTGCCCAGGGCCTCGCGGACCTGGCTCAGGGTGTTCTCCGCGGACTTGCGACTGGAGGTGTCCAGGACGAACCAGCCGTTCTTCTTGTCGGCGTAGGCCTTCATGCGCGAGCTGCGCACGAAGGCGCGCGGCACGAGCTCGTTCAGCACATCGTCCTTGATCTTCTTGCGCTCGCGCCCGCCGACCTTGCGGCCTTCTTCCTCGGCGATCTTCTGCACACGGTTGGCCACCTCGTCGTTGATGACGGAGGACGGCAGGAGCTTATCTTCGCTGCCCACGGTGACCATGGTGTTGCGGGCCACGTTATGGGTAAGGCCTTCCTCGTTGCGGCCAAGCGGCGACACGAAACCACGCGCGTTCAGCTCCATCGGGCCGACGGGGCGAAGGCGATGTTCCGGCAGGGCTTCGTCCAGGCGATCGAGGTCGGTGGCAACGGATTCGGAAAAACGAAACAGCGTCAGGTTGCGAAAGAACATGTATCAGTATTTCTCATGCAAAGGGTTGGCCGTGGCGGGCGCAGCGCGCCCGCTGGCGATAAGGTGTGGCGGTGGTTCAGACCACCTTCGCGATCGCCTCGGCGACGCGGTCGATATTCTTGTCGTTCAGCGCGGCGACGCAGATACGGCCTGTACCCACAGCATAAATGCCGAATTCATCGCGCAGGCGGTCGACCTGCGCGCCGCTCAGGCCGGAGTAGGAGAACATGCCGCGCTGCTGTTGAATGAAACCGAAATCACCCGCCTTGGCCAAGCGTTCAACCAGGCCACGGCGCATGGTACGGATGCGCTCGCGCATCTCGCCCAGTTCGGTTTCCCACGTCGCGCGCAGGTCGTCGTGATTGAGTACGGCGGAAACGATCGCGGCGCCGTGCGTCGGCGGGTTCGAATAATTGGTGCGGATAATGCGCTTCAGCTGCGACTGCACGCGCACCGCCTCGTCATGCGACCCGGTGACGATCGACAGCGCACCGACGCGCTCGCCGTATAGCGAGAAGGACTTCGAGAACGAGCTAGCGACGAAGAATGGAAGATCCGTCTGCGCGAACAGGCGGACCGCGATGGCGTCCGCCTCGATGCCATCGCCGAAGCCCTGGTACGCGATATCCAGGAACGGCACGAGACCCTGCGAGCGCACCACCTCGATCACCCGCTTCCACTCGGCTTCGCCGAGGTCCACGCCGGTCGGGTTATGGCAGCAGGCGTGCAGCACGACCACCGAGCCCTTCGGCAGCTTCGCCAGACCCGCCAGCATGCCATCGACATTCACATCGTGCGTGGCGGCGTCGTAATACGGATAGTCGACCACGCTAAAACCCGCGGATTCGAACAGCGCGCGGTGATTCTCCCAGCTCGGGTTGCTGATGGCGACCGGCACATCCGGATTCAGCCGCTTGAGGAAATCAGCGCCGACCTTGAGCGCACCCGTACCGCCGAGCGCCTGCGCCGTGACAACGCGGCGATCCGCCAACAACGGGGATGCGGCACCGAACAACAGCTTCTGCACCGCGCTGTCATAAAGCGCGATGCCATCGATCGGCAGGTAACCGCGCGGAAGCTGTGCTTCGACGCGGGCCTTCTCCGCTTCGCGCACGGCGCGCAGCAGGGGAACATGGCCGTTCGCATCGTAATACACGCCGACGCCGAGGTTCACCTTGTCCGCACGGGTGTCGGCGCCAAAGGCTTCGTTAAGGCCAAGGATCGGATCGCGTGGTGCAAGTTCGACGGCGGAGAACAGGGTCATGATCGAAAGGCCTGGAAGCGGTGAAAGGAAAGTGTCAGTCGTTGTCGGCGGCGTCACTGCCGCCGAGCCATGCATGCGTGTCGGCGCGCGCCCCGCCTTCGCGTGCGCCGAGGCTCGCGAAATCGAACAGGTTACGGTCCATCAACTGGGAGGGCGCGATATTGCCCATCGCGCGGAACATGGTTTCACTGCGACCCGGGTGGCTCTTCTCCCAGTCCTCGAGCATGCGCTTCACCACCTTGCGCTGCATGTTCTCCTGCGAGCCGCAGAGGTTGCAGGGAATGATGGGGAAGGCCTTCGCCTCGGCGTAGGTCGCGATATCGTCCTCGCGGCAGTACGCCAGCGGGCGGATGACGACGTGCTTGCCATCATCGGACTGCAGCTTCGGCGGCATCGCCTTCAGGCTGCCCTGGTAGAACATATTCAGGAAGAAGGTGCCGAGGATATCGTCACGGTGGTGGCCGAGCGCGATCTTGGTCACGCCATTGTCGGCGGCCCACTGGTACAGGGCGCCGCGGCGCATGCGCGAGCACAGGCTGCACATCGTCTTGCCCTGCGGGATCACGCGGGTGACGACGCTGTAGGTGTCCTGCTCGATGATGTGGAACGGGATACCGCGTTCGCTGAGGTATTCCGGGAGGATGTGTTCCGGGAAATCGGGCTGTTTCTGGTCGAGGTTCACGGCGACGATCTCGAACCGCACCGGTGCCTTGGCCTGCAGCGAGAGCAGGATATCCAGCATGGTGTAGGAGTCCTTGCCGCCGGAGAGGCAGACCATGACCTTGTCGCCGTCCTCGATCATCGCGTAATCGGCGATCGCCTGGCCGACCTGGCGGCGCAGGCGCTTGGCCAGTTTGCCGGCTTCGTAGCTGTGCTTGCGGGTGGCGTCAGGGCTGGCGGACATGTCACAGGTGCTTCAGGGGGACGAGCCTCCTAGTGTAACTGCTGCGGCGCGACACGCCCGGGGTTAGACTTGCGGCTTCCCCCAAGCCGCCGGCCGCCGCCATGCAGGTTCAGGATCCGACCCAGCTTTCCCACCTCCTTGCGGAGCTCAAGGTCGAGCACCGGGACCTCGACGACGCCATTGAGCACCTGGCCCAGGCCATCAGCCGGGATGAGCTCCAGCTCACCCGCCTCAAAAAGCGCAAATTGCAGTTGAAGGACGCCATCGCGCGTATCGAGAGCCGTCTCATCCCCGATCTGGACGCCTGAAGGAGCCCCGCATGGCCGATCGCCTGGAAAATGCCTGGGTCACGCTGGAACCCATGACCCTCGACCACGTGCCCGCACTGGAACAGGCCGCCGCCGATGGCAACCTGTGGGACCTCTGGTTCACCACCGTCCCCCGCCCCGGCGGCATGGCCGAGTACGTAGAGAAGGCCCTGCGCGGCCAGCTCGAGGGCCGGATGACCCCGTATGTCGTCCGTGAGAAGGCCAGTGGCGACATCGCCGGTACCACCCGTTACTACGACATCACCCCGGACCCCTACCGGATGGCCATCGGTTACACCTGGTACGCCAGGCGCTGGCAACGCAGCCATCTGAACTCGGCATGCAAGCATTTGCTGCTTGATAACGCCTTCCAGAACCTCGGCGTAGTCGCCGTCGAGTTCCATACCGACGCCTACAACCAGGATTCCCAACGCGCCATCGAGCGGATCGGGGCGAAGCGCGAAGGCGTCCTGCGTGCGC
The DNA here is from genome assembly GCF_036500425.1 of Luteibacter sp. GTDB lineage: Bacteria > Pseudomonadota > Gammaproteobacteria > Xanthomonadales > Rhodanobacteraceae > Luteibacter. The sequence goes on from NZ_DASYCB010000029.1 coordinate 94,790, forward strand.
ACAAGCGCCGCGAAGATGGCACGCTGCGCGACACGGTCTGCTACAGCATCCTCGCCACCGAATGGGCCGATGTGGACAAGTGGCTACAGCTACGCCTGAAACGCCTCACCGCCTGACCTGTAGGAACGCGCTTGCGCGCGATGGGTGCTTGCCGCGAGCACCCATCGCGCGCAAGCGCGCTCCTACAACAGCGTTTAGCGTGCGGCGATTTGTGAGGGGTGTACTACCAGCGTCGCGGTCATACCAGCCGCGAGCACCGTGCCCTGTGGCAAATGGCTCGCATCGATTCTCACCCGCACTGGCACCCGCTGGGCAAGGCGCACCCAGTTGAAGGTGGGGTTCACGTCGGCCAGCATGTCACTGCCGGTCGGGTTGTCGGCGTCGGTGATGCCGCGGGCGATGCTCTCGACCTTGCCTTGCAGGCGCACGCCGCCGCTCATCAGACGGATATCCACAGGGTCGCCGATGCGCAGGCCCGGCAGCTTGGTCTCTTCGAAGTAGCCGTAGATCCAGTACGAGTGGCTATCGATCAGCGCGAGCCGCGCGGCGCCGGCGCTGGCGTAATCGCCCACGCGGACATCCAGGTTCGTGATATAGCCATCCACCGGCGCGCGCACCTCGGTGCGATCCAGATTGAGCTGGGCAGAGGCCACCTCGACCGCCGCCTGGGCCACGGCGGCGAGTGCCTGCTCCTGCGCCGCCGAAGCCTGCTTCGTGCTCGCCTGCGCGGCCTGCCAGCCAGCCTTCGCGGCGTTTGCCGCGGCCAGGGCGTTCGCCTTGTCTTCCGCCGAGATCACGTTGTTGATCAGCTTCTGGCGACGATCGGACTGCGCGGCATACATCTCAAAGTTTGAACGACTCTGCTGTGCGCTCGCTGCCGCGGCGTTGATGCTGGCACCCGATGCGCGTGCCGCCGCTTCCGCTGCGTGCAGGTTGGCGTTCGCCTGGTTGAGCGCATTGACGTAACGCGCCTTGTCGACAACGAAGAGCAGGTCGCCCTTCTTCACCGTCTGGTTGTCGATGACACGCACGTCCGTGACCAGGCCCGCCACATCAGGCGCGATGCGAACGATCTCGGCACGCACACGGCCATCGCGCGTCCACGGCGAATACATGTAGTGCTTCCACAATGCATGGCCGACGAACGCCGCGACGACGATGACGGCGGCGGTAATGGCGAAGCGGAGGATCGTGGTGAGTTTCATGACGGTATGACTCAGATAAGGAACAGCGCGAACGCGCCGAAGACACAGACGAACACGCCCAGCCGGAACAATGGCGGGTGCCACACGAAACGGTAGAAGCCGACCCGGCCTGCCAGCGTGTCGAGCAGCCACAGGGCCAGCAAGGCCAGGACGAAGAGGATGAGCAGCCCCGGCACCAGGGCGTCGCCGAGGGCGATCTCACGGGGCATGGACGATCTCCTTGGCTAGAGGGGCAGAGGGCATGTACGCCGCGACGACGGATTCGCCATCGAGTAGCGCCATGCGGATGAGGTGCAGGTGTTCGAGCAGGTGGACTTGCCCGGTGTGCTCGCCAACGCTGGCGATCGCGGTGGCGACGGCGTCGCGCGCGAGCAGATAGCCCGCCGGGTCGGGCTTCTCATAGAAGCGCGCCAGCGTGCGCAGCGCTTCCTGCAAATAGGGCAGCAGGGTCGATGGCACGTCGCGGCGCGCCATGTCGTGGCGAAGCTCGATGAGCGCGCGGCCGGTTTCGTGCACCGCCAGCGCCCAGGCGATCAAGGCACGCGAATCCGCACTGCCCGGTTGGGTCTGCGCGACGACCTGGTTCACCAGGTCATGATTCACGCTTTCAAAGCGATGACGCAGACCCGGCAACGGCGCTTCCGCCGCCAGCGCCACCTGCCCGCGCAGACGCGCCAGCTGGCGGCGGCGTAGCCACGCGCTACCGATGGCCGGCGGAATCACGACGAACGACACGGCGGCGGCGCCGAGCCCCACCACCTGCGCGATGGCATCGTTGATGAAGTGCGCCGGGTCGTAGGTCTGCAGGTTCTTCAGCGCAAGGATGTAAGCCAGACCCATCGCCCAGCCCAGCCCGAAGAAGGCCAGCTTGCGGCTCATCATCATGACGAGGCCAACCGCCAGGAACGGCGCGATGCCGGCGACCAGCAACGGGTAGCCATCCACCTGGGTGAGCACGAAGAATTCGCAGATGAAGCCCATCACCATGCCGAAAAGATAGCCGAGCATGACGATCCAGGTGACCCGGGTCGGATTGGGCGTGGTAGCAAACAGGCCCGCAAAGACCGTGGCAAGCAACATGGCGCTTGAACCCATGGGCCAGGCACTTCCGATCCAGAACACGCCGAGCGCGAGCATGGTCAGGGTCGTACGGAACGTGGCAAGGCCCGCGCCAAGCCAGTCGTTGCCGCGATCGAAACGCACACGTTCCGCCGGGCCGCCGATGACCCGTGGTGTCTGTAAGGAAGCAGCCGTCTCCACGTAGCCGTACAGTTCTTCGACAAAGCGCATCAGCAGCGAAGCGCCTGTGTCGTAGTCACGCAGGTCGTGGATGTCGCTTAGCGTGGCGCGCAGTTCGGTTACGCGAGTACGCATCGTCGTGCGCGCGTCCGCCAGGCGCGGCAGCAGTACGCGGGCCGCCATGCCCGCTTCAATCGGCACGTGCAAGGCCTCGCCAATCGGCGCGTAGAGGCGGATCAGCACGCTGGCCGCGAGGTCACGCTTTGCGCGCTTCAGCCGGTTCACCAAATGATGCAGCGACTGGAAGCTCGTCGACGCCGCCATGAAGCGCTGGTTGAACAGACGCAGGTGATTGCTGCGAACGCGCGCTTCCGCATCTTCGAAGATCACCGAGCTGCGCAGGTCCTCCAGCGTCACCGCGTCACGAACGAATCGCAGGTGTGCGTTTTCCATGGCCTCACGCGGGATCGAGCCTTCCGTCGCACCCCGGACGAAACCGATGAAGTGCGCGAACTGCTCGCGCGCCGAGCGTCGCAGCACATCGCGCATGCGGCTGGGGAACACGACGTCGTTGACGACGCCGCTCACGAGGAGGCCTAGCAGTACTTCGGAAAGGCGCGCCACGGCGGAATCAAATACGCCGGGCGGGTTATCGATCACCGGAATCGCGACGATGGCGGCGGTGTACCCACCCAGCACGAAGGCATAGGACTTGAAGTTGCGATAAAGCGTCGCGCCACCCGCGCAAACGCCGATCCACAGCGATAATGCGACAAGGAACAGATCGCGCTGCTGCGGGAACGAAGCCACGATCCCCACCGCCGCAGTCGCCCCCGCCACCGTGCCAATGCCGCGGTAGAAGCTCTTCGCCAGCACCATGCCCGATTGCCGGTTCGCCACAATGATCGTGGTCAACATCGCGGTGGAGGGTGCGGGCAGGCCGAAGCGCATGGCCAGCCAGCCCGCGGTGAAGAACGCAATGAGCGTCTTCACCACGAACAGCCAGATCGCGGCCTCTTCGCGCAGTGTTTCGCCCACGACCTGGCGTGTGCTCGGTGCGCTGGCAGTGACGTTCACGGCAGACATGGCAGCGGTGCCTTAGCCCCCGAACCCGGCCAGCATTTTCTTGAGCAGGCCTTCGAGCACCCGCTGCTCAGAGGGCGTGAGATTGCGTGTCTGGCGATGCAGGAGTTTGACGATGTCCGGGAGAAAGTTCTCGATCAGCACCATGCCGGCGTCCGTGAGCGTGAGCTCGACCTTGCGGCGGTCGTCTTCGCTGGCAGCCCGGGTGATCAGGCCCATGTCGCACAGACGGGTGGTCAGCCGGGTCACATTGGCCAGCTTCTCGCCTGCGGCATCGGCCAGCTGCGAGGGGTTCATCGCGTTACCGGCTGCCCCGTACAGCATCATCAGGATGTTGTATTCGGGGTGGTTCAGGCCATACGGCTTCATCACGCCGTTGGCCTCGTCGTGCACCTCCTTGTAGAGGTGCTTCACCAGGCGAACCAGCACCGCCGGATCCCGTGGGAAGGCGGGGTACTTCTGGATCGTGTTGTTGATTCGCGCTTCGGTGGGGGCGAAATCACTCATGGGAGGAACCTGTGACGTGGTTACACCATAAGTATATAGTTCATTTCTGTATTATCAATATGCAGACTTTCTCTGCCGGTTGCAAAGCGTTCAGTGCCGGCCTACAGTGAACCATATGGTTCAGTGTTCAGCTCATCTTGATGCAACGTTCGCGGCGCTCTCCGATGTCACCCGGCGCGGCGTGCTGGAGCAACTCGGGGATTCGCACGCCTCGATTTCCGATCTTGCCCAGCGATTCCACATGTCCCTCACGGGCATGAAGAAGCACGTGAGCGTCCTGGAGCAGGCGGGGCTCGTGACCACGGAAAAGGTCGGTCGTGTCCGAACCTGCAAGCTCGGACCGCGCCAGCTGGAAGAAGAGGCCGCCTGGATCGAATCACACCGCCAGCTTTGGAGCGCACGCTTCGATGCGCTGGACCAACTTGTCGAGCAGATGAAACGCGAGGAGAAGGTAGATGTCCGTACAAAGCGAAAATAGCGCCGTCGCCACGAACCCCACCGCCGTCGAACGCAAATCCGACCGCGAGCTCCTCGTGACCCGAACGTTCGATGCCCCGCTGCACATCGTTTTCGAAGCGTGGAGCACGCCTGAGTTATTCAAGAGCTGGTGGGTTCCGAAATCGGTAGGCATGTCGCTGGTCTCGTGCGACATGGATATCCGCACGGGGGGGTCGTATCGCCTCCAGTTCCGCCACCCTTCCTTCGAACAACCGATGACGTTCTTCGGCACGTACCAGGAAGTCACGCCGAACAAGCGCATGGTATGGACGAATGAAGAAAGCGACGACGGCGCCGTGACGACAGTGACGTTTGAAGCACACGGCGACAAAACGCGGGTCACCCTGCACGAGCTTTACCCCACCACGGCCGCCCTTGAAGAAGCCCTGGCCGGCTCGGCGGAAGGCTTGCCCGAGCAGTTCGCACAACTGGATGCATTGCTGGCACGCAGGTCGTAATCACACCACGGTTACCCGCTTGTGGAAGGATGACGAAACGATGCTTAGACGCGACTTCCTGAAGACAGCCACGGTAACCGCCGTGCTGGCCGCCGCCCTGCCTGTACAAGCCAGGAAGGCTCCCGCCATTTCGAACGAGCACTTTGCCGACGTCAACGGCCAGCACCTCTTTTACAGCGTGCATGGCGTCGGCAAGCCGCTCATTCTCTTGCACGGCGGCATCGACCCCAACAGCTTCGGGACCAATCGGGACGAACTGGCCAGGCGCCGGCAGGTGATCGCCGTCCATCTCCAGGCGCACGGACGAACGCCAGACACCGACAGGCCACTGCGCAGCGAAACGATGGGCGACGACATCGCGGCGCTGATCGGCTACCTCAAGCTCGGCAAGGTCGACATCATGGGCTATTCGCTAGGCTCCGCCGTCGCGCTGCAGACCGCCATCCGCCATCCGGACGTTGTCGACCGACTTATCCTCGTATCCGCGACGATGAAACAGGACGGCTTTTATCCGGAGGCAGTGGCGGCCTTCAAACAGATGGAGACCAACGCCCCCACGGTCGGCCCCGCCGTCAAGGCATCGCCGCTAGGCAAGGCCTATCCCGATGTCGATTGGACCAACCTCTTCAGGAAGGTCGGCGACATGACCAAACGCCCCTACGACTGGAGCGCCGACGTCGCCCGCCTCAAAATGCGCACACTGCTGGTCTTCGCCGACGCTGACGCCATCCGACCCGAGCACATGGTCGAGTTCTGGAAAGCGTTAGGCGGCGGCCAACGTGATGCCGGGCTCGATGGCTCCCTGCGACCCGCCAACGAGCTCGCCATCCTGCCTGGCACCACCCACTACACGCTCGCCGTCGATCCGATGCTGCCAGAGATAGTCGGACGTTTCCTTGGGGCTGCATCGAAGGTCGCAGGTTAGGGACCGGCGAAGCCGGGCCGGGGACACCTCATTGCGCGATTACCTACCTACTAGTAGGCTGATTACCCCCACTCTCCCGGTAACACCCACATGAGCGTATTCCGCGCTGCATCTTCCGGCCTTCGTCTGGCCGGCATGGCTTGCCTGGCTGCCCTGCCGACAACAGGCGTGTGCGCCCCGCCAGCTGCCGCAAGTCCCACCGCAACGCTCGATATCACCCTCGGCATGATGCAGGCGACCCATGGTGCCGGCACCGGCGTCACCGTTAGTTACACGTACCAACCTGCTCAGCCCGTTACGACACCCGTCACCCTCTTGCTCGACACACTCGAACCCGGGCTGGAGCGAAGCACCGATCGCATCGCTGACCTGCGCGTCACCGACGACCGTGGTGAGCTCCCCGTCGCCGCCCCCGTCACGCGTAAGGACGGCCCGCGCACCTTTGAAAGCTGGACGACGACGCGCCCGGCATCGGGTGCGGTGCACGTGTCTTACCGGATGCCGGTGGCACGCGGTGCAGTGGCGAAGCGCGGGCCGCAGGTCGATCTGCAGGCCGCAGGTAGCGGTGTGTCGGGTGGCTACATCGGTATTTTTGTATTGCCCGATACCAAAGCGAACTTCACGTCCCATGTGCACTGGAAGCTCCCACCGGGCGACATGGCTGTCACGTCCTATGGCGTGGGCGACTACAGCGGGACGTTCAGTGCGGACCAACTCACCGGAACGCTATTCCTCGCCGGTCCAGTCAAGACCTACCGCCCTCTTGGGCAGGCGAAGGACGCGGGGCTCGAGGTCTACGGTCTGGGCGTCGCGGAATCGCAACTGGAGGCGGCCGGTGGCTGGGCTGCTGCGGCTTACGCTGCCGAACTAAAAGCGTTCAAGCTCAAGGGTCGCCCCTATCGATTCATGATCCGCTCCTTCGCTGGCGGCTCCAACCCCAGCGGGCGCGCGGCCGAACACTCGTTCATGCTCTACGTGCCGCCCGGTGCCAATCCGGGCACGAACGACCTGCACTATGTGGTGGCCCACGAGATGGTGCATAGCCTGGCGCGCTACCTTGAGAAGGAGGATGTGGGCGGTGACTGGTACACGGAAGGCCTGGCCAACTACGTCGCACTTACCGTCCCTGACGCCGCCGGCCTGTACACCCCTGCCGAATACCTGGAACTCGTCCGGAAGGAGAGCGCCGGTTACTACACGAACGCGAAGCGCGCGTTACCGAACAGCGCCCTGCCCGCGGTGGTCTGGTCCGGCCGGAACGCCTGGCTGCTTCCGTACAACCGCGGCACGCTGTATCTCGCTGACCTGGATGCGAAGCTGAAGAAGCACGGATTGGGCGTACGTGTCCTCGACCTCGCTAACGAAATGAGTGCGCGCATAAATGCTGGCGAACCTTCGGACCAGCACACCTGGCTGGATATGCTCTCCCAGCGTGCAGGTCCATGGGCGATCAAGGACTGGAACGACATGATGGACGGGAAGATCATTTTCCCGACGGCGGGCGCATTTGGTTCGTGCCTGCACGCCAGCAAGGACGATGTACGCATCTTCGACCTTGGCTTTACCTCGCCCGTGCGACTGCAGGCGGGAGCGACGATCAGCGGGGTCGCGAAAGGATCGGCCGCTGAAAAGGCCGGCCTGCGTGACGGCGACGTCCTTGTGGAAAGCGTCGACACCAACCCAGCCGCACAAAGCCTCGACGCACCGATCGTGCTCCACGTCCAACGGGCAGACAAGTCGCTGACGGTGACCTATGCGCCGCAAGGTGGTTCGCAACCGGGCCTGGCGTGGAACTCCTCCTGCGTGCGATGACCCGGAGCGAAATGCAGAAGATATGTGACTGGTTCTGCCGAAAGGCGATCTCATCGGCGCGATGAGCCGGAAGTTCCAGCATGCACAGAGTGTCCGCCCGTACCACCGGGCGGCTATCATGCCGGATGATGGCCGCCCGCTTCCCCTCTGTTTCGCCACCTGCGTCGCGTGCCCGGACGGTCGTATTCGTGGTTGCCGGCTGCGTCATCACCACGCTCGTCGCCTCGCAGCTGTTGCGCGTGTTCGACCTGTCGAACGTGGTGATGGTGTTCCTGCTTAATGTCGTGCTCGCCGCATTGCGTTGGGGCCGCGGCGCCGGTGCGCTCTCCGCGCTGCTTAGCGTGGCCGGCCTGGACTTTTTCTTCGTGCCGCCGGTGTGGTCGTTCCACGTGTCGGACACGCAGTACCTCTTCACGTTCGCGCTGATGCTGGTGGTGGCCCTGGTCACCGGCCAGCTCGCCGCGCGCTTGCGTGAGAAGGCGGTGACGGCCATAGCCGGCGAGCGCAGGGCAAGCGCGCTGGCGGCGGTCGCGACGGACCTTTCGGCGGCCGTGCGGATCGAAGACATCGCCCAGGTGTGTGATACCCGTATCGGGCCCCTGTTCGGCGGCACGGCCAGCTTGTTGCTGCCCGACGCGGACGAGCACATGACCCCGGGGTCGACGGACGCGGATGCCAGTGTCGCCCAGTGGGTCCTGGAGGAAGGCAAACCGGCGGGGCGGCATACCGATACGCTGACAGCACACAACGCAACCTACCTCCCGCTCACGACGCCGTTGCGAACGCGTGGCGTACTGATGCTTCGCAGTACCAGGCTCGGCCCGCTCGATGCCGAGCAGGCCGACCTGCTGCGAGCGTGCCAATCGCTGGTGGCCCTGGCCATCGAGCGCGTGCACTTCGTCGACGTCGCGCACGAGAGTCAGTTGCACATGGAAGGCGAAAAGCTGCGTAACGCCCTGCTCGCGGCGGTATCGCACGACCTGCGCACGCCGCTGGCGGCGATTCGCGGCATGGCCGGGGTCATGGGCGATGGTGAGCTTCCGCAGGCCATCGCGGCTCAAGCCGATAGCATGCAACGCCAGATCGCCAACCTGCTCGATGCCGCGCGATTGCAGGATGGCGGCACCCGCTTGCGACGCGAATGGCACGCACTGGATGAGCTGATTGGCGCCGCGTTAGCGGGTTCCGCGCTTGGCACGCGGCATGTCATCGTGGAGCTTGCGCATGACATGCCCCTGGTCGAAGTCGATGCGCTCATGTTCGATCGCGTACTGGCCAACCTGCTGGATAACGCCGCCAAATACACACCTTCCGACGCGACGCTTTGGATCCGCAGCTTCCGCGAGCGGCAAAGTGTCCGCATGGTCGTCGAGGATAATGGCCCCGGCTTCCCGCAAGGCGTGAATGCGAGCGCGCTGTTCGCGGCCTTCGCGCGCGGTGAACGCGAATCGGCGGTTCCAGGCGTTGGCCTGGGCCTGTCGTTGGCGCGGCGGATCATGGAAGCCCACGGCGGCAGTATCACCGCGTCTCGCCGGACGCCTTCCGGCGCCACGTTCTCTCTTACCTTGCCACTGGGCGATCCGCCCACGATCGATCTGGAAGACCTGCCATGAACCGGCCCCGCATCCTGGTGGTGGAAGACGAATCCGATATCCGCCGCTTCCTGCGACTGGCGCTGGAGCGCGAGGGCATGCAGGTATTCGAGGCAGAGGATGCCCTCCGTGCGCGCATCGAGGCGGCAAGCCGCCAGCCCGACCTGATCGTGCTCGATCTGGGCCTGCCCGATGACGACGGTAAAGCCGTGATCCGCGATGTGCGTGGCTGGTCGTCATGCCCGATCATCGTGCTCTCCGCACGCGACAGCGAGGCGGAAAAGGTCGCGGCGCTGGAGGCGGGTGCCGACGATTACCTCGCGAAGCCCTTCGGCGTGCCCGAACTCGTCGCTCGGGTGCGTGCGCAGCTGCGCCGGGCAAGCCTGGCGGGTGACAAGGGCACCGCGAGTGCCCGTGTGGTGTTCGGTGCGATCGAAGTGAACCTCGCCACGCATGAGGTCAGCAAGGCCGGCGAGGCAGTACACCTGACCCCGATCGAGTTCCGCCTGCTGGCCGCACTCGTGCGCGCCCAGGGAAAGGTACTCACGCACAAGCAGCTGCTTCTGGAAGTGTGGGGGCCAGGCTACGCGACGCGCCCACATTACGTTCGCGTCTATATGGCGAACCTGCGCCAGAAGCTCGAAGACGAACCCGCCCGACCGACGCACCTGATGACCGAACTGCAGGTGGGTTATCGGCTCGCCGGCCTGGCCTGACGCGGTCTTGATACCGCCTTGATAGGCGTCGCACGAACACAGCGCCGCCCATAGACGTCGGTGCCTAACATGGGTGGTCATCCTTGATCCACAGGCATGACCATGACGTTCCGTTCCATCCTTCTGTCGGCCACTTTCCTGGCCGCCGTTTCTTCGTTCACCGCCCACGCCGATGACGCACCGCCCATCTGCACCGACCGCCCCACCAAGGCGAACGCCACGTGCACTGTGCCTGAAGGCGCGTGGCAGCTTGAAACCGATATGGGTAATGCCACGCACGATGCGCATCCCGGCAGCAGCTCGGATACCCTCTACTACATCAATCCCTACCTGAAATACGGTATCGGCACGCATACCGATATCGAAGTGAACTGGGCGCCGGCACTGCGGGTGAGGACGAAGGTCGATGGCGAACGCCACACGGTGCACGGTAGTAGTGATACCTATATCCGCGTAAAGACGGCGTTGTACAGCGGCGATACGTTTAGCGCGTCGATCATCCCGTTCGTAAAGGCACCGACTGCCTCGCACAACCTCGGTAATGATAAATGGGAGGGTGGCATAGCCGTACCCATGAGCGCCGCCGTAGGTGCGGGCTTCACACTGACGATCGGTCCGGAGCTCGACGCACTGGCTGACGCCGACGGCCATGGCCGCCACCTCGCCGTGACGAACCTCGTCAACGTGTCGCACGCGTTGACAAGCAAGCTCACGGTGGCCATCGAGTACTGGCGCCAGGACAACCACGACCCTCTGGGTCGCGTGAAGCAGGAGTCCGGTGACATCGCCTTCAGCTACCTGGTCAGCCCGACGCTCCAGCTCGATGTCGGTGCCAACCTTGGCGTGAACAACGCGACGCCGGACCGGCAAGTTTATGCAGGCATGTCGTATCGCTGGTGAATCCCGCAACACAGCTGACTCTCCCCCTGTAGGAGCGCGCTTGCGCGCGATGGGGTATGCGGCGAGCACCCATCGCGCGCAAGCGCGCT